>NZ_JAPDKN010000020.1 GCF_026163565.1 Chryseobacterium sp. YIM B08800
CTCATTCAGATAGACTTCTTTTTTTAGATAAACAAAGGCATTTCATTTAACAAAGAAACACAATAGTTTAAATATTAGGCATTTAAAGTTTATTCAGAATGCACAGCGGGTTAATTTTTAATTAAATTATTAACGTAGAGTTTGCCATTCCGTAGGAAACTAGATCTCAAAAATGAATCAAACAATCCTCACCGAGAGTCCTACTGAATGACAAAATGAATATTTTAAGTCTCAACAAAATATTAAACAATAAAACCGTCAGAAAATCTCTGCCGGTTTTATCTTTATATGAAGAAACTAATTTAAAAGTCTAAAGTAATTGAAGCCCTTACCGCTGCGCCCATAATCGGTCTTGCCATAATCGTTCCGTCACCAGATGGAGATCCAGCTCTTGGGTCACCTTCTGTGATTCCGATGGTGTTGAAGATATTCGTTCCATCAACCGCAAATCTGATTTTTCCCAATTGATAAGAAGTTCCTGCTCCTACTTCTGAGAATGATGGTAATGTCTGCGCATTTTTCTCATCCTGGAAACGTTTTCCGTAATAATTTACACTTGCATACGCTCTCCATTGCTTTGTGATATTCACAGCCGGAGCAATATTAAAGTAAAACTTAGGCATTCTTCTTACCGTGTTGTCATCATAATTAAATGTCGTTCCATCTGCATTGTTTCCTACAAAATCTTTGTATTTCGGATTTTGAATAGTTCCGTTGAAAGTTACTTCCAACAAATTATTAAACAATCTCGCATAACCTTCCAGTTCTACCCCAAAATTGATGGTGTTGGCAAATTTATTTTCTGAAGTTCCATCAGAGAAAACATCGGTAAACGATAGGTTTTTCAACGTAGAATAGAACGGGATCACTGCAATATCAAACGTTCTTGAGTAATATTTATATCCAACTTCCAACTGATTGGTCGTTACTGGTTTTATCGCTGAAAGATCCGTCATATTATTGTAATACGCTTCTTCATTCGGAGATCTGAAACCATTAGAAAAACGAGCATAGACTGCGTTTTCTGAATTAATTTTATAATTTAAAGCCGTTGTAAAAGAAACTCTGTTGACATCATAATTCCAATAGGTGAATTTATTTCCCAAAACGGACATGTTATCATCTGCGGTGGTCGTTAAGAAACTGTGTGTTCCGTCTGTTGTTAAACCTGAATTATTTAAATTTCCGGAAGTAGTGTTTACCCCATAACCTTTGTAGAAGTCACGGCTGTAACGAATTCCTCCGTTGAAACTTAATTGATCAGTGATATTGTAATCTAAGTTCGCATAAAGATCATTCAAACTTCCCTGAACCTGAGAATCTCTCAACAGGAAAGACATTTCTGTAACTCCATTATATGTTTTAGAATACCCTGTACTGCTTGGCGTAAGAGAAGTATCAACTAAATTTAACAACTCAGGATTGTCTGAAGCAGTTGCTAAAATATTGCTCCAGTTCCAGTTTTGATGAGATTTCCAGTTAGATTTATAGAAACCTGCCGTTACATTTCCTTTATCAAATTTATAGCTGAACTGTAAATCATTTACAAAATTATTCATCTGTTTATCAATCGCCCAGAAACCTAATTTCTGAACAAAAGCCGGACTCATAACCGCTCCAGAACTTACGGAAGAATATTGGAAATTGTTCCCCGTAATTCCATAACTTCTCGCAAAATCTGCAGCCGAAGTTGGTCCTCCCGAAGGGAAAATTCCGGTATAATTCATATTGATATTGGTGTATCTTGTTTTATTTAAAACAGAGAAATTTCCTCCCAGATCATATTTAAATTCAGCTCCTAAAACATCAACTTTAGGATGAATTCCGTCTTCTAAGTTTCTGCTGAAAAATCCTCCACCCGCTTGTGGAATATTTAACTGACTGATATTTCTGTAGCTGTACGTTCCATAATTGGCATCAAAACCAGCAAATTCTTTAAGGTCATTTCCATTTTGCACCAAAGGAATCGGAAGAAAGAAGGTGTTTCTGTCGTCTAATTTTTTGTAATACACTTTAGCGTACCCTTTATCGAAAACATATTTCAGGTTCATTCTGATTTGTCCGCCCTGATTAGCCTTAAAACCAGTTTTTCTGATTCCGTCATCTGTTCTGTAAAAACCTCCTACATTAAAAAACAATTTATCCTGAACCAAAGCTCCGCCAACATTCACATCAGTACGCATCAATCCGTAAGTACTGGTTTCCAGTTTTGCCGTTCCTTTGAAATCATTTCCGCCTTCCTTGGTAATAAAGTTGATCAAACCACCAGGAGAATTTGTTGCAAAAATAGATCCTGAACCTCCTCTTAAAGCTTCCAATCTACTTACAGAATTATCTACACGGAAAAAATTATCGGCATTTGCAAACTGTAAAGCTCCATCTTCAAAAACCGGAAGACCATCTTCCTGAACCTGCACAAATTCATATGCTCCAGCTGAAGGAATTCCTCTTGCAAAAAGGTTATTTCCTACTTCACCACCCGAAGTCTCAACCGCAAAACCGGGAACTCTTTGCAACAAAGCTGCTGCACTGATCGGGTTTTGTTTCTGAATTTCCTTGGCACTAAAAGTAGAAATTGCAGTACTGGATTCTATTTTCTTTTTAGGATTTGAGTTTCCCGTTATCACCACCTGATCAATAGATGCAGTTCTTGTAGAATCCTGTGGAGTTTCCTGAGCATACGTATTATTGAAATAAAGCGTAGCAATTCCGGCAAGCAAAAAAATTGATTTGTTTTTCATAGCCCAATTGTTTTTATATAGTTTGTTTTTAATTTTGTTTTAATTTAAGATAAACACCGTTTGTCCATCCAAAACCGTCCTGATTGGGATATTCTCCTCCACCTGCAACAGTTTCTATATCTAAAGCATTGTATTTTTCCATCAATTTTCCGGTATTTCTATAGACCCTTTCAACGTTTGAAGACCAGTTGGTTTTAATTTTTTCAGCTAAATCATTAAAGCCATAATTCTTCATCGATTTAAAACCCAACCATTGATAAGGCGCCCAAGCATTAGGAAAATCCCATTGCTGACCGGAATTTTTGGTCGTAGTAACCAATCCACCTTGATAAAGAAATTTCTCTTCAATATTTTTAGCAACCGATTTTGCTTGATCTCCACTCGCCAAACCAAGAAATAAAGGATAAAGAGCTGCAATATGCTCAGACGAAGTTTTTATATTTTTTTTCGTGTGATAATCTTTATAAGTTCCAGAGTTTTCATCCCAGAAATATTTATCGATCATCTGTTTTCTGCCTGTCGCTCTTTCTGAATAATACTTTTCTTTTTCAGATAAATTTTGAAGCGATGAAGATCTTACTAAAGTGTTTTCCAAATGCCATAAAAGGCTGTTTAGATCAACCTGAGCAAGATCTAAAGTTTCAATTGTCTGAATTTTATCTCCGTCTACAAACCATCTGCTTGAAAAATCCCAACCCGATTCACAGGCACTTCTTATGTTTCTGTAAAATTCTTCACCTGCATTTTCACTATCTTCAATATCAATTAAATAACTTTCGGGACGCGGTTCGTTTTCTTCGTCGAAATACCTGTTTAAAATATCTCCA
The DNA here is from genome assembly GCF_026163565.1 of Chryseobacterium sp. YIM B08800. Taxonomy (GTDB): domain Bacteria; phylum Bacteroidota; class Bacteroidia; order Flavobacteriales; family Weeksellaceae; genus Chryseobacterium. The sequence continues at coordinate 3,569 of NZ_JAPDKN010000020.1, forward strand.
TCAATAGTTTTCAGCACTCTTTTTATATTTGAACCGTTCTCCAGATCTTTTTCACCATTCATCCAGAATGCGTATTCTTTTTCTAAAGTATCGTAATATTTGATGTAAATATTTTCAACTTTCGTTGTTTCAAAAAGCAAATCAAGCATTAACGAAAAATACGGAGGTTGAGAACGACTTAAAAAATGAGTTCTGCTCGCATTCGGCACAAAACCGACAGTCTGAATTAAATAAGAACAGTTTTCAATGATATTTTCCATCATTTCTATTCTTCCGGAAGTTTGCAAACCCAACATGATGAAGTAGCTATCCCAATAAAAAAATTCGTTGAAACGCCCTCCAGGAACAACATAAGGCTTTGGAAGTTTTAGCAAAGTTCCCTTTTCTTCGTAAGCTGTTCTGGTCAATTCATCCCAAAGTTTTTCGATATGCTCATCAATCGGTAATTGTGTTTCTCTTGTAATTGAAATTTTAGTTCCCAAAAAATCGAAATTAGAAAGTACAAATTGTTTTAAATCAAAACCTGCTGCCTTTTTTTCTTTTTCATATTTAGAATTAATTTCGACAACAGAAAATAACGGAACCGCATCTGTCATTGTTTTTTGGTCTTCAAAAATTTGTAACCTTTGAACCTCATCAAAAAGCGTCTGAATTTCGTTGATGTATAGTTGATTATTCATCTTTATTTTTTAGGATTTATTTTTAATTTATTCATGATAATTGCAGAAACAATCAGTAGCGAAAGCGGAATTAATGAAAGATAAAACGCCTGTTGCCCACTGAATTCCTGAAATACAAAACCGGTTATGATAGAACCTACCGTGCCTCCGATTGCAGAGAAAACGACAATTAAACCAGCCATTGCGCTGTGTAAATATTTTGGAATCGATGCTAAAATCACAGAATTGATACTCGGATAAATCGGAGCCAACAATCCGCCCATTAATGGAAATAAATACACGACGAGCGGAGCATTGAACCAATTGGTATTTGTATTAATATGAATATTATGAGTTAATGGTAAGACCAAAAGAATGCTTATTGCAAAGCCAACAACACAGAAAGAAACAACATAGATCCAGCTGAATTTCTTAGAGAAAAAGCCCGATAAAAATCGTCCTAATGCAAAAGCTCCCGCTAAAACTGCTCCTGCCTGAATAGACATCGAAGTCGGAACTTTTAAAATTTCTTTATAAAAAGTAGGCGTCCAAGTTTGGAAACTTTGCTCCACCAAAACAAAAAGGAAAGCACACAGCAAAAAGAACAATACTTTTTTGTAACTGAATAAACTGATGCTGTTTCTTAAATCTCCAAGCAAATCGGTTTTCTCACTTTTTGCATCACTTTCATCGAGCTTAGTAAAGAATAAAAACAAAAATGATAAGGTAGAAACTCCACCCAAAACCCAATAAACATTAAGCCAATGCGTAGATTTAGGATCATGATCATCAATAAAGAGACTGAATAAAACATTTCCTGCTAAAACTCCAATCATAAAAAAACCTTCCAGATATCCCATAAAGCTTGAATGTTCTTTATCTGTATTGGTTACCAATCCGATTGAGGTGAAAACTGAAATCTTAATTAATGCAAAAGAAATTCCCACAATGGTAAACAGCAATTTAAAAAACCAGAAATTATTGGCAAAAGGCATCACAAAACACATACAACTCACCAAAAACAATGCAATCAACATTGATTTTTTAATCCCGATTTTTGGTAAGAACGAAGCTAAAATAAATGAGCAAATCGCAATTGGCAAATCTTTGAAACCCTCCAAAACACTTGCAGAAGATTTTGTAATTCCGAAATTTTGCTGCATCTGTAAAATAACCGTTCCTACCGAATTCAAAAGAATTGCAAAAACGAAATAGTTTAAAAACAGAACCGCCTTGATGTTGAAATTTTTCATTAATTAATTTCTTGGTGGCTAAGATAGAAGCATTCAGGTTAACGTTAATTTAACATAGTAAATGAATATTTGAACTATATTAATATAATTCTTATTTTAGACAACAAAAGAAGGTTAATTAAATGAAAGTTACATTTGAACGAGTGATTCCCAATGAAAAAAGTTCTTTCCGAACAATCCACAACAATTCTCCTATTTCAGAATTCAAATGGGAGTATCATTACCATCCCGAAATTGAGCTTGTCTGCGTACTTTCCGGGAGCGGAACACGCCACGTTGGTTATCATAAAAGCAATTATACCAATGGTGATCTGGTTTTGATCGGTTCAAATATTCCGCATTCCGGATTTGGTTTAAATTCTATTGATCCACATGAAGAAATTGTACTCCAGTTCAAACAGGAAATTTTGCAGTTCCCGGAACAGGAAGTTGAAGCGAGATCAATCAAAGACTTACTGGAACTTTCTAAATATGGTATAAAATTTCACCGAAAAATAAAAAAAGGAATGATTCCAAAACTGAGGCTGATGCTGGAATCCGAAGGTTACAAAAGATATTTACTATTGCTTGAAATCCTTTTTGAACTCTCACAATCTAAAGACTACGAACTTTTGAATAACGAAATTATGCCTTACACCATTATTTCAAAAAACAAAACGAGGCTTGAAAATATTTTCACATTTGTAGAACACAATTACGACAAAGAGATCAATATTGAAGATGTCGCTAAATTGGCAAATCTTACACTTCCGGCATTCTGTAATTTCTTTAAAAAGGCAACTCAGATCACCTTTACAGAGTTTGTGAATAGATACCGTATCAACAAAGCATGTTTATTAATGGCGCAGGATAAAAGTATTTCTGAGTGCAGCTACAATTGTGGTTTTAACAATGTTACTTATTTTAACAGAATGTTTAAAAAATATACAGAAAAAACACCTTCAGAGTTTATGAAAAATTTTTCACACAATAAAGTGAATGTAGATTTGAAGGTTGAAGAAACTAAAATAAAAATTGGATTTTAAATTGTGGATAACTCTGTGGATAAAATTGTGGATAACTTTCCACTATTACAAGTTATTGATTATAAATAACATAAGTTTAAAAATTACTAAGATAATATTTTCCTCATTGTTGATAACCTATAAAGATATCAACAATTTTCCACAAGATCTATTTCTATTAAATACAAGATGCAGCGACGATAGAGAATTAATTATGAATTTATAGCGATATTATTCAATCTTACACCTCCTCTTCTCTATTATTTCTTTTTAAACCCGACTAAAGAATTTGTATCCCGGTATTGCATATTTTTTTATTGATGACAAACGAAAAAACACATTCAATAAAGTTAGAGCCTTAATTTTAATCGTCTTATCTATTTTAATAAAACATAAAAATATATTCAAAAGACATCTTGAGAATTTATTTTAATAAAAATTAAATATGATTTTAAAATTGAAAAAACTTAAAATAAAATCAGCTTTTAAATTGTGGATAATGATGTGGATAAAATTGTGGATAACTCAAAAACATTATAAAATATCAATTTAGAAGCTATCTAGATAGGTTATTTAAAAAAATAATAAGACTCTATATTGTTAGTAACTTATGAAGATGTTAATAGTACTATCTAAAAACAACCTCCATCTATGGAAAGTACAATTACAATAAAGAGATCAATATGAAGTTCTCAACCAATTGATCAATCCTACATTTTTTTAAGCGGTTCAAATTACATTTACACAGCAAGTACACCGATACGATACAACAAAATACATCACATATAACAAAGGATAAAAGCACTTCAGAATCAACAATACAACTCTATATATCAAAAACTTAAAGCTTTTAACAATCCGCAAAAGTGAATTTAAATGACGTCTTATGAACATACAACAATTTAAAAGCTGAAAACGATTCTAAAATTAAAACTAAATTTTAAACATATTTATCAACAATAAATTGTGGATAAGCCTGTGGATAACTTTATGGATAACATTAAGCCTAATCAACAACAGACTACTTATCAATTAGATAAAATTAAATTCTTCAATTGAAATTAGAAAAAAAATAATCAATTCTAATTTTTATTAAATTTTATAAATTCAAGATTTTCAGAAAGTTGATAAAAAAAGGAAATTTTTATGCTAAAATAGTTGTGGAAACTATGTGGATAAAATTGTGGATAACTCAGAAACATTCTGATTACCAATAATAAAACAAAAAAAAGCTATCCCCAAAAGGACAGCTTATATATTATTTGCAAGAAAAATTAACCTGCAACGATCAACTTTAAAATTATTTCCACTTTATATTGCAACCCATGCTCGGTCTCTGAATTTCTTCCTGAGGTTCACCGATTAAAAGATTTTCAAAAGCGATAATTAAATCTTCTCCAGTCACTTCTTTATGATTTCCAGGTCTTGAATCATCCATCTGCCCTCTGTAAATAAGGTCTAATTTATCATCAAAGAAAAAGAAATCCGGCGTGCAAGCTGCATCGTAAGCTTTTGCAATTGCCTGGCTTTCGTCATATAAATAAGGAAAATCAAATTTTCTTTCGATTTGAAACTCGATCATTTTTTCCGGAGAATCTGCAGGATATTTTTCTACGTTATTAGAATTGATCGCGATAAATTCAATTCCTTCCTCATTATAATCTTCATACAGTTCTGTCAACTTATCAATAATGTGAAGCACAAACGGACAATGATTACACATAAAGATAACCAACGTACCTTTTTCACCTTTCAAGTCGTCTAATGACTGAACTTCATTGCTTTTAGAAGGATTTGGAAGTTCAAAAAACGGAGCTTTTGTACCTAACGCCAACATATTTGAGGGAGTATTCATATCTTTTTTTATTTATCCACAAAGATAAAGATTTCTTTTCTTATCTAAGAGAGAAGCCAGAAGATGGATGATGGAAGTTTAAACAGTTTTTTTGAAAAAAATCAATCAATCGAGTTAGACTATGTAATCTATCTATTTTTACAATAATATTAAAATTTTCTCTTCAAGCTCCCATTCTTGCAGCATTCAGTAAATGATAATAGTTCTTCAAAGAATTACCTTAAAAATTAAATTTTAAAATTTGTTTGGAAGATGTATTTAAAAGTTTGTAGTTTTGCTAACACTGTTAGTAAATAAAATCATGGGCTTACATGAACGTCGTCAAAGAGAAAAAGAATCTATCCGTGCAAATATTTTGCAGGCAGCATTCACTTTGGCTAAAACTGACGGTTGGGCATCGCTTTCTATTCGTAAAATAGCTGATGCGATTGAGTACAGCGCTCCTGTTGTTTATGATCATTTCGAAAACAAAGAAGCGATTTTATATGAAATTTCTATCAACGGATTTCATTGCCTTCAAATAGAATTATTAAAAGCTCAGAAAAAATACGAAAGTCCGGAAGATCAGTTGACAGCAATTGTAGATGCTTATTGGAATTTTGCCTTTAAGAATAAAGAATATTATCAATTAATGTTCGGTTTGGGAATGCAGTGCAGCGGAAAAGGATTAATGAAAGAAGAGTTTTCTTCTTTTCAGGATATGATTTTCGACTGTACTTATGAAATTATCAAGAAAAAAGGATCAAATGAAGACAGTGCTTGTCACTCTTCTCATGCTTTGTTTTCTGCAGTTCATGGATTGATTTCTATTATGATGATGAGAAATGATGATATTCCTTCAACAATGAACAAAACTACTTTAGACGAAACAGTTTCGGCTTTTATTAAATCTTTGTAAATTTTTTTTGAACTAAAAATTAACACTGTTAGGAAAAGTAACACGAAACAATTAACATAATTTAAATTAAAAATAAAAGACCTTAAAAATGAAATACGATTTTTTCACATTATTTCTTGCCATTTTTTTTCATTCTCATTAACACTGTTAAGAAAAATAACACCAAAAACCAATCAAACCAACTTAAATCAAAAATTGTAATCATGGAAATGACAATCTAAACCACCAGTTAAAATCAGGTTATTTTTTTGACTTCTCAATTAACACTGTTAGAAAATATAACATGATTTAAAATAAAAAACAACATTACTTAAATTAACAATTCATTAAAAAAATAAAACTTAAAATGAAAACAACTGCAAAAGCAAAATTAATCGTACTTATATCAAGTATCATTTTTTTACAAAATTGCACAAAAGCGGCAGAAGGCACTAATGCCGCTCCACCCGCTCCAGAATTGCCAGTTTATACCGTTACTACATCTCCAGCGACAATATATCAGGAATTTCCAACAGCATTGGAAGGAAAAAACAATGTGGAAATAAGATCTCAGGTTGACGGATATTTAGATAAAATTTATGTAGAAGAAGGTGCTTATGTAAGAGCCGGACAAGCCTTATTTAAAATAGATTCTAGAGCTTACGGAGAGCAGATGAATATGGCCAACGCCAATTTACAGGTTGCCAATGCCAATATTCAGAAAGCAAAAGTTGAGGTTGACAGACTGGAACCTCTTGTATCTGCAAAAGTAGTTTCTGAAGTACAGTTGAGAACAGCAAAAGCAAATTACGCAGCAGCCGTTGCAGCTGCTTCACAAGCAAAAGCTTCAGTTGGCGGAGCAAAGATCAATGTAGGATTTACAACGATTACAGCTCCTGTAAGCGGTTACATTGGAAGAATTCCTTATAAAAAAGGAAGTTTAATTTCAAGAACAGACGCCAGTCCGTTGACTTTATTATCAGACATCAGCGAAATTTATGCGTACTTCTCTTTAAGCGAACTTGATTTTATTGGTTTTCAGAAAAAATATTCGGGAGCAACTTTAAACGAAAAACTTAAAAATATGCCGATGGTAGATCTAGTGATTGCCGACAACAGCACCTATCCCGAGAAAGGTAAAATGAGCATTGTTGACGGACAGTTTGACAAAACTACAGGAGCGATCAGTGTTCGTGCCGTTTTTCCAAATGCGAACGGAGCTTTGAGAACAGGAAATACAGGTAGAATTCGCATGCCACAATTGATGTCGAATGCATTGATCATTCCACAGGAATCTACGTTTGAAATTCAAGATAAAACGTACGTGTATGTTGTTGGAAATGATCAGAAAGTGACCAGTAAACCCATTACTATTTCAGGAAAAACTGAAAACTATTACTTCATTTCTGATGGTGTAAAAGCAGGTGAAAAAATAGTTTATGTTGGTTTAGGTAGCTTAAAAGACGGCGTTTCCATCAAATCAAAAAATATTTCTTCTGATAGTCTTTTGAAAGCAAGACCATTATAAAAACCGTTTAAATTTTAACCACAAAAGTCACAAAAGATTTTTTTCCTGTTTGAAAAAGTAGAATGCTAAAATTTTAAAGTTCACAAAAACGAAGATTTAAGATTTTCAAAACTAATGTGTTCTTTTTAAAAACAATACTTAAAACTTAATGTGACTAATGTGTTTAAAAACTATTGTGTCTTTTGACTTCGTCGAATCTTCGATTTGTGGTAAGAACATAGTTTAAACAACATTAAAAAAATAAACTTCTTATGTTAAAAAAATTCATAGATAGACCGGTACTTTCTACGGTTATCTCCATCATACTTTTGCTACTGGGAGCGATGTCGGTTTTCAACCTTCCGATTACGCTATTTCCCGATATTGCACCACCGAGTGTTCAGGTGACGGCATTTTATCCGGGAGCGAATGCAGAAGTTGTTGCCCGTTCCGTGGCAGTTCCTATTGAGGAAGCGGTGAACGGTGTTGAGAACATGACCTACATGACCTCAAATTCAAGTAACGACGGATCTATGACCTTGAGTGTATTTTTCAAGCAAGGTTCAGATCCTGATAATGCTGCGGTAAATGTTCAAAACCGTGTTTCAAAAGCCATGAGTCAGCTTCCACAGGAAGTTGTACAGGCAGGAATCTCGACTCAAAAAGTTCAAAACAGTATGATTATGTTCATGGGACTTTCGAGTAATGACCCGAAACAATACGATGAACTTTTCTTACAAAATTATTTGAAGATCAATGTAATTCCACAAATACAACGTATTCCTGGAGTTGCTCAGGCTCAGGTTTTCGGAACGAGAGATTACTCGATGAGACTTTGGCTGAAACCAGACAGATTGGCTGCCAATAATCTTTCTCCACAGGAAGTTTTGAATGCTGTAAAAGATCACAATCTTGAAGCTGCACCTGGACGTTTGGGACAAGGAAGCAAGGAAACTTACGAATATATTTTAAAGTATAAAGGTAAATTAAACAAAAACGAAGACTACGAAAATATTGCCATCAAATCGAACAGTGATGGTTCATTTTTAAGATTAAAAGATGTTGCAAGAGTAGAATTCGGTTCTTATACTTACACTGCAGCGAACAGAGTTGATGGAAAACCGGTTGCAGGTTTTGCGATTCTTCAAACAGCTGGTTCAAATGCCAACGAAATTTTAACTGATATTGAAAAGCAGGTTGAACAGATGAAGCCTTCGCTTCCAAAGGGAGTTGAGCCAATTATCATGTACAATTCTAAAGACTTTTTGGATGCCTCAATTCATCAGGTTGTAGAAACTTTAATTATTGCGTTTATCTTGGTATTTATTGTAGTATTTATTTTCCTTCAGGATTTCAGATCTACATTAATTCCTGCGATCGCTGTTCCGGTAGCAATTGTTGGTACATTTTTCTTCCTTCAATTATTTGGTTTCAGTATCAATATGTTGACATTATTCGCATTAGTTCTGGCAATCGGTATTGTGGTGGATGATGCGATCGTCGTCGTAGAAGCCGTCCATTCTAAAATGGAACAGACCGGAATGCTGGTTGAAAATGCAACAACACATTCCATGAGTGAAATTTCCGGAGCGATTATTTCGATTACATTGGTGATGTGTGCCGTGTTTATTCCGGTTGGTTTTATGCAAGGTCCTGCAGGAGTTTTCTACAGACAGTTTGCCTTTACTTTGGTGATTGCAATTTTGATTTCTGCGATTAATGCATTGACATTAAGTCCTGCTTTATGTGCTTTATTATTAAATGATCCTCAGGGAGAACATGGTGAACACGGTCAGAAAAAAGGTTTTGGAGCAAAGTTTTTTAATGCTTTCAACAAGAGCTTTAATAACATGACCAAAAAATATATTTACAGCCTTAAGTTTTTAATTAAAAATAAATGGGTTGCGGTTACAGGTTTAGCAGCAATCACAGCAGCAAGTGTTTTCTTGATCAATAAAGCTCCTACAGGATTTATTCCTACAGAAGATCAGGGATTTGTTTTGTACGCAGTGAACACGCCACCAGGAAGTTCATTAGACAGAACACACAAAGCAACTGAGCAAATAGATAAAATTATCAATGGTGAAAAAGCAAAAAATCATCTTTGGGTTGCCGACGGGATGAATTTCATCAGTAATGCCAACGCTTCACCGTATTCTGCAGGTTTTATTAAACTGAAAGATTACGAAGATCGTGGCGAAATGAAAGATCCAGATCAGATCGCAGCAGCTTTAACAGGAAAAGTAGCACAGGTAAAAGATGCAAACGCATTCTTCTTCAACTTCCCTACCGTACAAGGTTTTGGTAACGTTTCAGGTTTTGAATTTATGTTACAAGACAAGACTAATGGCTCTTTTGAACAATTGGGAATCAATACTCAGGTTTTCATTGGAGAGTTGATGAAACGTCCAGAAATAGCTTTTGCCTTTACAACCTACGCAGCCGGAAATCCTCAATATACAATTGATGTTGATACCGATAAAGCCAATCAGTTAGGAGTTTCTATTACAGAATTGATGCAGACGATGCAGATTTATTACGGAAGTAGTTTCGTTTCAGATTTCAATAGATTCGGTAAATATTACAGAGTAATGGCTCAAGCTGATATTCCTTACAGAACCGACGCTAATTCTATGGAAGGAATTTATGTTAAAAATAAATCGGGCGAAATGGTTCCTGTAAAAACTTTGGTAACGTTAAAAAGAACCTTCGGACCAGAAACGGTTTCAAGAAACAACTTATTCAACGCCGTAACCATTAACGGAACTCCAAAACCTAGTTACAGTACCGGAGACGCCATTAAAGCGGTAGAAGAAGTTGCTCAAAAATCACTTCCAAGAGGTTATGGTTACGAATGGACCGGAATTACCCGTGAAGAGATCAAAACCGGTGGACAAACTGCTTTTGTATTTATGCTAAGTATTTTGTTCGTGTATTTCTTATTAGCAGCTCAGTACGAAAGTTACATCCTTCCGTTTGCCGTTATTTTAACTATTCCTACAGGGATTTTCGGAGTATTTGCTTTCACAGGATTAGCCGGAATTGACAATAACATTTACGTTCAGGTCGGATTAATCATGCTCGTCGGATTGTTAGCTAAAAATGCAATCCTGATCGTAGAATTTGCCGTTCAGCGAAGAAAAGCAGGCAAAACGTTGATTGAATCAGCACTTCAGGCTTCAAGATTACGTTTAAGACCCATTTTGATGACTTCATTTGCCTTCATCATCGGTATGCTTCCATTGGTTTGGACTCAAGGTGCAGCAGCAAAAGGAAATCACTCTATCGGAATCAGTACTGTTGGTGGAATGTTTACAGGAGTTGCCTTCGGGATTTTCATCATTCCGGTGATGTATGTTATCTTCCAATATTTACACGAAAAAATGCCGAGCAGAAAACAAAAAAGACTTCAAAAACAAAAACTGGAGGAAGAACTTTTGGCAACCGCACATTAATAAAAAATGATTACAAAAACTTTGAGAACGTTTTTTAAAACTAAAGTTTTAAACGCAAAGAATTAAAAACATACTATTTATTAAAGGAGCAAAGAAATGCGACAAGTCGCTCATGAAGCTGGAAAAATTAATAAGCAAGCTTCGTAAAATCAATTTTAATTGATAAAACTTTGCTCCTTAAAAATAGTAAGAATTTAAATAAAACTTTGCGTTAAAAAAACTTAGAATCATTAAGCAAAATATTCTCCTACTAAAGACATTTTGCTTAATCTCAAAGTTTTGTGATCAATTTAAATATAAAGATTTATGAAAAGAGTAAAAAATATAATCATCGCTTTTGGGATCGCATTAGGTGCAGTTTCCTGTATACCAAAATTGGCATATCAGGAAACAAAACCCGAACTTCCCGAAACATTCAAATACACCGCGACCGCAGACACTGCAAGCGTTGCCAACTTAGAATGGAAACAGTTTTTCAACGATCCCATTTTACAGGATTTAATTGAAAAAGGAATTAAAAACAATTACGATCTACAAATTGCCTTAAAACAGGTCGCTTCTTCACAAGAAAAACTGAAACAGGCAAAATATCTTCAATATCCTGATGTTGGTTTCGGAGTTTCAGCACAAATTTCAAAGCCTTCAAAAAACAGCATGAACGGACAAAGCTTAAATTTATTTTTAGGTCAAAGTCATGTTGAAGATTACAATGCTGCATTCAATTTATCTTGGGAAGCAGACATTTGGGGAAAAATTAAAAACCAGCAGGAAGTTTCAAAAATGCGGTATCTGCAAACTTATGAAGCAACAAAAGCAATTCAAACACAAGTTGTTGCGGCAATTGCTCAAGGTTATTATAATTTGTTGATGCTTGATAAACAATTACAGATCGCAAGATCAAACTTAGATTTAAGCACCAATACCCTTTCTCTTACTGAAAAATTGTGGCAAAGCGGTGATACGACTTCTTTGGGAGTTCAGCAGGCGACTGCTCAAAAGCAATCGACAGAACTTTTAATCACTCAGTTAGAACAAAACATTGCGATTCAGGAAAATGCTTTAAGTATTTTGGTGGGTGAAAATCCAAATAAAGTCAACAGAACCATTGAAATGTCTGACACTTCTTTACCACAGGATATTTCTGCGGGACTTCCAGCAGCGATGGTGAGTCGTCGTCCTGATGTTCGTCAACAGGAATTGGTTTTATTGGAATCAAATTCTTTGGTAGGAATTGCGCAGGCAAATATGTATCCTGCATTGAAAATCACAGCAAACGGAGGCGTAAATTCATTTAAAATCGATAACTGGTTCCAAATTCCAGCATCTTTGTTCGGTTCTGTTTTAGGTGGATTGACTCAACCTATTTTTCAGAAAAGACAATTGAAAACAGATTTGAATGTTGCTAAAATTCAACGAGAGAAAAACGTATTAGCATTCCGTCAATCAGTTTTAAATGCCGTGGGTGAAGTTTCTGATGCTTTGGTTTCTAATGAAAGTTTAAAAGTTCAGGAACAGAAAGCAACAGAACAGGTAACAACTTTAAAAAATGGAATAAAAAGCGCCGAAATGCTTTACAAAGGCGGAATGGCAAATTACTTAGAAGTGATCACAGCTCAGGGAAATTCTCTACAGGCTGAACTGAATCTTGCGTCTGTAAAAAGACAGAGATTAAGCAGTATTGTAGATCTATACCGAGCTTTAGGTGGCGGTTGGAAGTAGTAAATTTAATTATATTGTTAATGAAATGCGGTCTTTCGGGGCTGCATTTTTTATATGAATACATTTTGAACCATTAAGGATTAATTAAGGAGTTAAGAAATATTAAGTTTAGCCTCGCTTTTAGGCTCATTGTCTTTCAAATCTATTTGATTTTTCTTAATTCAACTTAACTTCTTAATAAAAATCTTAATGGTATAAATTTAAACGCAAAGTTTTTATTTAAAAACGTAGAATTTTAAGAAACAAAGATTGGCGACAAAGTCGCTGATAAAGGTAGCTTCTTCAGAATCAATAAAATTGATTACATTCTTTGCTCCTTAAAAATATTCAGAATAAAAATAAATCTTTGCGTTAAAAAAGAAATTACTTTTGAGTTTGCTCATTAATATACCCAATCAACCCATCAAAATCCTCTTGAGAATATCCTAACTGTAAATAATGAATATCATCTGCTTTTCGATACCAAGTCAGTTGACGTTTTGCATATCTTCGGCTGTTTTTCTTAATTTCAGAAATAGCAAATTCCAAATCCCATTCTTCATCAAAATATTTAAATAATTCGGAATATCCAACGGTGTTCAAGGCCGTCAAATATTTGAATTTTTCTAAGCTTTTTGCTTCATCCAACAAACCTTTCTCCATCATGATATCCACCCTCCTATTGATTCTGTCGTATAATTCTTCTCTCGGAGCTTCAATTCCAATTCGAATCGTTTGAAAATCTCGTGAATCTTGTGAAATCGCAATTAATTCAGAATACTTCTTATTCGTCTGCCAAATCACATCAATGGCACGTAAAAGTCTTCTATGATTGTGAAAATCTACAACCGAAAAATATTCAGGATCGAGTTCTTTCAACATTTCCTGAAGCTTTTCAATGCCTTCATTATCCAGAATTTCCCGTAATTTAATTTGATTTTCTTCATTGGCTTCAGGCAAATCATTCAAACCTTCGATCACCGCTTTTTCATACATCATACTTCCGCCAACCAAAATGACAGTATCATATTTTTCAAAAAGTTCGTTGAGTTTTTTTAAAGCATCTTCTTCGTATTGTCCGATCGAATAATACTCTTCAACCGAAAGATTTCCAATAAAATGATGAGGTGCTTCCGCCAATTCTTCTGCAGATGGAGAAGCCGTCCCGATGATCATTTCCTTAAAAAACTGGCGCGAATCGCAGGAAACAATTTCTGTACTGAAATGTTTTGCTAAATCAATGGCCAATCTTGTTTTTCCAATTCCGGTAGGTCCTACAACAGAAATCAAATTTTTATTTTTCACTTTGCAAATTTACGAAAAATGAGCCTTTATTTTTAACCACAAAATACTTTAAAAGAATGATTCAATTGAACCATTAAGAATAATTAAGTGGTTAAGTTTAATTAAGAAAAATCAAATAGATTTTTAAAAAGTATTATTTCTAAAAGTTGCTCATCTTAATATTCTTCACTTCTTAATTAAAATCTTAGAGCCTGTTTAAAAAAGTAATAATAAAAAAGAGTAAGGGCT
>NZ_JAPDKN010000021.1 GCF_026163565.1 Chryseobacterium sp. YIM B08800
AATGTATTTTTAGGGTTGAAAATTATCAAAATAAAAGTAGTTTTTGGGGGTGTAAAAATAAAAAATTATCCCAAAAAAGTTGGATAAATTACATTTAAATTATCAAATTTTTTGCGTGAGAAATTATGAATTTTTCAAAAAATGAGATGAAAAAATTGCTTCAAAATTGTACAAGAAAAATGTTTTTGAGATTTAAGAACTGCGAAAATTGTGGCAGTTTTTTGAGGTTTAAAAAGTAAAAAATATGTATGAATTACTATGGTTTTTTTCACTTATTTTTAGAAAATAACCCTAAAAAAGTTCAAATAAATTCTATTAAAAAGTATGATTTAAGTGTAAAAGCTATGAGAATTTTTCAAAAAATGAGATGGAAAAAATGTATTTTAAGAATTAAAAATTAAGAAAATTACAGTATTTTATTAGACTTAAAAAACATAAAATCGAGCTTAAATTATTGGATTTCTTTAATAAATATTCCTGAAAAAGTTAAAATAATCTCTATCAAAATTATGAACTTTTGCTGTAAAAATTATTGAAATTTTGAAAGTCTATTGTATCAAGTTTACAGAAATGAAAAGTTTATTTTAAAAATAAAAAGTAATAAAACTTCAAAAATTTTTCAGTTTATTTAGTTACAATTTTATCTTTAAAAAGTCTCTCTTTTTAAATGAAGCTTTTTATGGCTCAAAACTTTCAAATTTTCCATTTTCATAAAATAAAATTATGCGTTTTATTTTACTCGACTGATTTTCAATAACTTGACTTATTATTTCTTCATTTGATTTTTCTAATCGCTGAGAATCGAATATTTTTTCGTTTGCTTTACTTTGATACGTTTTAAGCGATTCTGAAGGGGTCTGAATAATGACTGGTTCTTCAGGTTCTTTACTGCCAAAGTCTTTATCGCTATTCATCATCGTAAATAAATCGGGTAGGGAAGTTGGTTTTTGCTTTTCTTCTGTTACTCGTTCTGCTGTATCGGGAAGTTCTGACTTCAGCATTTCGCCATCACCAGTCACCAACCAATCCCATAAGATTTCAGGAAAGCGCGATTTTATTTTGATAATAAATTCTAGAGAAGGTTTATTTCTTCCGGAAGTTACATGAGAAATAGACGAACGTTGTACATCTATCTCATCAGCAAATTCCGATGGAGTAAAACCTGAATATTCTATAACTTTTGAAATTCTTTCATTTAAACTCATAAATAACATGTAAAATAACGTTTACAAATGTAAATAATAAATTTACAAAATACAAACACAAATGTAAACAATGGAAAATTTATAAATATACAAAAGTAAACCATCGTAAAGTATTGTAATACAGTGTATTTATACAATTGTAAAATTTATTTTGGTAAATTATTAGACAACGTTTCCACAATCTGTTGCTGATAAGATTCCACCTAAAGTAAACGAAAAAGCAAGATGAATAATGTAAATTTGAAAATAATTGTGAAGAAATTGTACGCTTAAATTCTTTTTCTCTTGATTAATGCGGCATTTTACTTTGTGTAAAGTTCTGTGAAGTAGAAGAGTGTCTAAATACCATTAAAAGGCTAGTTTTATTATTATTTCTATCGATATATTTTAGAAAATAGTTTTATCGGTAAGTACTTTTAATAATACTTTATATATAAATGGTTATCTTAAAGTATTGTTTTTAAAAGCTTATTTAAGATGGCATTTTAGACTTCTTCAAGATGAAATAAAAGTCAAGTTATCCACAATTAACATTTGTATATATATTAAATTTTAGTTTTTCCACAAATTAATTTGTTTAAGTTAGTTATGCATATTTTATTGAAATTGTGCATAAAATCACTTAAAGTATGCTTTATTTATTACTTAACTTGAATAATGCAATCATTTGATTTTCAGTACACTAAATAACTATGATTAAATTATTGTTAATCCACAATTTTACTAACAGACAATCTGGCAATTTGCACTGTTTAATTGATTTACAAATGTGAATTTTATTTTTAAAACTAAAATGGTTAATTTTGAAAAATGTAAATTATTATTAATGAACTTTGAACATTTCTACACTGCAAATTCTGATTTTCCTAATCGCTATATTTCTCCTGAAAAATTATTTTCTTACTTACAGACGAATCTCAAAGATTACATTAAAGAGATTGGAAGGTCTTATTTAGATAAACCAATTTATAAGTTAAGTTTAGGAACTGGTAAAATCAGTGTTCTTGCTTGGTCACAGATGCACGGAAACGAATCTAATGCAACGCATGCGATGTTGGATCTATTAAAGAGTTTTGATAAAGCTCCCGAATTAAAAGAAGATCTTTTCAGCAAGATCAGTTTAGATTTTATTTTTATGTTAAATCCTGATGGTTCCGAAAAATGGACGAGGCTGAATGCGTCGGAAATAGACCTCAATAGAGACTTTCATAGTGAGGCAAGCAAAGAGATTAAATTCCTTAAAAATTTGGTTACTTCGAAAAAATATGACTATGCTCTAAATCTTCATGAGCAACGCACGATTTTCACCACCGATGGAGTTCATCCTGCAACACTTTCCTTTTTGGCGCCTTCTGAAAATGTGGAGCGCACCGTTACCGAAAACAGGAAAAAATGCATGGCGGTAATTGCGAATATTTATAATCATTTAAAAGAATTAATTCCGAATCAGATCGGAAGATATTCTGATGAATTTTATCCTACTTCTACAGGAGATAATTTTATAAAAGCAGGAATGCCGACAATCCTTTTTGAAGGCGGACATTTTGCTGGTGATTACTCTAGAAAAGAAACCAGAAAATTTTATACGATTGCTTTGTATTATGCTTTAAAATCTATAAGCGAACTTGACTCAGATATTACAGGTTGGGAAGCTTATCAGGAAATTCCTGAGAATCAGGAAACACATTATGATGTTATTTACAGAAACGTAAAATTAAATACGGATCATGAATGTATTTTGGATATCGCAGTTCAGTACAGAGAGGTTTATGAAGAAGGGAAAGATGAAATATCATTCATTCCTTTTGTGATAGAGGCTGGAGATGTGAAGAAAAGAAAAGGTTGGTTGGAAATCGACTGTACCGGAAAAAAATATATTTCCGATTTTAAATATCCTAAACTTGATGCGGAAGTAAATTTTAAAATAGAAGACTAAAAAACGCGGAACAATTTGTTCCGCGTTTTTTTATTTTTTTGTGCAAAATCAAAGCACTTAAACCCAATGTAAAATCTGATTAGTTGACCACTTTAATTCCGTTGGCTACAAATCTGATTTCTTCTTTAGGCTGAGTAATTGCATCAATTTCCGCCTGAGGCTTTTTAGCATCTTCCGCGTAGTGTTTCTGCTCGTCAATAGAAGTTACTTTTCTTTCAGCAGTTCCGTCTAATACAACTGTTTTTCCTTTCAAAGCTGTCGGAACGAAAAATGCATAATCTTTCATTTTCACAAAAAACTGAGAATTATCTTCAGTTTGAATAGTTAGCCAACATCCTTTTTTCTCGCAAACGTCAGTTACTTTTCCTTTTACCGCTACGTTCTCAACTTTCTTATTTTCTTTTTTAAGCTTTTTGCTTAATTTTTCAACAGAGATAGCTTTAGATTCAACAGAAGAAGCTACCGCAGACCCATAAGTGTCTCCTACGATCGCATTACCTTCCGGTGGACCCATTTTTTTCTTTTCCTGAGCAAAAGCTAAAGTCGATACACTTACTGCTGCTAAAACTAATATTGCCTTAAATTTCATTATTAATATTTTTTCCAAAATTAACAATAATATTTGAATTTAGAATGATTATAAACTTGATAAATAACAGGTCGTTTAGAAATCGAAAACAAAAATGAAAAACAATTGCATATTTATTTATATTTGAACGGAATATTTGAATATGCAGAAAAAACTAAAACTTTGGGACGCCATTATGTTGGTAATGGGTTCGATGATCGGAAGCGGAATTTTTATCGTAAGCGCCGATATGATGCGGAATCTGGGTTCCGGATACTGGATGATCGTTGTTTGGGTGATCACAGGAATTATGACTGTTGCTGCAGCAATTAGCTATGGCGAGCTGTCATCACTTTTCCCAAAAGCTGGCGGACAATACACGTATCTTACAGAGATTTTCGGAAAAAAAATGGGTTTCCTCTACGGATGGGGATTGTTTACCGTGATTCAGACCGGAACAATTGCCGCTGTTGCAATGGCATTCGGAAAGTTCACCGCATATCTCGTCCCTGAGTTAAATAACGCTGCACCCATATTTCAAAGCGGAACATTTCAGATCACCTGGATTCAGATCTTGGCAATCGCAGTGATTATTTTGCTGACCTACATCAACACAAGAGGAGTAGAAAGTGGCAAGCTACTTCAAAATGTTTTTACGGGATCAAAAATCATTGCTCTCCTTGGATTAATTGCTTTAGGATTCATCTTAGTTGATGTTTCTCATTTGGCAGAAAATTTCAGTTTCGGAACAGAGTCTTTTAATAACTTAAAACAGGACGATAAAGGCATCTTTTTGCAGTCGGGGTGGGAATCTATCTCCGGAATGACTTTGATGGGCGGAATCGCTGCCGCAATGGTTGGTTCGGTGTTTAGTTCGGTTGCCTGGGAGAGCGTAACTTTTGTTTCTGGCGAAATTGAAAATCCTAAGAAAAATGTTGTGAAGGCAATGATTTTAGGAACTTCTGCAGTGATGTTGCTATATATCGCCGTAAATTTTGTTTATATCAATGCTTTAGACAGAGATTCGATTGCTTTTGCTGCCAATGACAGGGTGGCGGTTGCCGCTTCACAGAATATTTTTGGAAGCGCAGGAACAGTAATCATTGCTGTTTTGGTGATGATCTCTACATTTGGTTGTAACAACGGATTGATTTTAGCCGGAGCAAGAGTTTTTCAGACCATGGCAAAAGATGGATTGTTCTTTAAATCTGCCGTTGACAACAACAAAAATCAGGTTCCCGGAAATGCACTTTGGATGCAGGGAATTTGGGCATCTATACTTTGCTTGAGCGGGCAGTATGGAAATCTTTTAGACATGATTTCGTTTGTCATTGTATTGTTTTACATGATTACCGTTTTCGGAGTCATTTATTTGAGAATTAAAAAGCCTAATCTTGAAAGACCTTATAAAACTTGGTTCTACCCAATTACTCCATTGGTTTATCTTCTCATTGGAACAACTTTTTGCGTATTGCTTTTAATTTATAAGCAACAATATACTTGGCCGGGATTTTTAATAGTTCTTCTTGGGTTGCCAGTTTATTATCTTATCAATAGAAATAAAAAAACAGATCAATAATTTTTTTAGGAGCTAATTCCCGCTTTCACTACTCGCTTTTTTCTTGTTTTTTGGCGGCGGCTTTGCCGCCGCCAAAAACCCCGGAAATAGCGAGTGCGGAAAGCGGGAAATAG
>NZ_JAPDKN010000022.1 GCF_026163565.1 Chryseobacterium sp. YIM B08800
CCGCCAAAAAACAAGAAAAAGAGCTCAAACATATCGTTCAATCGGGGCTAAAAATTTGTCACTATTCAAAAAATATCCCATTAATTTAAGATCAACCATGTCAAGGTTTCAAACCTTGACACGGTTTTTTTAGAGGCTATTTAAATTTGATATTTATTTTTAACATTAAGAAATTAAGATCATCGTCTTAAAAAAACTTAATACAAAATCAACGTGTTGATTTCTTAATCATTTCCTGCTTAAATGACTAAATACCTCAATGTTAAAATAAGAATAAACAAAGTTTATTTTAATTTAGAAATTGAAGATTATCTCCTTTCAGTCGATGAATGCTATTTCAACATAGTCAAAATTAAGATAAAGGCAATAGAAAAATATTTAATAAAAATTTAAACACGCTCTTAATTAAAGAAAATCACCCACCCAATTTTACAGTTTTTGTCAAGCTTTGCGAAGCAAATTTATTTGCCTTTGCTTCCTAAATATAAAATTTAAGTGTAAATCTTTGCGTTAAAAAAAAGCTTGTATTTCTTATCCCAAACGGAGACTAAATAAAACAAAACAAGTCAATGAATTTTCATTGGTTTTCAAAACGTACAAAAAACCTTCTTTTAATAATAATTTTAATATTCCATAACTCATTATTTCTCAAAAATGATTAATTTGGTATTTCGTTTTAATTAACACCAAAGAGAAATAACGAAATATCACTTATGGACACACCAAATTACAGAATGCCTTTTGTACCGTCTACACTCATGTCCGAAGGTGGAAGTATCGATACCTGCGACATGGGAGAAAGCATTGCTCATAACATTATGCTTTTAATTACCACAAAAAAAGGAGAAAACAGATATGATGACAACTACGGAAACGATGTTTGGAATCTGGAATTCGATAACGGCGTAACATCAGCAGTTTGGGAAAGTGTATTTGTAAAAAGTCTTAAAAGACAGATTTTACAATACGAACCACGAATTGTACAGCCACAGATTGATGCTCACATACGATTTGTGGAGCATAACTATGATACCAAAGAACATACGGAAATCAAGAAAAAAGTAAAAATAGGGATCAATGCAAAAATGGAAGCTACAGGCGAGCGTTTCAGTTTTTCTACCGAACTTTTTCTAAGCCCAATGTCCATCGACTAAATATTTATTTGTAATAAAATTTTATGAATTTAGATCAGAATATTTATTCCAAAGAATCCGTAAAAGCGAGAATGCTTCAGAATGCTACAAAAGTTTGGGGACTAAAAAGTCCACAGTCATTAGATCCTTTTGTGAAATTATTGATTGATGCATTCAGCACCGAAGTTTTTAAAGCGAATAATGAAATTCAAACCGTTAATGCAAGAATTTTAGAAAAACTTGCCAAGTTATTAACGCCTTCAATTTATACACACCCGATTCCTGCTCATGCTTTAGCTTATACTTCACCGTTTGAGTCGTCTGAAATTTTACTGGAGCACACTGAGTTTTTTTTCAAAAAGCACATGAATTCCACAGTAAAATCAGAATCAGATAAACAGCTGAATATTCCTTTTACACCCATTGGAAGCGTAAGAACAAACAAAGCGCAAACTACCATTATGTTTGTGGGGAATACTTGCTACAGTTTAGATGAAAGATTGAATAAAATTCCAATTTCCAGATTTCAGGGAAGACCGGAAGATTACAGAAAAGTAACCATCGGAATTGATGTTTCGAAATTTACCAACGAAAAGTTTCCGAAAACATTAAGTCTTTATTGTTCTAATCCTGCCTTTGAACATCTTGATTTTGTGTATAAGCTTTTACCTTACAGTACGGTTTCAAGCAACGGAAATCCCATGTTCATTAAAGAAGGAATTTCTTATATAAAAAACAATGAGAGGGAAGGCTACGAACAGATATTTCATGAGCAATCAATAAAAACAAAAATTATTGAGGATATCAAAAGTATTTACAGTCATAAATTTGTTGAGGTTACAGGACTTTCAAGAGATCTTTTCACAAAAGAACTTCCACAGGATTTAGATTTTTTAAAGGGAAAAGAAGAAATTGAAAAATATCTGAACGGAAAAGAGTATCTGTGGTTAACTTTCGAGTTTCCGCCGCAGTTTTCCGCCGAAATTTTAGACAACTTTACTTTTGTACTGAATGCTTTTCCGGTATACAACCGTGGCTGGAAAAAAACAGAATACAGTTTAGATATTATGGGAAATAATATTCCGCTGATTACCGAAGAAGCCGAATATTTCCTCTATGTAGATGAAGTTCAGGATGGAGACGGAAGGAAATACACCGAAATTCCTTTCACGCCTTCAGATAATCTTAAAAAAGGTTTGTACACCGTGAGAAAAGGAGGAATGGAACGTTTCAACAACAGAAATGCGGTGGATATGATTTCTAATGTTCTTGAACTGACAAGAGATGAGATTGCAGCATTTTCATTATTAAACCGTGACAATGTAAAAGGAATGTTGGGAGAAATGTCTGATAAGATGAAATCGATGGTGCAGAAAGTAAATAACGCCAAAAGAAACATCAGACAGGAACTTAACTATGTAATCATGGAACCTGTCGAAAAAACAGACCACACTTACGCTTCGTTTTGGATTACGCATTGCACTTTTGCCAATCACATGCGTCCCGGAACTGAACTTTCAAACCAGTTGAAATCACAGTCGATGATTTTGTTGACAGAAACAATTGGCGGAGCAGAAGAACAAAAAGGTTCAGACAGCATTCAAGCTTACAAATATGCTTTAACGACGAGAGATAAAATCATTTCTCTGGAAGATGTTAAAAACTATTGCCGAATGGTTTTGAAAGATGAACTGAAAGATGTTCGTGTAAAACGAGGAACCATGATCAGCAACAAACCAAAAGAAGGTTTTGTAAGAACCGTTGAGGTGGAAATTGTACCCAACAATTATTCTTTCTATGGAAGAATGTATTGGGAAAATATGGCAAACATTTTGCGGAACCAAATCGTAGCAAAAGCAATCGATGGAATAGAGTATCTCGTGAAAATAAGCAATGAAGACACCGATTTTTTTGAAAATTAATTTTAACATCCAAATATAAAATATGAAAAAAATAATGATGGTTGCACTCGCTTTGTCGCTGAGTGCTGCAAGTGTAAGCTGTAAAAAAGGAATGGATAAAATAGGAAATGCCGTTCTGAAAGCCGGAGAAAACGAATCTCAGGCGATTATAGATTTTAATAACGACTTTTTAGATTCTTACAAAAGCTCTTCCAGACATATTGAAAATATCGTAAAATATGCAGAAGCTGCCGTTAAGAAATCTAAAGGCGAAACAGTTTACAGCATGCCGGTTGTAATTAGTTCTATGGATTATTCGCTGAGTAAAATAAAAGAAGTTCCGTCTGGTTTTGAAAATGATAAAAAAATAATTGAAACCGATTTTAATACCTACAAAGCAAAAAGAGAAAGCATAGAAAAAAAATACGAAGAACTGAAATCATATATCACTTCTGAAGATTATAAAGACGATAAAGGGGTAAAAGCAGAAACTTTGCAAAAAGATATTACAGCAGAAGCGCAGGCATTTTTTACGGCGGGAGAAAATATTTTAACGAAAATAAAACCTGCAACCGATGCAGCAGAAGAAGTGATTCTTAAAGATCATCCGATGAAAGAATTTATAGTTTCTTCTAAATCTTTAATGAGTTCTATGGATTCTGTAATGGATGTTTTAGATAAGCAATATGCAGGAAATTTTAATGAAGCAGAAGCCCAGAAAAAGTATGACGAATTTGAGAAAATTGTGACGATAAATAACAGCAAAGTTTTTAATGTAAAAGAACAGCAGTACGCTTACAAAAAAACTCAGTTTGAAAGTGTAAACCAAAAAGCCTCTGACTTTTTAGATAAATTTAGAAAGTTGATCAGAGATTCAAAATCTACAGGGAAAATTCCGGACAGTAATATTCAGGAAATGGATTCTGCTTACGAATCTGTTTTGAATTCTTATAACTCATTTGTGAAATAAATTCTTAAACTTTATTCAGATAAAAATACCGATGGAAAAATTCATCGGTATTTTTTATACTGCAAAGACGTGATTTTTAGAGGTAATTATTCCCCGTTATGTATTTGACTCGTTGTCGTCACTTCGAGTAGATTTTTGAAAAAAATCGTATCGAGAAGCTCGTAATTTTTAGGACAAGTTCTATTCTCGATACATCTTTTCTCTACTTCGTTATGAAAAACACTTGAAGTGCCGAAAATCTAAAAAAAAAATTAAAATATACATGGCATAATTATTAACAACAAGATCTATAATTTAAAATTAAACAAACAATATATCTCTAATTTCACAGATGAGAAACTAACATTTTTTAACACGATAAATTCCATAAAATTCCGTAATTTTGCACATCGTGATTTTCAGGTAAAGTCACTCCAAATTATGAGTAAATCAACTGAATATATAGAAGTTTACGGAGCTCGTGAACACAATCTTAAAAATATTAATGTAAAAATTCCGCGTAACGAATTGGTCGTAATTACGGGTCTTTCGGGAAGCGGAAAATCTTCATTGGCTTTTGATACGATTTTTGCGGAAGGTCAGCGTCGTTACATCGAAACGTTTTCCGCTTATGCGAGACAGTTTTTGGGCGGTTTAGAACGCCCCGATGTTGATAAAATTGAAGGTCTTTCGCCCGTAATTGCTATTGAACAAAAGACAACCAATAAAAATCCACGTTCAACTGTAGGAACCGTTACAGAATTGTACGATTACCTTCGTCTCTTATTTGCGAGAGTTTCAGATGCTTATTCTCAAACGACGGGAAAAAAGTTGGTAAGCTATACTGAAGATCAGATTCTTGATACAATCAAAGAAAATTATAAAGGCGAAAAAATTATGTTGATGGCACCTGTTGTGCGTTCCAGAAAAGGACATTATCACGAACTTTTTGTTCAGATGGCCAAAAAAGGATACGGACAGGCAAGAATTGACGGTGAATTACAGGATATTGAATATGATTTAAAACTCGACCGTTACAAAACCCACGACATCGATATCGTAATTGACCGTTGGATTATTGGAGAAAGTGCATCGGAAGCCAGAATGGAAAAATCGTTGCGAACTGCAATGGAAATGGGGGAAGGTTTAATCGGGATTCAAAAACTGGGAAGTACAGAGATTGAATATTTTTCTAAAAACTTAATGGATGCCGAAACAGGCCATTCATTGGCTTTACCGGAACCGAATACATTTTCATTTAATTCGCCGAAAGGAAGTTGTCCAAGCTGTAAAGGTTTAGGAACAATTAAAAAAATCAACACCGATTATTTTGTTGAAAATCCTAAATTGTCAATCAATCAGGGAGCTTTGTTACCGTTGGAAGATATTAAATCTAATAAATATGTACTTTCTCAAATCAAAAATATTCTTGAAATTTTTGGTTTAGGATTGGCAACACCTTTTAAAGATATTCCGGAAGAAGCATTGGACTATATCTACAATGGTTGTCATAAGGAATTTAATAAAGATTTAAAATATGCCGGAATTACCAAAAAAATCAAAATCAGTTTTGATGGTTTGATTCCTTTTATGGAAGAATTAATCGAGGAAAGAGAATCTTACGAAGCAATTTTGCTTGAAAGACATTTTACAACCGAAGAAACTTGCCCGGAATGTAAAGGAACCCGTCTTCAGCCTTCAAGTTTAAGCTTTAAAATCGACGGAAAAAATATTGCCGAGATCAATGGTTTAAGTTTATCAGACTTAAAAGATTGGTTAGCCGATGTAAAAGATAAATTTTCAGAAAAAAATTCGATCATTGCTCACGAAATTTTAAAGGAAATCGAAACCAGACTTCAGTTTTTACTGGATGTAGGTTTAGATTATTTAAGTTTGAGCAGAAGTTCAAAAACTCTTTCTGGTGGAGAATCTCAGAGAATTCGTTTGGCAACACAAATTGGGTCGCAATTGGTCAACGTTCTTTATATTTTGGATGAACCAAGTATCGGATTGCACCAAAGAGACAATGAGAGATTAATTAATTCGTTAAAAAATCTTCGTGATATCGGGAACTCTGTTTTGGTGGTAGAGCACGATAAAGATATGATCATGGAAGCCGATGAGGTTTTAGACATTGGTCCGAGAGCCGGAAAATTTGGTGGAGAAATTCTTTGGCAAGGGAAACCGAAAGATTTGCTTAAAGCTGATACGATAACCGCTGATTATATCAACGGGAAAAGAAAAATTGCCATTCCGGAAGTGAGAAGAGAAGGAAACGGTAAAAATATTGTACTAAAAGGTGCTACAGGAAATAACCTTAAAAATGTAACGCTTGATATTCCGTTAGGAAAATTGGTTGTGGTTACAGGTATTTCAGGAAGTGGAAAATCTTCTTTAATCAACGGAACTTTATATCCGATACTGAATAAGCATTTTTACAGAGCCGTTCAGGAACCTTTGCCTTACAAAAAAGTAGAAGGCCTTGATAATATCGATAAAATTGTAGATGTAGACCAAACTCCGATCGGAAGAACACCTCGTTCAAATCCTGCAACCTACACCGGAATGTTTACCGATATCAGAAACTTATTTTCAGAATTGCCTGAATCTAAAATTCGTGGCTACAAACCAGGAAGATTTTCTTTCAATGTAAAAGGTGGAAGATGTGAAACTTGTCAAGGTGGCGGTTTGAAGGTAATCGAAATGAACTTTTTACCGGATGTTTACGTACATTGTGAAACCTGTAACGGAAAACGTTTCAACAGAGAAACTTTGGAAGTTCGCTACAAAGGAAAATCGATTTCCGATGTTTTGGATATGACGATTGATGAAGCGGTAGATTTCTTCCAGCCAATTCCTAAGATTTTTGCGAAAGTAAAAACTTTACAGGATGTAGGTTTGGGTTACATTACAATGGGGCAACAGTCGACAACTCTTTCCGGAGGGGAAGCGCAGCGTATTAAATTAGCAACAGAACTTGCAAAAAGACAGACCGGAAATACTTTATACATTCTTGACGAACCAACGACCGGGCTTCATTTTGAAGACGTGAAAATTCTGATGGATGCGATTAATAAATTAGTTGAATTAGGAAATTCATTCATCATCATCGAACATAATATGGATGTTATCAAATTGGCAGATCATATTATCGATGTTGGACCAGAAGGCGGTAAACACGGTGGGCAAATCATTGCACAGGGAACACCTGAAGAAATTATCAAGTCTAAGAAAAGTTTGACAGGAAAGTATTTGAAAAAGGAGATGTAAATTGGTCTTAAATTTGTGGTATCTCTTAAAAAATGTTATGAAATCTATTAAAATTTATTTAGCACTTTTGGTTTTTTCTCTTAGTCTAGCTTCTTGCGAAGTGAGAACGGCAACAAGCGTAAGAAGTAATAATTCTAAACCAATACCACCGGGTCAGGCTAAGAAAATTTACGGAACAAAATCTGCAAAACCTTTTGCTCCCGGGCAAAATAAATAAGCAATTAACATCTATACAATATTAACGAGCTGTAACATGTGTTATAGCTCGTTCTTTTTATCAAATTTAATTGAAATTGGTTCTAATTTAAATGTAATTTACACTTCCAATGTTAACTTTTTAATTATTTTTAAAATTTAATAATTTGATTATCAGTATAATATATTTTAATGTTAACTCAATGTTAACTGAATGTGAAATTTGTATGAATATTTTTTTATATCTTTGATTTAGAATTCAAAACAAGTTTAATATATAATTTAAAATCAGATGATTATGAAAAATAAAATTCAAATATTTGTTGCTTCTCTTTTCGCATTAGGATTAACAGCAATCGCAGGTAACGTAAAAGCTCAGACAACTTCAAACAATACAATTGAAGAGATTCAGATAAATAAAAATGATGCATTCAGTGAAATCAGAAATCTGTTGATGGCCAATTTTGATTTTACCAATCAAGATTATAAGCAAGGAGTTGTAAATTCTGAAGTAAAGTTTGATATTGCAGAAAATGGTAAAATTGTAAATGTACGTTCAAAAGGAGACTGCAAAAATGTAAGCAAAGAAATAGAAAATGTTTTGTCTCATCTTCAATATAAAGTGGATGCCAACAAACTGAATGAAAATATGCTTGCTTCTTCTTTTGTAATGCCTGTAAGAGTAGACATCAACAATAGATAAATACATAAAACTGTATATAATTTTCCTTAAACTGCTTGAAAAAGCAGTTTTTTTATTTCCGGTAATTGTATACATTTGATTTTAAATATTATCTGCCGTGAATCCTATTCTTGATGTAGTTATCCGTTCACTTTGCGTTTACCTTTTTATGGTAATCGCCATCCGTTTATTTGGAAAGAATCAACTTTCACAACTCAACGCAGGAGATGTTGTTTTGCTGTTGCTGATTTCAAATGCGGTACAGAATGCAATGGTTGGTGAAAATACTTCCTTAGAAGGCGGAATTGTTGCGGCGCTTGTTTTATTTGCTGCTAATTTTACTTTAAAAAGATTGATGTTTTCCAATCGTGGTTTTGCAAGTTTTATGGAAGCAGATCCGGTTATTTTAGTAAAAGACGGAAATGTAGATCAGGTTGCTTTAAGAAAAGTGAAAATTACTTTTGATGAACTGAATGAAGCAATCAGGGAGCATGGAGTAGAAGCAATGGAAAATGTAAAGCTTGCTATTTTGGAGGTGGATGGAAATATCAGTGTGATTTCTGAAGATAAAGATGATCAGCAGACTCACTATTCCAGAATTAAAAGAAAAAATAAAAGAAAATATCATTAAAAAAATGAACTACGAGATAAGAGAAATGCTTCCGCAGGACGAAACCAAAGTTTTAGAAATTTTCAAGCAGGGAATAGACAGCGGAATTGCCACATTTGATACAGAATTGCCAAGCTCAGAAGCCTGGAATTCCAGCTTTTTAAATGACTGCAGATGGGTTTTGGAAAACGAAAACAACGAAGTGATCGGTTGGTGTGCTTTAAAACCTGTAAGTAAAAGAGATTGTTTTAAAGGCGTTGCCGAAGTAAGTATTTATTTTGATCATAATTACCTTGGAAAAGGTTTGGGTTCGGTTCTTTTAAGAAAACTGATTCTCGATAGTGAAAACCACGGATTCTGGACTTTGCAGTCTAATATTTTCCCTGAAAACGTAGCATCTATAAAATTTCATCAGAAAAATGGTTTCAGAATCGTTGGTAAAAGAGATAAAGTAGGTCAGCTTCATGGTGAGTGGAAAGATCTTGTGATGCTGGAAAGAAGAAGCCCGAATATTTTTTAAATATTAACTATTAGTCGTTTGGCATTTTGATTGTACCATTCACTTCATCAATTTAAATTTTAAAATTATGAAACTCCTGAAAAATACAATTGCTATAATCGTTACAGCAGGATTTATTTCTTCCTGTGTTCCGCATCCGAGCCAAAGACCAATGCCTCACGGTCATGATAAGAAAGTTGAGGAATTGAAAAAACATCATCCAAGTAATAGATAAATCATCTTGATTATTCAGAAATAATAATAAAATTTCTTAAAAAATACTAAATATGCAGTTATAAGCAATTATTGGCATTAGTGTTGTTGGCTTTAGTCGTAATTTGAAATTGAGTATTATGAAGATCTTATCTAAAGTAATTGGGGTATTTTTGATTGTTTTTTCAATCGTGTTTTACCAGGCAGCGCCTCTTCAAAGAGGTCATCATCACGGTCCTTACAAAAAGCATTATCATCGTGGCCATTACAAGCCAAAGTATAAAAAAGTAGTGTATTATAAAGCGCCAAGACATTATAAAAAACATTATTATAAACCAGTACGACCATATTATTCTCATAAATACAGACATCCGAGAGTTTATCATAGCAGACCGGTAATAGTCGTTAACTTATAAAAAAAAAAGGCTGTTTCATTTTTTTGAAACAGCCTTTTTGTTTATCCTTTTGTTTAAGGTTTATTAAAGATTTTTCTTCTTAGGATTTAAAGAAGTATTGAAAATCATTACATCCTGCCCGAATTTGGTTTCGATTCTTTCAGAGATGTTTAATAATTCACTTTCCATAAATTCTGTTCTTTTTTCTTCGTCATCAAAAATTAAAAGAAGATTATAGTTTTTTCCTTCGTCTATAAAATCGCTGTGAACTTCAGATAAGATGTATTTATCAACATCCATAAGGTTTTCTGTCATTAAAACTAAAGTTTCATCCACATAATTTTCCCACTCATCTATACTGCTTTTTATGCAGTGAAAAGTTATACTTAATACACTCATATTTTAATTTTTTTTAAGATATTTTGCTTGATTTCTCAGGCAAAAATCGGTAAAAATTTTGTAACTTAGCCCGTTATTAATTATTTGAAATAAATAGTTTTCAGACCGATTTTTAAAAGTCTGATTATCATTACAATAAAACTTATATATGCAAAAAGAAGGAGAAAGATTAATTCCTATCAACATTGTTGATGAAATGAAATCATCTTACATTGATTATTCAATGTCAGTTATTGTTTCGAGAGCATTACCAGACGTAAGAGATGGTCTTAAGCCGGTACACCGAAGAGTGCTTTATGGTATGTATGGTTTAGGGGTTTTCTCAAACAGGAAATACTTAAAGTCGGCAAGAATTGTTGGGGATGTTTTAGGTAAATATCACCCACATGGAGATTCTTCAGTTTATGACGCAATGGTAAGAATGGCTCAGCCTTGGAGTTTACGTTATCCGCAGGTTGACGGTCAGGGTAACTTCGGTTCGATGGATGGTGATCCACCTGCAGCAATGCGTTATACCGAAGCAAGGCTTAAAAAAGTTTCAGACGAAATTTTATCAGATCTTGATAAAGAAACGGTAGATTTTCAAAATAACTTTGACGACAGCTTGACGGAACCTAGTGTAATGCCTACAAAAATTCCAAATCTTTTGGTAAACGGTACTTCAGGTATCGCAGTAGGTATGGCGACGAATATGGCTCCTCATAACCTTTCTGAAGCTGTAGATGCAATCTGTGCATATATTGATAATAAAGAAATTACCATCGATGAATTGATGCAGCACATTGTAGCTCCGGATTTTCCTACAGGTGGAATTATCTATGGATATGATGGTGTAAGAGACGCTTTCCATACAGGAAGAGGAAGAGTAGTTCTTAGAGCAAAAGTAAATTTCGAGGAAGTTCACAACAGAAATGCAATTATCGTAACCGAAATACCTTATCAGGTAAACAAAGCTGAAATGATTGCCAGAACAGCCGAGTTGGTAAAAGATGAGAAAATTCCTGGAATCTATGAAATCAGAGATGAATCAGACAGAAACGGGATGCGTATCGTTTATGAACTAAAAAATGATGCGATTCCTAATGTAGTTCTGAACTTATTATATAAATATACTTCACTACAAACGTCTTTCAGTGTAAACAATATCGCTTTGGTACACGGAAGACCGGAGCAGTTGAATTTAAAAGACATTATTCATCATTTTGTTGAGCACAGACATGTGGTGATTGTAAGAAGAACTGAATACGAGCTTAGAAAAGCAAGAGAAAGAGCGCACATTCTTGAAGGTTTCATGAAAGTGATTGGTTCTCAGGCTTCTTTAGATAAAGCAATTTCAATTATTCGTCACAGTGCCAATCCACAGGCTGCGAAAGAAGGTTTGATTGAAGCATTTGAATTATCAGAAATTCAGGCGCAGGCAATTCTTGATCTTCGTTTGGCTCGTCTTACAGGAATGGAGCTTGATAAGATCCGTGACGAGTACGATGCTATTATGAAAGAGATTAATAATTTAGAAGATATTTTGGCTAATGAACCAAGAAGATTCCAAATTATTAAGGATGAATTAATTGAAGTAAAAGAAAAATACGGCGACGAAAGAAGAACAGAAATCGATTATTCTGGAGGTGAAATGTCTATTGAAGATATTATCCCGAACGAAGCAGTTGTTCTTACCATTTCTCATGCAGGATACGTGAAGAGAACGTTGCTTTCTGAATACAAAATCCAAAGTAGAGGTGGTGTTGGTAATAAAGCGGCTACAACGAGAGATTCAGATTTCTTAGAGTATATCGTTTCTGCGACTAATCACCAATATATGTTGTTCTTTACAGAAAAAGGTAAATGTTATTGGTTAAGAGTATTTGAAATTCCTGAAGGTTCTAAAACTGCAAAAGGAAGAGCGGTACAAAACTTAATCAACATCGAACCAGATGATAAGATTAAAGCATACATCAGAACTAATGATTTGAAAGATGTAGACTACATCAATCAAATGAGCGTGGTAATGATTACTAAAAATGGTACAATTAAGAAAACTTCTTTGGAAGCTTATTCAAGACCAAGAGTAAATGGTATTAATGCTATTGAAATCAGAGAAAACGATCAGTTATTAAGTGCTTATCTTACCAATGGCGAATCTCAGATTATGATTGCTACCAAAAACGGTAAATGTATCCGTTTCCCTGAAGAAAAAGTAAGAGAAGTTGGTAGAGGATCTATCGGAGTTCGTGGTATTACGATGGAAGAAAACGATGAGGTTATTGGTATGATTGTTGTCAACGATTTGGAAAATGATACCGTTCTTGTAGTTTCTGAAAAAGGATATGGTAAAAGAACCGCAGTTGAAGACTACAGAATTACCAACAGAGGTGGAAAAGGAGTTATTACTTTAAATATCACTGAAAAAACAGGTAATCTTATTGCTATTCAAAATGTTACGGATGAAGATGGATTGATGATTATCAATAAATCTGGAGTTGCTATCAGAATGAATATGAATGAAATGCGTGTGATGGGTAGAAACACTCAGGGTGTAAGAATGATCAATCTTAAAAAGAATGATGAGATTGCAGCTATCGCAAAAGTATCAATGGATAAGGATGTAGAAGAGGAAGGTATTGAAGGTGAAGAATCTGAAGAAAATATTTCAACGGAAGAAAATGCTTCACCAAAAGCAGAAAATAACACAGAAGAAAACCCGACTGATGAAACTGAAAATTCAGATTCTGAAGAATAATATAAAAATATAATTAAAATTCTTATTTATGAAAAAGCTAATTTTAGGTATAGCAATCGTTTCTTCGGTTTTTGCTTTCGGGCAGAAGGAAGAGAAAAAAGATGTAAATGCTCAAGTTCAAGCTACTAATAAAGCGGCGATGGATGCATATAATGCAAAAAATTATACGGTTGCAGGACCAAAGTTCTTAGAACTTTATGATTTATTAAAAACAAACGGTCAGGATGATAAAACTTACAAGTATTATGCTGGTTTGAGTTATGCTTTAGCAAACAACTTAGATGAGTCTATAAAAATTTATACTGATTTAATTAATTCTGGCTATACAGGAGTTCAGACAACTTATACGGCAAAAGAAAATAAGACCGGACAAGTTTCGGCTTATGATAAGGCAACTTGGGAGCTTTTGAAGAAAAGCTCTAAAGATTATTCTGATTTCAAAACTGAGCAATCTAAAAGTGTTGAACCAGATTTATATGAAACTTTATCAACATTGCTTTTAAATGCAAAGAAAAATGATGAAGCTTTGGCAATAATTGAAAAAGGTTTAGCAAAATTTCCTAATAGTGCTAAACTAAAAGAATATCATGGTTCTGCTTTGTATGCAACAGGTAAGACCGATCAGTTTATGGTAAATCTTAAGGAGCAATTAGCAAAAAATCCTAATGATGCTACGAATTGGTATAACTTAGGAGTTTTGCAGTCAAAAAATCCCGCCACAGAAGCTGATGCAATTGTTTCATTTAATAAAGCAGTTGAGCTTGCTGGTACTGATGTTAAATTGAAGGATAACGCTTATCAAAACCTAGTATACACTGCTATTGGTGACGATTCTAAAGCTGTTGAAGCAATCAATGCAATTAGAAAATCAGATCCAGATAAAGCTACAACATTAATTGAAGCAAGAAAGGAGAGATTTAATAAAGCTTTGCCTTATGCTGAAAAATGGTATCAGGTAAGTCCTAACAATATTGATTCTGTTACTATCTTAAAAGATATTTACGCAATGTTAAAAAATCAGGCAAAAGTAGCTGAGTTAAAAGCTAAAGAAGCTGAACTTCAAGCTAAAGCTAAATAATCTAAAAGATAAGATTTATAATAAAGAAAATCGTCTCATTTTGAGGCGATTTTTTGTTTTGATTATTGAGCTTACTTAAATTTTATTTAAAAATAGAATTGCCACGAATACACGAATGTATTTTTCATAAATATAATTCGTGCATTCGTGGCAGCTAAAAAAATCAGCTTCATCTGCAAAATCTGCGAGAGAATGAATTTATGCTAGTTGAAGTTCTGAATTTTAAACATTACTTTTCTCAGCAAAACAGAAAATATTTCCAAGTTTAATGCTCGAATAACCATTACTTTTTATTTTAGAAGAATTAATCATTGCTTTAGCTAAAATGTCGGTTGGCAAAGGTTTTTGGCTTTCAAAAAGACCCAATGTATTAGCGAATTTTATAATTCTGCTTCCCAAAACTTCACCTGTTCTTTCAGAATCTTTTCTTTCGAGCATTCCGGGTTTGAAAATAGTAATTTTATTAAAATGAAGTTTTTTTACGGCTTCTTCAAGCTCGCCTTTCATTTTAGAGTAAAATATTTTTGATTTAGGATTAGCTCCATAAGCCGAAACCAGAATATAATCATCCACATTATTTTCTTTTGCAGCTTTTGCAAACTGATATTGATAATCGAAATCAACTTTTCTCTGGGCATCCTTGCTTCCGGCATCTTTAAGTGTGGTTCCGAGACAAGAAAATGCAACATCGCCTTTCACAAGATTTTTCCAGTCTTCATATTTTTCAAAATCTACCACATGAGTTTTTAATTTTTCATTGGTGATGGATAATGGCTTTCTTACAAAAACATTCACTTCCTCAAAATCGTTATCCTGTAACAATTGATTTACCAAATCTTTTCCTGTAGCACCTGTAGCACCGATTACTAAAGCTTTCATAATAAATAGTTTTGCGTGATGATCAATTCCTTTTTTAAATTTACTAAATTTGAGGTAATTATTTAAGATAAAAGATAAAAGATAAAAGATAAAAGATAAAAGATAAAAGATAAAAGATAAAAGATCTTTCAGTTAAATTAAAATATCAATTATCATTTATGATTTATGATTTATGATTAATCATTTATCAATCATTATTCATTACCAATTACTTATTACCCATACGAAATGGATGCCAACGAAATTTTAGATTATTGTCTTGCAAAAAAAGGAGTGACAGAAAGTTTTCCGTTCGATAACGAAACTTTAGTTTTAAAAGTAGGAATCAAAATTTTTCTGTTGATGTCTTTAGAAAGACAACCTTTAAGCATCAATGTAAAAACAGATCCTGAATGGAGCGAAGAACTTCGTGAGCAACATCCACAGATTACAGGTGCATTTCACATGAACAAAACCCACTGGAATTCTGTTTCTTTAGATGGTTTGAAAAGAGATTTAGTTTTAAAAATGATAGATCAGTCGTATGATTTGGTTTTTAAATCGTTGACAAAAAAAGCAAAAGAAGAAATTGAAAATTCTTAAGTAAATTAATAAAACAAAATGGCGAAAAAAATAGGTCTAACAATCTTTGCTTTTATCCTCGGATTTATTGTTTTCAGATATTGTGCAAAATTTGAATTGAATGAAAGTTTAATTATTTCTTTAGGAACTGCTGTTTTAAGCTTTTTGATTCCTAAGAAGATTTAATGAATAATAGATTTTACTAAAAACTAAAATTCTCAGTCAATCTTTTATCTTCATCCAACCTTTCGATCAATTTTTCTAACCCCTCAAATTTAATTTCCTCATGAAGAAAATCTCTGAATTTCACGGTGATTTTTTGATCATAAATATCTCCTTCAAAATCAAGAATATAAACTTCAACGGTTAATTTTTCGCCGTTTACAGTAGGATTTGTTCCCACACTCAACATTCCTTTGTATTGTTGGTTATTTAGAAAAACTTCAACAATATAAGCACCTTTTTTCGGAAGTAATTTTAGATTTTCAGTTTCTATATTGGCGGTTGGATAACCGATCGTTCTGCCTAGTTTCTTCCCATGCACAACCGTTCCGGAAACAGAGTAAGAGTAACCCAGCATTTCGTTGGCTTCTAAAATATTTCCTGCCAATAAAGCATTTCTGATTTTTGTAGAACTGATATTGTTTTCGTGGATGTTAATAGCCTCCATTTGCTCTACCTCAAAATCTAACTCTTTAGATAGTTTTTGAAGCAATTCAAAATTTCCGCTTTTATTTTTACCGAAAGAATGGTCGTAACCTATGATTAAATATTTTACATTTAATTTCTCAATTAAAATCTGACGCACAAATTCTTCACCGGTCAAGTTTCTAAATTCGTCATCAAATTCTTTTAAAAACAAATTATTGATGCCATATTTTTCCATCAGTAAAGTTTTTTCATCCAAAGTATTAAGAAGTTTTAAATCTTCATTTGGATTAAAAACAAATCTCGGATGCGGCCAGAAAGTAAGGATTGCAGTTTCCAGATGATGGGCAGAACCCACTTTTTTCAGCTCATCGATGATACATTTATGGCCAAGATGAACTCCGTCAAACATTCCCAATGATAACGCCAGAGGCTTTTGAGAGGGATAATCACTAAAATTTCTGAAAACTTTCAAGATGAAAAAATTTTGACTGCAAATATAGTTATAATGTACTTATTAATGTAACAATTTACCAATGTAATAAGCTAACATTAAAAATAGACACTTTATTGAGTCATTTATTGGTAATTTGCCAGATTGTTATATTGCTAAATTGTTAAAAAAAGCATGATAAAAATCTTTTTTTTAGCAATTGCAGGTTTGTGAAGATTCATTATATTTGCACCAAGAAAAAATTTAGCAATGGCAAACCAAATTAAAGGAAAAATTTCTCAAATTATTGGTCCTGTAATCGACGTAGTTTTTAATAATGTAGAAGCTATTCCAAGTATCTATGATGCTTTGGAGATTACAAAAGAAAACGGTGAAAAAGTAGTATTAGAAGTAGAGCAGCATATTGGTCAAGATACTGTAAGATGTATCGCAATGGATGCAACTGATGGTCTTAAAAGAGGTCAGGATGTAATTGGATACGGAAATCCTATTATCATGCCAATCGGTGATGCG
Organism: Chryseobacterium sp. YIM B08800; assembly: GCF_026163565.1. Lineage (GTDB taxonomy): Bacteria > Bacteroidota > Bacteroidia > Flavobacteriales > Weeksellaceae > Chryseobacterium. The sequence continues at coordinate 17,117 of NZ_JAPDKN010000022.1, forward strand.
GTAAACGGAAGACTATTCAACGTTGTTGGGGATGCTATCGACGGACTTCAGAATATTTCTAAGGATGGTGGTCTACCTATTCACAGACCAGCTCCGAAATTTGATCAACTTTCAACTTCTGCAGAAGTTTTATTCACAGGTATTAAAGTAATCGACTTAGTAGAGCCTTACTCAAAAGGAGGTAAAATTGGTTTGTTCGGTGGTGCAGGTGTAGGTAAAACGGTATTGATCCAGGAGTTGATTAACAATATTGCAAAAGGACACGGTGGTCTTTCTGTTTTTGCCGGTGTAGGTGAAAGAACGAGAGAAGGAAATGACCTTTTGAGAGAGATGTTAGAATCTGGTATTATTAAATACGGTGATGATTTCATGCACTCTATGGAAAACGGAGGTTGGGATCTTTCTAAAGTAGATTTAGAAGCAATGAAAGATTCTAAAGCTGCATTCGTTTTCGGACAGATGAACGAGCCACCTGGAGCAAGAGCAAGAGTAGCACTTTCTGGTCTTACTTTAGCTGAGTACTACAGAGACGGTGGTGAAACAGGACAAGGTAGAGACGTACTTTTCTTCGTAGATAACATCTTCCGTTTTACACAAGCTGGTTCTGAGGTATCTGCACTTTTGGGTCGTATGCCTTCTGCGGTAGGTTACCAACCAACTTTGGCATCTGAAATGGGTGCAATGCAGGAAAGAATTACTTCTACTAAAAATGGTTCAATTACTTCAGTACAAGCGGTTTACGTACCTGCGGATGACTTAACTGACCCGGCTCCTGCTACAACGTTTGCTCACTTAGATGCAACAACTGTACTTGATAGAAAAATTGCTTCATTAGGTATTTATCCAGCGGTAGATCCATTGGCTTCTACGTCAAGAATCTTGGCTCCGGAAATTATCGGTGAAGAACATTATAACTGTGCTCAGAGAGTAAAAGAAATTCTTCAGAGATACAAAGCATTGCAAGATATCATCGCAATCTTAGGTATGGAAGAACTTTCTGAAGAAGATAAATCTGTAGTTTACCGAGCTAGAAAAGTTCAGAGATTCTTATCTCAGCCTTTCCACGTTGCTGAACAGTTTACAGGTATTCCGGGATCATTGGTAGATATCAAAGATACCATCAAAGGATTCAACATGATTATGGATGGTGAATTGGATCACTTACCGGAAGCTGCTTTCAACTTGAAAGGAACTATCGAAGAAGCGATCGAAGCTGGACAAAAAATGTTAGCGGATAACGCTTAATTAGACATAAAGATATTAGATACCAGACATGAGACTTTAAAGTTGTCTGAAATCTGAAATCTGAAATCTTCAAATCTAAATTAAAATGAATATAAAAATTTTAACACCAGAATACGTAGTTTTTGAAGGAGAAGTAGACTCAGTATTGTTGCCTGGAAAAAATGGTGAATTTCACCTGATGAAAAACCACGCAGGAATTGTTTCTTCATTATCAAACGGTAAAGTAAAGCTGTTTACAAAATCTGTAGATGAAGCTTACGCTAAAAACTTTACCAAAGAAAATGAAAATCAAAACGAAGTTTTTACGTATCCTATAAAAAGCGGTGTTGTAGAATTTAATCATGATAAAGGAATTATCCTTTGCGAATAATTAAAATCGAAGCTAAATATATTTTCAAAAAAGTGTAACTTTGGTTACACTTTTTTTATGCTTTGTAAAATCTGATTTTATGAAACAAAGTTTAATCATGTTCTTTACAGTTTTGGGCTTCATTCTAAATGCTCAGATTATTAAAACGAAAAGAGGCATTGTAAGTTTAGACGGAATTCATGTTGCGAAAATATCAAGCAAATCTGGAGAATATACTTTTATGGATTTGAAGGAAACTCCTATCTTCACGATGGAGTTTGTAGATAAGAGTGTAGTAGATTCTGTACGAGATAGTTATGTGAAGTTGAATCGTGTTTATAACCGCGAAAAAACTTTAGATATGGATTATATTTCTCCATCCGCATTTTCTGGTGACGAAAAATCTGCAGTTTATACATGTATTAAAGGTTTAAAAATTATCGATGAAAGAGGAATCAACGTAAAAAACTTGGATGAACTTTTCAAAAACATGCCGAAACGAAAGCTTGATACCAAAACAAAAGAAGCTTATACCATAAGATCTAAAATCGACAGATTAAATATTACCGTTAATAATGTAGGTGAAATTTTAAGTAATGGTGTTCCGGTTGGATATTTCACTAATTTACCTGTAAGTTTTGGCTCTGATGACACGATTTCAGATAAAACATTTATTGATATCGAGATGTATGATGCTAAAAGTAAGTTGGTTGGGCGATATAGTACAACAACGAAAAGAATTACTACAGCAGGTGGAAAAATTTTTACTTTATATAGGGAAATGTCGGGTCGGGCTTCTATTCTGAAATTTCCTACTTACAAAGCACTTGCTGAAAGAATGGCGATTTTAGATCCTAATTTTATTAAAATTAGAGAAAAAGTAGAAGTTGGGGAAGTGATAAAAGACGGAGTTGAAAAGGATAAAAAATAAATCTCTATAATTTAAAAAATTCAATAGGAACGGGTTTTAACCCGTTTTTTAATAGAAAACAATTGCATTGGCTTTAGCCAAAACATATAAATCCTGAAAACTTACTTTTCAGGATTAGTTTTTTTAAGTTTGTCATTCCGTAGAATCTAAACTTAAATTTTTAAAATATTGTTTGCTGAGACTCCTACGGAGTGACAAATTTGATATAATTGAATGAAATTTTGCGTTAAATAGAATTTAAAAAATAATGCTTTAAGTATAAGTTTGCAATTTACAAACTCAAAATAATTCCGTTTTCTTTTAATTGCTGCATTGGTTTTGAAAACCAGAATAATTCAAAATCATCAAATTTTTCTTCAAAATTAAGCTTAAGTTGCTGAAGTGTAATACGTTTCGGACTTTCAAAAGTGTTTTCAGAAATAATTTTTATCAGCCAGTCTGCTTTTTCCTGTTCTAGCTCTACCTTAACAATGTTGGTTCGTAAATGAAACGTAATTCTCGTATATGCCCATGAGTTCTGCTTTTTTGTTTTTACGTAATTCTCAGCGATTACGTTTTTCGCTAAAAATATAACTTTAGAATTTCCTTTAAAACTAAATTGATCTTCATCCAACAAACAGTCGTGAATATAATCTGGATGAATCGTTGTTTTCGGAATTTTAAAATCAAACCAATCCTGCAAAGGAATTTCAAAATTAATTCCGTGCATGAAATTGAACAGAGATTTTTTTAAACCAAAACTAAATTTACTGTGATCGATTCCGGTTTTATCTTTGAAATCAATATCATTATTGGCAAATTTAATTTCCTGCTTAATTGGAGTCACTCCAAATTCTTCAGGGTTCTGCCCAACCGGAGAATGTGCCGTCATTGCAAACTGATGCCAAAAACCACTTTGCAAAATTCCCATTTCAAAAAGCTGACGAACCATTTCCAAAGAATCTACAGTTTCCTGAATGGTTTGAGTAGGGTAACCATACATCAAATAAGCATGAACCATAATTCCTGCTTCGGTAAAATTTTTGGTAACTTTTGCAACCTGGTCTACAGAAACCCCTTTGTCAATTAATTTCAACAATCGATCACTTGCAACTTCAAGCCCGCCCGAAACCGCAACGCAACCCGAAAGTTTTAAAAGAAAACATAAATCCTGAGTGAAGCTTTTTTCAAAACGAATATTGGTCCACCAAGTTACGACAAGATTTCTTCGTAAAATTTCTAAAGCAACTTCTCGCATCAGAGCTGGAGGAGCGGCTTCGTCTACAAAATGAAATCCGGTTTCGCCTGTTGTTTTAATTAATTCTTCCATTCTGTCAACCAAAATTTTGGCAGAAATGGGTTCATAAATTTTGATGTAATCTAAGGAAATATCGCAAAAAGTACATTTTCCCCAATAGCAACCGTGTGCCATTGTCAATTTATTCCATCTTCCGTCGCTCCATAAACTGTGCATCGGATTGGCAATTTCAATGACTGAAATATATTTATCTAATTGTAAATCAGTATAATCTGGAGTTCCTATTTCCGATTGTTTGTAATCGTGTTTGGTAGAATTATTTTTGTAGGTAACTTCTTGGTTTTCAATTAAAAAAGTTCTTTTGAAATGAGATTCTTCGTTTTGCTCAGAATGACAAACATTTTCATAAACTAATTCTAAAGGAACTTCACCATCATCTAAAGTGATGAAATCGAAAAATTCAAAAACTCTTTGATCTTTAATTTCTCTTAATTCAGTATTCGGAAAACCACCACCCATCGCAGTTTTAATGTGCGGATAATTTTCTTTTATAAATTTTGCTGAACGAAAAGCTGAATATAAATTTCCGGGAAAAGGAATTGAAAAACAAACAAGTTTAGGTTGAACCAATTCTAATTTTTTATGTAAGATTTTTAAGGTAAAATCGTCAATAAATGTTTGAGAATCATTTAGTTTTAAATATAGTTCGTCAAAAGAATTGGCAGATTTTCCTAATCTTTCAGCATATCTGCTAAATCCAAAATCTGAATCTACATTTTCAACAATATAATCAGATAAATCTTCTAAGTATAAAGTTGCCAAATGTTTAGCTTTATCCTGAAGTCCCATATTTCCGAAAGCAAATTCCATATCATCCAACTGGTTGAATCGGGAAGCTTCGGGAAGAAAATTCATCGAACAGATCTGTCTTGCCAAAGTAGGATTTTTATTCTGGAGAAATAAAATTACCTGATCGATTGTTTTTAAATATTCATCTCTTAAAGCAAAAATTCGCTGCGAGTTTTCTGAAATATTCTGCAGATCAATTTCGGTATCAAAAATTTTCTGAATTCCATCTTTTGAGAATAAGTCCAAAATCACTTCGATACCCAAATCAATTTGATAGCTTGAGATATTTTTGGTATTCAGAAAACCTTTAATATAAGCTGTCGCAGGATAAGGAGTATTGAGTTGTGTAAAAGGCGGAGTGATGAGAAGGAGATCTTTCAAAAGGAATTTTTTTGCAAATTTATTCTAAATCTTTATGAATCTGTTTAGGTTTTGAAAAGTTTTGCCACGAATACACAAATAAAATATTCGTGCATTCGTGGCAATTATAAAAAATTATGTTTAGTCTTAAATTTCTTTGAAACTTAAACCTTGTTCAGATAGTAATTTTTGCTCCTGCTCTTTGTAGTGTCCACTTTTTAATTTGTCGTGAATAGCATCAAACGCAGCTAATGTTTCGTTAATTTCTGCATCTGTGTGAGAAGCGGTAGGAATTAATCTTAATAAAATCATTCCTTTAGGGATTACAGGATAAACCACTACAGAGGTGAAGATTCCGTAATTTTCTCTCAAGTCTTTTACCAAAAGAGTTGCCTCTACTGGAGAACCTTGCATCATTACCGGAGTTACACAAGTATTGGTATCACCAATGTTGAAACCTCTTTCGCTAAGTCCGTTTTGTAATTTTAGGGTATTTTCCCAAAGTTTAGCTTTAATTTCAGGTCTTGTTCTTAGCAATTCCAATCTTTTCAAACCTCCGATTACCATTGGCATTGTTAAAGATTTAGCAAAAATCTGAGATCTTAAATTGAATTTCAAATATCTGATGATTTCTTTATCACCTGCGATAAATGCTCCGAAACCAGCCATTGATTTTGCAAAAGTTGAGAAATAAACATCAATCTGATCCTGACATCCTTGCTCTTCTCCAGCTCCGGCTCCTGTTTCACCGAGAGTTCCGAAACCGTGTGCGTCATCAACTAAAAGTCTAAAGTTGTATTTTGATTTTAATTCGCAGATTTCTTTCAGTTTACCTTGTTGTCCTCTCATTCCGAAAACCCCTTCAGTAATTACCAAAATACCACCACCAGTTTCTTCTGCAACCTTAGTTGCTCTTTTAAGATTTTTCTCAAGACTTTCAATATCATTGTGTCTGTAAGTAAATCTCTTACCGGCATGAAGTCTTACACCGTCTACGATACAAGCGTGAGAATCTACGTCGTAAACAATTACGTCATTTCTGCTTACCAAAGCATCGATGGTAGAAACCATTCCCTGGTAACCGAAATTTAATAAATATGCTGAATCTTTTTGTACGAATTCTGCCAATTCCTTTTCCAGTTGCAAATGCTGATGCGTTTCACCAGACATTGCTCTTGCTCCCATCGGATAAAACATTCCGTATTCTGCGGCAGCTTTAGCATCTGCTTCCAAAACTTCAGGATGGTTGCACATTCCCAAATAATCATTAGCACTCCAGAAAATTACTTCTCTTCCCTGAAACTGCATTCTCGGGCCGATAGGACCCTCTAGTTTAGGGAAAATAAAATATCCTTCACCATAATCTGCAAACTGTCCAAGAGGTCCTGGATTTTCTTTTATTCTTTCAAAAATATCCAACATTATTATTCGTAATTTTTTAAGTAAAAAAGCCTTTTGTGGATTACAAAAAAGGCTTTACTTGTATTTGTATTAAAATTTTATTTAATGATTTCGGTCTTAAAGACTTCTTCGTAATTGTGAAAACAATTATTAACGAAACCTTGCTCAGCCATCCATTTATCACTGTAAACTTTGGTAATGTATCTCGATCCGTGATCCGGGAAGATCAAAACAACCAAATCATTTTCTGAAAACTGGTGAGAATTGGCATACTGCATTAATCCCTGAGTAACTGCACCGGTTGTGTAACCTCCCATAATCGCTTCTTTTAAAGCAATTTCTCTGGTTCTGTAAGCAGACATTTCGTCGTTTACTCTTACAAACTCATCGATTTTATCAAAAAGAAGAGCGGAAGGAATTAAATTTTTTCCCATTCCTTCAATCTGATAAGGATGTACATCTTCTTTGTGAATCTCTCCGGTTTCGTGGAAACTTTTTAAAATAGATCCGTCTGCATCAACACCGATAATTTTGATATCAGGGTTCTTCTCTTTTAAGAATTTTGCAGACCCGGATAAGGTTCCACCAGTACCCGTACAAGCAAAAAGGTGAGTAATTTTTCCTTGAGTCTGCTCCCAAATTTCAGGACCGGTTGTATGATAGTGCGCATCAATATTCAGCTCATTAAAGTACTGATTGATATACACCGAATTTGGAGTTTCAGCAGCAATTCTCTTCGCTACTTCATAATATGATCTCGGGTCATTCGCAGGTACATTCGCAGGACATACATAAACTGTAGCTCCAAGAGCCTTCAGATAAGCTATTTTTTCGGGTTTTGTCTTGTCGCTCACCGCTAAAATGCATTTGTATCCTTTAATGATGCAAACCATTGCAAGTGAAAAACCGGTATTTCCTGAAGTGGTTTCTACAACTACAGAATCTTCCTTTAATAAACCTTTTTTCTCAGCGTTTTCTATAATATGAAGTGCGATTCTATCTTTAGTGGAATGTCCAGGATTATATGATTCTAACTTAGCATAAATGGTGGCAGGAATTTCTTTAGTTACGGTATTTAGTTTTACCAAAGGGGTACTCCCAATTAAGCCAAGAATATTATCGTAAACATTACTCATTATTTGTTATTTTTCAATAAAAATCTGACCGCAAAAATACAAAAAAATAAATAATTTCTAAACTTTTAGTTAATTATAAGTTCGCTATTTGTATAAATAGGTGATTTATTTTTGCTTGCAGCCTACCGAACAAGACAAAAACTACGCCATAATTTTTAAATTTTGTTAAAATCAATATAAACTAATCTAAAAACCTTATTTTCGCATAATTGATTTTATACTATGAAAAACTGGACTTTTAGGCAATGGAACACCCTTCTCGGATGGGTGACTTTCGTTATTGCATTTTTCACGTACTTATCAACGATAGAACCCAACTTTAGTTTTTGGGATTGTGGTGAGTACATTTCTTCAGCAGTAAAATTAGAAGTAACGCACGCACCCGGAGCGGCTTTATTTCAGATTGTGGGAGCAGTAGCTGCCATTTTTGCTTTAGGTAAAGGTGAAAATTACTCTATCGTGATCAACGCAATGTCGGCATTATTCAGCGCATTTACAATTTTGTTTCTGTTCTGGACGATTACTCATTTTGTAAGAAGGCTTCTTAACAAAGATTTTGAAGAAATCACAAAACACCAAGAGATTTCTATTCTTTTTGCAGGAGTTATCGGAGCTTTATGTTTTACCTTTTCTGATACATTTTGGTTTTCAGCAGTGGAGGGTGAAGTGTACTCAATGGCGTCGATGTTCATTGCGCTTTTAGTTTGGTTAATTACTAAATGGGAAAACGAATATCTTGAGAAAGACAATGAAAGATGGATTATTTTAATCTTCTTTATTTTAGGACTTTCTGTGGGGGTTCACATGATGGGAATGCTTGCAATTCCTGCTGTTTGCTTGGTTTATTACGCAAGAAACTACCAATTTACCTGGAAGAATTTCATTTTTGCCAACCTTATTACTTTAGGAATTTTAATTATTGTATTTAAAATTATTTTCCCAGTAATCATGTCTTTATTCGGAAGACTTGAAATTTTCTTTGTAAATGGTTTAGGACTGCCTTTCCATTCAGGAACGATTGCTGGTTTTATTATTATGGTAGCATTGTGCTATTTCTTCATAAGATATGCAAGAAAATCGAAGAAAAATATTTTCCAGACGGTAGCTTTATCTGTGGTTTATATGATAATTGGTTTCTCTTGTTGGATGGTAATTCCGATCAGAGCAAATGCAAACCCACCAATGAACCTTAATGATCCTGATACTGCAATTGGTATGCTTGATTATTACAACAGAGAGCAATACGGAGACTGGCCTACAATTTACGGGCAAAACTATACTGCATTTTTGGATGCAAACGGAATTCAGAAAAATGAAGACGGTAGTTTTAAAACTACAAAAACTGGTGATGTTTACGAAAAAGACGAAAAAACAGGAACTTACAGAAAAACGAGTGAGCGTTTCAATTATGTTTTTGATAAGTCTCAGGTGAGCTTAATGCCAAGAATGTTTAATGATGATAAAGATGTAATGTCTAATTACATTTCTATGTACGGCGCACCAGATTTTAAATTTAATTATGCAAACGAAGATGTTGCAGACAGCCCTGAAGCAAAACAGATTTTTGACGAGTTGAGAGCTAAATATGAAGACGGATCTATTACGGCTGCAGATTATTTAAAAGTAAGACCTTATAATTTAATCACTGTTCAGAAGCCATCTTTTATGCAGAACATGGATTATTTTATTACTTTCCAAAACGGATATTATTTCTTAAGATATTTATTATGGAACTTTGCGGGTAGACAAAATGATCTTGAAGGAACAAGAGATACTACAAGAGGTAACTGGATTTCAGGAATTGCACCGCTTGATAATGCAATTTTAGGAAATCAGGATGCAATGCCTGCAAAATATAAAAATGAAAGTACTGTTGCATTCTTCTTTTTACCATTATTATTAGGAATTTTAGGATGTTATTTCCAGTTCAGCAGAGATTTTGGAAGATTCTATGCAATCTTATCATTATTTGTTTTAACGAGTGTCGGAATTATTTTCTACACGGGAGTAAAACCTTTCGAACCAAGAGAAAGAGATTATGCAATGGTTGGTTCGTTCTATGCTTTTGCGATTTGGATTGGTTTGGGAGCCGGAGCAATTCTTTGGTATTTACAGTCTAAAGTAAAATCAAATGTAGCAAATATCGGTTTCGGAGTTATTTTGTTGGGTGTTCCATTTATGATGGGCTTCCAAAATTATAATGTACACGACAGAAGCAATAGATATACAGCGTACGATTATTCTTATTCAGTATTAAAATCATTACCAAAAGAAGATATTTTATTTGTTTACGGTGATAACGATACGTATCCGGTTTGGGCAATGCAGGAGACTGAAAGATTCAGAGATGATGTGAAAGTAGTTAACTTTACTTTGCTTTCAACTCCTTGGAACATCGATCAGGTAAAGAGAAAAACGTATAATTCGAATCCGATTCCTAGTCAGCTTACTCATGAAGATTACAGAGACGGTGTGAATGACCAGATTTATTTGATGAAAAATAACGACTGGAAAAACATTATTGCCAATCTTCAAGAAGCTGGTGCTCCTCAAAGTATGATTCAGCCTTTTGAGAAATATTTGGTTCAGGATTCTATGACTTTGAAAGAAGCAATGAATTTTATTAAAATGAAATCTCCTGAAAAAGATGAAGTTTTAAAAATGATTTTTGGAGAAGAGCGTTACGAAAAATACAATTTCCTTCCGGTAAGCAAGTTTGTAATTCCTGTAAACAAAGCAAATGCGGTAAAAGCAGGAATCATCAATGCTTCAGACCTTCCAAATACAGTAGATCAAATCGTTGTTAATTATAAATCAGGAACTTTATACAAGAATAACCTGATGATGTTTGATATCTTGGCAAACTTCGATTGGAAACGTCCGATTAACTTCTCTTCAGGTGGAGTTTATGAAAGCGAAAACATTTTCTTCTTAGACGAATATCTTCAGTTTGATGGTTTCAGTTACCAACTGGTTCCTATTCATACACCAAGAAGCAGCGACGGAGAAATGGGAAGAGTAGATGCAAACTCATTATATAATGTTGTGAAAAACTACAGATGGGGTAATTTCAAAAATTTGAAAGTGCACTTTGATGAAACGGCAACTTCAAACATTATGGCCTACAGAAGCTCTGCAAGTAGAGCAGCGGCAGCTTTAGCATTATCTGGTCAGAAAGCAAAAGCTTTAGAAATATTAGATATTGCTACAAGAGAAATTCCTGCAGAAAAATATAATGATCCTCGTTCTTTAAGCTCAATGGTTTACGGATACATCGTTGCCGGACAAGAAGAAAAAGGATTGAAATTAGCCGAAGTTCTTAAAAAAGGAATTTTTGAAGAATACGATTATTATTTATCTTTAAGCCCTTCTGAACAAGGATATGTAGGAAGACCGATGAGATCAAAACCAATGGAATATTCATTAGTAGTGACTTCAGTAACCGATGCCTACAAAAAAATAGGTCAGAATGAGAAAGCTTACAATTATCTTGTGAAATCTATTGAGCCGATTGATAAGAAATTTAATGTATTCATCAAAGATCTTCAACAAATGGGTAAAGAAAAAGCAATGAAAGAATCTGAAAATGTGCAGAAAATCACACCTTTTTATCAATATTTATTTGATGTGATGGAACCATTCGATTCTACTTATGCTAAAGAAAAAGAAGATCAGATTACCACGGCGATCATCAAAGCAACTCAATAAAATAAATACTTAAAACGGAACTTCGGTTCCGTTTTTTTTATGTTTGATATTCCTGAAATTTAGGATTATATTTGTGTAACTAAAAAAACGCAATGGCTGAATCTAAAAACAAGAATCTCCCAATCTACGCTGTATTTTTTGCAATTATTGCAAAACTTTATTTTTTATTAACGCACCACATTCAGGAGGATGCATTTATCACTTGGCGGGTTGCCCAAAATCTTATGGATTACGGAGTAATCGGTTTCAACGGAGCTACAAAAATATCGGCATCTACAACGCATTTATATGTTTTTGTCTCGTATATTTTTAATCTGATTTTCGGAAAAGAAAATTTTATAGAGCCGTTGCTTATTTTTAATTCTACGCTTTTTACAATAGGAAGTTTATTTCTGTCACATCTTTTATTTAAAAATAATTGGCATAAAGCAATTTTCATCTTTTTATTTGGAATTTTACCACCTTCAATAAAGATTTCAATTCTCGGAATGGAATACGGAATTCTGTTTTTCCTTGAAATGGCATTGCTGTATTATGGTTTCAAAAAAGAGAAAAAATGGGCTTTTATTTTACTTCCCACATTCATATTATTTACCAGAATCGACACGGTTATTTTTCTCGGAATTGTATTTTTAGTGGATGTTTTTTGGAATAAAAAAATCAGATGGAGTTATATTCTAGGTGGAATTTTGGGAGTTGCAGTTTGTCTTTCTTTCAATTGGTTCTACTTCGGTGAATTGGTCAATAATACGATTGTCGCAAAGAAATTGGCGTATGATAAAGTATTTACTTTACATCAAAACATAGAATATTTTAGATTAAACTACGGCAACTTCTGGGGAATGCTGAAATTACCCGGAGATTTTAATCCGATTACGATTGTAATTGCGCTTTTTGAGCTCCTTTGTTTTATTTATTTAATAAGACAAAGAGAAAAAAGAAACTATTTTCTTTGGATTATTTTTCTGTTTGCGTGGACAAAACAGATTGTTTTTCTTTCACAAAAAAGCTTGTTCGATTGGTATTATTGGGTTCCGCAGATTTTATTGTTCGTTCCGGTTTTAATCTTTGTTTTAGAACAGAAAGTAAAAAGAAACCTTTGGCTGACTTTATTGATTCTTATTTATATTGTACCGATGTTGGCTTTCCAAACTATACATTCTATTGCCACAGGAAATGGTGAATGGAACTACAGAAGATCAATCGGATTATTTTTAAATACATACGAAAAAGATAAAAAACAGTGGATTTTACTGGAACCTGCTGGTTATGTTCCTTATTTTTCACGTTTAAAAACGATTGACGAAGTGGGATTGGTTGACAAGCAAATTCAGCAAGAAATTAAAAAAGACAAAGCTAATTCTTGGATCAATACGGTGAAAAAAAGGAAACCAAAATATATGCTTTCTTACAGAGATTTATTTCAGGATAAAGATTCAACCTATTACAAAACCAATTACCGTCTTTTGAATGAATTCAGAATAAAAGATCATTTGAAAAGCGATTATCCTATTTTAGAGAAAATTTACAAACTGAAACCTTCAGGAACAGACTATAATTTGTATGAAAAGGTAAAATGATTTGTATTAAAATGATTTGTATTAAAGTAAAAAGTAAAAAGTAAAAAGTAAAAAGTAAAAAGTAATTTTGAACTCTAAAACTCTAAAACTCTAAAACTCTAAAACTCTAAAACTCTAAAACTCTAAAACTCTAAAACTCTAAAACAAAATGAAATACTGTGCTTTTCTCCGTGGCGTAAATGTAAAAGGAACCAACATGAAAATGGCGGAAATCTGCCAGGTTTTCAAAAACTCCGGAATGGAAAATGTAAGTTCGGTTTTGGCTTCGGGAAATATTGTTTTCAGCTCAGATAAAAATACAGATGAGCTTAAGATAATTCTTGAAAAAGCAATGTCTGAACATTTTAATTATGAAGCATTTCTATTTGTAAAGACAGCAGAAGAAACAGAATTGTTTTGGACTAAAAATCCTTTTGAAAAAAATGAAGATTTTCACACCTATGCTTTTGTCGGTAATGAAAATGTAGAAAATATTCTAATAAATGAGTTTGAAAATGCATCAAAATCTGAAAACGAAAAAGCAGAGATTGTAAGCAATATATTTTATTGGCGGGTTTCAAAAGGAAATACATTAGATTCCAGCTTTGGAAAAGTTTTAGGTAAAAAAAGCCTGAAAGATCAGTTTACCAGCAGAAATATTAATACTTTTGAGAAGATTTTAAAAAAAATACACTTATGAAAAAAATACTTATTAGCTCACTAATTACATTAAGCTTATTTGCTTATTCTCAAAAGTTTTCAGATTTGAAATTTGAAACTAATGTTCCGGATGCAGAAAACCATTATATTGTTTTACCTGTAAAACAAGGTGAAAAGAAATTTAATTTTGGCTTTATGTATTTTGACGAAACCGCAGGCTACACGTTTGATTATATGGGAGATCTTTATGAAGAAGACGGTGTGTTAAAATTTAAAGAGAGAGAAGATGCTAAAGTTTCTTCAATGAAAGTTAGGATTGAGAACCTTTCATTTAAAAGTGCTTTGGTTTTAGACGAGATGCTGAAAAAATTTAGTTTACCAACTCAGCCTGAATGGTTAAAAATTTATTTAAGTTCCGCACCCGAAAATGAAAAATCTCTGCGAAGAGCAAGTTCAATGAATGGAGCAAATTTCCCTCAATTGGCATTACCAAAACTTCTTCAACTTTATAATAATAATTATCGAACAGAAGCGTTATATTTTGAATTGGTTTTTTCGTATAATGCAATGGGAAAATTTGCAGAAGCTGAAAAGATTTCTGCTGAAGCAATAAAGAATAAAAAGGCTGATGATCTTGTAAAAAAAGAATATATTTATGCACTTGTACATCAAGAAAAATTAAAAGAAGCAGATGATTTTTTAACTAAAAACTTATCTACTTTTACTACAGAAAACAATAAAATTGAAGCGATGATAAATACGATAGCATCGAGTGCTCATCATAGTAATTTTACAATTGCAGAAAAATGGTTGAAAGAACTGAAATCTCAACCTAATATCAATCGTTATCAAAAAAATATCAATCAATTAGAAAGTATAATTAAAGAAAAACAAAGTAAAATCCAATGATTCAACATTTAGATAACATACAGCACAAAGACTCTAAAAACTTTTTCTTAATTGCTGGCCCGTGTATTATTGAGGGCGAAGATATGGCATTAAGAATTGCTGAAAAAGTAATTGAGCTGACCAATAAATATAATATTCCTTATATTTTTAAAGGAAGTTTTAAGAAAGCAAACCGAAGCAGAGTAGATTCTTTCACAACAATTGGTGAAGAAAAATCTTTGGAAATTCTTAAAAAAGTAGGAGAGACTTTTAATATTCCTACCACAACAGATATTCACGAAAATGAGCATGCTGCTTTGGCTGCACAATATGTGGATGTTCTTCAGATTCCTGCATTTTTGGTTCGTCAAACTGATCTTTTGGTTGCTGCAGCTGAAACAGGAAAATGTGTTACTTTGAAAAAAGGACAGTTTCTTTCTCCTGAATCAATGAAATTTGCCGTTCAGAAAATTACTGATTCAAATAATCAAAAAGTGGCAATTATAGAAAGAGGAAATTCTTTTGGATATACCGATCTAATTGTTGATTACAGAGGAATTCCTACGATGAGAGAATATGCTCCCGTAATTCTGGATGTTACGCATTCTTTACAGCAGCCTAATCAAAGTTCAGGAGTTACAGGTGGAAGACCAGATCTTATCGAAACAATTGCTAAGGCAGGAATTGTTGTTGGTGCAGACGGACTTTTTATAGAAACTCATCCAACTCCGGAAACGGCTCTTTCTGATGGAGCAAACATGCTAAGATTAGATTTATTGGAAGATTTATTACAAAAACTCACAAGAGTAAGAGAATCTATACTATAATTGTTAAAAAATACTTAATTTTAGAAATTATAAATAATTCCTTTTGAAAAAACTAGTTTTACCACTAAGCCTTATGGTACCTGTCTTGGTATTCTCACAAGCAAGAAAAAGAGATACTACGACAACAAGGGTTTCCAATATTGAGGAAGTTGTTTTCCAGAAAAAAGTTACCGGGAGAACCAACGATGTTACTGCAGTAAGAATTTCAGCTAAAGATGCCAAAAATGTCGCAAGTATTTCTGGCGGTGTAGAGGGAATGCTAAAAACACTTCCGTCGGTAAATTCAAACACCGAGCTTTCTTCACAATATATGGTGCGTGGTGGAAACTATGACGAAAACCTTATCTATATTAATGATATTGAAATTTACAGACCTTTTCTGATTAGAAATTCTCAGCAGGAAGGTTTAAGTATTATCAATCCGGATATGGTTTCTGCAGTTAACTTTTCTGCGGGAGGTTTTGAGCCGAGATACGGTGATAAAATGTCTTCTGCTTTAAATATTTATTATCGTGAGCCTAAAAAGTTTGAACTTTCCGGTGAAGCGAGTTTAATTGGCGGAAGATTAACTACAGGTTTTGCATCAGGAAAAGAAGATGAAAACGGAAATAAGAAATTTACGGCTTTATTTTCAGGAAGATACAGAAATACAAATCTGGTTCTGAATACTTTAAATGAAGACACCGATTTTAATCCAACATATTACGATTTTCAGTCGTATCTGAATTATCATGTAAACAGCAAACTTTCACTTTCATTTATCGGATATTATTCTAAGAATGATTACGAAATGATTCCTAAAGAACGAAGTGTAGATTTTGGAACAATAAATCAACCCATGAATTTATCTGTTTTTTATAACGGTAAAGAAAATGATCAGTATAAAAACATGATGGGTACATTTTCCGTAAACTATAAAGCTTCGGATAAATGGAGATTTACACTCGACAGTTTTTCTTATCAGAATCGTGAAAGAGAATATTATTCTATTGCATCAAGTTATATTCTGCAGACTTTTGACCCGATTACAGGAGCTCCGATTACGTCTTATGATGTTGGAGGACAAATTGAGCATGCAAGAAATGATCTTTTTGTAAGAACATACGGAACACAATTCAGAACCCGCTTTTCACCGAATGTGAATACCGATATTGAATTAGGTTTTAAATATGAAAAAGAAAATCTTAGGGATTTAACCAACGAATGGAAATTGGTGGACTCTTCAGGTTACAGCATTCCGCATCCGGTTGATGATCCTAGATTTCCAGATGCTTCAGATTTAGATTTATTTTACAGTATTTCTGGAGCTAATCACATTCAACCAACGAGATTATCGGCTTATGCGCAGTATTCTCAGAAGTTTTACTGGGGCGCAAGTAAAGTTTTGGTAAATGGTGGAGCAAGAGTTGCACACTGGAGTTTTAATGACGAAACTATTTTCTCACCAAGAGCTCAGTTTGCAATAAAACCTGACTGGAATACAGAAATGTGGTTCAGACTTTCTGGAGGTGTGTATTATCAGGCTCCTTTTTATAAAGAAATTAAAGATTTGAATGGTAATTTTAATTCTAATATAAAATCTCAAAGATCGATTCAGGCAATTTTGGCCAATGAAACCGAATTTGAGTTTGAAAACAGACCATTTAAATTAACAACAGAATTATATTATAAAAAAATGGATAATGTAATTCCGTATTATATGGATAATGTGAGAATTCGTTATTCGGGACAAAATAATGCTTCAGGTTACGCTTACGGTATTGATACAAGATTATTCGGAGAATTTGTTCCGGGTGTAGATTCTTGGCTTTCTGCAAGTTATGCAAGGGTTTTTGAAAATATTGACGGAAGAGGAAATATTCCGAGACCGACAGATCAGCGTTTCAGATTTGCAATGTTTTATCAGGATTATATGCCGAAATTTCCACAAATGCGTGTAAATCTTACTTTAACGTATGCAATGGGATTACCAAACGGAGCGCCGGTTTTCACAGATCCTTATCAGTATCAGAAAACTTTGCCTTCTTATAAAAGGGTAGATTTGGGACTTTCTTATGCATTTGTAGATGCTAAAGCAAAAAAGCAAACTTATGGTTTCTTAAGTAATTTTGATGAACTAACTTTAGGAGTTCAGGTTTTTAATGCATTTAATATCAATAATACAATTGCCAATCAATGGATTACAGATGCTAATTCAAGTTTGATGTATCCTGTTCCGGTGCGTTTGACTGGAAGATTCTTTAATGTAAAGCTTGAATTTAAGATTAAATAATATTTAATGCCACGAATTCACGAATAATTTTTACATAGAGTAATTTAAAATTCGTGAATTCGTGGCATTTTAAAAACTATAATTTGTAAAATTAAAATGAAAAAACATTTCATTACTTTTCTGTTTTCAATATTTGCCGTTTTATCTGTAAATGCACAGTCGAAAACGAATCCGCAATTATCAAAACTATATCAGAATTACATTTCTGTAAAATCTGCGTTGGCTTCTGATGATTTTAAGAAAACATCGGCTGCAGCCGGAGAATTTTTGAAAACAGCTTCGTCAGTCAATTCAAAATCTTTAGATGCAAAGAAACTAAACTCTTTAAAATCAGATGCAAAAACAATTTCATCAGCAAAAAATATTGATGCACAGAGAAAACCTTTTTACAGATTATCTGAGGTAATGATTGCTGTTGCTAAAGAAAATAAAATTTCAGATAAAACTATTTTCGTACAATATTGCCCGATGGCAGAAGGAAGCTGGTTGAGTAACGAAAAACAGATTGTCAATCCTTACTACGGAAGTTCGATGCTTAAATGCGGTTCCGTAAAATCTGAAATAAAATAATGAAAAAAGAAATTCAAATCGAGTTTCTTTTTTTATATCTCCAGCTTTAAAATCTTTTCTACCATTTTCTGATTGATACTTTCAGGAATCGAACGCATCAAAAAATTCCTTAGTTGATTTCCCTTTTCCCATTGAGAAATTTTACCGATTGTCCAACTATTTTTAACAATCTCATCTACTTTTTTTCTTCTGATACTCTGAAATTCTTCAAAAACAGAATTGAAGTTTTGATTTTTTTCTAATAATTTTCCAATGACATACGCATCTTCAATCGACTGACAAGCACCTTGTCCCATATTTGGAGTTGTGGCATGAGCGGCATCGCCAATCAAACAAAGGTTTTCAGCATACCATTTTGGAATAGGAGCGAGGTCGATGATATCATTCAGAATAATATTTTCTTTTCTCGTTGATTTTAAAATTTCTAAAACCAAAGAATCAAAATCGTTAAATACTTCTGTTAGATTAAGATTTTCTTTAAATTTATTTTCATTCACTAAAGCATACCAATAAACCATTTTTCCGGAAAGTTTCACAAAACCAAAACGTTTTCCTTTTCCCCAAATTTCTAAAGCATGATGATTGTATTTTTCGGGAAGTTCAAGATCGGTTAAACCACGCCAACATTTTTGTCCGGCATTTCGGATGTTTCCAGTTTTAAAGATTTGGTTTCTGATTTTAGAATGAATTCCATCGGCTCCAAAAACGATTTTACTTTTTGCTGTAAAACCATTTTCAAATTCTAAAAGATAATTTTCTTTCTTCTGAATTTGCTGTAATGAATGATTGAGTTTTATATTTTCAAAACTTAAATTTTCAGCTAAAATATTCTGAAGTTCAGCCCTGTGAATGGCAACATTACAAGAATTGAATTTCTTTTCTAAAGCCAAAACGTTTGTCGTAGAAATAGTTTTTAGATTTTCATCGGTAATAAATATTCCGTGAATTTTATTTCCTCGACTTTCAATTTTCTCTTTTAAACCCAATTTATCAAAAATCTGCATCGCATTCACAGCCATCATAATTCCGGCTCCGACAGGTTTTATTTCCAGAGCAGATTCGTAAATGGTAAAATCTAAATGGTGTTGTTTTAGAATATTTCCTAAAGTTAAACCACCAATTCCGGCTCCGATGATTGAAATTTGATTCATTTTTAATTTAGAATGTAATGCCACGAATGCACGAATAATTTTAAATGATAATTAAGAAAAATTCGTGTATTCGTGGCAAAGATTTATTTTACGTTTTTCAATTCGTTTAACAATTGATTTTGCTTGTTGATGAAATTATTTAAGCTATCTGTTTTTAAAGGATGAGCATTTTGATATTTTTCAATTTCGGGGAGTGTTTTTTTGATTTTGAAAGTAATGTAATGATTTTCTATAATACTAATATTCTGATTAATTTTCACAATTAAATCTTTGATTTTTTGTGTTTTTAAATCATATCTTTCAGAACTAAATTTAATTTCTCTTTCAATCTCTTTCTTCATTAAAGAATCACTGATAGATCTTGTTAAATGTTTTGCATCATTATAATAACTATCAGATTTATAGATTATTTTTTCGTACTCTGAAACTACGGATTGTGTTTCGGTTCTTATCTTTTCAATTCGCTGTTCTAAATCTTGTAAATTTTTATCATTCTTGAGAAGTTCAGAATAAATTTCAAGAACCATATTTCCTTTTCCACGTACACTTTTTAAAGAATTTGAAACTGATGATTCTACATTATCAACCGTATTATTTTCTAAAGGATTGGTTTCTGATTTTTCTGAACAGGAAACTATTAATAAAAATAGAGTAGAGGCAATAATTATTTTTTTCATGTTTGTTTTTTACTTCGTTTGTCATTTCGACGATAGGAGAAATCTCTGAAAGTTCTCTTTAATTTAAAATATTGAGATTCTTCACTTCGCTACGCTTCGTTCTGAATGACAAAAGTATTGTTTAATTTATTATTTTAATGAATTGAAGATACTTTAAAATTTTTATAAAAAAGTAGAGTTTGATTTTCTTCAAACTCTGCATTTATTTGTACTAAATTATTCATTTCAACAAGATTCAAAAATTGTATTCAAATCAAAATCAGTTTTATTAAAATCTAAAAATATTTTATATTTTTCACTTGTTATACCTTTTCCAAAAGTTCCTTGTATTCTAAGTTTACCCTGTACTCTAAATTTTGAATCAAAAGAGATTTTTTTAGAAATATTATCAGATACAAAATTACTATTGCTTATTTGTAAAATGGGCTGAGCTTGTCTTATGGGTTTGTTGAAAAGTAAGAGGAATATTTCATTTTCTAATATGACAACATCAGATTTATTAAATTGATATCTATGCCTTATTTTGCCCGACGATTCCATTTCCATATCAAGATTTTTAATTAAAGTAAAATCTTTACCTTTTAAAGAATCAAGAAAACTTTCATGTTTTTTCTTATAATAAAGGTGGATTCCCAAGTTTCCAAAAATGAAAAAAGAAATCATAGTACCGAAAATAAAATATATTTCCATTGTTTAAAAATACAAAAAAACGGAGTCTGAAAAAATCAAACTCCGCTTAATAATTATTTAAACTAAAAATTATTTACCTAAATAAGACTTCAAAATCTTACTTCTTGTATTGTGTTTCAGTCTTTTAATTGCTTTTTCTTTAATCTGACGAACTCTTTCTCTCGTAAGATCGAAAGTTTCTCCGATTTCTTCCAAGGTCATTGGATGTTTTCCGTTTAATCCGAAATACAATCTTACCAAATCAGCCTCTCTCGGTGTTAAAGTATTCAATGCTCTTTCAATCTCGATTTGAAGAGACTCAAGCATCAAGTCTTTATCCGGGCTTGGAGATTCTCCAGAACGTAAAACGTCATAAAGGTTAGAATCTTCACCTTCTACCAAAGGCGCATCCATAGACAAATGTCTTCCGGAGTTTTTCATAGATTCTTTAATATCTTCCTCGCTCATGTCAAGAACTTCAGCCAATTCTTCCGGAGAAGGTGGTCTTTCGTTCTCCTGCTCAAGGTGAGCGTAAGCTTTGTTGATCTTATTAATCGATCCAATCTTGTTCAAAGGCAATCTTACAATTCTAGACTGCTCTGCCAAAGCCTGTAAAATCGACTGACGAATCCACCAAACCGCATAAGAGATAAATTTGAAACCTCTGGTTTCGTCATATCTTTTTGCAGCTTTCATCAATCCTAAATTCCCTTCATTAATTAAATCGGGTAAAGAAAGACCTTGGTTTTGGTACTGTTTCGATACAGATACTACGAAACGAAGGTTGGCTTTGATCAATTTTTCCAATGCGGCTCTGTCACCTGCACGAATTCTCTGTGCCAAATCTACCTCTTCGTCTGCTGTAATTAGTTCTACTTTACCAATTTCCTGCAAATACTTGTCTAATGAAGCGGTTTCCCTGTTGGTAACCTGCTTGGTTATTTTTAATTGTCTCATTTATTTTATTCTCAAAAATAGAGTTGCTATTACATTATACGTTTGAAACATTAAAAAGGTTACACAGGTTACAAAAATTTTTTATTTAATTAAAATGATGTTGAGAATTTAGTTGTAAATTATTCCCTTTATATTTATTAGGAGCTTTTTCCCGCTTTTCGCACTCGCTATTTTATGTTTTTGCGGCGGCTTTGCCGCAACTAAAACATAAAATGAGCTCAAACAAATGCTCCAATCGGGGCTAATGATAACTTACCGCTTTAAAAAACCTAACAGATTTTGAAAACCTAACAGGTTTTCAAAATCTGTTAGGTTTAGTAGAATAACTTTCACAAAAAAAAGCGAAACCAAAGTTCCGCTTTATAATATAAGGTAGTTTGACAGTCAACTAAAAACCATCAACTATTTACTTTTAAAACAAATCATTCAACAATTTTGCCAATCTTAAACCTCCGTAAAGAAGCTGTCTTTCCATGGTATCATTAAATTTATACTGATAATCGTAAGATAATTTTGATCCTTCTGGAGTTTGTGCATAAATTTTATTGGCAATCTGATGAGAATCGTACAACCAGTTTTCTAAAGTTCCCGATTGAATTTGCTTTACTTCATCCTTAGATTTAATATCCAAAAGCTTTGCATATTCTGTGTAGCTGTATTTTTGTGAATCTACCAATTTTCCGTCCCAAACTGAGTGAAGATTTGTTTTATCTCCAAAATAAGTAACATTAATTTTGTTTCCACCTAGATCTCCTGATCTTCCAGTGTGCATTGGTTGTGCCAAATCTCCCATCATGTGAATAAGGAAAATTAAAGCAATTTTTCTGTCTTTTTCAGATGTTTTTTCATCCTTGATTTGACTAGATAATACTTTAATTTGCGAATAAAGATTAGCTCCGGCCTGCGCTTTCAAATCTTTTTCAAAAGCTGTAAAATCTGTCTGTGGATCAATGTTTACATAATGCCAAGCTGAAGCCTGTTTCCAAGCTCCTGTAGTATCAGACTTAATAAAATCTGGCCAGTTTGCCCAATACGCCATTCTTTCCTGCCCCAACATTTTTTTGATCTCTCTCTTTGCTTTTCCTGAAAGATGATTTTCTGCAATCTCAGCAATCACTCTGTGACCCGTTAATCCCCATGCATAAGAATACAATGAACTTGCAACGAATGCCAAAAGCAAAATTTTAGAATAAATACTTTTCATTTCTTTAAATAATTTTCGAATTGCAAAGATAAGTCAGCCTTACGGAAATTTACGTTTAAAATAATTTTTTGTTGGTTTTAGCACTGTTAATTTTATGTAAAACAGACTTTGAATCTTGCCAGAATTTCCTTTAAACGTTAAACATTTTTATTTTAACAAAGATTAATACATTAGAAAATCAATATTTTAGATTAAATTACATCTTTTAATATAAAAATTTGAGATAAATGCTTTTTCAATATAGAGAGATATTTTATCTTTACGATACCAAACATGATCACAGGAAAAAAATATGTACGACAACAGCACCATAGATATGATTTATAATAAGCTGCAGACAGATTTTAAGGCTGAAGCAGTTGCTGTAAATCTCCTTAAATATCATAAGTCTGTAAGCAATATTTTTATTGAAAGAATAGGAATAAACGACAGGGCTTATCTTAAAGATATTAAAAGTATTTCAAGTCATTATTTAGGTTTTGACGAGGAAGTTCTCAGTATTAAAACATATCGCGAAGGCATTTACGACTATCTTCCGGAAGGAATTTTTCATCCGCCGTCACTCAATACTTCAAGAAAAAATGTAGAAAGTGTTGTAAAAGAAATCCGTAAGCAGAAAAGAGTAGAAGATGATGCGCGAAAGTTTTTCAGACCTTTTGAACTAGAGATTTTTTTTACAGAAATCAGTGCATTACTGAAAGAATATGATTTTGATTTGGCGAGTGATACAGATTCGCTTCTCAATATTTTCAGCGAGCTTTGGCCAATTATTAAAATGCTTGATAAGCAAAATGCTTATATTTTTCTTCATGTTTTGCCATTTTTTCACAATATCAGAGGTGATAAAAAATGGTTTGAACGCTGCATGACCGCTTTTTTGAAAGTTCCCGTTGAGATTACTTTTACCCCCAACGAAATCGACAGAATGAAAGAAGACGATTCGTCTATTCTTCTCGGAAATTCAAGATTGGGAGTTACTTATATTGCAAGCGGAAAACACATGGATGGTGAAAGAAACTGGATTGTAAATGTAGGCCCAATTCCTTATGACGAGATGAAAAACTATATTCCGGGACATCCTTTCAGAAAAGTTTTGCAAGCTTTGTACGATTATTGCCTTCCTGTTTCTGTAGATGTTGAAGAAAATTTCATCACAGAAAAAAAAGACTATTCTTTTGTGCTGGAAGACGATCAAAGAAATACAAACAGGCTCGGTTATTCTACTTTCCTGTAAAATATTTTAATTATATTTACAATTCATCAATCAAACTAAATATTAAAAGAAATCAATGGAAATTTCTTCAGTAAAAGGTATATTTTTAAGGTATATTTTCGTCCCGCTTATTGCTATTATCATGATGGTGATTTTAGGGGTAATCAGAAAAAACAAACCTGCCATAAAAATCAGAGTTATTATTGTTTATGTACTCTTGTGCAGTTTGTGTCTTGCATTACCAGGGTTTTTCGGTTTCTCAGGAAACTCGTTTAATCCGTATTGGTATCTTATTTCACAGATTATTTATCTTATTTTCGGAATTATCCATGTTAATTTGATGCATACATTTTTCAGAAAGCATTTTCAATCGCAGACTACAAGTATTACTTTTGAAGCTGTCTTATCGGTAACGTGCGCCTTGGTAGGAGCTTATCTTTTTGTTTTAATTTTCGGATGGATCAGCAAAGGAGCAGGATATCCTGTAATGTCTGCAACGAGCGTCCTTATATTTTTTGTACCGATGGTTTTTTATTATTGTTATATAATGTTAATCAGTATTCCGGTTGATATTTATAAAACGTGGAGATATTCTCCAGATCAGAAACCACCAGATTTTGACGGAGCAGACTTTGACCGTTTAATGGTTTTAAATGTTGAATTGAGCAAGAATCTTGAAGATGCAAACCGTTTTAGAATTAAAGCTAAAACTTTACCGACAGGCGTAACTTTCGGAGACTGGTTTTTCCGTGTCGTTGACGATTATAATCACAAAAACCCTAAATCTGTTATTCATTTAACAGACGAACACAGAGAATCTTATTACTGGATTTTTTATACCAAAAAATCGTTCTTTAGTTTTAGAAAATACATAGATTTTGATCAGGATATTACGACCAATACTATTTCAGAAAATGAAGTGGTGATCTGCAAAAGAGTTATTCAGCACGAAGAAGAAGGAAAAAAATAAATCAAAACAAAATCACATCAATAAAAGTACTACAATATGATACAGCCCATAAAACATTTTGCTATCAACTGGGTTGATGGAATGAAAGTTTCTCAGAAACATCTCAACGATCAAGATAATTTTTTAATAGATACGATCAGAGATGGTAATTCTCTTGGGATTACTAATTATAACTACGGTTTGCTGCCTCTTTCAAACGAATTTACCGATAAAACTATTTTTGATGTTCATAATACGGCAACCAACGATGTACAATTGTTTATCAAAAATTGCAGCGCCGTAACTTTAGCAGGTTACAGATTGGAGCTGAAAGACAGGAGAGTGAGCGTAAAATCTTTGGCTAAATCTTTGAATCTTGACGAAAACCAAATGGATGGAGAATATTATATTTTGATATCGGTAAATCCGTTTGATAAAGTACCTTTTGGAGATATTGATCCTGAAGAAATTCCGCCTCGACATCCGAATTCACATGCTAATTATCATATTGAATTGCTTCCGGTAAGCTCTTTGAACAGTAATCATTCGGGAGGAAATTATTTGGTAGTTGGGAAGGTAGATTTTAAAGGAAATATTGCGCAGGTAAATACTAATTTCATTCCGCCGTGTACATCGATTCAGAGTCATCCGGTTTTAATTGATTATTACAACGGATTTGCAAAATCTATTGGAAATTTACAGCAATATGCTTTTAAAATCATTCAGAAAGCTTCGCATAAAAATCAAAATACAGCTTTAGCATTAAATGTAAAAGCTTTGTGTACTGTTTTGGTGAATACTTTTGGAGATATGTATTTTCAGTTCAGAAATATTATTCCGTATCAACCACCGGTTTTTTTAATCGAAACTTTTGCTACATTAGCTTTAAGAATGTATAATTCAACGCAGGTTTTAGTTCCCGGAGAATTGGAAGAAATGCTGAATTATAGCTTAGAATGGAGCGAAATTGCACCACACACTTTGCTAAACCAGCTTTCTACTGTTGCTGAAACCAATTATGATCATCATAATTCCGGTGAACCGCTTTTGTACATCAGTCAGATGTTAAGGAGTTTAGAGACTATTTTCTCAAAACTGAGCGAGCTAGATTACATCGGACAGCGAAAAGAAAATATCATCGTTAACGAACAGGAAGTTTCTTCAAACACCAATCCCAAAAGGGGTTGGAGCGTTTTAGATTAATAAAATTAAAAAAGATTAATCCCGATTTTATTCGGGATTTTTTTTGATATTTTGATTTTTTATTGATAATAAGTTTGTAAATTCGTTAAGAAATTCTTCCTTTTAAGGATCATTTTTCACAAAAACACAATGTGATGAAAACAAAAAAAGTACTAGTAAAGGTCTTTCTATTCTTTATGACCTGTCTCCAAGCTCAAGGAGTTACCGATTCTGAATTAAGAAAAGAATTTGGTAAACTACTGACTCAAAAAGGAGAAAACCCCGATCAAAATATAGCTGTAGGGCAAAAAATGTTGAAAATAGCAAAAGATAAAAATGAAATTGCTCAATCTTTTCAGCTCATTTCTGATGGTTATTTAAAAAAAAACAATTATAACAAATGTATTTTCTATGGTCAAAAAGCTGATTCGGTTTTTATAGAACTAAACAATAATCTGGAGCATTTTTTAGCATCTAACAGAATGGCTGTAGCTTATCACAAGTCTGGAATGGAAAAAGAGGCTGAAAAATATTTGCTTGAAATGAAAAGAACAGCAGAAGCCGAAAATGATCCCAATCTAAGAATTATGAGTTTGTTCACAGAGGCTAATTTTTTATATGACGAAAAAAAATATGCTGAAGAAATTCCTATAAAAAAGAAAGCGATAGAAGAAATCAGAAAACTGCAAAAACAAAAATATAATCAAAATAGAGAGGTAGTTCTTTCAGAAGAATTTGGAGGTTTGGCTTTTGATTATTTAATGTGCAATAATATAAATGATGCAAAAAAAGCAATTCTAGAATCTGAGAAAATTCTGAAAAAACTTAGGCTTGAAGGACGTAAAGAAGAAAGTCTTTATTTCTTTTGTAAGGCAATTCTTTTGCAAAAGAAAATAATAAAGATAGTGCTAAAATATTTTTTGATAAAGCTGAAATTTACCCTCGAAAAAAGAATAACAAAAATATAATTTCTATCATTTTAGAACAACGCTTAAAATATTCAATAGATGATAATGATAAAAAATCTGAATTATTTAAAGAATATTCTCAAGTTCAGGATAGTATAAATTTGCAGTATAAGAATACAATCGCTTTAAACAGTTCTCAACAAAGTAAAAATCTTTCTCAGCAAAAAGAAATAAAAACTTATTTCATTATTGCTAGTTTAATATTACTTATATTAATATTGATCATTATTGTATTATATAGAAGAAGGCAAAGAGTATTATATAAAAATTTCAAAGAAATATTAGATAAATACGAAAAAACAGAAGCTTTTGCAGATAAAACAGCTTCAGAAATTTCTACTGAGAGCAGTATAGATACTCATTCGGAGAAAAACAAATTAATTTCTGAGGAGAAAGAGAAAGTTCTTTTAGAAAAACTTGAAGATTTTGAAAATGGTACCGAATTTACAGCGCATGGTTTTACTTTAAAAAACCTTAATGTTATTTTAGATACCAATAGCAAATACACCAATTATATCATAAAAACGTACAGAGAAAAAAGTTTTAATGATTATATAAATGGGCTGAAGATAAAATTTATTATAAGGCATCTACGAGAAAACCCGGAGCATTTAAAATATAAAATTAACTATCTATCTGATCTAAGTGGTTTTACAACACATAGTCATTTTACAAAAGTTTTTACCAACGAAACACAAATTTCTCCTTCGAAATTTATTTCAATGCTCAAAAAAGAAAATTTTAATTGATATTTTTAAAGTATTGATTATTAGGTGTTTGAATTTTATTTTGTAGCAAAATTCTGGAATTTTGCTATACAAAAGTTAGGTTTATAGATATTTTCGAATCTATATTTGCAATGTTAAAAAACAAAACACAATTTTAAAATAAAACACAAAAAAACACAAATGATGAAAATTAAAATTCCTTTTATAGGCAGCTTATTTTTTCCCGTTGCTTATACTCATTGCCAGATTTTATTTTTAATTAACTAACAATTTAAAGATTTTTATTGTTAGTCGAACTCTTTGGTATAAAAAAAATAATTCTAATGATTTCAAAATCACACAAGAATTTCTATAGTTTATACAAAAGAAGCGATTACGATTCTAAAAAAAAATGATGAAAAAAAATTTATTTAAAACTTATTGTTCCCAACAGTAATGAAAGAGTATTAAAAACAAAGTTTAAAAAAACAAATGAGTAGAAAAATTATTAGAAGCAACTTTCATCGGCTGTGTAACATACGTTATACAGCCAGATGAAAATTGAGGTTCTAAAGCAATTATAGACGTCGTGGAAAAAATTTAGCCAGAGCTAAATAAGAAAGATATAGCTTAAAAATATAGAAGAACAATTTTATTGTTCTTGTAAAAGATTAAAGTTTTTCATCGTCTGTATTTTATTGTTCATTTTAATTCAAAATAATGTATTGATTAGGAAAATGAGCAAAAGATATTTAACACACACACTGAATAGTCGAAAAGTTTAAAATCATGAAAAAAAATTTTATTTATTTTGCTATTTGTATATTTTTATATTTTTATTGAATATTCAAATAGTCTTTGGGCAGTCATTTGTAGTTAATTTTCCCGCATTTAGCAATGCGCCGACTGCAAATCCAAGAAGTTTAACGGTTGCTGGTGAAAGTTCTTTACTCCAGGTTCAGTTAGATGTATCTACATCTTCAACTGCAGGAGCAGATGTTGTCATTCAGTTACCAACTGGTGTTGAATATGTATCGGGATCGGTTGCTTTAGTCAGCACAAATGCTAATTTAACGATTACCGAAAACGGAGGTACAGCAAATGCGCCTCAGTTTAAAATTGGACCTAATAATCTTACTGCAGGAAACAGAATTGTTTTTACGATTGAGCGAAAAGCAAACTGTGCTGCAAGAAGCTACATTTTGGGAGGAGGAACTTTTAAAGATTCTGTTTCTGCAACCATTGGAGGAAATACAACTACCGAAAATTCATCTTCATATCAGGTTGTTTATCCTGTGTTTAGTCTTATTCAGCCAGCAAACCAATCTAATGCAGTTGTTGGGGGGAATTACACAAGAACATTTACAATTAGCAATGGAGGAAATGGTTGCTCAACTAGCGTTTATTTTTCTGTAGACCATACCTCAAACGGTATTGAACTGAATGATACGGATGGAGCTGGCCCTGCAACAGGTATTGCGATAACTTCTATAAATGGAGTATCATTAACAACGCCTATTCATTTAACACCCATATCTACTTCAGGAAGTGTTAAAAATTATATGATTCCTGCTGCAAATCTTCCAGGTGGAGACTTCTGCAATGGAGAGAGTATTGAGATTACCGAATCTTATAAATTAAAATCATGTAATGCTGTAACCAATTATGTGGCTGGTTGGGGAACTTCTGCTACAAATTTATGCCAACAAGTGAATGGTACAGGTTCTCTCCGGGAACAGCTACAACTTCGGTAAAGAGAACAACTTCTATTTTATCAGGAGCAAACAGCCAATTAATAGATAAATCTTATGCTCCAGCCAATGTATATAATAATATTCCATTTACAGCAAGATATTCTATGGGATATTACAGATATGAAGATAATTTGGATAACTTAAATACAAGACATGTATATGAAATTACTTTACCTGCCGGTGTTAGTTTAGTTGGTGCGCCAAGTTCTGTTATTTGGCATGCGGGTCAGTACCCAGACAATGCCACGATTACTACATATACAGCAAACGTAGTTCAGGTTGGAAATGTTGTTACAATAACTTCTAATACAAATTTATTTGGATGGTTTGAGCTTGATATGGTATATGATTGTTCAGCTGGGCCAGGTGGTAATGTTAGTATTCCTTATAAGGTTAAAAAAATTCAAAATATCAACTTCCCAAATTGTAGCTGTAACACTGAAGCTTTCTGTGACGATTTGGTTTTAGGAAAAGTAGTATGTCCTGCAAATTGTTCTACGGGAGGTCCTTCTGTAAGCTTTGTGAAAGTAGAGAGAGAAGATAACTCATTAGGGTGGACGGACAATACTTTAAGCACACATCAGTCAAGAAGTGCTATTTCATCTTATGATTTAGCGAAAGCACTGAATTTGGATGAGTTTTTTGTTGATACCAATGGTACTCAAAATATCTCAGTGGGTGATGGGGCTGCAAACAACTTGTATGTGTACCTTTCTATTGCTAAATTTGTTACAGGTGCGGCTGATAAAATTAAGGCAAAAAGTATTGATGTTACCATTAAAAGAGGATCCACTATACTTGTAAATAATGTTACTTTAAATGCTAGTGCTTCTACCTATTCAGGTGCAGAATCTAATACGACACAACAAGTAGCAGTCTGGAATTTAACCTCAATTCTTCCTGCTGGTGGATTGTTACAGGATGATATCATTGAGACGAGAGCACATTATACAGTAGAAGCTGGAGATGGAATTTTCTTAACATACGATCAACAAACTGGGAAAGAAGCATATCTCTACAATTTAGATACAAACAATGTTAAAAAATATTGTTCAACTCTTATTCCGGAGATGTATTTAGTATCTTCCATTTTTAGAGATCAGAATAATGTGGGATCATCACTTTCAAGCCAAGCATGTAATGCTTTTAACCCAGGTGGATCTAGTAATTCTATTGCAAGAAGATTTCATGCCGCAGGAACTAAATTTTTAGACGAAGTAAGACCGGGGATTTTACCTAAAACATATACAGTTACTGTTGATCCAACATACAAGGTGAATTCTATTACTTTGATTAATTATGATGTTTCAGGACCAAATGTTGTTTTAACACCCACATCTGTTGTTGGAAATACATATACATTTAATTTAGAACCTCGTACCTATCCAATAGTGGTTTCAAATAATTATAATTTAGCAATTCAGGTTAATGTTTCTCCATCATGTGCTACGCCGGCTTCAGTTGTTGGTTTAGTAAGTAAATTGGAATATTTAGATTATTATTATCATTATAAAGATATCACACCACAACCAGCGTTGTCGGTTGCAGACAAAAGTTTAACACTTACTTATGATACAGCAACACGTCCCGCAATTACGATTACGAACCAATCAGGAACAATTCAAGCATCAAAATCTACTGAAAGCTATGTGATAAGAATGTCTTCAACAGGAACTTCAACAGCTCCTTATACTTGGCTTGCAATTCCTACAACGGCGGGTGTTAATGTAACGCAATTGGTGGATATAAGTACAAATACTGTTCTTACTCCAATTACATATTCAGGTGGAAAATGGTTTAAAATAAGTACTGCAGGATTAGCTTCAGGTACTTTCAAAGATTATCGTTTAGATTTTAAATATACTACTTGTAACCCAACAACATTTGTAGTTGAAGGAGGTTGGAACTGTGCAGAATATCCTTCAGATCCTAGTACGTATATGTGTGGTAAAAGTGCACTTAGTTTGAGTTTTACACCACAAAATGGGGAAGTTCAGATTTTAACGGCTCAGCAACCAACTGCACCTAGCGATCTTTGTACGCCTATTAATTATGAGTTCCGTGTAAATTCAGCAAATGCGGGTAACTTAATAGATAACACCTTTACAATAAATCCGCCTACTGGTTTATCAATTGTTCCAGGAACATTACTGGTTGAATATCCTGTAGGGGCAGGAAATTGGCAAGCTGTTACTACTACAACATCTGGGGTAAATACCATTTTAGATTTGACGACGCATCCTAATTATCCGGCGCAAGGTCTTCCAGGAACTTTAAATGATCAGGGAAATGCCAATAACAGAATGATTGGAATTAAATTTCAAGCGACAACATCTTGTAATTTTGTAGTGGGATCAAATGTTTTTGTTTCTACAAATGCCAATAAAACTTGTGGAGCAGCAGCGGTAGGTAACGGAATTGTTCAGTCATCTAATGCAATACAAATCAATGGAGCAGATCCTTCATATAAAGTAGCAACTGAAGTTACAACTCCAAATGGTTTCGGAAGCTGTACTGTACCTGTGACGATTAATTTTAAGAATACTATAATTACTTCAGGAACAACTACTTCTACTGGATATATGAAAGTTTATGTTCCTACAGGATATTCTTATGCTTCCAACACATTTGCATGTACATCAGCTCAATGTCCAACTTTTGACGGTGTTTATACTGATAGTAATAACCTTCAATATGTAAAATTGAATATTCCTGGAGGTCTTACAACGAGTACAGAATTAAACTTTACATTAACTTTTAATCCTATTTCTAATACCATAGCAAGTGGAGCTTACAGTTTTGATGTCATTAGTGAAGATCAAGTGTCTGGATTAACTTGTTCTACCGCTCCGGGAGGAACATGCTCTAGTGTAGTTGTTCAAACAGGAAAAACAACGTATAACTATTCTTTAGCTTGTGTTTGTTATCAAGCTCCGGCAACAGGAACTGGTAACTATTCAGCAAAGTTTGGTATCACTTTATTGAAAAGAGCAGGAGCAGAAAATGGTAATTGGCCGATGAATAGAAATTCTGCACACGCAGTATTAGAATCCAATACCAAAGGTTTTGTAATTTCTAGATTAACAACAGTACAATTATCACAAATTACAAATCCAATAGATGGGATGATGGTTTATGACACCACAGATAAGTGTTTAAAAATTTATACTGTTGATGAAACAACTCCGGCAAATACAGGATGGAAATGTTATACAACACCTGCATGTCCGTAACGATCATAAACTAAAAAGAAATTTTATTTTAAATGTTTGATCAAATTCATAATAAATAAAAAATGAAAAATAGTATTAAAATTATAGCGACCGTTCTTCTCACTTCAAGCTCTCTGGCGTATAGCCAAATTGTGATAGGAGGAGAAACCGGTAGTGCAGGAAACAATACAACATCTGTTCTATTAGACTTTCCTAAGGGAGAAAACAAAGGAATAATTGTTCCTTATGTTACGACATTACCAACAACAGCGCCAACACGAGTAGAAGGAACAATTGTATTAGATGCGTCTTCTACAGGAGGGAGTAGAGTTAAATTTTATAATGGCATTACAACAACAACAGGAGCTGATGGATGGTTTGATCTAAGCGGCCAAGATGGAAATGTTTCAGTAGAATTAACACAGCAACCCCTTAATATAAACGAAGCTGATTCAAAAGTAATTATTGGAGCAGACACAAGCTCAGCAGACGGCGCTTTGGTATTAGAAAGTACAAATAAAGCAATGGTTTTACCTATTGTTTCTGATGTGCAAAATATTCCAAATCCTAGTCCCGGAATGTTAGTCTACGTAAATAAACAAGGATCTAAGAGACTTGCTGTTTACAATGGTAATAAATGGAGTTTTTGGAAACCATAGAAAGAAAACTACAATATCATTGATTAATGATAATGTAGACAATAATTTAGATTAAAATAATTACAAATTTTTATTTGTTTTTTCATATGTGTTTGATAGCCACTTTTTTTAAGTGGCTATTTTTTTAGATTTTACTAAAGCATAAACAATTTCTAAAAAAGAGATAGATTTTTTTTGATTAGAAACTTTCATTAAATTCGTGAAAAATCAAAAAGATAATGAAGATCAAATTGACCATCTGTCTTCTTGCGTTTCTTAATTTTTATGAAGCCCAGGAAAATATTTCGTATCAGAAACCGTCTGCAGAAATTTTAAAGCTTGCAGATTACGACCGACCGCCAAGTGTTTTAACCAATTCTAAAAAAGACTGGGTTGTTTTTGTGTATCGACCAACGTATAAAACATTAGACGACCTCAATCAGCAGGAAATGAAATTGGGAGGATTAAGAATTAATCCGGTAACCAATATTTCGAGTACCATAACGTATTCTAATAATCTTAAAGTTCGTAAAATGAACGATAAAACGGAGGTTCAGGTAAAAGGTCTTCCGCAAAATCCGAAAATAACCAATACTTCTTTTTCTCCGGATGAAAAGAAATTAGCATTTACCAATACTACAGATAAAGGAGTTGAGCTTTGGATCGTTGATCTTGAAACGGCAACAGCAAAAAAAATCACCAAAGATAATCTTAATGCCAATTTGGGAAATCCGTACAGCTGGATGAAAGATTCTCAGAGCTTCTTGATTAAAATTCTTCCCGAAAACAGACCTAAACTAACAGATTCTTCGAAAGATCTTCCAACAGGACCTATTGTTTCAACAGCCGATGGAAAAGTTTCTCAAAATAGAACCTACCAAGATTTGCTTAAAAACCCTCAGGATGAAAAGAATTTTGAAATTCTTACCGCTTCTGAGTTATATAATATAGATTTAAACGGAAATTTAAAAAAGATAAAAGATCAGGATTTATATTCCGGAATAAGCTATTCTCCCGATGGAAATTATCTGATGCTTACGACGATTAAAAAGCCTTTTTCATACATCGTTCCACTGAACAGATTTCCTATGACAACCACGGTTTATGATTCAAAAGGAAATGCCGTAAAAGTGGTGAATGAAGTTCCTTTAAATGAAATTATGCCGAAAGGTTTTTCATCTGTAAGAACAGGAAAAAGAGATATGGGTTGGAGAGCCGATCAACCTGCAACTTTGGTATATGCCGAAGCTTTGGATGGTGGAGATCAGTCGAAAGCTGTTGATTTCAGAGATGAGGTTTTCACTTGGGAAGCTCCGTTTACAACGCAACCAAAATCTTTCTTTAAAACAAAACAAAGATACAGTGGCGTAAGCTGGACAAACAACCATTATGCTATTGTTTCTGAAGGTTGGTACGATACAAGAAACACAAAATCTTATTTAGTTGATCTAAATACAGGTAAATCTGAAGTAATAGAAGATAGAAATTACCAGGATGTTTACAGTGACCCCGGAAGTTTTAACACCACAAAAAATGACTTCGGAAGATACGTTATCGATATGAAAGGGGAGAGAGCTTATCTGATCGGTGATGGCTTCACAAAAGACGGTCAACATCCTTTCATCGATGAAATGGATATGAAATCTCTGAAAAAGAAAAGACTTTACACTTCAAACCTTAAAAATGCCAAAGAGGAAATCATCGATATTATCAATCCGTCAAAAGGAGAGGTGTTGACGATCCAACAGTCGGCAAGTCAATATCCGAATTATTTTAAGAAAAATATTAAATCTAATAAAACGGAAGCAGTAACTAATTTTGCCAATCCTTTTGAAAGCATTAAAGATGTTTACAAAGAAGTAATTACCTACAAAAGAAACGACGGAGTTACTTTGACAGGAACGCTTTATTTACCGGCAAACTACGACAGAAAAGCTAAAAAAGAAAAACTTCCGTTATTGATTTGGGCTTATCCTACAGAATATAAAGACAAAAATACAGCCGGACAAAATACTCAAAATCCAAACGATTTTACCTTCCCATATTACGGTTCTTTTGTGTATTGGACGGCAAAAGGATATGCTGTACTTGATGACGCTGCATTCCCAATTATCGGAGAAGGAAAAACAGAACCAAATGATACTTTCATCCCACAACTAGTTGCCAATGGAAAAGCTGCAATTGATGCGGTAGATCAATTAGGATATATCGACAGAACAAAAGTTGCCGTTGGAGGACATTCTTACGGAGCTTTTATGACAGCGAATCTTTTAACGCATTCTAAAGATTATGCGTGCGGAATTGCAAGAAGTGGAGCTTATAACAGAACGTTGACCCCTTTTGGTTTCCAAAGTGAGCAGAGAAATTATTGGGATGTTCCGGAAATTTACAACAAAATGTCACCATTTATGAATGCTGATAAAATGAAAACACCCATGTTATTGGTTCATGGTGATGCCGATAATAATCCGGGAACTTTTACCTTACAGACCGAAAGATATTTTCAGGCTTTGAAAAATCTCGGAGCTCCAGTGAAAATGGTTCTTCTTCCTAAAGAATCTCACGGTTACGCTGCCAAAGAAAATATTCTGCATTTGCTTTGGGAACAAGATCAGTTCCTGGAAAAATGTTTGAAGAAATAATTATATTTAAAACTCGTTCTTTAGAGCGAGTTTTTTTATGGATTTAATTTAAATAATTCATTTTCTATTCATTTTAGTTTTTGTAATTTTCTGCGCATAAAAATGAGTATAAATAATAGATCCCGAAAGGAATCTGTCTGAAATAAAAATAATGTTAAGAACGAACCAACCATTTCTAAATTATCTTGAGATACTTTTCCATAACCAGGAACATAAAGGAAATATTATTTTAGAATCTTTTGAAAAAGACGAAAAATTATTGACGCAAGGCGAAGTTTCCGACAAAATAATGCTTATTAAAAGCGGAATTACCAAATGCTTTTTTACAGAAGAAAGCGATGAGGAATACATCGTTGAGTTTTTAGGAAAAGGAGAAATTCTTGGGGAGATTGAGATGATGAAGAATGTTCCGTGTATTTGCAGTATCGAAGCGATTACTGAGGTTACTGTATTTACGATAACGATTCCGTATTTCCAATCTTTGATTAAAAGTGATCTAAATTTAAACAATTTACTGTTAGATGTCTTTGCAGAACGTATTGCAAACACCTCAAACCGATCTTCTTATCAGCAACTTCATGCTACAGAACATACGTTGTCTCAGCTTTTAGATTTAAAAGCTAAAGAAATGAAAATTTCAAAAGAAGATATGGCTTCCTATTTGGGAACAACTGTAAAAAGTCTTACCAAAGCCATAAAAGATTATGAAAAGAAAAAGAAGGTGTAATAAAGTTTCCAATTAAATCTTCCGGTATCTTTGTAGAAATTTCGTTATAAAATGAATGACCTGAAGTTCAGAGATGCAAAATTAGAAGATTTAGAAAATATTGTCGAAATCTACAACTCAACCATAGAATCAAGAATGATCACTGCAGATACAGAAACTATTTCTGTGGAAAGCCGTCATCAATGGTTTTATGAACATAATCCAGAAAGAAGACCGCTCTGGGTAATTGAAGATTCTGAAAATAAGATGGTGGGATGGGTAAGTTTTTCATCATTTTATGGAAGACCTGCTTACAACGGAACTGTTGAAATAAGCATCTATATGGATGAAAGCTTCCGAGGAAAAGGTTATGGTAAAAAAACTTTGCAGTACTGTATCGATAATGCCGGAAAATTTGGAGTAAAAACTTTATTGGGATTTATATTTTTGCACAACGAGCCGAGCATAAAACTCTTCAAGCATTTCGGGTTTGAAGATTGGGGAATTTTACCGAATGTCGCTGTTTTGGATGGAGTAGAGCGTAGTTTGAAAATATTAGGAAAGAGGATTGGTTAAGTTTTAAAATATAACTTCACTATTGTTATTATACAAGTATATCAAATGAAAAAAATAGTATTCTTTTTTATTTTTCCATTTTTAAGTTTTGCTCAATTATCTCCACAAGTGAATAGTTTATATCAGGAACTTTCTAAAAACGAAAGATATGAAGGGAAGTATATAGGTTTTGGAGGAGACGAAAGTAAAGTTTATAATGTTTTTCAAAAAATTGATTTATTGGCTTCAGATGATGAGATGGAGTATATTGCTTCCAATGGCAATACAATGGCTAAAGCTTACGCTGGAAAGGTTTTATTTGTTAGAAAATCAGATAAATTTTTAAAAATATATGATTTGTTTCTAAAAAATAATAACCAGATAAAAATTCTTTCAGGCTGTACAGGTTATGATTCTTTTCTTGCTAATGAAATATATCGAAGGGTTTTTGAAGAAAAAAATGTTATAAGTCAGGCTCAAGCTTTCAAAGAGTATAAAGACAGTATTTTAACCAGTAAAACTTTACCACAGGATTTTGATAAAGACATTTTAGAAGAATTTAAAACTGAAACTAAATGGAACAATTCAGAAATTGATTCTTTGCTTTTAAAAATGGAAAAAGCAATCTTGAAAGATGAAAATTCATTACAAAGTTTGGTTGAATTGGTTTGTGAATATAATTTTTATACAGAGCAGAAAAAACCATATTACAAAAATTTGCTATATTTCGAAAAGAAGTATAATTCTGAAATAATTAAACAATATATTGATTATTGTAAATGAAATCAATTTCTCAATATTGAGTTGATTAATGGTTTATTTTAAACTCCTCGAAAGGATTATACCAAAAGCTCCCGTCGATTTACACAAATCCACGGGAGCTTTTAGAGAAAGCAGGCTTGCTTTTTTAAAATGTACGCCTGCTTTTTAAAATTGCTTACTTAGCTTTTCTAAACTTCATTACAGGAAGCATTCTTTACGATTAATTTTGAATGAAAAGCTATTTGATAATTACAACTCTTTTCTCATCATCAAATCGGTCTGTTCTTCATCACCAAACTTAAAAATATGTTTATCAAATTCTTTAAAACCATTCTTTTTATAAAACTGAACGGCTCTGTGGTTTTCTTCCCAAACACCTAACCAAACGTATTGTAGATTTTTATTTTGTGCAATTTCCAATGCTTTATCATATAAGATCTGCCCAACTTTTTGACCATGATAGTCTTTTAAAACATAGATCCTTTCAATTTCAAGAGCATTTTTATCCTGTAATTCGGTTTGTGCATCTCCTGAATTGACCTTTAAATATCCTACAACATCACTAAGATAGATAGCAAAGAAAAATTCAGAATCTTTATTTTTAAGTTCTGACAGCAATTTTTCTTCAGAAAATTTATCGTTAAGATATTTTTCCATGTTTTCTGCACTGTTATAGGGCGAAAAGGTTTCGAAAAAAGTCTTTTTAGCGATGCGCTGAAGCTTTTCAAGGTCATCTATTTCAACTTTTGTAATGACAATATTTTCCATAGTTTATTCAATAATTTGATTTTCAATTTTATAAATTACACCTTCTTGCCCATCAAAATCGAAGCCTTTTTCATATTGAAGTCCGATTTTTTCTAAAACTTTTACAGATGCCGTATTTTCTTTAATCGCTCTTCCTACAATTGTTTTTAAATTTAATTTTTCAAAACCATAATCGATGCAGGCTTTTGCACTTTCGATAGCAAATCCCTGATTCCAGAAATGCTCAAAAAACCGAAAACCAATATCAATTTCATCCAATTTTTCATCATACTTTAATCCACACCAACCGATAAATTGTTGGGTCGATTTATTGATAACTGCCCATCTTCCATAGCCGTTTCTTTGATAATCAGAATAAGTTTCCAGAAAAGATTTAGCTTCATCAATATCTTTAAAAGCAGAATTTCCGGTATATTTTATAACGTTAGGATTTAAATTTAATTCATAAAAACTTTCTGCATCGCTGATATCAAATTCTCTAAGCAAAAGACGGTTGGTTTCTAATATTTTTTTCATTAAAAAAATTAAGATTTTGGATAAACAAAGTAAATTAAATCAATTCTCCATTTAACAAGGATATCAATAATTTGATTTAAATTTTTGTCTTTGTTTAAAAGAATAATTCCATTATAAATAGGATAATTGTTTATATCTAAATTAAATTTTCTTAAAGATTCATGGTTATCTGTTTTTGAAGTAATGAGATTTGCCAAAACAATTATCAAATCAATATTTAAATTGGGATTATCGAATTTGGAAAGATATTCTTTTGAAAAAGAATTAATAGTAGATTCAATGTAGTTTTCAAATGCTAGAATTGCTAATCGACAAATAGCTTCATATTCTTTTTTCTCATCCAAACTTTCCCACCAATCAATTGCTAGTTCTTCGTTATAAAGATTTTTGATAGCGTTATTAACTCCATCAATAATTATTTTTAATCTCGAAATGTTGAAATCACAATTTAAAGCACTATTTCTAATTTCATCAATTGTTAAGTCCATAATTATTTTTAGATCTAAATATAAAAAAAGCGATCCAAAGACCGCTTTCAATACTATATTTTGTTTGCTTTAATTCTTCGGGCAGACATATTGAGAAAACGTTTAACGAGCATAAATGCTGAAATTGTTAATCCTAATCCAAGTGCGATCCACATTCCGAAAGCACCCATTTCTAAGGTTACACAAAGAAAATATCCTAGAGGAATTGTAATTAACCAATACGCGATAAACGTAATAATTGACGGGATTTTTACATCTTGTAAACCTCTCAACATTCCTAAAGCTGTCACCTGAATTCCATCAGAAAGCTGGAATAATGCTGCAATAATCATTAGTTTTGAAGCTAACTGTAGAACTTCAACTTCTTCTGGTTTTGTGAAAAATGTAGGTAAAATATTTCTTCCTAAAATAAATATAACTCCACAAAAACACATAAAGAGAAATGCAATTTTTAAGTTGTTGATTCCTATTTTTCTTAATTCCACAAAATTTTGTTCACCCAATTTTCTACCAATCATAACCGTTGAAGCTACACTAAAACCAATACATAAATTAAAGGTAAATGATGCCATACTTAAGGCAATCTGGTGTGAAGCAATATCGTGAGATGAAATCAGTCCGCAGATAAACGCTGCTCCTGCAAAAGCCGTTACTTCAAAAAACATCTGTAATGCAGTAGGAAAGCCTAATCTTACCATTTTTTCGAACATTTTCTTAGAAAAAACCTGCATTTTTAATGAAAATTCTTTGATGTACCGTTTTGTTTTTGGCTCTTTCATTAAAACAAAATAAAGAAAGACCACCATAAAAATTCTGGCAATCAAACTTGCTAAAGCAGAACCTTTTACGCCCATTTCTGGGAAAATCCAAATTCCTTTGATGAAAACATAGTTTAAAACAATGTTGATTACGTTAGCAATAATCGTAGCTTTCGTCACACCAATTGTGTAAGATAATCCTTCAGAAACTTCTCTCAAAGTCTGAAATGCCATAAACGGAATAATGCTGATTGCCATAATCCATAAGAAATCTACGGTATCAGGAATAATTTTTGCCGGCTGACCTGAATGATAGAGTAGTGGTAATCCTAAAAATAAGATCAGCATCAGAATAATTCCGACTGAAATATTGATGATAAAACCGTGACTGAAAACAGAATTAATCGTTTTGTGATCATTTCTGGAATGTGCCTCAGAAACCAATGGCGGAATGGCAAAAGAAAAACCCAATGCTAAAACAAACATCGAGAAAAACACGGCATTTCCCAAAGATACCGACGCCAAAGCATCTGCTCCCAAGAGTTTTCCTACGATGATATTATCAAAAAGGTTGACAGATACCTGTCCCACCTGCGTAAGCATTACCGGAAGAGCCAGCGTTAAGGCTTCTTTCGTGTAATTTTTATTTAAAAAGCTCATAATAGTTCAAAAAAAATTTGCAGTATAGTTACTGCAAATTTTTATAATGTATTTTAATTAATAATTAAATTATTTTCTAACAAAACTTGCAACGTCCTCTTCGGAAACCGTAGCTCCTCCAAGAATAATTAATCTTTCCACAACATTTCTCAATTCTCTGATATTTCCTGTCCAGGAAAGGGCTTTTAATGCCTCAATCGCAGACTCATCAAATTTTTTCAAAGCAGTACCGTGCTCATCAGCAATCATTCCCGAAAAATGATTTACCAAAAGACTGATATCTTCTTTTCTGTCATCCAAAGGAGGTACATAGATCTCAATTACAGAAAGTCTGTGATACAAATCTTCTCTGAATCTTCCAGCTTCAATCTCTGTCTGCATATTTTTATTGGTTGCAGCCAAAACTCTTACATCAACTTTGATTTCTTTGTCGCTTCCTACAGGAGAAACTTTGCTTTCCTGTAATGCTCTCAACACTTTTGCCTGTGCAATTAAGCTCATATCACCAATCTCATCTAAGAAAATAGTTCCACCGTTTGCCTGCTCAAATTTCCCTTGCTTATCTTTGATAGCTCCTGTAAATGATCCTTTTACGTGACCAAAAAGTTCAGATTCAATCAATTCAGAAGGTATTGCTGCGCAGTTTACTTCTACCATTGGTCCTCTTGATCTTTCACTTAAATTGTGAATGGCATGAGCTACCAGTTCTTTTCCAGCTCCGTTGGGTCCGGTAATCAAAACTCTTGCATCAGAAACAGCTACTTTCTCGATCATTTCCTGAATTTTCTTTAAAGCCGCAGATTCACCAATCATTTGGTATTTCTTGTTGACTTTCTTTTTCAGGGTTTTATTTTCGGTCTGAAGATTTTTATTTTCTTTTTTTAATGTTTCTTTCACCAAAGCGTTTTTCACACTTGTAATCAATCGGTTGATATCAATTGGTTTAGAAATAAAATCGTATGCACCGTCCTTTAAGCAAGAAACCGCAGAATCGATGTCGGCATGCCCGGAAATCATAATAAAAGTAGTCTCGGGTTTTAGAGCTAAACTTTGCTTTAAAAGTTCAGTTCCGGAAAGTTTTGGCATTTTGATGTCTGAGATCACCAATGCGAAATCTTCTTTCTCTATTTGTTTATAGCCTTCTAAGCCATCGTCGGCAATGACAAATTCATAGTCAGTTAGTTCATCCGAAAGGATACTGTGAAGTACTCCGGAAATTGCTTTTTCGTCTTCTACAATAAGGATTTTTTGCATAGTTGCAAATTTAGGTATTTTTTGCATGAGTATTAGCAAATATCATTCCTAAATCTTTAGTTTGAATAATCTCTTCTTCCAAAAATTGCAGATCCTACACGTACAGAATTGGCACCGCATTCAATCGCAATTGGAAAGTCATCACTCATTCCCATTGATA
The DNA here is from genome assembly GCF_026163565.1 of Chryseobacterium sp. YIM B08800. GTDB lineage: Bacteria > Bacteroidota > Bacteroidia > Flavobacteriales > Weeksellaceae > Chryseobacterium. The sequence goes on from NZ_JAPDKN010000022.1 coordinate 59,659, forward strand.
ATGTTTCCAGTTTTTTGATCTGACTTAGCTCATCAAACAGATTTTTTAAAAATGAAAATTCTTTTCTGATTTGATTTTCATCTTCAGTAAATGTTGCCATTCCCATTAAACCTGTGATTTCGATATTAGGGAAATTTCCATTAATAAATTTTTGAAATAAATCTTTTGCTTCAGAAATCTCAAGTCCGAATTTTGTGTCTTCTTCAGCGATTTTTACCTGAAGTAAAACTTTTATTTTACGGTTGTGTTTTCCGGCTTCTTTGTTGATTTCATTTAAAACCTTTTCAGAATCTACACTTTCAATGGTATCAACAAACTCTGCAATATATTTTACTTTATTGGTCTGAAGATGCCCGATGATATGCCATTGAATATCTTTCGGAAGGAGAGGGTATTTTTCAACCAATTCCTGAACTTTATTTTCACCAAAAACTTTTTGTCCCAAATCATAAACCTCCTGAATAGCAGAAGAAGGATGCGTTTTTGAAACGGCAACCAATTGTACATTTTCCGGAAGACGGCTTTTTATATCTCTGTAATTTTCCTGTATACTCATAATTGCAAATTTCTGAATTTTAAAATAAATTTTAAGGATTTAAAGATTTTTTTAAACCATTAAGGTTTTATTAAGGAGTTAAGAATATTAAGTTGAGCTTTGCTCTTTAAAAATCTATTTGATTTTTCTTAATGCTGCTTAACTTATTAAATTTCCTAATGGTTCAATTTTAAAAGTGATTATTAAAGTGTTTATAAAATCTGTATAATTTTCCTAAATACTCAGGACTGCAAATTTTTGAATTTTAAAAACAAAAACTATATTTTAAATATAAAATCCCACAGATTGCACAGATTTTCACGGATAATTGAGGAAAATATTTGTTATAAAAATGCCACGAATACACGAATCAATTATCCTTAATGACGTTTTAATTATAAAATTCGTGTATTCGTGGCAAAAAAATCAGTATATCTGTGGGAGAAATATTAATTTAAAATCTCATTGATCTTCGGATACGCCGAAACTTTTCTGAAAACAAATCGATTTGATTTCTGTAATTTTTCAATAAACAAATCCAGTTCATTAATTGAATCTGAATCGTTAAGATATTGATCGTGGGTAAGTAAAACCAAGTGTCTTGATGTTTTTTCAAGGTCATTAAAAAAGATGCTGTCTACTTTTTTAAGCATTTCCTGATGGTTTCCTTTAAGCTGCATTTTATTGGTCGGTTTCCATTCCAGATCCCAACCGATTACTTTATAACCTGCACTTTTTAGTCTGTCTGCAGCTGCAGAAGAACTTTTTATATCGGTAACATTAATATTATTCAGCCTCCAAATATTTCTTCCAGGTGTTCTTGCGATTTTTCCGGGAAGCTTTAAGCTGTCTTTGGCAATATTAAAATCATTAACTACCGCTTCAGGATTTTTGTAAAATTCTGAATATCTGTTGTGTGCATGAGTATGGCTGTGATTGGCAAGCTCAATTAAATGATCGATTCGCATTTTTTCGAGATCTTCTTTTTGCTTTTTACTGTCTGTTGCATGTTTTCCGACAAGAAAAGCTGTTGCACAAACGTTTCTTTTGTGTAATATTTTTAAAAGATTTTCGGTGCCGCGATTAGGACCATCGTCGAAGGTAAGGTAAATTACTCTTTTATCTGTGGGTACATTTTCATCATCTAATTGGGGGACTTTTGCGACGGGAGGCAGTTTGGCGAGAACTTTTTCTGTTTCTTTTTTTTCAGTTTTCTGATTGCATCCTGTAAATAGGGTTGATGTTACGGTTACCACTGTAATCATCCTTAGAAAAGTCTTGCCTACAGACTTTTCCGCAAAAGTTTTTTTCATAAAGATTAATGGAAATTAAGTTGTTAAAAATTGTTAAATTTTACAAATTTTAGTTAACAAAGATAATGCCAATTTTTATATAAATATCACTTTTTAAGGATTTTTTAATTAAAATTATTTGGCTAAATATTTTTTAAGCTGAATAGCATTTTTTACTGCTGCATTTCCCCAAGTGTTATTAAAAAAGATAAAGCCTTTTTTTCCTGATTTTAAGATGTTTTCACTCAAATATTTTATTTCATCTTCAAAATATTCAGATTTATAGAGGATTGGTTTTCCATGAAGACGATAATAGAATAGCTCTGAGTGATTGACAATAAAATCGTTAGGAAGATTGCCCGGAAAACTTACTCCCGAAAAGATTATATTTTTTGAATTTAAAATTTGATAAATCTCATCACGCCACCATGATTCATGACGAAATTCAATGACATTCAAATAATGAAAATCTAAATTATTTAAAATTAAATCTAGATTCTCATCTGTATTTTTAAAGGATGGAGGAAATTGGTATAAAAATCCTGAGAGTTTTTCATTTAAATTATTTTGAATGTGTAAGCAGAATTCTGAAATTTCTTCTTTACAATCTTTTAATCGTTTTTCATGAGAGATTATTTTAGGAATTTTAATGAAAAATCTAAAATTATCAGGAGTTTCGTCAGACCATTTTTGCAACGTTTTTGCAGTTGGCTTTCTGTAAAATGTAGAATTAATTTCTACAGCGTTGAATTCTTTTGAATATAAAATTAAAAAGTCTTTACTTTTGGCGTCTTCAGGGTACAACGAACCTTTCCAATCGTTGTTGTAGAAACCTGAACAGCCAATGTAAAAACTTTCTTTTTTCATATTTTTTATTTTTCTCGCAGATTTAGCGGATCGTGCAGATTTTCAACTAACTAACTTTGCGAGAATTATGTGAAGCTTATTTGATTTCCAAATCCACAGAATTCAGTCGTAATGAATTTAAAATCACCGATAAAGAACTAAGGCTCATTGCCGCTGCCGCAATCATTGGAGATAATAAAATTCCGAAAAATGGATACAACAATCCTGCCGCAACAGGAATTCCCAAAACATTGTATACAAAAGCAAAGAACAAGTTTTCTTTGATGTTTCTCAGGAGTTTTTCGCTTAAAATTTTTGCTTTTGCAATTCCTAAAATATCCCCTTTCAGTAAAGTAATTTCTGCAGTTTCTATAGCGACATCGGTTCCTGTTCCCATAGCAATTCCGATATTGGATTGTGCTAAAGCAGGAGAGTCGTTGATTCCGTCTCCGGTCATGGCTACGATTTTTCCCTGCTCTTGAAGTTTTTTTACTTCATTCAATTTATCTTCCGGAAGACAGCTGGCTTTGTAGTTTTTAATTCCTAATTCATCTGCAACAGCTTTTGCAGTATTTTCGTTGTCACCGGTCATCATAATTACTTCGATCCCTTCATTCATTAAATGCTGAACAGCTTTTCTGGAACTTTCTTTAATTTTATCACTGAAACTTACAAAACCTAAAGTCTTATTTTCCTGAGCAATATAGGAAAGGGTATGTGCTTTTGACTGAACTTCTTTAGCTTTTAATTTTAAATTTTCAGGAATTTGAATTCCATTGGAAACTAAAAGATTTTCGTTTCCTAAATAAACCGTTTCACCATTAATGATTCCTTTCACGCCTTTACCGGAAATATTTTCGAATTTTTCAACTTTTTCTGCTGAAATATTCTCAGTTTTTGCTTTTTTGATTACAGCACTTGATAAAGGATGTTCTGAATTTTGATTTAATGAATACGCTAGTTTTAAAATTAAATTTTCAGAAGAATTATTAATAGTTTCGATGTGTTCTAAAGATGGCTTTCCTTCGGTTAAAGTTCCTGTTTTATCTGTAATTAGGACGTTTACTTTGTGCATTAATTCAAGAGCTTCGGCGTTTTTTATAAGAATTCCATTTTTAGCACCTTTACCAATTCCTACCATCAAAGACATCGGAGTAGCCAATCCTAAAGCGCAAGGACAAGCGACAATAAGAACCGCAACTGCATTGATAAAAGCAAATAAAGTTTTCTGACCTTCAGGACCAAAAAATTGCCATAAAATAAAAGTAAGAACAGCAACTAAAATAACTGTCGGAACAAAAACTTTAGCCACTTTATCAGTCAGTTTTTGGATCGGAGCACGGCTTCTGCTTGCATCGTTCACCATTTTTATAATTTTCGAAAGCAAAGTTTCGTCACCTACTTTTTCTGCTTTCATCAGGAAAACCTGATTTCCGTTGATTGTTCCTGAAGTTACCAGATCATCAATGTTTTTTTCAACAGGAATCGGTTCTCCGGTGATCATACTTTCGTCAACTACAGAATTTCCTTCGATTATTTTTCCGTCAACAGGAATTTTTTCGCCTGGTTTTACTTTCAATATATCTCCAATTTCCACCTCAGAAAGCGGAACTCTTTTTTCTTCATTATTTACGATTAAATTGGCTTCATCAGGAGAAAGGTTCATCAATTCTTTGATGGCATTTCCTGTTTTTTTATGCGCTAAAGCTTCCATTAACTGGCCTAAAATAACCAAAGTCAGAATAACAGAAACTGCTTCAAAATATAATGGTGCTTTTTGATTGTGACCTTGTATCTCATGAGGAAGCAGATCTGGAAAAACTAAAGCAACAATGCTGAAAATAAAAGCTGCAGCAACACCTAAAGCAATTAAACTGAACATATTGAGATTCCATGTTTTAAATGAAACCCAACCTCTTTTCATAATAAACCATCCGGAATAAAATAAGACAGGAATGGTTAAAATCAATTCAAGAATCCCCTGAAGCTTGTGTGAAAAAGGAAAATCAATCAGCATTCCACCCATTGAAAGAATTAAAACAGGAATAGTGAACGCTAAAGAAATAATGAATTTTCTTTTTAAAATAAGATAAGTATCATCAGTTTCTTCTTCACCTTTTTCGGGATATTTTACCAGATCCATTCCGCAAACCGGGCAACCAACATTGCTATCGTAAGTTTTATCACCTTCACAAAACATCGGGCAGTAATATTTTCCTGCCATATCATCTGTAACTTTTGGGATTTCGTGTTGTTGATGATCATGATGATGGTGATGTGAATGGGAAGCTGAATTTTTAACCAGATCTTCAGTGATTTCTTCCAAATGCATGTGACAAACCGGGCAATCTGTTTTTTCTTCATACACTTTATCGCCTTCACAGAACATTAGACAATAAAAACTTCCGATATGGTCTTTGAAATTTTCAGGCAAGTTGTTAGAAGAATACGTCGGTTTATGATTAGGATCTTTTGCTAATTTTTCCTCAATCGGAACCAGGTACATATTGCAATCAGGACATCTTTTTCCCTGTTGAAAATATACTTTATCACCCTCACATTCCATCGGACAATAATAAACGGAAGAAGGCGAAACACGGTCTTGAGGTTTTACAAAAGTGTTTTCTGGTTTATTGGGATCTTCTAATTTGTAATTTCCAATTTCTGAAAGTGCTTTATTCAACTCATTCAGATTGATTTCTGCATCAGAATTGATATCAACAGAACTATCTTCAAGATTTACTTTAGCGGAAATCTTATCTAAACTATTTAGTTTTTCTGAAATTTTTTTCTGACAACCTGAGCAGGTCATTCCCAAAACTTTATATTGTTGATTCATAATTCTACTATTTTATGGTACAAATTTCCAAAATATAGAGAGAAGACTGTTATAGATTTAGGGATAATATTTACATTATTCTGGCAGATTGTGAGTTGGAGGGTTGGAGAGTTTTAGGGTTTTTAGAGTTGTGAGATTCTAAAATTCTGAAAATTGAATTAAAAAAAGTTCGAGAATTGATCTTAGGTTTAATAATAATTTCGTTCAGACTAAAACTCTCAAACCTGATCAAGTGGTTTTCTGTTATGAACTTTTAGTTTTTTAAATTCAGTAGGTGTAAATCCTGTAGTGTTTTTAAATTGGGATGACAAATGCTGTACGCTTTTGTAACCTAATTTTCCGGCAATTTCTGTTAAATTAAACTCATTATAAAGAAGCAATTCTTTTACTTTTTCAATTTTTTGAAGAATAAAAAACTGTTCAACTGTAATATTTTCATTTTGTGAAAAGGCTTTTGATAATGAACTATAATCTTTATGAAGTTTTACACTTAAAAATTTTGACAGTAAAAAGTTTTCATCAATATCAAGTTTTCCGATTTTAATAATGATTAAGTTTTTAATTTTATCGACCAATTGATGCGTTACATCTTTTATTCTTTCAAAACCTGTTTCCTTTAATCTATTTTCAATGAATTGAATGTCGGTTTTTGAAATTTCGTCTTCGGTTTCTACTTCGCCTAAACTAATTTGAGTAATCTTTATATTACGTTCGTTAAAAATATTTGAAACTGCAGCAATGCATCTTCCACAGACCATATTTTTTATGAAAATTTTCATAGCGAATTGTTGAGTCTGTCTTTCACAAATTCTACTTTTGTTTTTCCGTGCGGTGCAGGATTTCCGTTTTCATCGAGGTTTACCATTACAATTTTATCAACGGTGATGATGGTTTGATGAGTCATTTTATTTCTTACATCACATTTCAATGTAAGAGAAGTGGAGCCAAATGCTGAAACTTCAATTCCAATTTCGATAATATCGCCCTGTTTTGCTGAACTCACAAAATTTATTTCTGAAATAAACTTGGTAACTACTTTTTTGTTCTCCAGCTGAATCACTGCGTATAATGCGGCTTCTTCATCAATCCATTGTAATAGTTTTCCTCCAAATAATGATTGGTTGGGGTTTAGGTCTTCTGGTTTTACCCATTTTCGAGTATGATAATTCATTTTATAATTGTTTTCAGCACAAATTTAGTTTTAAAAAAAAGCTTTTCAAAAGATTATTTAATGAAAAATTCATCATTTTTTTGCGATATTATTACAAGTTTTTAATAGAAGTGAATTAAACCTTTAAAAAGTTTTGATTTGAAGTTTTTAATTGTATCTTGCACCTGTTTATATTTGGAATCAATATCATGTTCATTATTATGTTGCTTTTCTTTTATATACCAATTTTATATATTAATTTTTAATTTTTTTTTAAAATGAACATTTTTGTTTCAAACATCAATTACGCAACTAAAGAATATGAGTTGCACGATTTATTCGCAGAATTTGGCGATGTATCATCAGCTAAAATTGTAACAGACAGAGAGACTGGTCGTTCTAGAGGTTTCGGTTTTATCGAAATGGGTGACGAAGAAGGAACTCAAGCTATTGAGGCTCTTAACCAGAAAGAATTTAACGGAAAAATTCTTAACGTTTCTGAGGCTAAGCCAAGAGAAGAAAAACCAAGAAGAAGTTTTGATAATAACAGAAGCGGTGGTGGAAGTTATGGTAACAACCGTGGAGGTAACTCTGGAGGTAGTTACGGAAACAACAACCGTGGAGGTAACGGAGGCGGCGGAAGTCGTTGGTAAAAAATTGAAGCGGCTTTTAAGCCGCTTTTTTTATGTCTTTATTTTAAATTATTTGATGGATATTAATAACAATAGTTTTTATTTTACGAACAACTAAAAACCAACAACCATCAACTAATTTTCATTCTTTTTCTTCTTCTTTTTTTTATCCTTTCCTTTCTTGTCTTTTTTAGGATTTAAGATTTCTTCAGCATATTCCAGTTTAGGTTCTTTTACTTTTACAGGTTTCATTTCGATTTTCAGATCAAAATAAGTTCTAAGATCATTCTGTGAAATCAAATTTTCATTAAATAAAAATTCCAGAATTTCTTTTCCTGAATCATTAAAGAAATTATGTGAAAGCTCTTTCAATAAAAACTTTTTATAATCATCAAAAGGTACAATAACTGAGTATTTGAAAATTCTGCCTTCTTTTTCTGTAGACAAATAGCCTTTTTCAACCAATATTTTCAGGTAAGTTGAAACAGTATTTTGATGCGGTTTTGGTTCCGGATGTTGCTCCATAACATCCTTTAAATAAAAGCTTTGGAGCTTCCAGAATAGCTTCATTAAATTTTCTTCGGCAGAAGTAAGATGATTTATTTTCATAAAAAATTCTTAGTGTTGAAATTGAATATTGCAATAAAGATAAATAAAAGATACCAGAAAAGCTATTCCTGCGCCCATAAATACCTCTTTTACGGTGTGTCTTTTTAAAATAACCCTTGTAATTCCTACCAAAGCTGCAATTCCGAACCAAAAAATTCCCGCTTTCCAGTCGAATCCATAAAACAATGCAGCAACAAATATATTGAAGGCAGTATGCATCGAACTTTTAATATATAGATTACTGTATTGAAGCGCAAAAAGCAATATTAAAATAAAAAGCATGACAAAATCAAGAAAACCATTCATAACGTAATGGTAAATTTGATAAGCGATAATAAAGACTGCAATAAAAATATATAAAGATTTTCTCTGTACCCGGTTTGATACATCCATATTCGTATATCTGCCCGTTTTTACATTCCAAACCAACCAGGCAACTACAGGAATAATAACCATTAATAATATCGGAAGAAAATGAGAAGCTGCTTGTTTAAAGGTGTAATTCTGAAAACTTAAGTACACAAAATAAATAAACAGAGAAACCAAAGGATTGAAAAAGTCTGAGATAACTCTCGAAATAATATGCAGTGCCGAAGTCTTTTTTTCTTCCATAAATTAGTTTGAAATGTAAATATAACATTATAAGTAAAAAAACAATTGCTGTGCATATAATAAAAACGAAGTTTTTTTTATATTTTTGCTCAACTATTTCATAATAAATAAGCAAGAAGCTCGCACATGAAAGAATTTTCTAAAGAGATATACCTAAAGTGGTATGAAGATATGACAATGTGGAGAAGGTTTGAAGACAAATGCCGTTCTCTTTATCTAAAACAAAAAATCAGAGGTTTTTTACATTTGTACAACGGTCAGGAAGCTATTCCTGCAGGTTTTACGCATGCAATGGATTTAACTAAAGATAGTATGATCACTGCTTACAGATGTCACATTCATCCAATGGCAATGGGAGTAGATCCTAAAAGAATCATGGCAGAACTTTGTGGTAAAGCTACAGGTACTTCCGGAGGTATGGGTGGATCTATGCACATTTTCAGTAAAGAACACCGTTTTTACGGAGGTCACGGTATTGTAGGAGGTCAGATTCCTTTGGGAGCAGGTATTGCTTTTGCAGATAAATTTTTCGACAGAAAAGCAGTAAACATCTGTTTCTTCGGAGACGGTGCTGCAAGACAGGGATCTCTTCACGAAACTTTCAACATGGCAATGAACTGGAAACTTCCTGTAGTATTTGTTGTTGAAAACAATCAGTACGCAATGGGAACTTCTGTAAAAAGAACCGCTAATCACGAAGATATCTATAAACTAGGTTTAGGATACGAAATGCCGTGTCTTGCTGTAGATGCAATGGATCCTGAGAAAGTAGCTGAAGCTGCTTACGAAGCTATTGAAAGAGCAAGAAGAGGTGATGGACCTACTTTTATCGAAGCTAGAACTTACCGTTTCAGAGGACACTCAATGTCTGATGCAGAACCATACAGATCTAAAGAAGAAGTTGCTATTCATAAAAAAGATGATCCTATTGAATTGATCAAAGAGAGAATCTTGGCAAACAATTGGGCAACAGAAGAAGAATTGGAAACTTTGGACAACAAATCAAGAGATTTTGTAGAAGAATGTATCGAGTTTATGGAAAACTCTCCATATCCTGATGCAGAAAAAGTTTATGAGTATGTTTATGCTCAAGAAAACTATCCGTTCTTAGATAAATTAGAAAATTAAAAAATAATAATTAATTTGATATTCGAATTTGAGTTTCCCTAATCTCAAATCTCGAATCTCGAATCTCAAATCAATATAAATTATGGCAGAAGTGATTACAATGCCACGTCTTTCCGATACAATGACGGAAGGAAAAGTGGCTAAATGGCATAAAAAAGTAGGAGATAAGGTAAAAGAAGGAGATATTTTAGCCGAAATCGAAACTGATAAGGCAGTACAGGATTTTGAATCTGAAGTTGAAGGAACTCTTCTTTATGTAGGTGTTGAAGAAGGTTCAGCTGCTGCAGTAGATTTAGTTTTGGCAATTATCGGAAATGAAGGAGAAGATATTTCAGGATTAACAGGCGGAGCTGCTGCTCCCAATGCTGCTTCTGAAGACAAAAAAGAAGAACCAAAAACAGAATCTAATACTACTGCAACTGAAGAAACTTCTGCGGAAGTTCCGGCTGGAGTAGAAGTGATTACAATGCCAAGACTTTCTGATACAATGACAGAAGGTAAAGTGGCTAAATGGCATAAAAACGTAGGTGACACCGTAAAAGAAGGTGATCTTCTTGCTGAGATCGAAACTGATAAAGCTGTTCAGGATTTTGAATCTGAATTTAACGGAATTCTTTTGAAGCAAGGTGTTGAAGAAGGTGGTGCTGCTCCTGTTGATACCGTTTTGGCTATCATCGGACCAGAAGGAACTGATGTTTCTGCGGTTGGAGCTCCAAAAGCTGCTGCAAAATCTACGAATCAACCAGCTGAACAAAAATCTGAAATAAAAACAGAAGAGAAATCGGCTGCATCAACTGCAAATTCTTCTTCAGACAGAGTAGCAATTTCTCCTTTAGCGAAAAAAATGGCTCAGGAAAAAGGTGTTGATATCAATTCTGTACAAGGTTCAGGAGAAAACGGAAGAATCGTTAAAAAAGATATTGAAAATTATCAACCATCTGCAAAACCTGCTGCTTCAGCTCCGACCGCAAGTCCAGCTGCACAAGTTGCATTAAGTTTTGTACAAGGTGAAGATACAGAGACTCCAAATTCTCAGGTTAGAAATATCATTGCAAAACGTCTTTCTGAAAGTAAATTCTCCGCTCCTCATTATTATTTGATGGTTGAGATCAACATGGATAAAGCGATTGAGGCTAGAAAAGAGATCAATTCTTTACCAGATACTAAAATTTCTTTCAACGATATGGTGATTAAAGCGACTGCAGTTGCTTTAAGAAAACATCCACAGGTAAACTCTAGTTGGGCAGGAGATAAGGTAATTCACAGAGGAAATATCAACGTTGGAGTAGCGGTTGCAATTCCTGACGGATTGGTAGTTCCGGTTCTTAAGAATACAGATCAGATGAATTACACTCAGATTTCTGCTGCTGTAAAAGATATGGCTGGAAGAGCAAAATCTAAAGGTCTTAAAGCTAACGAAATGGAAGGTTCTACATTCTCTATCTCAAACTTGGGAATGTTCGGAATTGAAACTTTCACAAGCATCATTAATCAACCTAACGCAGCAATTCTTTCTGTAGGTGCAATTATTGAAAAACCAATCGTTAAGAACGGTCAGATTGTAGTTGGAAACATCATGAAGCTTTCATTAGCTTGTGATCACAGAGTTGTAGATGGAGCAACTGGAGCTCAGTTCTTACAAACTTTAAAAACATATTTAGAAAGTCCTTTAACTTTGTTACTGTAACTTTTTAATATATAAATAATTAAAACCTCTCATTTCGAGAGGTTTTTTGTTTTAGATTTTATATTTAAACGTACTTTTTCTCAAATTTTAATTTTATTTCTAAATTTAAAAACTTTGTTGGTAATAAATAAAATTCTATTTTAGTGAAAAATATCTAAATGAAGAGAATTATTATTGGAGTTTTTTCCTTTTTAAGTGTGGCGTTTTTAGCTCAGAATCAACGTTTTTCTTATGAATATAAGTTTGTAAGAGACTCTACTGAAAAAGATAAGGCTGAAACAGAGGTTATGCTTCTTAATGTGTTTTCTAATGGATAGCAATTTTACAGTAAAGATGTTTTTGAATCTGACTCAATAATGAACGCTGAATTTGAAAAGCAAGCAAGAGGGGGTAATTATAATGTCGATTTAAAAGATTTTAAAGCTAAAGGGAGCGTAAGGTACCAGATTGAGAAAAATTATCCTGATTATTCTGTTAATTATTTTACCAACTTGGGATCAACAGAATATATGGTTCAGGAAAGTAGAAATCAAAACTGGAAAATTCTTTCCGAAAAAGAGAAAGTAGGAGAGTTTGAAGCCCAAAAGGCATCATGTAATTTTGCTGGAAGAATCTGGACTGCGTGGTTCGCAACTGATATTCCTATTCAGGATGGTCCTCATAAATTTCATGGTTTACCAGGATTAATTGTAAAATTACAGGATAAAACACAGTCCCACACTTTCGAACTTAAGGGCGTAAAATCCTTTAATGAAAATAAAGAATGGAAAAGTTTTAAAGATAAAGAACGTTATGAGCAGTTAATTGTTATGAATGAAAAAAAATATAAAAAAGTTTATATTGATAATCGTACCGATCCAAATAAAAGTATGCGAAATTTATTAGCCAATGGTGGTAAAGTTGAATTTAAAGATGCCTCCGGAAATATATTAGATACTAATAAGATGATGAAAGATATGGAAAAAAGAAAACTTGATGCAAATAAGAAAAATAACAATATTCTCGAACTGGATTTACTGAAATAATATTTATTTAAATTTTTTGCAATGAAATTAAGTTTTTTAATGATTACATTACTTGTATCAATAACTATTTTGGCACAAAATCAACGCTTTTCTTATGAATATAAATTCATAACAGATTCTACTAAAACTAATGAAGTTGGTACAGAAATCATGTATCTCGATGTAGCCAAAAAAGGTTCAAAATTCTATAGCCAAAAGAAAAGTATAGCCGATTCAATACATCAGGATAGAATAACGAAACAAACACGAGATTTTACGGGTATTGATTATGGCTCAGTTCCATTTGTTGTTGAAAAATCTTACCCTGATTTTAAAATAGATTTTTTCAACAATCTCGACATGAATAAATATAAAGTTTCTGATAACAGAACAATGAACTGGGAAATTCTACCCGGAAAAGAAAAAATTGGCGAGTTTAACGCCCAAAAAGCATCTCTTTATTTTGCTGGTAGAATTTGGACGGCATGGTTTGTTTCTGATATCCCTATTCAGGATGGACCTTATAAATTTCATGGCTTGCCAGGATTGATTATTAAAATTGAAGATAAAACAAAATCACACTCTTTTGTTTTAAAAGAAATCAAAAAAAGAAATTCTGATCAGGAATGGGTAAGTGATAATGAGAAAAAAACTTTTGGAAATACAGTTGTTATTGATCAGGAAAAATACAAAAAACAAGTTATCGATTTTAGAAATAATCCTACAAAAGGAATGCGTCAGATGTTATCCGGAAACACAAAAATAATGATGATTGATGAAAACGGAAAACCATTAGATATTGAAAAAATGCTGAGAGAACAAGAGAGAGATGCTAAAGCAAATAATGCAAGAAATAATAATTTATTAGAGTTAGATTTGCTGAAGTAAAATTATAAATCAACGAGTTTTTTATATAAAAGAAACCTGATATAATCAATATCAGGTTTCTTTTATAAAGTTTTACTATTCTTTCACTTTCCAGTGCGTGCCATTTTTTGGAGGATCTTTTGGTTCATCTATAACTGGTGAGAATGAAATTAATGAATCAGTTTTAAGATTATTTATAGGGTTTCTGGGCGGAGTTTTTATGGAATCTCCAGAAACTTTCCAGTGTGTTCCATTTTTTGGGGGATCAGTTTCTATGCTTTCTACTGATGTTGAATCATTGTTAGTTCTTTGAGATTCTTCAGTTGAATTCTGTTTCGTTGATGATCTTAAGGCTTCTTCTGCCATACTTTCGTCATCTTGCCTACAGCTCATTGAGCAGATTCCCGCTGCTATGAGACTGAGTACAATAAATTTTGTTTTCATTTTATTCTAGGATTAATGATTATATTTGTTCGTAATTTAGTTCTTCGAAAATAGTCAAAAATATATACTATTACAAATACATTGGGGTTCGATTTATAAATTTTTACCGTGCAAAAATACACTAATTTAAATAAAAAGAGTGTTAATTAATTAAAGTGATTACTCTATAATAGCTTATAATAAATAGTTTTTGCGTACTTTTGAATGAAATTTCTTAGAAATATTTAATGATTAAAAGAATTTTTACACTTAGTTGCTTTTTCATTATAAATATAATGTACTCGCAGGATTATTACTCGAAACTTAGAGAGAAGTATTGGGCTTACGAAGAAAATGATCCTAAGGCGCTTGTATATGTAAATCAATATATTAAAAAAGCAAAGTTAGAGAAAAATTATTCTGAGCTTTTTCAGGCGTATAAAGATGCTATTTTATATTCAGAAAATCAAAAAATGATTTATGCAGATAGTGCTTTAGTTGCTGCAAAGAATTCTGGGAATAATGATTTAATTGGAGATGGCTATCTTAGTAAAGGAGCAATATATTATTTTAATCAACGTAAATTTCAATATGCTTTAGAAGAATATTTAAAAGCATATGAATATCTAAAAGACTCAAAAAATGAGTTTTTAAAGTATCAAAATATATATCATATAGGCGTTGTAAAAAGTTATCTCGGGTATTACGATGAGGCTCTTAAGATATTTAATGAATGTATTGATTTTTTTGAAACAAAAATTGATGGTGACATTAAAAAAAATATTATTTTTAATAATACAAAAGGATATTTAAATTCTCTCCATCAAGCAATTATATGCTATCAGATGTTAGGAAAAGATGAGCAAGCCAACAAGCTACTGAATATAGCAGAGACTAAAATCCCTAAAACAAAAGATTTTTATCTGGAAACAAGTTATTTCACAAAAAGCTTAGGTGTTTCAGAATTCAAAAAAAAGAATTATAAAAAGGCGATTTATTATTTTGATAAAGCACTTCCAGAACTTATAAAAGTTAATGATTTTACTTGGGCTTCTTATATTTATTTCTATAAAGGAAAAAGTTACGAGCTTTTAGGGGATTTAAATCTTGAGGTAGAAAATTACAGAAAAGTAGATTCCATTTTTAAAGAAAATAAATTTATTCTTCCTGAACTGAGAAGTAATTATGAAGAATTGATTGAATATTATCGAAAAGATAGCAATCATAAAGAAGAATTATATTATACAAATCAGCTTCTTAAAGTGGATAGTGTAATAGCTTCAGATTTTAAACACCTTTCCAGCAGGGTTTATAAGGAGTATGATACCAAGATGCTTCTGGAAACAAAAGAAAACTTAGAGAAAACAAATTCTTACAGTAAACTGCTCATCTTTATTTGTTTGGCGATTATTACGGCATTAGGAATCGTAATGTATTACAGAATCAGAAAGCAAAAAAACATTCAAAAAAATTATGACGATTTATTAATAAAGCTTGAAGAGAGTATTCATACGCAAGAAATTCCTCCTCTTGTAAAACCTGATATTGTTGATTCGGGGGATAAGAATATCAAGTTTGATAACAGTATTGTAGAAAAGCTCTTAAATGACATTCATACATTCGAAAATAAGCAAGGATATTTAGAGCAAGGGTTAACCCTTAAAAAGCTTGCAGAACAGTTTAAAACAAATACTTCTTATCTTTCTCAGGTAATCAACGAATATAAAGGAAGTAATTTTAATACTTACATTAATGTTTTAAGAATCAATTTTGCGACGCAGAAGATTTATCATGATAAAGAATGGAGAAAATATTCTATTGAGCATATTGCTTCTGCTGCAGGTTTTAGCAACAGACAAAGCTTCTCAAATATTTTCCTTGAGCAAAATGGTATAAGACCTGCTGATTTTATTAAAAAGAGAATTAAGGAATTAGAAGACCAGGGTCAGTCTTAATTTTGCAAAACATATAAAAAATGAAAACCGAACTTCAAAGAAGTTCGGTTTTTCTATTAATAAAATGTGATGATGGTGTCTAATTTAGAATTGTAGAGAACAGGGTTCTTTTTCCTAGATTGTCCGAACCCTGATGTTCTACATGAAAACTGAATGATGAAAAGTTATTATATATGAATGATTAAGTGTCTCGTTTTATCTGTAACAAATATATCATCATAAAATTTCATCAACAACTTATTGTTGGAGCTATTTATAAATAGTTACGTAAAAATTCACAAAAAAACACCGTGTAATACTGTTTTAACTTTCTGATAATTAATTGTTTATTATTTTCGTTTGTATTGTTCGAGAATTTAATTGAAATACACTCTAATAATTAGATTTTCAATGAAAATTAAATTGAAATTTGAGCTTTAGTGATAATTTATGAATAGGAATTAAATCAATTTTAAAATTTTGACATAAAAAAAGCTGAATAATACGATTCAGCTTCTTAAATTTTCTATCACTTTTCTTGTTAATCTAAAGGCTTTCTGCCGGAAATAATATTGTAAAGAATAACAATTACTGCAATTACCAATAATACATGAATTAAATAACTGGTACTGATTCCCGGGATAATATTTAGCATTCCTAAAAGCCAAACAATAATACAGATGACGGCTACTAACCATAATAAGCTTTTCATAATAATATTTTTTGATGTTTATATATTGTTATTAGCATATTATGTGCCTTTTCGTTAAGAAAGAAAATATTTTTAATATTCTATATTCTTTTTGAAGAAAATTTCTTGAGCTAGATATAAAAATTAAATGATAAATGTTTATTGATTTCAATTGAATAAAATTTCCAATCTGAATCTGTTTTCCAAATCCTATAGTTTATTTTAATAGATATATGCGTTATAAAATATTATTTAGACTTGATAAGCTTAAATTGAAAGTTTGTCTTAAGCTCGAGTAATTATTAAGTATAAAATGACGGTATATAAAAAATTAAACCCTCCGTGTAGGAGGGTTTAATAAAAACACAAATGATGAAAAAAAAATTTTCATTTCAAATATACTTAAAAAAATAATATCTGGTAGAATTTATTTTAAAAAAATTCATAAACTTATTTCTTTCGAGGGTCTAATTATCAAATAATTTAAAAATTTTCACAACTATTGAAAATTTATGATTTAAATAATAAAAAGGGAATAGAAATTGATGCCAAATTTATTCATTAAATAAATCATTATCCGTTGTATTTATTTTCTAGATTTTTTCTTTTGATGATAAAATGTTTTTCGTATTTAGTATTCTGATTACCAGTTGTTAATTCTAATTTTTTCATCTTCGAATTAATATTTTGAAGCAAATGTATTTTCTTTAAATGGTGATATATTTATATAAAACATCACATCTAAGTACTTTAAGCTTTAAAAAAAAATGAATATAGATTATGATTTTTAAATAAGATAAATATTTTAAGCAAATTATACTATAATAAAACTAATGCAGACAAAATTAATGAAGGCAAAAAAAGTTCCGGGAATTCCGTTGCAAGTGAAAGGTAATTTCCACGATACAGAAAGTATTCAAAAACTTGAAAATGCTCAGGAAGCTGAGTTAAAATATAATTTACTCAAAGAAAGGTTTTTTGAAATAAATAAATGGGGAACTTATTCAAAAGAAAATATCGCAGAATTCACACTATGTGATTCTTCAGGAAATAGAATAGATAGATCACCCATGATAGGAGATTATATCAAAATATTACTATCTGAAGTAAAAAATCCTAAGACAAATGATTATCAATGGGTAAGAATCGATATGATTGATAAAACAAACCCTAATCGTATCATGATACAATGCCGACCTTCAAAATTACCGGGAAATGAATTCGCAGGAAAAACGGTGCATTTTCATTCTGCTGGTACAACTTCCACTTTTGTTATTTCAAAAGGGAATGATTATGTTAAAATGGCAATTTACGGGAGAAACGAAAAGCCAAATCAAAACACGGATCTAATAAGCAGTGTAAAGAATATGTTTATTGTTCTTGGTGGGATGGTCGGTTCATCAAAAATTCAATGGAAACAACTCGCTGATGGTATGGTAAGTCTAAAATAAATACCACATTTATCATTTTGTTGTTCTTTTTTATCATAAAAGCATACAATTTGCTTCATGTTTTTAAAGAAATAAAGATTCAGTATATTATTTTATGCTGAATTTTTATTTTAAATCATAATCACCAAAAATATATGAATAGATTACAACTTAATGGTAAAACAGTCTTAATTACCGGAGCCGACAGTGGAATAGGAAAATCTGCAGCCTTACTTTTTGCAGAAGAAGGTGCTAATATTGCAATTATCTTTCATTCGGATATTGAAGATGCTGAAAAAACAAAAAATGAGATCGAATATTTGGGACGCCAATGCTTGATTTTTAAAGGAGATGTAAATGACAGTAACTTTTGTCAAAAAACAACAAAAGAAGTGATTGACCAATGGGGAAGCATCGATATTTTGGTAAATAATGCAGGAATTCAGTTTCCAAGTGATGATATTACAAATTTAAATGAAGAAAATATTCGTACGACTTTTAATTCAAACATCATCGGAATGATTCTGCTCACAAAAGCGGTTTTTCCTTATTTAAAAGAGGGAAGTTCTATCATTAATACAACTTCAGCAGTAGCTTATCAAGGTCATGAGGAACTATTAGATTATGCCGCAACTAAAGGAGCGATTGTTTCTTTTACAAGATCTTTGGCCTTACAGGCAAAATCGAAAGGAATAAGAGTAAATGCCGTTGCTCCGGGACCGGTTGCAACACCACTTACAGAAGAAACTTTTAACGAAAAAGAGGAAGATGATAATAAACCACCTTTGCAAAGAAATGCAAATACTGAAGAAATTGCACCGTCTTATCTTTTCTTGGCAACTTCGGCTTCGGCACAAATGACAGGACAGGTTTTGCATCCCAATGGTGGAATTATTGTTAACGGATAATTTAGAAAAAATGGACGTACAGATTTTAGGATTAATTGCAGGTGTTTTAACTGCTATTGCATCAATGCCACAACTCATCAAAGTAATTAAAACAAAAAATGTAGATGATATTTCCTGGTTGATGCTTGTGATTCTGATTTCCGGACTTTCACTTTGGGTTTGGTATGGTTTCGAGCAGGATGAATTGCCTATTATTTTATCAAATTCTTTTGCTGCCCTGGTAAATATTACATTATTAGTATGTTATTTTATTTTTAGAGATAAAAGCTGATATAAAGAGACATCTAATCTTTCAGATTTTTTACAATTTTCCCTGAATCAGTAATCAACAAATATTGATATTCAGGGAATTTTTTTATTAACTTCAAACCTTCCTTTTTTCCTAAAACCATTATTGAAGTACTAAAGCCATTTGCCATTGTTGCATTGGGTCCTACAACGGTAACGCTCGTTAATCCGGTTGAAGGATAGCCTGTTTTAGGATTCATAATGTGAGAATATCTTTTGCCGTGAATTTCTGCATATTTCTCATAACTTCCGGAAGTTGTCACGGCATTTTCTTTTAAATAGAGAACTTCAGCAATTTTATCATCTTTAAAAGGATTATTAATTCCAATTGCCCAAGGTTTTCCATCGGGTTGAGTTCCCCAAGTTGAAATATCGCCCGAAGCATTGATAATTCCTGCTTTTACTCCAAAACTTTTCATCAATTCTCTGGTTTTATCTGCTGCATAACCCTTTCCTATCGATCCGAAACCTATTTTCATTCCTTTGTTTTTCAAAAAAATAGTAGAATTGTTTTCATCTAAAATAATATTTTGATAGCCAACATTTTTTACAGAATTTTTTATAGATTCTTCAGACGGTAATTCATTCATAGAATCATCAAACTTCCAGATTTTATCCATCGCAACGATGCTTATGTCGAAAGCTCCGTCAGTCAATTTAGAAAAATAAATTCCTTTTTCTGTTAAAGCAAAAACTTCGGGATCAACTTTTAAAGGCTTTATTCCTGCATTTCTGTTAACTTCCGAGATCTGAGTTTCCGGTTTCCATTCTGAAATTAAATTTTCAATTCTCGTAATTTCTTCTATAGATTTATCAATGTTTTTTTCTGCCGAAAGAGAATCTTTATCTACCAAAGTAATTTCAAATTTACTTCCCATTAAAGTAACCAATCTGCTTCTTTCAACTTGAGCAAACATTGATGAAGAAAGTAAAATCAAAAATAATTGGAAGAAATTTTTCAGGCTTTTCATGTGCTTTAAAATTAATAACAATCGGTTAAAATTTGTCCGTTTGCTTTGTAATTTTCGTAATCTTTATTTTTTAAAGCACACAGTTTTCTTAAAGTATCTTCCACATCATGTTGCATTTTTAGTGCACCACAAATCATGATGAAAGCTCCGTTTTCCAATGAATTGGCAAACAATTCAGCATCTCTTTCAACCAGATCCATTACATATTGAGAATTTTCTTCACGAGAAAAAGCTAAACTGAAAGAACTTAATTTTCCTTTTTGGATATTTTCATGAGCGAAATATTCATAATTTACAGTCAATTCATTTGATTTTCTGAAACCACAATACAAATGAGTTTTTGTTTTTCCGGTTTGCTCCTCAATCATTCCTAGAAATGGTGCAATTCCGGTTCCATTGGCAATCATAATTACTTCAGAAGCTTTTTTAGGAAAATGGAATTCTGAATTTTTAATAATCCTGGCTTTTATTTCCTGATTTTCTTTTAAACGATGCAAAAACCCTGATCCGAGACCATTTTCATGAAGTTTTACAACCAATTGAATTGCTCCATTCACTTTTCCGATAGAATAGAATCTCTCTTTATGATCATTCTCAGGGTAAATCGCAAGTAAATCTCCCGATTTAAATTTTACTAATGAATTTGGTTTTAAAATTACTTTAAAAGTTGTCACTTCATCCACGATTTCACTTCTTCCGATAACTTTCATTTTCTTTAAAGACGGAACTTTTTCGCTGTATAAAGATGGTGCAGTTGCCAAAGGAATCATGGTTTCATAGCTCCATTTCTTCACCCATTCTGTAAATTCTGCGGCTGATTTATCGTTGACTGTAAAAAGTTCAAGATGAGAGTCTGCCCAGTTTTGTTCGGATAATAATTGGTTAACTTCAATTGCAAAACCGCAAAAATCTTCGTAAGATTTAGAACCAAAACCAACTACAGAATATTTAATCTTTTGATTTTGAGGAAATTCTTTTAAAAGCTTTTTAAAGTTGGAAGCATTGGTTGGAGCTTCACCTAAACCATAAGTTGAAGTAAAGATGATAAATTGCTCTGCTTTAGGATATAATTTGTATTGATTAAGCTCTGTGATAAATGATTTTTTTCCGTCTGATAAAAGTTGAGAATGAATTTTATTGGCAAAACCTAAAGTCGAGCCGTTTTCTGAACCTACAAAGATCACAATCTCTGCATTTTCAGCTTTGTATTTATTCTTGATTTTATTTCTGGTTCGTTTAAAAGTAATGACAAAACCTGAATAAATAAACATCAAGATCCCAATAGAAGAAAGCCCTAAAACGATTGACCAAAAAACACTTCCACGACCTGTATGAAAGGTTAAACTTAGGTTTTCATAAATAAGGGTCAACGGATATTTTTCCTCCTTTACAATTTCACCGTTGATTTGGTTGACGGTAATTTCTCTGTCTTTTAGTTTTAAAACAAAAAATTCTTCAGCATCATCTTCAATAAAAGGAAATTCTATTTTCTTGACTTTACTGAGTTTTGTTTCCTTAAAAATAGGGAAGTCTGCTAATTTTATCTGAGTTTCAGAATTGGTGATTTTATGAGCAATCTTTTCATTTTTTCCTTTTGGTATCAATTCAAAACGATGAAGGAAAAGATAAGTTCCTGTTACAGAAACGACTAAAATTGGAATTAATAAAATTCTTCCTGAAACAACATGCAAATATTGCGAGAAAAAGTCTTTCTTGATATTGTCGAAAAAATGTCTAATCCCATTTTGTCTTTTGATAATCAGAATAAGCCCTGAAATACTGATGATCATTAATAGAAAAGAAACAACTCCAACTGCAAATCTTCCGGTTTCTTTTAAAAATAAAGAACGGTGCAGCGAAGTTATCCAATTGATAAATTTACTTTTTTCAACAGGTTTTCCTAAGATTTTTCCGGTTGTAGGATCGATGTATGCTTTGATGTTTTCACCATTATCGTCTAAACCTTCCAAGGTTACAAACTGATTGTGATCAACACTGATCTCCGTAATTTCCGGAAAAACCTTGCGCAGTTCCGGTAAAGACTGGGCAAGGTTTATGTTACTGAAATCGTCAACTCGATAAGGTTGAACTTTTTCCTGTGCAGCATCGTAAGCTAAAATAATTCCTGTGGTAGAAGCTACGATCAAAAATAGGAATGTAAGTATTGCTAAAGTTAAATGGGCATACCTCCAAATCGATAAGGTCATTTTTGGATTTTTTTATAACTTATTAAGTTTTACATATCGAATGTAACCTTTTCCTTCTGTTTTTGCTGTAATACCTTCAGTTGTAAAAGGTAGTTCTACATCTGAAACGTTGTATTTTTTATCTTCAACAGCAGTTTCAAAACGTACTTTGTAACCTTTGTTCAGATATTTATCTTCAATAGAAAAAGTAGAGATACTTCTGTCTCCATCTGCTACAGAGGCTCCTGTAATTGCATTTAATTTTACTGGTTTTTTACTCTGAAATTTGTGCCATTCTTTTAATGTATCATGCCATTTTGTATCAGGACCCATCACATAAAGCGTCTTTTCATAAGCACCTTTTGGGTTAATTAAAGAAACTACAACATAAGCACCTTCACCGCCATAGCTGGTCAACTGAAGCATACATTTATATTTTGAAGCCTGTGCATTGGCAAAACCTGCACAAAATAAGGTCATTAAAATTCCTAAAGCCTGAATTTTAAAATATTTCATAGTATTTTATTTTAAAAAGTCAATTGATACGTTATTATTTTTTAAGCTTTCATTTTCTGAAGCAAGATCGTAAGCAGTTTCGTCAAATTCTGTTTTGATGGTCTTATTGGCACCCAAAGAAACCAGATATTTTAAAATGGTATCATCTTTTGCAACCAAAGCTGCTTTTTGAAGAGCAGTCATACTTTCTTTGTTAAGAGAGTTCACATCAATTTTTAGATCGCTTAATTTTTTCAGAAGATCCAAATCATTTTTTGCAATCGCTAGATGGAGTAGTGTATTACCATCTTTTTGTGAAGCAGTAACATTTACATTATTTGATTGAAGAATATTTAATTTTTCTGAAAATTCATCAGAACCTCTTTGCGGACCAGGTCTGTAAGACTGAATTAAATAATATGCTAAATTATTTCCTTTTGCATCAACAATTTTAGCATCAGCTTTATTTGAAATTAAAAATTTAACAATCTCTGCAGAACCACTTTGGATAGCCTGAGTTAAGGCAGACTCTCCATTAGAATTTACAGCATTGATGTTTTGGGTTTTTGCTGCAATTGCTTTTACATTTTCAATATCTTTTCCGCTTGAAGCAATTATTAAAGCATTATTTCCTTCTTTGTCGGTTTTATTCGCATCAACTCCTTTGCCGATTAAATAATCAATAATTTCTTTTTGACCATTTTTTTTAGCAATGATCTGTAAAGCATTGGCACCATTTGCATTTACAGCAGAAGGATTTAACTTTACTTCATCAATTAAATATTGATAAACAGGAAGTGTATTCGTAACTGCTCTTGTTCCTGTTGCAGCATTGACCAAAGCTTTATCCGAAGCTTTTACACCCTGATTTTTTAATGATTTTAAAAGCTCAATATTTCCGAAGCTTGCCGCATAATCAAAAGCAGTTGCTCCGGTGTCATCTACATCCTTTATAGAAAGACCTTTTGAAGTGAAAAGTTTTTGTAAAGAACCATCTTTGTCGTTTCCAATCGCCAATAGCAAAATATTGGCTCCGTTTTTATATTTGTGTTTCGGATTTACACCAGCTTTGAAGAATGTTTCGTACACTTTTGGATCATTTAAACCAAACATTGCAGCAAAAGCAAGAGGCGTTAAACCTTTTGTATCTAATTTATTAACGTCAGAACCTTTAGAAATAAAATATTCAATGATTTCAGGATTTCCAGCCATTGCAGCCCAGTGAAGATAAATTCTACCATCATGAGTAAGCTTGTCTACTGCATTTCCTTTTTGCTCTAAAAGAAATTTTACCGTTTCCAGAGGAGCTTTATTGGTAAGGGCAAGAGAAACAGGATCGAAAGTACTTCCATTAAATTCAGAAGGACTGTTTCCATTGGATATTTCTTGCTTTACTTTTTCTACATTAGGTTTAGATTTCCAAAAATCTGCCTGTAATAAAGTGTTTTTTTGAGCACTGATTATTACAGAAAATAATAATAGAGCAGAATATAATATCTTTTTCATTGTTATTTTTATTTATTCTAAATACTGAACGCAAAATTAGTGTTTCCTAACGAAGCTGAAAAGGAATCTGTATAGAAATTTGAGCTTTAATTGTTGATTATTATCATTAAATGAATAAAACCAGGAAGCCTTAAAATAGTTTATGCGTTAGGTCATAAAAAATTATAGCGAAAGTTTATAATTTTGAATGTATAGATAGTATCAATCCAATTTTATTTGTCTACGTTTATAACTCAAGTTTTTTAAGACTGTCAATGTTTTTTTGACAGTCTTTTTATTTTAATTATGATTCGGAGATACCACAAATCTTATGGTTGGCAATAATTTTGTTTTAACTGAAGAAATATTAGTTTATGAAAAATTCAGTGAAAATTGCCTTAGGTATTGTTGCCGGTGGAGTTTTAGTCTTTTTAAATCAAAAAAGAAAAGGAAGAAACAATAAAAATCACACATTTACGGCTCCTGATGGAAATCAATACAAAGAAAATCAAATGTACCGAACTGCTGAAGGAGAAGTTTTTAAAAACGGAAAAAAGATTCGTCTCGAAACTCCGGGAAATATTGTTTCAACCCATAATCATGTAGATGTAAATTTTAATAATCAACATCTGAATGATCATTATAATCCAAATCAGCAGGTTTCTTATCATCAAAAAGGAGACAGACATCGATAAAATTTAGCAATCATTGGCGCTGTAATTGGCTTTTTCCAATTCGTCTTCCATTTTTTCAATTTCAGATTTAGATTGTTTTATCTTTTTTAAATCTACCTTTAACTGTTTTTTTCCATCAGGAGAAATCCATAGACCTTGAAGTGTTTCTGAATTGCGTTTTAAAAGCATAATTCCTGTATTATAATGCTCAACAAAAGTATATTGTTGAGCTTTTTCAGAAAAAGTAGTATCCAGAAGGATCCAGTTTCCAGTTTTATTATCGGTATATTTATAAATTCCGGAAGCAATAATACTGGGACAACCTGTTTCTTCAATTTTCAGATAAAATGAAATATTTATTTTTCCGTCAATAGTTCCTGTATATTTTTCTTGTTTAAGAATTTGCTGAGCATTGATTGCTAAAGATGAAAACGATAAAAGTAGAGTAGTGATAATTTTCATTTTATTCTTTTTTTTAATAAAAACTTAATTTTTAACTGGTATAATTATTATCACTAAAATATGATTTTCAAAATTAATTATTTTTTATAAATCAATTATCAAATATTTGTCGATGAAATGAGGCTTTTGTTGCAAATTTAGATTTATAAATATTCAATTTTATTGGCTTATTTTTTGAATCTTCAAATAAAATTTCATCATGTTTTTAGCAACTTTTTTAAACTTTACCTGGAAAGAATTATTCTTGGGAACCGAAGATTGGGGATTTCTCTTAGAAATTATACTTCGTACGATTATTATGTTTCTTACCATTATTATTAGTCTTCGGGTTTTAGGAAAAAGGGGAGTAAAGCAGCTGTCAATTTTTGAATTGGTGGTCATTATCGGTTTAGGTTCTGCAGCCGGAGATCCTATGTTTTATAAAGAAGTGGGAATTGTTTCGTCGATGCTTGTTTTTTTGGTCATCATTATTTTGTATTCTTCTATTACAGCACTGATAGGAAGGTTCAAAAAAATAGAAAATTTATTTGAAGGAAAAGCCATATATCTTATTGAAAACGGAGTTTTTGCCATTGACAATTTTAAAAAAGAAAATTTAGGAAGTGATGAGTTTTTTGCAGAATTAAGAGTGAAAGGAATTTCACATTTAGGTCAAATTGACTGTGCTATTGAAGAAGTTTCCGGTGAAATAAGTGTTTTCTTTAATGAAGATGAAAAAGTGAAATACGGTCTTCCGATCATGTTAAATTCTTTGGATCATCCAATGAAATATATCCAAAAAGCGGGGCATTATTCTTGTACTTTTTGTGGTTTTACAGAAAAAAAGGAGGTAGGAAATGCGGGAAGCTGTAAAAATTGTGGCAAAGAAAATTGGGTCGAAGCCAGCAACAAAACAAGAGTTACATAAAAATCCCCAACCAAAGTCAGGGATAATAATATAAAAATATGAAGTTTAATCGCTTCGTTTTTTAAATGGCTGCTTCGTGAAAAGAGCTTTTCAGAAAAACGGTTGTCTCTTTACCAAAAAGACAAGAGAAAATATTCTGAAATTCGTGGATATATTTACACTTTATCGTATTCCCATAAATTTTTAAGCCTTCAAAAATCTTTTTTGAATTTAAATCAATATCATATTTAATAAAAGATTCTGGCCTTTCATAGCGAATAATTTGTTGGTCTGAAGCATAAGTTTTTAAGAAACCAAATTTCTCTAACCAGTCTTCTGTAATCTGAATAGGGCTGATTTTTTCTGCCGGTACAGAAATAGCGTGACTTTCATTTTCAATCTTAACAAAATAATCGTTTCCATTCTGGAAAATCTCTGTTATCGTAAAAATCTCTGTTTTGTACTCAACAAGATTTTTAATTTTTAAATCTGTAACTTTCATATTATTAGGTGGTGTGGTATTTATTATGTTAAATGGTTAGTTGCAAATACTATGCCTCACATCATTTATGTGGTACCTAATTAATATGAATTTTTAGAATTTTTTTCAAAAAAATAAAAATTATTCTTTTACTGCTTTTTTATAAGTCTCCAAAGCTCTTTTTCTTGCAACAGTATGTTCCACGATTGGTGTTTTTACGGCGTATTTCTCAGGATTCCATTGAGTAATATATTTTAAATCTTTATCAAATTTTTTAGTTTGTTCACTCGGATTAAATATTCTGAAATAAGGCGCAGCATCGCAACCACAACCTGCTGCCCATTGCCAGTTTCCATTGTTTGAAGAAAGCTCGTAGTCTAAAAGTTTTTCTGCAAAATAAGCTTCGCCCCATCTCCAATCGATGAGAAGATGTTTGGTTAAAAAACTGGCGACAATCATTCTTACCCGATTATGCATAAATCCGGTCTCATTGAGCTGTCGCATTCCTGCATCTACAATTGGATAGCCTGTTTTTCCTTCACACCAGAGTTTAAATTCGTCTTCATTATTTCGCCATTTAATGTTTTCATATTTTTCTTTAAAACATTTTGTAACAACTTTTGGAAAATGATACAAGACCTGCATAAAAAATTCTCTCCAAATTAATTCATTCAGCCACGTCTCGTTATGTTCTGAAGCATATTTCACACATTTTCTGATTGAAATTGTACCAAATCGTAAAGCAATTCCCAATCGTGTCGTCTGATCTAAAGCCGGAAAATCTCTGTTTTTGTCATAAGATTCTATAATTTTTTTATCTAAAACAGGTTCAACGAAAACCATATCCGTTTTTTCAAAACCAATTTCTTTCAAAGTATGAATATTCTTAGTTTTAAATGAATAAAAATTTTTAAAACTAATTTGTGTTGAATGAATTTCAGTTTGATGAAATTTTTCTTTCCATTTTTTTGAAAATGGCGTGTAAACCGTATAAGGCAAACCATCGTTTTTTACAATTTCATTTTTTTCAAAGATGACCTGATCTTTAAAATCTTTAAAATTGATCTTGTTTTTATGGAGAAAATCTGAAATTTCCTGATCGCGTTTTATGGCATTTGGTTGATAATCGCGGTTGCAGAAAACAGTTTCAACATCAAATTCGTTGATAATTTCTTTAAAAATTTCGAGTGGTTTTCCGTGATAGGTTTTAATTCCTGATTGGTGTTTTTTTAATTCTTCATTAATTCCTTCTAAAGCCTGATGAATATAATCAACTCTTCGGTCTGACTTATTTTCAAGCTGATCTAAAATTTCGGTATCAAATATAAAAATTGGCAGTACTTTCTGGTCTGATTGTAATGCAGCATTAAGAGCGGTATTATCAGAAAGCCTCAAATCTCTTCGAAACCAGAATATATTAATTTTGTTCATCTTTTTTAAATTTATGAAAGAAGAAAAGATTCCACAGAATCATTTCGTAACCATAGACTGTATCTTCAACAGGAATCGTTAAAATTCTGAAACCTATAAAATCTTCCGGGTTGTAATTAACAATAGGAGAATCGAGTCCGGTTCCGGTGAGAATTCCGTTGACAGCTAAAAATCCGGGCATTAAGACCAAATAAATGAATGATGCTTTTCCAATCCATTTTACTTTTAAAACAAAATAGAGTACCATTAAAGTGATTGCAGCTGTAAGAAAAGTAATAAAAGAATATATTTTATCTCTAAATAGAATAGCTAAAATCAGGCAAAAAATAATTGAAATAATTACAAAAGCTTTTTCAACAGATGGTTTCCAATTTAGTTTAAAAAATTTATCTAAACAGAAATAGGTAAATACACATGAAAATGGAATGCAGATAAAAAACAATAGTTCCTCAATCGGAAGTCCGAAAAGTCGTTTGCCAATTAAATATTTATCTTTAAACCACCAAACTCCATTTGCGGTGAACCAAACATCCCATGCAATAAAAAATAGAGCAACAATAATTGAAGAAAGCAAAAAAGCTTTAAAATGTCTGTGAAATTTAATTTTCGGATGAAAAGAAAATATAAAACAGATAATTATTGTAAAAAAATTAATCGCTAAATACGTGTATTGCAACATTTACTGTTTATTTTTATTAAAATACATTTTAAAAAATCTCACAGGAACCCATAGAAAGCCAAAGCATTCTCCTTGTTCTTTTCCTGTATGCTTGTGATGCTGTTTGTGACCTCTTCGAATAGCCAGCAAATAAGGATTTTTTGTGTTCTTTAAAATATTGAAACGCTGATGAATAAAAATATCATGTACAAAAAAATAAGCCATTCCGTAGATCGTTATTCCAAGAGCGATATAGAAGTAAATATTGAAATCATTTATCGTTCCATAGTACATTAATGCAATAGTTGGAATTGCAAAAATGGCGAAGAAATAATCATTTCTTTCCATAGGTCCTTCGTTGCTGTGATCGTGATGATCGCGGTGAAGCGTCCACAAAAAACCATGCATAATGTATTTGTGAACTAACCAGGTAATTCCTTCCATCGTAAAAAATGTAGCTACAACAATTAAAAAATTCATGCTATTTTTTATTAAATGTTTCTTCTAAAATTTTAAATCGGTAATCGAAAATATGTTCCAATTTTTTCTTTACCATTACGCTGTGTGCAATTTCTCCTAAAAAGCCGAAAGGCAATTCGTAACTTATAGTATCCATCATCAAAACACCTTTATCATTTATAATAAATTCATGAAAATGATTCCATAGTTTGAAAGGTCCTTTTTTCTGAAAGTCTGTGAAGCTTTTCTGAAAATTAACTTCCGTAATTTCGGTTTGCCAGTTTAGTTTAATTCCCAAAAGAGGCGAAACGTAATAATCAATCAACATTCCTTCATAGATTTCGTCATCAGAAAGCTGTGTTCTTACTACAAAATTCATGTCTTTCGGGGTGATTTCCGAAAGATTATTTGCCGAAGAGAAAAATTTCCAGGCAGTTTTTATATCGCAGTTAAGTTGTTGTTGACGTTTAAGCTGGTGTACCATTTTTTTAATTTATATTTTATAAAAAAGACATTTTGTATTGCACATAGCTGCTCATCATTAAAGAAAATTTTCTACCGTTTGATATTCTGATTCTTTGGTTGATGATCTTATTGGCAGAGGTTTTTTTTATTTTTCTGAAAAGAGAAATATAGTATCGATAAGCCAGATAAACTCCAAATCTTGAAGAATTTGGAAGTTTTCTGATACCTTCAAAGGCTTCATTAAATTCATCGAAAATTTCTTTTTCAATTTGAGACTTTACAACATTATCAAAGTAAGAAATATCGACATTCGGAAAATAAGTGCGTCCCAAAATCTGATAATCATCTTTCATATCACGTAGAAAGTTTACTTTCTGAAATGCAGAGCCCAATTTCATCGCAGAAGGTTTCAGTAGATTGTATTTTTCTTTATTTCCGTCAACGAAAATATGAAGGCACATTAAGCCGACAACTTCTGCAGAACCGAGAATATATTCTTTATAAAGTTCAGAGTCATAATCGATTTTCTGTAAATCCATTTCCATACTTTTAAGAAACTGATTAATCAGCTCTACATCGATCTCATATCGGTGAATCGTCTCCTGAAACGCCTGCAAGATTGGGTTTAAAGAAATTTTTTCGTCTAAAGCCTGGGTGGTTTGCTCACGAAATCTTGCCAAAAGAGTAGTGCGGTCAAAACCATGAAAGCTGTCGACAATTTCATCAGCTAACCTTACATATCCGTAGATGGCGTAAATGGAATTTCTGATCTTTGGTGAAAGTGCCAAAATTCCCAAAGAAAAACTCGTGCTGTATTGTTTTGTGGTCTGTTTACTGATCTTATAAGAAAGTTCATCGAAAAGTTTTTTCATATTTTTGGGTTATTTGGTGGCTTCGGTTGCGGCTATTTTTCCGGATATAATCGAGGGCGGAACTCCCGGTCCGGGAACGGTGAGTTGCCCTGTATAAAAAAGATTTTTTACTTTTTTATTTCTCAGTGACGGTTTCAGAACTGCGGTCTGATTCAGCGTGTTGGCCAAACCATAAGCATTTCCTTGGTATGCATTGTAATCGTTTTTGAAATCACTAATGCAATAGCTTTTTTTATAGTCGATTTTTGATAAAAGATTTAATGATTTGGTGTGTTTTTCAAGCCTTTCAATCATTTCGAGGAAATATTTTTCTCTGATCTCTTCGTTATCTTCAATTCCTATTGCGATTGGCATCAAAAGAAATACATTTTCGCAATTTTCGGGAGCTACATTTTTATCTGTTTTTGATGGACAACAGCTATAAAATAAAGGCTTTGTTGGCCATTTTTTATCTTCGTAAATTTCAGAAGTATGAAGCTCTAAATCATTTTCAAAAAATAAAGTATGATGTTTCAGATTTTGAATTTTTTCTTTAAATCCTAAATAATAAATAAGACAGGATGGTGCGAAAGTTTTCTTTTCCCAATAATCTTCGCTGTAATTTTGATATTCTTCCTGAAGTAAATTCTGTTCTGTATGATGATAATCAGACGATGCAATTACGCTATCAAACTTAATTTCTGAACCGTTGACAACAATTGATTGCGCTTTGCTATCTTTAATTTTAATTTCTTCAACATTTGAATTTAAATGAAACTGAGCGCCTTGGTCTTTGGCAATTTCAGACATGGCTTCAATGACTTTATAAAAACCTCCCATCGGATACCAAGTTCCCAATTTATAACCTCCATAATTCATCAAACTGTACAAAGCCGGAATATCTTTTGGAGCAGCCCCGAGAAAAATAACCGGAAATTCCATCAGCATAATCAGTTTGGGATGTGAAAAATATTTTCTTACAAAACGATGAAAATTAGATAATAAATCAAGCTTTAAAGCACTTTTTGCAATTTTTGGAGAAACAAATTCAAACCATGAATGACAAGGTTTTGTGACGAAATCTTTCATCCCGACTTCATATTTGTACTTTGCGTCTTCCATGAACTCATCCAGCTTTTTTGCTGCTCCTTTTTCAATAATTTCAAAAAGATCTCTCATTTCAGAATAATCTTTCGGAACAGCCATAATTCCGTCAGAAAAAACCATTTCGAATTGAGGATTTAACGAAATCAGTTCGTAATAATCAGAAGTTTTTTTATTAAATGCATTGAAAAAATCTTCAATAATATCGGGCATCCAATACCAACTTGGGCCCATATCAAAAACATAACCATTATCGGAGGTAAATTGTCTGGCTCTTCCTCCCAAACTGCTGTTTTTTTCAAAAACGTGAACTTCATGACCAGCTTGTGCAGCATAAGCAGCAGCAGATAATCCTGAAAATCCCGAACCGATAATTGCTATTTTTTTAATCATAATTAATTATCATTAAATGAATATTCTCTAAAGACCGTATCTAATAAATTTGTACTGTCAATATTTCTGCCAAAAATAGGATTGTGGAAGTGGTCAAGTTTATGTAGAAGCTCAATTAAAGTATACTTTTCGTCTTCTGTAAGATTTCCACTGACAATTTTGGTAGCATTTCTTATGTTGGTCATTTGCTTTTCCAACGTTTCCAACCCCTTTTCAGTAATACTCAATACTTTCGATCTTTTATCTGTTTTAGAATCAGATTGTTTTACCCAGCCTTGTTTAATCAGTCTGTTAATAATTAAGTTTCCTACCGGTTTATCCTGAATATTCTTCTTAATAAGTTCGGTTTTGCTCATATTACCGAAAGATTTTAGAGTGATCAGGTAGATAAACTCTTCTTGTGTAGAAAATTCTGAACCGGCAATTGCAGACTTTGAATAAGTCTTTGCGTATCTGTTCATGTGAACAAGTAGTGTACTAATAACGCTTTCCGGGCTTCTTCCGTTTTCTTTTCCTTCCCAAACAATATTTTTTTGAGTAGGTGTTTTTTTATTTTGATGATGCTGAACCCAAGTTTTAAATCCTTCAATATCAGAAGTGTATTGTGAATTTGTATTTTCAGAATCGAATTGTTCAAGCAAGTGAATTACATCTTTTGCTAAATTATAATTCATAATTAAACTATTTTAGTAAACAAATATACTTAATTTGTTTTAAATAATTTATTTATAAACTAATTTAAATTTAAATAAAAAATAAGACTTTGATTTTTCAAAGCCTTATTCTCCTAATTCTAATTACGATTAATAATTTATTCCATTTACTTTTTGATTACTTTTTTTATTATCTGCTTCCCTGTTTCTAAATTAATTTTAATATAATAAACTCCTTTTAAATAAGGGGTTAAGTCAATCTGTTGTGTTTCATGTTGTGTACTCAAAAGTTGTCCGACAGTATTTGTAATTTTTACCGATGTTACTTTTGTATTTCCTTTTATTTTGATGATTCCATTAGTTGGATTAGGATAAACTTCAAGGTTGTCTTTTTTAACATCTTGTACAGAAAGCAATGATGCTAAAGAGATTCTTTTTACCTGTGTATTGCTCTGAGTATATGCAAGGACTAAATAATTATTTACATTATCTACCGCCAGATCATTATAAGTTGCTTGACCGTCTGAGACAAAATCTCCTCCAAAAGAAGACCAAGTGTTAGAAATATTATCGTATTTATATACTGTATTTTTCAAATGATTCCCATCACTACTGTCCCATTGACTTGCAACGACAAACGGGATTCCTGTGGAAGTTACTGCAATAGCAAGATGCTGAACTGCTTTTGCTGAAAAATTTGCATTTCCCACTTGTGTCCACGATGTACCATCAAACTTTTTTACGTTTATTTTTCTTCCGTTTGCAGAATTAGAAATATAGGCAACATACAGGTTGTTATTAGAATCTATTGCAATATCTGAAGTATATTGCTCACCCGAAGATGAAGATGTGTCAACCATTGCTCCGCCAACCAAGCTCCAGTTGTATGAAGAAGTTGCAGTAGTGCTATTTTCATAAACCCGGATTCCGCTTGAAACATTACAAGTGTACACTTTGTTATTTGTGCCAATTACCATTTCAGCAAATGAAGCTCCATTTGAAAACCCCGAGTTTCCTACTTGCTCCCAACCGTTATTTATAAAACGTCTTACAGTTCCCGATCCGTCTGATGAATAAGTGAATAGTACATTTGAAGGAGATACTGCTGAAGCATGAAAATTAACAGTATTGGTTGTAGCGGTTGCCAAAACAGACCATGTATTGCTGCTGAATTTTCTTACTTCTAATCCCGTTCCTTGATTAGTGTAATAAATATTGCCTGAAGTATCTAAACTCAAAGAATTATAAAGTGCAATTCCCGTTGTGATTCCTGCACTTCCGCCGAGATATGACCAGTTATTTCCTTCAAATTTCTGTACAGAACCTTTTGAAACGGAAGTATCGTAATAAGATAAGTAATATCTTCCAGAACCATCTACGACTAGATTATTATAACTTGATCCACCTGCAGAAACATTAGCAGAAGATCCCACGTTTTCCCATTGTTGGGCATTTACAGAAATTAGATTTGCAAATATTCCTATTGTTGCAAATGCTTTCCCAAAATTAAAAGAAGAAATTTTTACCATAAATATTTGTTAAGAATAATGATATATTTAAATATTTGTAAAAAAAATGATTGATGATTTTGACGAATATTTAAATGTTTTTTATGCTGGCAAATATATTATGTGTTGAATTATTTTGAAGGTTTTGTTGCGAAATATTTATCAAAAAGCATACTCATTACATACTTTATTGTGTTTAATCGCATTTTTGTTGTGAATTTTAAAAGTGAATGTGTTGATTAAACAGATTTTACAACCTTATTTTAAAAATAGGGATGTGTTTAAATTTTCGGAAAATGACTTAAAGAATTAATGAAGAAGTTTAAATTTGATCAATCCATTGATAAATATCGACATTCTGAGGAATATTAAGCTTTTTCCTGATACGATATTTTTTATTTTGTACAGTTCTGGTTTCTATAAAGCTTATTCTGGCAATATCTTTGGTTGAAAGTTTCATTTTTAGTAAAGCACAAAACTCAATTTCCGATTGTTGTAAATCTGGATTCTTACTGAGAAGCTGATTTGAAAACTCAGGATAGACTTTTTCAAAAGTAAATAAAAATGCAGGATCCTTTTTTTCTAAAAGCTCCATAAGATGATGATAGGTTTCCCTGCGATCAATTTCGGGTTTAGTTTCCGGCTCGATTTTATTTTTTTTTCTTTTGAAGGTTAAAAAAGCACCGCAAACGATGGCAGAAATCGCAGGAATAATCCAATACCAGATAGGATTTTGGGCATTTTCCTGTTCTTTTTTATCCTTGCTGATTACTTCCTGTAAAGAATTGTATTTGCTTTTGAGAGATTTTAATTCATATTGCTCAATCTTATTACTGTAAAAATTAGCACTGTCTTTATTATTTAGAATACTGTATATATCTTTTAATGAATGATAAATCTGATTATTATTAAGCTCAGTGCCGTTTTTATTGCTTATAAATAATGCTTTATGAAAGTTTTTTATAGAATTTTTATAATCTTTTTTGTCTTTATATACTTTTCCAATTACAGAGTAATTATCAATCATTGATTTATCATCGATTACATCCGAAGGTTTTATTAAAATTGATTTTTTTGCATAATGATATGCCGAATCTGAATTAATCTGAATGTAAATATTCGCCAGATTAGCGTAATTCAAATACTGAAAATTGGCTTGTTCATTTTTATCCTTAAGGATTTTTCCACTTTCAATTTCCTCATAAATCTTTTTTAGAGCTTCTTTTGGCTGATTTTTATCTAAATAAACATTGGCAAAGCTATTCAGCACATTCGATTTCGCGTAAAATATTTTTTTGCTGTTTGATTCATCTTTTTGAAGAATTTGATAGGCAGAATTTAAATATGAAATTGCTTTATCAGGAAATTTGTTGATAGAATATATTTCGGCAATATAAATATTAGACATCGCTTCAAAATAAATGTCTTTATACAAACTCGATTTTTTTCGAAGATTTTCACTGGTGATAATCAGGCTGTCCATCATATTTTTACTGTAAAAATACCTGCACTTCCTGTCGAGAAGCTTCATTTCAGAAATAGAATCTTTCAGAATTACAGTTTGTTTCAAGAGTCCGTTTAATTCTTTGTAGGCCTCGTCAATATTATTTTTATAAAGTTTAGAATTGTTGGCGATTTTGGTTTTCAGTTGTGTGGCAGTGAGATTATTCTGTGCTGCTGTCAGAAAACTTATAAGTATAATGTTGAATAAGAGTATTTTTCTAAACACAAACATTGTAAATAAATAGATATTTAGAGAATTGAAAGTGTAAATTTAATAAAAATAGAATGGAAATTATATCAAATTAACATGATTTTTGACTTTAAAATTAAAAATAAATAATGAATAGAATTGTAGTTGTAACATAATTTAAAATGATTTGTTATTTTTTGCATAGCTTAATCTTAATTTATACTTTTGTTGAGAATTTTAAAAATTCGCAGGTTTTCAGATCATTATCACTTTCATAAAACATGAAAGCAAAATATTATTGTTTTAAAATAATGATTAATAAACCTTTACACAGTTTTCACATTCCCGTTATGGGATTATCTTACACGATAGACAGCCCGATTCGTGTCGCTCAATACGGAATTTCTTCGGTTATATCGATTATTGATGACGAAATTGTAGAAAAAATGAAAAATTTCTACAGTAAAAAATTCAATCTTAATTATTTTGGAATTTCTTCAAAAACCGAAGATTACAGAGCCAAAAGAATTACAGATTATCTCGATATGATGGACGATATCGTTACAGAAAAATTTGAATCTTTTAAAGAAGAAATTTCTAAAAATACAGATGCTCTGAAGAATTTTATGACGATGCTTCCGAATACTTCCGAATTAAAAGACGGACTGCAGAATATTCTGAACCAGGGCGATTCCATAGCTTCAAATATTAAAAACTTTATCGAAAAAAATCTTGTTCCGGGAAATATTGATGTCAATATTATGACCAAGGTTGATAAAGACAATTATCGTAATAATGAACAGCTTCCTGTCATTTTCAATGATGCACATGCTTCTCTTCGTGGGTTTGCTCAAAGCAAAATTTCTTCATCAATGGTGCTTTCTGCGGGTATGAATCCTCGTTTGTACAGTTATATTGAAGAGTTTGAAGATTTCTTTCCAGATGCTAATAATTTCATAAAAAAGAAGATCATTCTTAAAGTAAGTGATTTCCGTTCTGCAATGATCCAAGGAAATTTTTTGGCTAAAAAAGGACTTTGGGTTTCAGAATATAGAGTTGAATCGGGGCTGAATTGTGGCGGTCATGCTTTTGCTACGGAAGGTTTGTTATTGGGACCAATCATGGAAGAATTTAGACTGAGAAAAAATGAATTGATTTCTTCGGCACATTCTCTTATGATTAAAGCTCTCGAGCAAAAAGAAAAATATATTCCTACTGAACCTTTAGAAATGAAAATTACGGTTCAGGGTGGAGTAGGAACTTCTGAAGAACACGATTTTCTTCTTGAAAATTATCAGGTTGACAGCATTGGTTGGGGTTCACCATTTTTATTGGTTCCTGAAGCCACATCTGTAGATCGTGAAACGAGGGATCTTTTGGTGAAATCAAAACAGAACGACTATTTTCTGAGCAATATCTCTCCTTTGGGAGTTCCTTTTAATACTGTTAGAGGAACATCGAATGAGATTTTAAAATATCATAAAGAAGCCAGAAATAAATTCGGAAGTTCATGTCCTAAAAAATTACTGGCGTTAAGCAAAGAATATTCTCCACAAGGAATTTGTACGGCTTCCAAAAAATATCAGGATATCAAACTGAAAGATCTTGAAGCTGTAAAAGGTGAAATTACTCAAAAACAATTTGAACTTAGAAAAAAAGAAATCACAGATAAAGCTTGTCTTTGTGTAGGTTTGGTAAATTCTGCATATTTAGAACAAGGAATCGAAATAAAAGGTGAGAAGCAAGGAGTTGTTATTTGCCCAGGACCTAATTTGGCGTATTTTGATAAAGAAGTTTCTCTTTCAGAAATGATTCAGCATATTTACGGAAATGGAAATATTCTTCCTGAAACCGAGCGACCGAATATGTTCATTAATGAACTGAAAATGTATGTGAATCATTTAAAGAATGAAATTTCAGATTTTTCAGGAGAACTTACTAATTCCCAAATAAAAAAATGGAAAACTTTTAAATCCAACCTTTTTGAAGGGATTGATTATTATAAAGAACTTTTCGAGAAAACCTCTTTTTTCTCAACAGAAAAAGACCGAATTAAAAATCAGTTAGAAGGTTTTAAAATGAACTTACATGAACTTATAATTCCAGAATTACAAAAATAAAACTTCAATCTAAGACCGGAGATCTTAAGCTTCGGTCTTAGATTTATCTTAAAGATATTCATCTCGTTTCCAATATCTTTTATTTTTGGAACCAATGATCTGACTTTTATAAATGCTGTTTTGTCCAGAAAAAAAGTAAGAAACAACACAAGCGATAACAACATAAACTCCGCATTCCATCCCAAATAACTCAAAAGCCATTATGCTGCAAGCAATCGGTGTATTGGTAGCTCCGGCAAAAACTGCCACAAAACCCATTCCCGCCAAAAGTGCTAAAGGTAAAGGGATGAAATATCCAAGTGCATTTCCTAAAGTTGCACCAATGAAAAATAACGGAGTCACTTCACCACCTTTAAAACCTGAAGCTAAAGTAATAATCGTAATAGTCATTTTTAAAGCAAAATCATAAGCTGGAAGCTGTTGCGAAAAAGAATCTAAAATTGTAGGAATTCCTAAACCAAGATATTTTGTGGTTCCCATTAACCCAACTGATATTAGCACGATAACTCCTCCAATCAACGGGCGAAGTGGCGGATAAAAAATTTTAGATTTAAAAAAATCTCCTGTTTTATGAATGGTTTTACTAAAAAAGGCGGCACAAATACCAAAGAAAACACCGGCAATAAGAGCATATAAAATATTCAATAATGATATTCCAGGAACAAAATTGATTACATATTCAGTGTGATGAGTGTTTAATGATTTTGTAACTGAATCTGCAATAATTGATGCGGAAATTGCCGGAAATAAAGCTTTGTATTTTATTTTTCCAGTAAGAGAAACTTCCAGTCCGAAAATTGCTCCGGCTATTGGAGTTCCGAACACCGATCCAAATCCTGCCGCAATCGCTGATATAATTA
The DNA here is from genome assembly GCF_026163565.1 of Chryseobacterium sp. YIM B08800. Classification (GTDB taxonomy): domain Bacteria; phylum Bacteroidota; class Bacteroidia; order Flavobacteriales; family Weeksellaceae; genus Chryseobacterium. The sequence goes on from NZ_JAPDKN010000022.1 coordinate 98,369, forward strand.
AAATTTTTCTATCATCAGCTGAAAGCCTTAATGGTTTTGAAAGCTGATCGGCAATTGATGCCGCCATTTGCAAAGCTGTTCCTTCACGACCTGCAGAACCTCCAAAAAAATGAGTAATTATTGTTCCAAAATACACTAATGGAGCCATTTTAAAAGGGATTGTCTTTTGGGGCTCGTGAATGGTTTCTAATAATAAATTATTTCCGGCTTCAACATCTTTTCCGAAATAGTAATATAATAGACCAACCAGAAACCCTGCTAAAGGTAAAAAAGCAATTAACCAAAGATGGTTTTCTCTGAATTGGGTTGCCCATTCTAAGGTCTGTAAGAAAAAAGCAGAGGCACATCCGATAAAACCTCCAATAATTGCAGTAATGAAAAGCCATTTCACTACAAAAAATACAGAAGGATATTTTCTGAAAAATATTTGAATTAAAACACTGAGAATTCTAAAAACTGATCTTTTATTTTTTTTAAACATAAAAACCTGATTAAATGGTAAACATTCAACTAATCAGGCGCCATCAGCTTTTTTAATGCGGTTGGGTAAGGAAGACACCATTTCCTTTATTTCGAAAGAACAAATTTAAGACAAATATCTTATTTATAAATAGTTTGACTTCAAGATTTAGTCTGACTTTTTTCAATCGAAATTTTCTATTGGCTACATTTTTATTAAAACTAAATTCCAGAGCTGTTTTCCAAAGGTTGTTTCATAAATTAGCTTTACTTTTTAAATAATATAAAATCTGTTTATGGAAAAGATAAAAATAAAAAATACCAATCTTTTGGTAGCGCCGATAAATTTTGGAGGAAATGTTTTTGGTTGGACTTTAGATGAGAAAAAATCTTTTGATATTTTAGATCAGTTTACAGCAGGAGGCTTTAATTTTATTGATACAGCCGATACGTATTCTTGGTGGGTAAATGGAAAAGGCGGCCAGTCGGAAGAAATTATCGGAAACTGGATGAAAAAAAGAAACAACCGAAATGATTTGGTGATTGCAACGAAAGTAGGTTCAGAAACAAAAGAACATGGTTTCGACATCAGCAAAAAACATATTCTGAAATCGGTAGATGAATCTTTGGCTCGACTTCAAACCGATCATATAGATCTTTATTACACCCATTTTGATGATCAAAAAACTCCGGTTGAAGAAACTTTAGAAGCGTATGATGAAATTATTAAAGCCGGAAAAGTAAGATATATTGCGGCGTCGAACCTTTCACCCGAAAGATTGAAAGAATCTTTTGATGTTGCCGAAAAAAATAATCTTCCTAAATATGTTGCCTTACAGCCGCATTATAATCTACTGGAAAGAGAAAAATTTGAATCTCAATATGCAGATCTGGTGAAAGAATATGATTTGAGTGTTTTTACCTATTGGTCTTTGGCTGCAGGTTTTCTTACCGGAAAATATCGTAATGAAGATGATTTAAAGAAAAGTGCAAGAGGAGAAGGAGTAAGGAAATATTTAGATGAAAAAGGTCTGAATGTTTTAAAAGCTTTGGATGAGATCAGCGCAAAACACGAAACCACTCAGGCTTCCATTGCATTGGCTTGGCTTCTGGCAAATCCATTAGTGACCGCTCCGATTGTAAGTGCAACGAGCGAGTCTCAATTGAAAACTTTATTTGCTGCTCTTGAACTCAAATTAAGTTCTGAAGATGTTGAGCTTCTAAACAAAGTAAGTCAATAGTTTTAAAATTTGACACAAAAAAAACTCCTGTAAATCTATTTTGCAGGAGTTTTTTTATGTATAAAGCTTAGAATTGTAAAATACTTTTTTGCAGGTCGTGATAAAGAAGAACTTTCCATTTATTTTCAATAGCTTCTTTTTGCCATTCTATCCTAAGCTGCATTGCTTTTTTGCCATCAAAATCGCTTTTGTATGCGAGATGATATTTTAAATAAGATTCTTGTGGAAGATCATCGGCGCCATAAAAAGCCGTTTCATTATTCTCGGTAATTTTGAAAATTTGCATGAAAGGACTGTGACCACCAACAACTTCATAATAAATTTCATCATTAATTTTTCCCTGATCATCATCCATCCAAACAATATTGGGCTGCTGAATGAGCGTTTCTAAAATTTCGAAATCAAATGATGGATTTCCTCGGCTTTCAAAAGCAAAATCAAGCTCTCTTTTTTGAATATAAATTTTAGCATTCGGAAAATTAGGTTCAAATCCATGATCTGTTTTCACTAAAGTTCCATTGATATGATCCTTGTGTAAATGAGAAAGAAGAACCTTTGTGATTTGACTGGGCTGAATATTTTCTTTTTTTAAAATTTCATTGATGACCAATTTTCCTTCTTTGTTTTTCCAGCCTAAACCAGAATCGATAAGAATATGATCATTTTCAGTAATAATTAAAAAAGGCTGAATAGACATTCTGACTCCTTTGGCTTCCGGATTTTCTTCAAGAATTTTAAAATTTTTGGATTTGTCGGCAACAAAATTGCCTTCTTTTATAGGAATGATTTTCATGTAAGTTGAATTACATTTTGAATTTTTAATGAGTTCACTGTATGAATTTGCAAAGATACATTACATAAAATTGATAGTAATAAGGTTAATAGTAACCTTTTTGTTAAAAAAAATAAACTTATAAATGAAATTTTTTTTGAAAAACAAAGATGGCATCAAACGTGCAACAGTAAAGGGAATACAATGAAAAAACTTTTGTGAATTATTAGTTTGATATTGAAAAAATTTGTAATTTTAATTAAGAATGGTGAATTATTTTAATTCATCATATCATTTACCATATCATAGCTTTATTGAGATTATTTATTTTTATTGCTTTTATTTTTGATAATATTTTAGCCATATTTTGTTTTATTTATTAAGGCTGTATTGTTTTGTGATAAATATTTGATTAGGATGTATTATTTTTGCACTCTTTATTTGAAAAAAAATTAAAGTATAAATAATTTGTTTGTTTTTTTTACATTGTAAAAACCGGATGATGAAAAAAATCGTAGTTAATAAAAATATATCTTATACAATTCTCACTTAAGAGATGTATATTTGTGAATAGACTTGTTAAGTCTTTTGTAAATAAAACATTAGATGTTGTGTAAGATTTTTAAATATTAAATAATTGCTTTTAGCAAAAAATAGAAACGATGCCCAGAAAAGTTGTACAAGGTCCTATTAGGGACAAAGAAAAAACAAAACAAAAACTACTCAATGCAGTAGGAAAGATTTTGAAAACGAAAGGATATTCAGGATTAATGGTAAGCAAGATTGCTGCTGTTGCCGGTTTTGACAAAAAACTAATCTATGAATATTTTGGAAGTACAGACAAATTAATTGATGAATACATCAAATCTCAGGATTACTGGAGTAGATTTGAGTTAGGAGAAGACGTCGATTTGTCTGACGGAGGAAGAGAAATGTCTAAATTGGCAATTCTTGACCAGTTTGAAAACTTGAAGAAAAATAAAGAGCTTCAAAAGATTTTAGTGTGGGAAATGTCTGAAAGTCGTCCTATTCTTAAGAAAATTTTTGATCAGAGAGAAGAAATTGGTGAAGAATTATTCAAGAATATTACGGATCCTCATTTTGGTGAAGAATCAGACAGATTTAGAGCAATTGCAGCTATTTTAGTAGCCGGAAGTTATCATTTAAACATGTTTACTGCACACAATGCTACTAACTTTTGCGGTATTAATATGAAGAGTGAAGAAGGAAGGCAGCAAATAAAGAATGCAATCGAAGATATTATCGACTTCGCTTACAATAAAAAATAATTTATTGCCCAAATGTAAAGCGTAGTTTTCTAAAATTTGAAAGCTAAAATTTTCAAATTAAAACTATATTTCTTACTTTTGGGCAATGGAAAATTTTATCGTATCTGCAAGAAAATACCGTCCTCAACAGTTTGACACCGTTGTTGGGCAATCTCATATTACAGATACTTTAGAACACGCCATTGAAGAAAACCAGTTGGCGCAGGCATTGTTGTTTTGCGGACCTCGTGGTGTTGGTAAAACTACTTGCGCCAGAATTCTGGCAAGAAAAATCAACGAAAAAGATGGCTCTGTCTCCGAAGATGGTTTTGCTTATAATATTTATGAGCTCGATGCGGCATCCAATAACTCTGTTGATGATATTCGTGAGCTGATTGATCAGGTGCGCTTTGCACCGCAGGTTGGTCAGTACAAAGTGTATATTATTGATGAGGTTCACATGTTGTCTTCTGCAGCATTTAATGCTTTTCTTAAAACTTTAGAAGAGCCACCTGCTCACGCTATTTTTATTTTAGCAACCACTGAAAAGCATAAAATTATTCCAACCATTTTATCACGTTGTCAGATTTATGATTTTAAAAGAATCACAATTCTTGATATTCAGAATCATTTAAGAGGGATTGCAGAAAAAGAAAATGTAACGTACGAAGATGATGCGTTGTATCTGATTGCTCAAAAAGCAGACGGTGCATTAAGAGATGCTCTTTCAATTTTTGACAGGCTTTCTACTTTTTCTCAAAAAAATATTACTCTTGCAAAAGCAGCTGAAGTTCTCAATATTTTAGATTACGATCAATATCTTAAAATTGTTGATCTAGCTAAAGAAAATAAAATCTCGGAAGTACTTTTTGCTTTTAATGAAATTGTAAAAAAAGGTTTTGATCCGCACCTATTCATTGCCGGACTTGGAAATCATTTCCGTGATTTGATGATGGCTCAAAATTCTTCAACAATAGATTTAATTGAAGTAGGAGAGCAGACTAAAATAAAATTTGTTGAGCAAGGGCAAAAGTGGAGTCCGCAAAATCTTATCGATGCAATTGAAATCTGTAATCATGCGGATATCAATTATAAAAATTCAAAAAATCCTAGACTTACTGTAGAAATTGCTTTGATGCAATTATCGTCTCTTTCAGCCGCTGGCGAAATAGCTAAAAAAAAAAGTTCTTAATACTGGCTCCGTTTCTTAACGAGAAACAGGAAGTAAAATTACCGACTCAGGTTCAGGAAAAGAAAATAGAAGAAGCAAAAGTTCAGGCTAAAGTTGCTGAAAATGAGCAAGCTTCACAAGCTGTCGCTAAAGCTTCAAAGCCTTTATCAAAACCAAATATTTCTTCAGGATTCAGCATTAATTCTTTTCTGAATAAGGAGGAAAAAACTGATGAAAAGGAAAACTCTGCAGTTGTAAATACAGGGAATCTTCCGGAGCATCATTTCACAGATACAGATATTCAGACAGAATGGAATATTCTTCTAAAAAATCTTCGTACTAAAGATCCTGTAGTTTTTAATGCCATTAAAGCTTTTAAGCTAGCTAAAATTGACGAAAAAACGATTGAGATTTCTTATCCGTCAGATTCTGCGAAAGGAGAATTTGATAAAATAAGCATTGAATTTTTTAATCATTTTAAACACAAAGTAAATAATCACTCAATCATTTTCGAATTTAAAAAAGATCATGAAAATTTAAAGATAGAAATCATGACAACCAAGAAAATCTTTGAGAAATTTGTGGAAATGAATCCTTTATTAAAAGATTTAGATGATTTAATGAAGTTTGATTTGTCATAATTTTTTATATATTTGCTAAATATTTACAAAACAAAAGATAAATTATAGTATAAAAGTGGAACTTTCTAAAATTCCATATACCTCTGATTTTGCTACAAAAATCAATACTACACCTGCTTATTTCTTAAGCAGCTATCTTTCTTTTGACGCTTTTTATTATAGAAATTTTAGAAGTTATTATCGATTTTATTGGTATAGCTAATTTAATTTCTTTCTTAAAAAAATATAAGGACTCACTTTTAGATTCCTGATTTCACAACAATTTTGAACGACATTTTTTTGAAAGAATTATAAATAAATTTTATAATAGATATGCTATTGACTCTAATTTAAAAATATAAATTTACAACAATATGAACTTAACAGATTTGGAAAACAGCTGGATTAACCAGTTCCAACAACCACTCATTATCGCAGGACCATGTAGCGCAGAAAGCGAACAGCAAATGCTGGAAACTGCTAAAAGAATTAAAGAAACCAATGCACAAGTTCCTATTTTCCGTGCAGGAATCTGGAAGCCAAGAACAAAACCTAATGGTTTTGAAGGAGTTGGTGTAATTGGTTTAAACTGGCTAAAAAAAGTAAAAGAAGAATATGGCTTCAAAACCGCAACAGAAGTTGCTAATGCCCATCACGTAGATGCTGCGTTGAAAGCAGATGTTGATATTTTATGGATCGGGGCACGTTCTACAGTGAATCCTTTCACTGTTCAGGAGATTGCGGAAGCTTTAAAAGGAACTGAAAAAATAGTTTTGGTAAAAAATCCGGTAAATCCAGATTTGGCTTTATGGATTGGTGCTTTGGAAAGGCTTTTAGGACAAGATATCAAAAACTTAGGAGCAATTCACAGAGGGTTTTCTACGTACCAAAAAACTAAATACAGAAATAATCCAAACTGGCAGATTGCTTTAGACTTCAAGAGTCAGTTTCCAAATATTCCGATTTTGATCGATCCTTCACATATTTGTGGAAATCGTACCGGATTGGCGGGAATTACTCAGGAAGCCTTGAATGTTGGTTACCAAGGTGCTATTATTGAATCACATTGTAATCCTGATGAAGCATGGAGCGATGCTTCGCAACAGATTACTCCTGAAGTTTTGGGCGAAATGATTTCTAATCTTAAAGTTAGAAGTACAGATTTAGCTGGTTTTGATGATGAAATGGGAAGACACAGAACTTTAATTTCTGATTTGGATTTTCAAGTGATTGAATTGCTTTCTCAAAGAATGAAAATTTCTGCAAAAATCGGAAAGCTGAAGAAGGAAAACGATATTGCTATTTTTCAGCCGGATCGTTGGAAAGTAATTACTGAATACGCTGCACAAAAAGCTACAGAAACAGGAATGTCTCAAGATTTTATTGAAAAAGTCTTCAAAGCGATTCACGAAGAGTCTATTGAAGTTCAAAACAATATTATGATTAATAGATAAATTGGTTTAAAAAAAGATAATGGGGTTTAGGATTTATATTTCAGCAAATCTGGCATAAACTAAATCCTGTTATCTAAAACCTAATTCCTTATCTTTGCAGATATCGTATGAAAGGAAAAATCATTAAATCTACAGGAAGCTGGTATCAGGTTTTGGAAACAGAAACCGGAAAAATTTTTGAGGCGAGAATTCGTGGAAAATTTAAACTAATAAAAACCAGACTTACAAATCCCTTAGCTGTTGGTGATTTTGTAGAATTTCAGCTCGAGCAGGATGATATTGCTTGGATCACAAAAATAGAACCCCGCAGAAATTACCTGATTCGAAAATCTGTAAATCTTTCAAAAGAAGCACACATTATTGCGTCGAATATTGATTTGGCGTGTTTTATTTTTACATTAAAGCATCCTGAAACTTCTCTCGGTTTTCTTGACCGGTTTCTCGCTTGTTGTGAAGCTTATAATATAAAGCCGCTTATTTTGTTTAATAAAATGGATGTTCTGTCGGAAGAAGAATCTGAGATTGTAAAAGATATTGAATTTCTATACAACGAAATTGGATATGAAACATTGGAGATTTCTTCTTACTCTAAGCTTAATTTGGATACACTGGTTGAAATTCTTAAAGATAAAACTTCCGTATTTTTTGGACACTCAGGTTGCGGAAAATCTACATTGGTCAATGCAATGCAGCCAAATCTTAATTTAAGAACTTCCGAAATTTCCGATACTCATTTAAAAGGAAAGCATACAACTACTTTTGCTCAGATGCATTTTTGGGATTTTGGCGGAAACGTGATCGATACTCCCGGTGTACGAGAATTTGCCATGATTGATATTGAGAAAGAAGAAGTGCAACATTACTTTCCTGAAATATTTAAGAAAAGGGAAGAGTGTAAATATCATAACTGTATGCATGTGAATGAACCCAAATGTGCTGTTTTAGAATCTTTAGAAACTGGAGAAATTCAGCCTACAAGATATTCTACTTACATTAAGCTTATGGACGAGGCGGAAGAAAACACCCGTAAATAAGTAATTCTCATCTTATTTTTTTTAAGTTAATTTATTGCTTTGATTGATTTTGAAGCAAAAGATTATTATATATAATTATGATTACTTGTATAATTGTGAATTTTTTAATTTATTGGGTTGTTTTTTATAAATAAAAAAACCCAGCCGAAGCTGGGTAAAAACTAATAACCATGAAAACTCAAATTAAACATGAGAATCGAATTAGTAATTACAATTACTGTGCCAAAAATGATTTTAAAATTTCTTAATAAAAGTTATTTTGTGTTAAAATTAATTTAAAACTATAATTTGGATATTTTTTGTAATTTTGCGCCATTAAAAAAATATTCAAGTTATGTCAAACATTACATTTACAATGATTAAGCCAGATGCAGTTGCTGACGGTCATATTGGAGCAATTTTAGGAAAGATTTCAGAAGGAGGATTTAAGATCAAAGCTTTGAAATTAACTCAACTTACTGTTGCTGATGCAAAAGAATTCTACGAAGTACATGCAGAAAGACCTTTTTACGGAGAATTGGTAGATTTTATGAGTTCAGGTCCAATCGTTGCTGCGGTTTTAGAAAAAGACAATGCAGTTGAAGATTTCAGAACTTTAATTGGTGCTACAAATCCTGCTGAAGCAGCTGAAGGAACGATCAGAAGAATGTTTGCTAGAAGCATCGGAGAGAATGCTGTACATGGATCAGACTCTGACGAGAATGCTTTAATTGAAGCTCAATTTCATTTTTCAGGAAGAGAGATTTTTTAATTAAAGTCCCATAAAATAAAAAATCCGGAAATTATTCCGGATTTTTTTTTGTGCTTATATTTTTTTATCAATTTATCTGCCATTTCGTCCTAAAAATATAGATGAATTATTTTAAATTTTAACTTTAAATATTATTTAGAATTAATCTAATTAAATTTTAAAAGGCTGATATTTTGTTAATGATTATTCTGGTATGTTTGAATTAAAAACTAAAATAAAGATTTATTAATTAAAAATTCAGTGTTTTTACGGATAGGATGGTGTTTTTTATTTTACCATCTTTATGTCAGTAAAAAAGAGGTAATCGGTTTCATTAAATCGAAACCCAAAAAAAGAAAAAACTAATAACCATATAATTACTCAGGGTAGGTAATGAGAAGAAAGGCAGTTGATAAAACTGCCTTTTCTTATTTAAACCTTTAAAAGCTCAATTGTTCTTTCTGGATTTTCTGTTGAGAAAACTGCGTTTCCGGCAACTAAAACATCTGCACCTGCTTCAAATAATTTAGATGCATTATCTAGGTTTACACCTCCATCAACTTCAATAAGAGCTGTAGAATTATTGCTTAAAATAAGATCTTTAGTCTCTGCAATTTTCTTATAGGTATTTTCAATGAATTTTTGTCCGCCAAAACCTGGGTTTACGCTCATTAATAATACCAAATCTACATCAGCAATAATGTCTTCCAACATCAAAACCGGAGTTGAAGGATTAAGAACAACTCCAGCTTTTGCGCCTTTGCTTTGGATAAGGTTGATTGTTCTGTGAAGATGCGTACAAGCTTCGTAATGTACAGAAACCAAATCTGCCCCGTAATCGATAAACTCTTCAACATATTTTTCAGGTTCTACAATCATCAAATGTACATCTACAAATTTCTTTGCGTGTTGCTGGATCGTTTTCATCACCGGAAAACCGAACGAAATGTTAGGAACAAATCTTCCGTCCATTACATCAACATGTAACCAGTCGGCTTGAGAATTGTTCAGCATTTCAATGTCTCTTTGCAGGTTCCCAAAGTCTGCAGATAAAAGGGAAGGAGCAATAAGCTTCGTTTTCATTTTTACTTTACTTAGATATATTAGATATTAGAAGTCAGATATTAGATATTAGAAATCAATCAATAGTTTTTAAACTAACTTCTAAACTCTAATTTCTAACTTATTTTTTAATGATATTTCAGTTTCATTTCTGGTTTTATCTTAAGAAGTGTTTCGTAAATCAACTGAATGACATTTCCGACATCTTCTTTAGAGACCATTTCTACTGTTGTATGCATGTAGCGCAAAGGTAAGGAAATCAAAGCACTTGGTACACCACCGTTAGAATGAGCGAAAGCATCTGTATCTGTGCCTGTTGCTCTGCTTGCTGCTGCTCTTTGGAAAGGTATTTTTTTAGTTTTTGCAGTATCAATAATCAGTTCTCTTATTGTATGATGCACACTTGGAGCAAAAAATACAACCGGACCATTACCGCATTTTTGGTCGCCTTCTTTCTTCTTTTCAATCATTGGTGTTGTCGTGTCGTGGGTGACATCAGTAACAATTGCAATATTTGGTTTAATCGTGTCTGCAATCATATCTGCTCCATAAAGACCAACTTCTTCCTGTACTGAATTGGTAATGTATAAACCAAAAGGAATTTGTTTTTTATTTTCTTTTAAAAGTCTGGCAACTTCTGCAATCATAAATCCTCCGATTCTATTGTCTAAAGCTCTGCAAACAAAATAACGGTCATTCATTTCGAAAAATTCATCAGGATAAGTGATCATGCATCCTACAAAAATTCCTAAATCCTCAACCTCCTGTTTTGAGATTGCACCACAGTCGATGAAAATATTGTCAATTTTTGGAGTTGGCTCATTTTGGTTAGTGCTTCTTGTGTGGATTGCAGGCCATCCGAAAACTCCTTTTACAATTCCTTTTTCACCGTGAATATGAACGACTTTAGAAGGTGCTATAGTTTGGTCTGAACCTCCGTTTCTGATTACATAAATTAATCCGTCATCAGTAATATAATTGACGTACCATGAGATTTCGTCAGCATGTGCTTCAATAACTACTTTGAATTCTGCTTCAGGATTGATGATTCCGTAGCAGGTGCCGTAATGATCTACTTCTACTTTGTCTACATAAGGTGTGATATAATTCATCCAAACTTTTTGTCCGTCATGTTCGTAACCAGTTGGTGATGAAGTGTTTAGGTATTTTTCTAAAAATTTCAAAGATTTCTTTTCGAATTTCATATAAAGGGAATGATTTTTGTTGTCAAATTTTGCTATAATAAGTGTAAAAATAATGAAATTTCATAAAATCGCTTGTCTTTTTCTCCTGTTTTTTGTGATTGGTATTTCTGGACAGAAGAAAGATTCTATAGCTATAAAACCTCTAAGTCAGTATCCACCTGAAGAGTTGAAGACTGACGAGTTTGGTAATAAATATTATTATGATGTAAGGCAAAAGGCTAAATTCTACGAAATCAACGGCGAAACTGTAGTAGTGATGGATGAATTAGTTCTTTTAAATAAGCCTAAATTTAATAATCAACTCGATAAAAATTACTATTTCTTTTTAAATAAAAAATTATACCGTGTTTATCCTTTGTTTTTAACTGCATTGCAACAATACAGAGATATTCAGGGTGAAATGAATAATCTTGACAGTGCAGCTAAAAGAAAATATGTAAGAGACAGACAAAATATGCTCGCTGATCAATATGAAAAGCAATTGAGAGATTTAACAACAACAGAAGGTCAGGTTTTTGCAAAATTAATGAACAGAGCAACCGGAAAAAACGTGTACGAAATCATCAAAGAATTACGTGGTGGATGGAGTGCATTTTGGTGGAATGTAAAAGGGAAAATGGCAGATATTGATCTGAAAGAACCTTACAATCCCCATAAGAACAGAACAGATGAGTTTTTAGAATCGCTATTGCAGTCTAATTGGAATTCTGGTTATTTACAACCATATCCCGGAGCAACAGATTTTAGAGCATCTAGATAATTAAAAATTCCTGTAAATATTTACAGGAATTTTTCTTTTAGTATATCGAAAACAATTTTATCGATAGGCAGGCTGAAAGGGTTTTCAGTTGAGTCGATAGAAATCCAGTCTATTTTTTCGATGCAAGGATCAAGAATGATAAAATCTTCTTCATTAATTATGTTTACCATATAATATATTGTAAGAAGCTGTTCGTTTTCTTTGAAACGCGAAACCAAAAAATCTTCCTGCGTATAAAGATGCTCTACAATTTCTATATTTACATTCAGCTCTTCTTCAAACTCACGCTTCAGGCAATCTGTCAATCCTTCTCCGTATTCCAGTCCACCGCCGGGAAATTTCATTAAAGGTTCACCTGCATATTCTTCAAAAAGCGTAAGAACTTTTTTGTCTTTTACAACGCATGCATAAACTCTTACATTAATATTGTCAATCATAGATAGTATTTTGCTTAGCTAAAATAGGGAAAATAGTTAGAAGTTTAGAGTTATGGATTATGAGTTTTAACAAAATTAAAGACTTTCTATATTCAATAACTTATCATTCATCATTTATAACTTATAACTTATAGCTTATAGCTTCGTTGCATTAATCATTTCTCTTTTTCCGGGAGGTCCTTGTTTTTTTTCAACTTTAAAATTAAGGTCTTGTAAAATCCTTCTTACACTCCCTTTGGAAGAATAGGTTGTTAACAGTCCGTTTATATTCATTTTATCGGAAACCATTTCAAATAAAGGCATTTCCCAAAGGTCTGGCTGCACTCTTGCTCCGAAGCAATCGTAATAGACAAGGTTAATTTTCGGTAAATCAATGTTTTTAAGGTCAAAAAAATCGCATTGAATCTTATGTAAATGAAAACCTGGAATAATTTCTATTGATTTTTCCCATTCAGATTGATGAATTTTTTGATAAATATTTTTTAATTCAACGTTATCAAAAAGTTCAAAGTAGGCTAAACTTTCAATTTCAGACTCATTTATTGGATATTTTTCAAGTGTAAAATAGTTGATGACATGATTTTTGTCAGTTTTTAAATATTCATTAATTGTTACCAAAACATTCAAACCTGTCCCAAAACCGAGTTCTAAAATGTTAATTTCGTAATCATTTACTAAATTTAATCCATTTTTGATAAATACGTGTTCGGCTTCCTGAAGAGCACCATGATGAGAATGGTAGTTTTCATTTAATTCATTGATAAACAATGTTTTACTTCCGTCGTTTGTAGTCTTTATTTCTCTTTCCAAAGTAATTTTTTTCAAATTTAATCTAAAATTTTTATATTTGGAAAATTATGTTAAATTTGTAGAACATCATAAAAATTTTAAGAAATGATAATTCAAAAAACAGAAAACTCTAGAATTTCTACTTTCGATCCCAATAATTTTTCTTTTGGAGGTACTTTCAGTGATCACATGATTATCTGCGAGTATGAGAACGGAAAATGGGGCGAGGTAAAATTGGTTCCTTATGGTCCATTATTGTTTACGCCTGCTATGATGGGAGTAAACTATGGGCAAGCTTGTTTTGAGGGTATGAAAGCCTACAAAGATAAAGACGGACAGGTTTTCCTTTTCAGGCCAGAAAAGAATTTTGAGCGTATCAATACATCTGCAGCTCGTTTGGCAATGCCACAGGTTACAGAAGAAATCTTTTTGGATGGTTTGAAAGCTTTAATCGATATTGACAGAGAATGGGTTCCTCAAGGAGAAGGTAATTCTCTATATATCAGACCATTGATTTTCGCTACTGAAGAAGCTTTAAAAGCAAGAGTAGCTAATAAATATATGTTTGCAATTGTAGCTACACCGGCAAAAATGTATTATACAGAGCCTGTGTCTGTGAAAATTTCAGATCATTATTCGAGAGCAGCAAATGGTGGAGTAGGTTCAGCTAAAGCTGCAGGAAACTATGCTGCTTCTTTCTACCCGACTCAGTTGGCGATCGAAGAAGGTTACGACCAGATTATCTGGACTGATGATGCTACTCACGAATATTTCGAAGAGAGTGGAACAATGAATGTTTTCGTAAGAATCAACGATACTATTTATACGCCGCCTACTTCAGAGAAGATCTTAGATGGTGTTACAAGAGATAGCTTCCTTCAATTGGCTAAGAGAAGAGGTTTTGAAGTAAAAGTAGAACCTATCAAAGTAAAAGATGTGGTAGAAGCTCAGAAAAACGGAACTTTGAAAGAAGTTTGGGGTGTAGGAACTGCGGTTGTTACAACTGTTTTCCAAGCTTTAGGGTATAATGGTGAAAAGCTTGAATTGCCTAGACTTTCAGACGAAGAAAGTTTTGCAGTAATCCTTAAAAATGACTTAGTAGATCTACAAAATAACCTTACTGAAGATCCTTTCGGATGGAGAGTTTTGGTGGATCATGCATTAGAAACTGTTTAATTTAAAAATTAAATATCAATACAAAGTCAGGAATTGTTTCCTGACTTTTTTTGTTTAAAATTGTAATGCGAAATAGTAATTGATTTTAATATTAAATTAAAACTATCGTTAACAATCTTAGTCTCTTAATGAAATTTCAGTAGTTTCTAAATATAAATTCATCAAGTTTTGTAATTGATTCCCGAAATGCTTATTTTCGCAAAAGTTTTTATGAAAAAAATACTCTTCATATCTCTTCTAAGCTTGTTGAGCTGCAAAAGAAATAATCCGGTGCATCCACCGGTTGGTGGCGTTTTGAGCCAAAATGATCTGGATGTTTCTAAAAACCGTATGAAAAATCTGAATACGGTGGAAAGGCAGCAAATTCAGGATTGGATTTCAAGCCAAAATATAAAATTCTTTCCTACACAGCTGAATTATTGGACGACAGTTGATGGTTTTGATAAGCGCGAAAGAAGACCTGATGAATCTACAGTATCGTATTCATATGATCTTTATGATTTTGATCAGACTAAAATTTATGATAAATCCATAAGCAGGAACGATGCAAGATTCGGACATTTTGATGAGCTTAAAGCTGTTGAAAATGCACTTCGATACATGCAGAACGGGGAAGAAGTAACACTTCTTGTACCATCATCATTAGCTTACGGAACCTACGGAGACGAAAATAAAATTGATAACGATATTCCTTTAATTATAAAATTAAAAGTACTGTAAAATGAAATTCTTAAACAAAAATATAATCTTAGCAGCGGCAAGCGTTTCGCTTTTAAGCTGTACTCCAATTTATAAAAAGATGAACGTAGACAAAGAAACTTACGAAGGGCTTAAAGACGGACTTTATGCTAATATTCAAACTACAAAAGGTAACCTTATTGTAAAATTTGAAGACAAAAAATCACCGGTAACTGTGGCTAACTTTATTGGTCTTGCAGAAGGAAAGATTGATAATAAAGCGAAAGCGAAAGGAGTTCCTTTTTATGACGGAACAATCTTCCACAGAGTAATTAAAGATTTCATGATTCAGGGAGGTGACCCTCAAGGAACAGGAATGGGAGATCCTGGATACAAATTTGAAGACGAGAAAAACGACCTTAAACATACGGGAAAAGGTATTCTTTCGATGGCTAATTCAGGACCAAATACCAACGGTTCTCAGTTTTTCATTACTGAAGTGGCTACACCTTGGTTAGACGGAAGACACACTATTTTTGGTGAAGTTGTAAAAGGAACTGAAACTATCGATGCCATTGCTAATGTAGAAAAGGGAGCTCAGGATAAACCAAAAACTGATGTTGTTTTAGAAAAAGTAAGCATTTTCAGCAAAGGAGATGAGTACAAAAACTATGATGCTGCAAAAACTTTCAACGAAGGAAAGGGTAAAATTGCTGCTAACAATAAAGCTATGGCTGAAAAAGCTGAAGCTGAAGCAAAAAAAGCTCTTGAAGAATTAAAAGCTGGAATGCAGGTTACAGAATCTGGACTTTATTACAAAATCACTAAAAAGACTGAAGGAAAGGCCCCAAAAGCAGGTGATAATGTACAAGTGCATTATGCCGGTAAATTGACTAACGGAACAGAGTTCGACTCTTCATTCAAAAGAAATGAGCCTCTTGAATTCCCTGTAGGAACAGGTAGAGTAATCAAAGGATGGGACGAAGGAATTTTGTTATTAAAAGAAGGTGAAACCGCTACTTTATTGATTCCACCAGCAATGGGTTACGGAGAAAGAGGTGCAGGAGGAGTTATCCCACCAAATGCATGGTTGATCTTCGATGTAGAATTGGTAAAAGTTCCTTAATCGAATTTCCATAAAAATATATAAAACCGTCTTATTGAGGCGGTTTTTTTAGTATTTTTAAATCTTCATACTTTTAAACCTAACAGGTTTTAAAAACCTGTTAGGTTTAATTTTTAATAATTAGATAATATTTTAGATAAATTATGAAAACTAAATTAATTACAGCCTTATTTATTTTTGTTTCTCTGTTTTCTTTCGCTCAAACAAAAGTAAATACAGACGATCAGGCCATCAGAAAATCGATGGTCTATTTTGCCAATACGATTAAATATAAAAAGCTAGACCAGACGGTTGATGCTATTTATCCAAAATTTTTCACGGTTGCCAACAAGGAGCAGTTCACGCAAATGCTAAACATGACCTACAATAATCCGTTTGTGAAAATTGATGTTTTGGATATGAAATTTATTTCCGTTGGAAAACCGGAATTGGTAGAGGGTGAAAACTTTTCAATTACAAGCTATTATTTAAAACTGAAAGCCGATGTAAGCTCGATGAATGAAGAAATGAAAAAATCTATTTCAGAAATGCTTGCCAAAAAATATGGTCAGGGAACCGTAGAGTATTTGGCTAAAGAAGGGGCTTATGTCATTAACGCACCCATGAAAATGGTTGCTGTATCAAAAGATAAGAAAAACTGGAAAGTAGTTTTTGCAGATAAAGAATATAAAAAACAACTGGCTAAAGTTCTTCCCAAGAAGATTTTGGATAAATTGTAAAAATGTAAAAGCCGATTCATGAGAGTCGGCTTTTACATTTATAACCAGTAATTATTTTAGTGATTGAAAATTATAAATTTAATTTGATGTAAAGTTTTAATATTTTTGCTTTTAAACAATAAATAATGGACGATTCTTTTGCAATAAAGGATGCTTTGACAATAGCAAGCCCTTTTATAAAAAGTGTTGTAGACACTTTTGTAACTCCTAAACTTGAAAAATTTAGAAATAGATTAAATGATGAAAAAAATATAAATGCATTGCCTGTAGAATCAAATTTTACAGAGTATTTTCATAGGACATATAAAAGATTGATGGTAGTAAATACTTTGGTTTTTAATAACTCACAAAGATTTTTAGATGATATTTATGTTCCTTTGACTATCGAGTGTAAAAGTGAAAGAAAAATAAGGTTAAAAATAAAAGGTTTTCCTGAAAAACTCTCAAATGATTATTCTAATATTCTGATAACAGATACTGCGGGTATGGGCAAATCAACTTTAATGAAAACAATTTTTATTGATTGCATTAATCGCCAGCTGGGTATTCCTATATTCATTGAATTGAGACGCTTGTCTAAAGATAAAACTTTAATTGATGAAATTATTGAACAATTAAATTCGATTGATAAAAACTTTGACAAAGAATTACTTTACGAACTATTGGCTGATGGCGAATTTATATTCATATTAGATGGCTATGATGAAATTACGCTTAAAGATAGAGAAGTGGTTACAACTGATATTCAGGATTTTATTAATAAAGCAAGTAACAATAAATATTTTATCACTTCTAGGCCAGAAAAGGCATTATTAAGTTTTGGCAGTTTTAGAGAGTTTTACATAAATCCACTAATTAAAAAAGAAGCATATGAACTACTGAGAAAATATGATAAACAAGGTCATATTTCATCGATGCTTATTAAGAAATTAGAAGAAGAATACTTACAAAATATTGAGGAGTTTTTAGTGAACCCATTATTAGTTTCATTACTTTTTACAGCTTTTGAACATAAGCAGTCAATACCTTTTAAAAAGCATTTATTTTATCGTCAAGTTTACGATGCGAATTTTGAAAATCATGATTTAACTAAAGGCGATTCTTATATACATAAAAAGTATAGTAATTTGGAGATAGATGATTTCCATAGAGTATTACGGCATATTGGTTTTTCATGTTTAAAATCTCAAAAAATAGAGTTTACGAAAGATGAAATATTGAAACTTATATCAGAAAGTAAGGTATTTTGTGTTGGACTTGAGTTTACAGAATCCAACTTTCTTTCAGATATATTAAAAACAGTTCCTTTATTTAGTGAAGATGGAAATTATTATAAATGGTCACATAAATCTCTGCAAGAATATTTTGCGGCTCAATTTATTTTTCTTGACGCTAAAAAGAATCAATCTAAAATTATTGATTTAATTTATAATCATGCTGACTTAGATAAGTTTATAAATGTTCTTGATTTATATTATGATATGGATTATAAGACATTTAGATACAGGATTGAGTTTAAAATTTTAGAGGAATATCATAATCATCTTCAAAATTATTACCAAAATTTTAAAAGTGATTTAAATCTTCAATTAATTCCGCTACGAGCAGAAATGACTTTTTTAAACGAGACTGTCATTTTTTATTTGGATGAAGATATAGACGAAGATGAAGAGGCACATAATGATAATATGACAGATATGATAACTCGTATTTCCGAACAAAATAATCTTGACGATATATTAGTTAGTGAGATAAGAATTTTTAAATTACAGAAATTAAATTTATTTCAATATGTACACCCAAAAAATAAATTATTTTACATATTCGAGAATAAAAAAAATCCAATTGTGAAAAAATTTAGTAGTGAAAAATATGATTTTTCTTCTAATTTTCCATTTGAATTTAATGAGGAAATTAAATTTGCTAGGATTGATTATGTATATAATGATGGTGTTAATAATGAAAAAAATTTTAGAGAAATAAATAGTTTAATTTCAGACTATGTGGATGAAAGTATAATTATAAATCATTCAGAGGCAATTAAAAGGTTTAATGAAATAAAGAATGAGATAGATAAAGGTAGTGACGAATTTTTATTGGAGGGTCTTTAAAAGAATATAAATTGAATAAAAAGCCGCCCCTCTCAGGGCGGTTATCTATTACTAAGGCCTCTTCGCATCCTCACTTCCCATTCTTCTTGAAAGAACCACATTCGAGAAATAATTCCTTCCATTATTGATAATGGTAAGAATATCTTTGTAATAGGTATCTTCTTTCACAGAAGCCATTGCAGCGATATAGTTGGTCATTGTTTTGTAATCTGAAGCCAGTGTTTTGCGGAGAGCTTTAACATCTGCTACTACTTTTTGAGAAGTTTTAAAAGACCTTTGTGCAAAAAGTTGATTGAATGCTATGTTGGAATCTGAAAGATGATTCACAAACTTTTCAATTCCTAAAGTCGTTACAGCATTGCTAAATTCAGGAGACTGTAATCTTCCAATCAGCGAATTGAGCCTATTGGTTTCAGATTCGTAAGAATCATCTTCTACATCTTTATATTCTGAAAGCAGAAGCTGTAAAAGATTGTAAGCATCGGCTTCAACTTGTGTTTTTGCATTCCTGTAAGGTTTTAAGGAAGCCCTCAGTGAAAAAATGTCGGAATCTCTCACTTTGTCGAGTTTAGCAATCTGCTCCGATTCTTCACTGGCTCTGATTTGGTTTAGAGCCGAATTATAAACAGGAACTTGCATCTGCAAAGCATCGTAAAGTTTTTTAAAATCTAAATCGACACTAATGTCTAAAGTTGTTGTACTGAAATCTTCAAAGAATCTTACAATCAACTGTCCAAATTCTGCGTTGTGTAAAGCCGCAATATCAAGCGGAATCAATTTAATTTTACTCATTTTTGTGTATTATTTAAGTTAATGTTTTAATTTATTTTTTGATTGGTCACAGAAAAGTCTCATCCTGAAAATTGGCAAGCTTTCCGGTGACCAATTGGCGTGAAATAATTTGGGTTGTTAAAAAACAGTTGCCGTTTGAACTGCTATTGTTTGGGTTCTTGTAAAACGGTCGCCGTTTATAGTTGACGAAGGCGCGGAGAAAGAAATGTGGCATTTTTTTTCATCGTAATTATTGTTGTGCTAATCAAATATAGGATAATTTTTAATAAGTTAAAAAAAAGAAATTTCTTCCGTCACTTCGAGTAGAGTTTTGTAAAAACTTGTATCAAGAAGTTTTGGATGAGAAGATAAGTTTTGTCCTTTGGCTCACTAAGTTCTCGATACATTTTTCTCCGCTGCGCTACGAAAAATACTCGAACTGACGGGTGCTCGAAAAGACGGAAAATATTTCTTAATCAGAATAAATTTTAATGATAAAAAAGTAAAAATTAAATTAAATTCTAAAGTCCCAAATATTACCCATTACCAATTACTTATTACCCATATCAGATTCTCTCCCTAATTCCGTATATTTGGGAAAAATTTTTACAAAATGATCGAGTGGAAAACCGTAAAGGAATACGAAGATATTACTTATAAAAAATGCAACGGAGTGGCAAGAATTGCCTTCAACAGACCGGAAATCCGTAATGCTTTCAGACCAAAAACAACTTCAGAATTGTATGATGCTTTTTATGATGCATCAGAAGATCCGTCAATTGGGGTGGTTTTGCTTTCAGGAGAAGGACCAAGTTCGAAAGACGGAGTTTGGGCATTCTGCAGCGGAGGCGACCAAAAAGCAAGAGGTCAGCAAGGGTATGTAGGGGAAGATGGAAGACACCGTTTGAATATTCTTGAAGTTCAAAGACTAATCCGTTTTATGCCAAAAGCTGTGATTGCGGTTGTTCCGGGATGGGCAGTTGGTGGCGGTCACTCGCTTCACGTAGTTTGCGATTTGACGCTTGCGAGTAAGGAGCATGCCATTTTCAAACAAACTGATGCTGATGTAACGAGCTTTGACGGTGGTTACGGTTCTGCTTATCTGGCTAAAATGGTTGGACAGAAAAAAGCACGTGAAATCTTCTTTTTAGGAAGAAATTATAATGCTCAGGAAGCTTTTGATATGGGAATGGTGAATGCTGTAATTCCTCACGATGAGCTTGAAGATACTGCTTACGAATGGGCGCAGGAAATTTTAGCTAAATCTCCGACTTCAATCAGAATGCTGAAGTTTGCCATGAACCTTACAGACGACGGAATGGTTGGTCAGCAGGTTTTTGCGGGCGAAGCAACACGTTTGGCGTACATGACTGAGGAAGCAAAAGAAGGTAGAAATGCTTTCCTTGAAAAAAGAAAACCGGACTTTGGGAAAGACCAGTGGATCTCTTAAAATATAAATAATAAGTAATAGGTAATGAGTGATTTCATTACCTATTATTTTGTAATTAATTTTTGGTTTTCTAATGCTGATCTACTGCGCTATGCTCAGACCTAAACTGAGTTTTAAAATTTAATTTATTCTTTCGGATGATTTTGCAGACAATAAATAATAAGAATCTGCTTTATGTGGAAAATCTGCGAGAGATTTTTATAATATGGAACAAAATTTTCAAAACCCACAGATTTTAGATTTCGAAATTCCTGATTTTGAGGATTTAAAATTGACAGCGGTCTCACCAAAATACCTCAAGATCATTTTATTTAATCTTGCTTTATTCTCTGTTTTTCTAATCGGAGCGGTTGCTATAGCTTTTTATTTTTTTTATTTCAATTTGAGTCTAATTCAGATTTGGGCGATTGTCATTGGAATTTTTCTGATGATCGTTTTTCTTTTTCTGAATACTCTGATTGGTTTTAAGTTCAGAAAATACGCAGTGCGTGAAAAAGATTTGGTGTACCAATATGGCTGGCTGAAACGAAGTGTGATTATTGTTCCGTTCAACAGAATTCAGCATATCAAAGTAGAGCAGGGCTGGTTTTCTAAAATGTTGGGCTTGAAATCGGTTTCTGTTTTCACAGCCGGAGTAAGCGGTGGAGATGTTACTGTAAATGGACTTCCTGAAGATATTGCTGAAGGAATTAACTATCATATCAGAGGAACAATTTCGAAAGAAAAAATAGAAAATGGAGGAGAAGCGTAATTCTTTTTTTCAACCTCAAAGACAGTCGAAAACGGGTATCGTATTGCTTTTTCTGTACAATATCGGAATGGTGATTAAAAACTTATGGGTTTTCGTCATTCTTTTTTTTGTCAGAAAAGATAAAATGGAATCTTGGATTATTGTTCTTGCAATTATTACCGGACTCTTAATTCTCATTGTTTCTGCGGTTTTACAATATTATCATTTCAAATATTATATTGATGAAGAAAACGAGGAATTCGTCATTCATGAAGGAATCATCAATACATCGGTAACTAAAATTAAAAAAGAAAATATTCAGGAGGTCAATATTTCACAGCCTTTTGTTCATCGATTTTTTAATATCTATAAACTCGAAATCGATACTCCTGGAAGTTCTGAAAAAGAAGTGAAAATTTCAGCATTAACGAAACAAAATGCTATTGACCTTAAAAAATATCTTTTAACTGAAACTCAACTCGAAAATACTTTAATAAAGGATGTAGAAAATAACGAAAACCAAGAAGTTGAAAAACTTCGTTCCATTAAAATATCAACGTTCAGTATTTTAAAATATGGCATTACGGCAAATTATATTCAAAGCTTTTTTGCACTGGTCAGTTTACTGATTTATGGATTTTCTGAGCTGACTAATTTGCTTAAAAAAGTAGAATTTGATACGCCATTAGATTACGATACTCTAGAATCGCGGTTTTTGGCATTTTCCATTCCTGTTATTCTTGGGATTGTTGTGATTGTCATTATTGTAGGAATTCTGATTAATACGGTTCGTACATTGATTAAATTTTTCAACTTTAAAATCAGCGAAAATAATCAGAGTTTTTCTTTTGAGTACGGATTGTTCAACACCCGAAATTCAATTGTCAACAAATCAAAAGTTCAGGTGATTACCGAAACGCAAAACTGGATTCAGAAGAAAATGAAAATTTCTTTTGTGAAATTTCTTCAGATTGGAAAAAATGAAGAAGATGAAAAGAAAGTTGCGGCCGTTCCCGGAATTAATAATGCTGAAAAATCAAAACTGATTTCAACAATTTGGAATGAAAATCCGGTTTTTGAAAATGAGTTAAAACCAAATTTCAGATTAATTATCGTCCACACTTTTCAATGGATTGTTCTGCCTTTGCTTCTCGTTTTCTTTATTGAAAAAGAGTTATTCATAAATTATTGGTTTTTAGCAGTTATCTATGTTGTTCTAGCGGAATTGTTTATTCTGATCTCTTTTAGAAATTTAAAATTGTTTTACAGCAAAAGATTCATAAGATTAAAATCAGGAATTTGGGACATCGATAACCGAACTTTTGAGGTAGAAAAGCTTCAAACTGTGAAAATTTCTCAGTATTTTTGGCAAAGAAAAACAAACTTAGGAAGTATCACTTTTTATACCTCTGCAGGACGCTTCAAAATAGTTGCTTTAAACTTTAAAAAGCTTAAAAAACTGTTGAATTACTGCATTTATAAAATAGAAACAAATTAATATTAGTAATTAGCAATAAGTAATCAGTAATTTTTAAAATTACCTATTGCCCATTACTCATTACTTATAAATTATGACTGATTGGATAAAAGCCGCAAGGTTGAGAACATTACCGCTTTCGTTAAGCGGAATTATCATGGGTTCTTTCATTGCAAAATGGAGACTTAATGAAGATGGAGGAATTTGGGATTGGAAGATCTTTGCTTTGGCGCTTTTGGTGACTTTGCTGTATCAGGTTTTATCAAATTATGCCAATGATTACGGAGACGGCGTAAAAGGAACCGATGCCAAAAGAGCGAATGAAGCAGAAGCGAGAGCAGTTGCATCGGGAAAAATTACTGCACAACAGATGAAAAATGCAGTGATTTTGTTCTCTGTTTTGTCTTTTGTAGCAACAGTTGCGCTTTTATATTTGGCTTTTATTCCTGAATTTATGAATGAATTTTATATTTTCATCGGATTGGGAGTGGCGAGTATTTTGGCAGCAATTGGTTACACAGTTGGTAAAAAACCTTACGGATATATGGGATTGGGCGATGTTTTCGTATTTATATTCTTTGGTTTGGTTTCGGTTTGCGGAAGTTATTTTCTATTTACAAAAACTTTTTCTTGGGATATTCTTTTACCGGGAACGGCAATCGGAATGATGAGTATGGCGGTTTTGAATCTGAATAATATGCGTGACATTGAAAGTGACAGATTATCAGGAAAAAACAGTTTTGCTTTGAGAATTGGTTTTAGAAATGCAATGATTTACGAAATGGTTTTATTGCAGCTT
Source organism: Chryseobacterium sp. YIM B08800 (assembly GCF_026163565.1). Taxonomy (GTDB): domain Bacteria; phylum Bacteroidota; class Bacteroidia; order Flavobacteriales; family Weeksellaceae; genus Chryseobacterium. The sequence continues at coordinate 122,408 of NZ_JAPDKN010000022.1, forward strand.
CCATTGATTTTGATTCTTGTATTTTTAGGGATTAACAATTTTATTCAGATGCAAAATTATTACGTGTTTATTGTAATGATTTTATTAATCCCCGTTGCGAAACTGAGAAGAAACATAATGGCTGTGAAAGAACCTAAACAACTTGATCCGTTTTTGAAACAGGTAGGAATTCTTACTTTGATGATGGCGGTTTTAACGGCTGTAGGTCTTAATTATTTTAGCTAAAATTTTCTGTTATGGAATCTAAAATATTCGTTGAAGCTCAAATGTTGATCAGAAAACCTATTCAAGAGGTTTTTGAAGCATTTATTAATCCCGAAATCACCACGAATTTTTGGTTTACAAAATCAACAGGTAAGCTCGAAGAAGGCAAAACAATTACTTGGGAATGGGAAATGTACGGTGCAAAATCTGAAGTAAAAGTTCTCCAGATTATTCCAAATCATTTGATAAAAACAGAATGGGGATTGTTTTCCAACAATGTAGATTACGAGTTCAAGGAAATGGAAAAAGGAACTTTAGTTATAATCAAAAGCTACGGATATTCTGAAAAAGGAGACGAGCTTTTATCTGTAATTAATGACAATACGGGCGGTTTTACAACCGTTTTGGATGGCTGCAAAGCTTATTTAGAACACGGGATTAATTTGAGATTAATTGAAGATAAATTTCCACAGAAATAAACCACAAATTGCGCAAATATTTTTCACTAATAACACAAGTAAATTTTAGTGAGATTTGTGAAAAATATTTGTGTGATTTGTGTTTAAAAAATAAATATTCAAAAATAAATTAAAAATGAAAATACAATACTTAGGACAAAACTGTTTTTTGTTCACATACAAAGACAAAACGATTCTTTGTGACCCTTTTTACAATTACAAAAAAGCAGAATCAGGATTTGATATTTCGTCTCAGAAAATCGATTATATCTTGATCACTCATGCTCACGGAGATCATATTGCAGATGTAGAAGAAGTTTTGCAATATCATCCTGAAGCTACAATTATCGGCCAACCGGAAATCTGTGCTTATTTCAAAAATGCTAAGAATACGGACGATGTAAACTTAGGAGGGTCGGCAAAAATCGATGATCTTAAAATTTCTATGGTTCCGGCTCATCATACAAGTTCGTTTCCTGACGGAACTTACGGTGGTGTTCCTGTAGGTTATATTTTCAGACTTCCTGAAGGTAAAAATGTATATTTAGCCGGAGATACAGGGGTAATGGCAGATATGGAGCTTTTCCCAAGATTATTCGGGAATTTAGACTTATCAATCCTTCCAATTGGTGGTCATTATACGATGTGTGCAAGAAAAGCAGCTTTTGCAGCGTCAGAATTATTGAAAACTCCAAAAGTAATAGGATGTCATTTTGATACTTTCCCTGCAATTGAAATTAACCATGATAGTGCGGCGAAGCATTTTGCCGATAAGAATGTTGAATTGGTTTTACCAAAATTGGGAGAAAGTTTCGAGATATAACAAAAAAATTAAGAGATTAAGTAATTTAAATAAAATCATCTTAATCTCTTAACTTATAAAAATAAAAAATGGCAAGCTACCTAAATCACACCGCTACAACCGATTACCTTTGCTGCGTTCCCACCCTGGAGGATTCTCAGGAGCTGGTTGTTTAGGACTTGCCGTTGCAAAGATAGGAACTTATTTTAAAATTAAAAATATTATTACAGAAAAAATCTTTAAAAATCCCTTTATTAGAGCTAAAACGCTGAAATTTAGAGCAATATTTTTTAAGAAATTTTCTAAAAATTAGAATCATGACGAAAAGTCCACTTACCCTAGGAATTTTATTGTATGCCATTACAATGGCGATCTTTTTTGTAGTCTACACATTTTTTTCTGGTATCGAATATTTTGATACTACGCTGAAAGTCAATGCTTTTGTTTTGCCGATTGTCTATGTTTTATTTGCTTTTTGGTCTGTAAAATCTTATTGGAATAACCATGAAATGGATTTTAAGGAAGCTTTTAAAAGAGCATTCGTTCCAATGTTTGTAGGCGGAATTTTATCTATCGTAAGTATCTTTTCTTTCTTAAATTTTATTGATACTGATGCAAAAAAACTGCTAAATTATCAATATGTACAGCGCCAGAAATCTGAATTGGATAAAGAATATCAGTCTGCAAAAAAGATTTTAAAGCATCAAAAAGATATTGATGAATTAGAACAAAAATATAAGGAAGGTCTTCAAAGATTTGATCCTGCGACGATAAAAGATAAAGATATGCTTACAGCGAGTCATTTTTCAGGATATTTTGCCGCAATTCTTATATTTTACGTAATTTTGTCTGTCTTTTTTGGAGCGTTTTTCAGAAAGAAAACAAACCATCAGGAAGCAATTAATCAAGAATAATTTTTATTAAAATTAAATGAATTTATCTATAGTAATTCCGTTACTCAACGAAGAAGAGTCTCTCGAAGAGTTGTTTACAAGAATCGACAACGTTTGTAAAACCAGTAACTTATCTTACGAAGTTTGGTTTATCGATGACGGAAGTACAGATTTGTCGTGGAGCATTATTGAGAATTTAAAAGTTCAGCATCCACAAATCAACGGAATAAAATTTTCCAGAAATTACGGAAAATCTCAGGCTTTACATGCTGCGTTTGAAAGAGCACACGGTGATGTTGTTATCACCATGGATGCAGATTTACAAGACTTCCCGGAAGAAATTCCTGAGCTTTACAGAATGGTAATTGAAGACAATTACGACATCGTTTCGGGTTGGAAGAAAAAACGTTTTGATAATGTAATGACCAAAAATATTCCTTCAAAACTCTTCAATGCTGCGGCAAGAAAAGTTTCGGGAGTTTATTTGCACGACTTTAACTGTGGACTGAAAGCTTATAAAAAACAGGTTGTAAAATCAATCGATGTTTACGGAGATATGCACCGTTACATCCCGGTTTTAGCTGCCAATGCGGGTTTCAGGAGAATTACAGAAAAAGAAGTTCCGCATCAGGCAAGACCTTATGGAACCTCAAAATTCGGGACTGAAAGATTTGTTCGCGGATTTTTAGATTTGGTAACCCTTTGGTTTGTAAGTCGTTTTGGCGGAAGACCGATGCATTTTTTTGGAGCAGTAGGAACGATTATGTTTATGGTAGGTTTTCTTTCAGCTTTTTGGCTGGGAATTTCTAAGCTAATCGATGTTGCACGAGGAATTTACGGACATTTAATTACCAATAATCCTTGGTTTTTTATTGCATTAACCATGATGTTGATGGGAACTTTGCTTTTTATTGCAGGATTTTTGGGAGAAATGATTATCAGAACGAATAGGGAACATAAGAATTATAATATTGATGAAGTAATTTAAATTTAATGATTTGAAAGGTTTATTAAAAATCTCACTTTTTATTTTTCTCAGCATTTATTTGGTTTCATGTAGTGCAAATAAGCTTGTTGGAAAATGGGTATTTGTTGATATTTATAAAGGTAAAATAACGAATGTAGATTCTTTAGGTATAAATAAAAACAATTCTAAGTATGGTGAAGGTGTATTGGTTTTTAAGAAAAATTACACTTTCATATCAAAGAATAGTAAAACCACCGATTTGGGATTTTTTAAAATTAAAAATAATATTTTAAAGTTAAAATACGCTAGTCTAACAGATACTTTGGATATGAAAATTAATTATTTAGACCAAAATAATTTATTACTATATTCTGAAAAAGGAGAACCTTATACATGGCAATATAAAAAATAAAATATGAAGAAAATAGTATTCGGAACCCTTTTATTGGCATTTATTTCTTGCGGAAAAATATCTCCAAAAGGAAACTTAGAGAAGAAAGAAATTGATGTAGAAGAATTTGTAAACCTTGATCTTGAAGGAAAATTTCGGGTATTTTATGCAAGAGGACCGAAAAACTTTGTGGAAGTAGAAACCTACCCAAATATAGCCGGAAATCTTGATATTGATGTGGATGATAAGACTTTATCTATCAAAGAAAGCCGAAAAACAAAAGGCGTTGATTTTTATAATATCACGATTTATTCAAAATATAATCTGGAGAAAATTTCAATTTCAGACTCTGTAGAAATGAATATTTCTAGTGAAATTAAAACAGATAATTTCAAATTAAATTTAAAAAATTACGCTACTTTTATGGGTTCGTTGAACACAAGAAGAGCCGAAGTTGATATGCAAAACAGAAGTAGAGCCAATTTTTTAGGTGAAACTAAAGATGCAGTCATAAAAATTTCAGACACAGCAAGTTTAATTGCTCCTTATTGGAAAATTGTCAACTTAAATGTAGATTCTCAAAACGGAAACTATGCAGAAGTCAACGTAAAAGATACATTGAAAGGAAGTGTGAAAAATACTGCGAAATTTGTATATTATAATGATCCAATCAGAGCTTTTAAAGTGGATAGAACAACAAGAGTAGAGAATAAAAAATTGAATTAAGCTGGAAGTTGGAGGCTGGATGATGGAAGTTAAGTAGGTTTGAAGTTTTAAGATTTATTAGTTAAACACAAGTGTGATGAGTTTTAAATTTGAAAAATTAAGAATTTGGCAATTATCAATGGAATTTGGAGAAAGTATTTACAAGCTGTCTTTAAATTTTCCAAAAGATGAATCTTTTAATCTTACTTCTCAAATTAGAAGAGCTTCTGATTCTATTGCATTAAATATTTCTGAGGGAAGTATTTTGCAGTCTAAATTAGAGTTTAGAAAATTTTTAGGATATTCAACGTTCATTAGCTGAAGTAGTGACCTGTCTTTAACAAAGCGAAAAATAGAAAATATATTTCTGAAGAAGAGTTTAGTAAATTATATAATGAAAGTTATAGTTTAATGAATCAGGTTATAGCTTTCAGAAATCAAATAAAAGAATAAAAAAAGTTAGAAGCCTAAAGCAGTATGATGGTGACTTCCAGCTCCCTGCTTCAAACTTCCAACCCCAAAAACATACAAATATGACAACATTAGAAAAAGCGAAACTTTGGTTAAGTGACACCTTTGATAAAGAAACAAGAGATGCTGTACAATTATTGATCGACAGCAATTCTCCTGATTTGGAAGACTCTTTTTACAGAGAATTAGAGTTCGGAACCGGAGGAATGAGAGGAATTATGGGTGTTGGAACCAATCGTTTAAATAAGTACACGTTAGGTCAAGCAACACAGGGACTTGCGAATTATATGTTGCAGCAGTTTCAAGGTGAGGAAATCAGTGTTGCGATTGCTTATGATGTAAGAAATAATTCAAAAGAATTCGGGAAATTAGTTGCAGATGTTTTAACGGCAAACGGAATTAAAGTTCTTTTGTTTAAAAACCACAGACCAACCCCTGAATTGTCTTTCACAGTTCGTGATAAAAAATGTAACGGAGGAATTGTTTTAACCGCTTCTCACAATCCACCGGAATACAATGGTTACAAAGTATATTGGAATGACGGTGCGCAAATCGTTCCGCCACATGATGAAGCGATTATCAATGAAGTATATTCTGTAAAATTTGAAGAAATTAAATTTGAAGGCAATGATGATTTAATCGAATGGATCGGAGAAGAGCAGGATGATGTTTACATTGATACCTGTATTGAAAATTCTACCTATCAAGATGTTGGAAAGGGTAACTTGAATATCGTTTTCACATCTATTCACGGAACAACGTATACAACAGTTCCAAAAGCTTTGGAAAAAGCAGGGTTCAAAAAAGTAGACCTTGTTAAAGAACAGATGATTCCGAGCGGAAATTTTCCGACGGTAGATTCTCCGAATCCGGAAGAACCTGCAGCTTTGGAAATGGCAATGGATTTAGCTAAAATCACTAACGCAGATATCGTAATTGGAACTGATCCTGATGGAGACAGATTGGGAATTGCTGTTAGAAACTTAGAAGGTGAAATTCAATTGTTAAACGGAAACCAATGTAATACGATTTTAACGTATTATATTTTAGATCAATGGAAAAATCAAGGTAGAATTACCGGAAAAGAATTCATCGGTTCCACGATTGTAACTTCAGATATTTTCTTTGATATTGCTGAAAAATTCGGTGTTGATTGTAAAGTCGGTTTAACAGGCTTCAAATGGATCGGAAAAATGATCCGTGATTTTGAAGGTCAGGAAAAATTTGTTTGTGGTGGTGAAGAAAGTTTTGGTTTTATGACCGGAGATTTCGTTCGTGATAAAGATTCTTGCGGAAGTATCATTTTAGCTTGCGAAATTGCAGCTTGGTGCAAAGCCAACGGAAAAACGATGTATGAATACCTTATCGAGATTTATCAGGAAACCGGAATGTATTACGAAGGTTTGATTAACATCGTTAAAAAAGGAAGAGACGGAGCGGAAGAAATTCAGAATATGATGAAGAATTTCCGTGAAAATCCTCCAAAATCATTGGCTGGTTCACTAGTTGAAGAAGTGAAAGATTTTAAAGAACAAACCAATTTCATCGTTTCTGAAAATAAAAAACATGTGATGGATGATATTCCAAAATCGAATGTTTTGATTTATTATACCCAAGATGGAACAAAAGTTTGCGTAAGACCTTCAGGAACAGAACCAAAAATTAAATTTTATGTTTCTGTAAAAGAGAGCATAACTTCAAAAGAAGATTTTCAAGAAACTTTGAAAGTTTTGGAAGCAAAAATAGAAGAAGTAAGAAAAGACCTTCAGTTGAATTAAAATAAGGTTGCAGGAATTAGGTTTTAGTTAAAAGTTTTACTGATTTTGATTATCATTAATTTTAGTTATTTATTGAAAACCTTTGTGTTCTTTGCTGAGTGAAACGCCTTTGCGAACTTAAAAACATTTAGTTGTTTAAAAAACTTTGCGAACTTTGCGTTAAAATCAAGCATTAATAACATAACAAGTATCTAATTAATTTATAATTCTAAATACTATAACCTAATTCCTCAAACCTAAAAATCTAAATATCTAATTTAATATATAAAAAGTGAAAGTTTCAAAATTAGCAGCGAACCTCATAGGTTCAGAAATTGTAAAAATTGGTAATGAAGTAAATGATTTAAAGGCGAAAGGAGCAGAAATTGCTAATCTTACGATTGGTGATTTGAACTCAAATCTTTACCCGATTCCTGCAGAATTAAAAGAAGAAATTCAGAAAGCGTATCAGAATAACTTAACCAATTATCCGCCTGCAAACGGATTGTTGTCTTTGAGAAATGAAGTTTCAAAAGACTTGAAAACAAGATGGAATTTAGATTATTCGGCAAACGATATTTTAATTACAGCAGGTTCAAGACCGTTGATTTATGCAGTGTATAAAACAATCGTTGACGAAGGAGATAAGGTAATTTATCCTACACCGTCTTGGAACAACAATCATTACGCTTATCTTACTTCTGCAGACGCAATTGAAGTTAAAACAACTCCCGAAAACAATTTTTTACCAACTGCTGCAGATTTAAAGCCACACTTAAATGGAGCTGTTCTTTTAGCGCTTTGTTCGCCGTTAAATCCTACTGGAACCATGTTTACAGAAGCTCAGTTAAGAGAAATCTGTGAAATGATCTTGGAAGAAAACGCAAAAAGAGGAGCAGACGAAAAACCGTTATATTTAATGTATGATCAGATCTATTCTAATCTTACTTTTGGGGCTAAACACGTAGATCCTGTTTCACTTTTCCCTGAAATGAGAGAATTTACGATCTACATCGAAGGTATTTCTAAATGTCTTGCAGCAACAGGAGTACGTGTAGGATGGGGATTTGGTCCGGCTCATATCATCGACAAAATGAAAGCTTTGCTAACTCACGTTGGAGCTTGGGCACCAAAACCAGAACAGGAAGCAACTGCAAAATATTTCCAGAATGCAGAAAATGTAAATACATTTATCAATGATTTTAAAGGTAAATTAGAAGCAAGCTTAAAAGTTCTTCACAACGGAATTCAGGATTTAAAAGCTAAAGGTTTATCGGTTGAAAGTATCGAACCAATGGGAGCACTTTATCTGACAATCAAATTAGATTATATTGGAAAAACAAAGCCAGACGGAACAGTAATCGGGAATTCTTCTGATTTGGTTTTCTATTTGATCAATGAAGCAGGAGTGGCTTTAGTTCCTTTCTCTGCATTTGGAGAATCGAAGTCTGAGCCTTGGTTCAGAGCTTCTGTTGGAGGTTTAGACATCACCGAGATTGAAACTATGATGCCAAAACTGGAAAATGCTTTAAATAATTTAAAGTAATCTAAAATATTTTTATAAATTTATACCAAGTTGATTCTTATTTTAGAATCAACTTTTTTTATTATAAATACTTAATAACTGTAACACAAATGGATAATGAAAAAAAAGAATCCAACCAGAATGAGTTGGAACAAAATAAGTCACAACAAAACAATAATTCGCCTTCTGATGACTTTTCAGAGTCGCAAAATTCTGAATCAGAAAATATAATTTCTGAAGATCCGACAAATGAGATTCAGAAAAACCCCATAGAAAATCAACCTAAAGAAAGCCTTCCCGTAACCGAAAAAAAGAAAAAGAATGGTTATAAGATTGCATTTTTTAGTTTGGGAGGAATTATTCTTTTAGGCGGAGCTTCTTATTTTGGATATCAATATTACAAAAATCATCAGGTTGAACCCATCATTGAGAATGTATGTTTAGATACCGATACCAAAATTTACGATGCTTATAAAGATGCTGTAGTAATGGTAAAACACAGATATGCTTTTGTTGCAAAAATTAAAGGAAAAGAAGTTCAGTTGAATATTCCTGAAGCTTCAGAAGAAACGCTTTTCGGAACGGCATTTTTTGTTGATAAAAAAGGAAACATGATTTCGAATAGTCATGTTCTTCAACCTTGGAATTCACCTGAAAATATAGATAAAATTAATACCGATGCTTCAAATATTCGAAGAAAAATCGCATCAATTCTTACCACAGATATTTCAGAAGACGGCTACGAAACTTTTATTGCATCCAATTGGGGAAATGCGTCTTCAGAATATAATGAAGAAGGAAATTATGAAGATTCTGAAGGCAATGAAGGTGAAGAATTTATTAACTCAAACGATTCAGTTGTAGATACTGTTGCAAGTTCTGAAGACATTGCTGCTTCAATTCCACAAAAAGATTACGTTCCTGAAGATCAGATTGAAGTCTACATGAAAACCGTTGATATTTCTGTCGCTTTACATAACTCTGCTGAAGAATGGTTGCCGTGTACTATCGAAAAGATTTCAGAAGATCAATCTATTGATTTGGGAGTTTTACAATTAACCACAAAAGAAACACCAAATACAGTAGTAAATATTATTAATCTTGATAATGCAGTAACCGATGACCAAACTTTGCGTCCTGGAGAAAAAGCAGTGATGATTGGTTATCCTTTGGGTGAAGATTTGGCACAAACCATTTCAGGAATTAAGGTACAGTTGTATAACGGACAAATCAGTAAAGAATCTGACGGAACCAAAATTCAGTACAGCGTAACTTCTACACATGGAGCAAGTGGTTCGCCGATCTTTAATAATTGTGGACAATTAATTGCCGTCAATTTTAGCGGAGTTGAAAAAGTACAGGGTTATAATTTCGGAATTATTGCCAAGAAAATATACTCTGTATATCCTGTTATCGCTGGTGAAGCAAAACCAAGTACGGAATAATGATAACTATAAAAAGTGAAATATTTATTTGCTGTTATGAATAACAAAAAAATAGAAAAACAATTATTGAGCCTTCATAAAATTACTACATATTTAAGCCACTTATTACACTAGATTATTTACTATCTCCGTTGCTGTGGAAGAGCAAAATCTGTGTAGCAAAAATATACAACACGAGGATTGCGCTCCGTAGGAGCGCTACCTTTGTTAAATTGAATTAGCAATATTATTAGAATTTTAAAAAAAACATTACGACAAATAATCAATAATTTAGTACATGACATTTATTTCAACCGCAAAAGAATTTAAAAAAATATTAGGGATTAAGTTATTCAAAAGTCTATAAAACAATTAATAACTCAGTCTTTGTTAGATTTTGTAACCTTTTGTACTTCTTTTTTCAATCATTTCTTTTGAGTCTTTTGCGGTGAAATATTATTAATAATAAAAATTAATTTAAACCAATTTATGATAACAAAAACCCAAATATCAGATGAAAAAAATAAATAGTTTAATTGCAACTTTGCTTTTCAGCGTTGCACTTGCGCAAATTCCAACATTGGAAATTGACAACCAGAAAAAGCATCCTGTCATTCTTCAGGAGGTTAAAATTGATACCAAAATTTTAGGAAATCTTGCTACAACAACGGCTACTTATACTTTTTATAATCCAAGCAACAGAATTCTGGAGGGGAAGCTCACTTTTCCGCTTCCGGAAGGTGTTTCAGTAAGTGGTTACGCTTTGGATATCAACGGAAAACTCAGAAATGCAGTTCCTGTCCCCAAAGAAAGAGCCAAGGAAGTTTTTGAAAGTATTGAGAGAAGAAACGTAGATCCTGGAATTATTGAAAAAGTAGAAGGAAATAATTTCAGAACGAGAATTTATCCTATTCCACAAAACGGTAGCCGAACCATTCAGATTACTTATCATCAGGAACTGAAAAATAATAATTCCGATTATCAATATTTTTTAAGCTTTGCGAATGCAACGACAATTTCGAAATTTAATCTGAAAGTCTGGATCAGTGAAACAGCAACTGTTCCAAAAATTTTAGAAAATCCTGATGGGAGTTTTGCTTTTCAGAAACAGGGAAACCAGTGGATTGCAGAGATCGCTAAATCTGATTTTACACCTAATGAAAGTTTAAAAGTTACGATTCCTAAAAACCAAAATTCATCGAATGTTATTTTGCAGAAAGCTTCGGGAGACAAATTTTATTTTGCTGCGAATGTAGGATTGGATCTTCCTGTAAAAGAAAAACCAAGATCTCAAAAAATTGCGATTATTTGGGACAATTCTTTCAGTGGATCCAAAAGAAACCGAGATAAAGAACTTGATTTTTTGAGTGCCTATTTTGCAGATAATAAAAACGTTTCCGTTTCTTTTTCTTTACTGAACAATACTTTTGAAAAAGCTGAAGAGTTCAATATTTCTCAGGGAAACTGGAGCGAACTGAAAGCTAGAATTTTAAATTTAAAATATGATGGCGGAACCGATTTCGGAGCATTAAAAGAGCTTAATGGAGTAGAAGAATATCTTTTATTTTCAGATGGAATTTCCAATTTTGGAGATTTAATGATGAAGTTTAAAAAGCCTTTAAACAGTATTTCAAGCACACCAACTTCAGATTTTAATTTGCTTAAATTATTGGCGAATCAATCTGGTGGGAATTTTATTAATTTAAATGAATTGGATACGCAATCAGCTTTAAAAACATACAAAAAATTACCTATTCGTTTTTTAGGATTTAAAGAAAATCCAAATATGCAGGAATTATTTCCAAATATCGGTTCGGTAATCAGCGAGCCTGTCAATATTTTTGGAATTACATCAGGAAATGCTGGAAAATTAACCGTTGTTTTTTCAGTAGGAAATGAAAAATTTGAAATACCAGTTGATTTTTCAAATGCACAACAGTTGGAAAACTGGCAGATCGCTCAGTTTTGGGCTCAGAAAAAAATAAATGAATTAGAATTAAATTCCACTCAAAATCGAAATGAAATTAAAAACATCAGTGAGCAATTCGGGGTTGTAAGTAAAAACACAAGTTTGATTGTTTTGGATGATATTAATGATTACGTACGCTATAAAATTACGCCACCACAGGAATTATTGGCTGACTATCAGAAAATTATTTCTCAAAACAAAGGAAGAGCTTTAGAACAGAGAAAAAATCTTTTATCTAAAGCTTTTGATAAAACCCGAGAACTAAAAACATGGTGGAATACAGAGTTTAAGCCTGTAGAAAAAAAGGAATATCCGAGAGTTTCTAATCAAGCTCAGAAAGAAGGATTCTTGAATGCACTTCAAGGTGAAGCTGCTGGAATTTCGGTTTCGAGAAATGCAGATATGGCAATCGAAGTTTCTGATGAAGCTACAATGAGAAAAAGATCTGAATCTACAGGAAAAATCACTTTAGTAGATGTAGAAAGTACAGAAGAATATATGAAAGATTTCCAAAATTTACAGTCTGCAGAAGTGATTTATCAGAAATATTTAGAAAATCGCTCAAAACATGAAAAACAGGTTTCATATTATTTTGATATTTCCAAATTACTGTTCAAAAAAGGTGACAAAGCACTTTCACTAAAAGTTTTAAGCACATTAGCAGAGCTGGATCTGGAAAATGAAGAGTTGTACAAAACCATTTATTATCTGTTAAAACAAAGAGGTCATTACGATAAAGAACTTTGGATTACGCAGAAAATCCTTGAATGGCGACCTTTCGATGCGCAAAGCCACAGAGATTATGCATTAGCTTTGGTCGATAACAAAAAACCGCAGGAAGCTTTAAATATTTATAAATCTTTGCTGTATCAGGAATTTACAGACGAAATTTCAATGCGTGATAACGGAATTGAAGAAATTCTCATTATGGAAATCAACAATATTTTAAAGCTAAATAAAAATGTTGACGGAAGTAAAATCGATGATCGCCTGAAAGCGGATTTGCCTGTAGATATTCGTGTCGTGATCAATTGGAATAAAGACAATACAGACATCGATCTTTGGGTAACCGATCCAAAAGGCGAGGATTGTTCTTATCAACATAAGTCTACAGCAATTGGTGGAAGAATCAGTAATGATTTTACGCAAGGTTTTGGGCCAGAACAGTTTTTGCTGAAAAAAGCAGTGAAAGGAAAATATAAAATCAAAACCAACTTCTTTGGCGAAAGACAGAATATTCTTTCCGGGCCAACAACGGTGATGGCGGAAGTTTATCTTTATTATTCTGATGGAAGACAGGAAAGAAAGATTGCAGTTTTCCAAAGCCAGAAAGAAAATAAAAAAGAAAACGATAGCAAAATTCTGATTGGAGAATTTGAGTTTTAAGAAAAATCACATAAATTGCCGAAGGTTTGTACTTCGGCATTTTTATTTTTAAAACTTGTTTAAACTTTTTATTTAACCACAAAAGAGGCAAAAGATTTAGGTATTTCTATTTAAAGTTGATGAGTATAAAGAAAAAAGTTCACAAAAACCTTTAAAAATCTTTGATTTTTTATTCTTTTGAGAACTTTGATTATCTAATAATAGCTTTATCAATAGTCTTTTGTTACTTTTGTGGTTAAACTTCAAATTAGTTTACAGCCTTTTAGTCATGTTTTTTAGATAGATTAATTTGGGCAGCTATTTCCGCCTTCCACTCCCGCTTTTTTGCCTTCACTTCGTTACGGCAAAAAGAGCTCCGTTCAAGTCGGGCTGCAAAGCAATTCGCTGTTGTACAACTGAATGATATTTAAAATTAATCAATGAAATTTCCAAAAAAAACTTTTATTGAAACAAAATGGTTAAGTTATTTCACTTTAGCGATTATCGTTTTGGTCATTTTGAGTGTTTGGCTTTCAGGAACAAATTCTCACCGGTCTTTATTTCAAAATTCTATTGTCTCAACATCTATTTTAGCCGGAGCTTTTTTTATTTTTATCAGTTCAGGATTATATTTTGGCTTAAAACTCAAAGATAATATCGGACATATTTTACATAAAGAAAGAATACAGAAATATGTAGATAAAACTCCTAAAATTGATGGTTTAGACTTAGATATTCCTGATTTGGGTGATGCAGAAGGATGTGGAGGAGTAATACTTTCAGTTATTCTTTGGGTTTTATTTACTGTCGTTTTTGTTTTTCTATTATATTTTTTAGGAATTTTCTTTTGGGCAACGATTTTATTTTTTGTGGCCATGTTATATTGGATTTTTTTCCGAGCTTTACGATTGGTATTTAAAAATTCAAGAAAATGCAAAGGTGATTTGCTGAAAAGTTTTGCATTTGGATTTTTTTATTCGTTTCTGTATATCTCGTGGATTTACGGAATCATCTTTTTAGTTAATTATTTAAGCTAAAAATAAACTTTTAAAAATTTATATTTAAATAAAATGAAAATTATCGCTGTTATTCCTGCGCGTTATGAAGCCAGCCGTTTTCCCGCAAAGCTGATGCAGATCTTGGGTGAAAAAACAGTCATTACAACAACCTATCAAAACGTTGTAGAAACCGGACTTTTTGATGAAGTTTTTGTAGCAACAGATTCTGAAATCATCTTTAATGAAATTCAAAATCACGGCGGAAAAGCTGTAATGACAGGACAACACGAAACAGGAAGCGACAGAATTGCTGAAGCGGTACAAAATATCGATTGCGATATTGTCATCAACGTTCAGGGCGACGAACCATTTTTAAAATTAGAACCTTTGAAACAGTTAATTGAAGTTTTTAAAGAAGATGAAAATCAGGAAATTTCTTTGGCTTCATTAAAAATAAAACTTCATGAAAAAGAAGAAATAGAAAACCCGAATAATGTAAAAGTGATTACCGATAACAATGGTTTTGCATTGTATTTCAGTCGTTCTGTAATTCCTTTTCACAGGGAAATTTCTTATGATGTTGATTACTTCAAACACATCGGAGTTTATGCTTTCAGAAAACACGCTTTGCTTCAATTCTCAAAATTAGAAATGAAACCTTTGGAAATTTCAGAAAAAATAGAGTGCATCCGTTATCTGGAATATGGAATGAAAATCAAATTAATAGAAACCAATTTCATCGGAGTCGGAATCGATACACCGGAAGATTTAGAAAAAGCTAGAAAGCTAATTTGAAAATGTATTAATTAGATCATTTGAAAATTGATGTCAGTTTTGCATTTCCAAATTGCCTCATTTTCAAATTTTCAAATTAAAAAAGCCTTATATTTGATTTTATAAATTGATTTAATGAAGAAATTACTCATCGTTTTCGTCCTGATTATTTCGCAATTATCTTTTGCTCAGACTGCTAAGGAAATTATAGATAAAAACATAGAATTATCGGGAGGATTAACTAATTGGAAACTTTTAAATTCAGTATTACTTCAGGGAAAAGTAATTTTAGGAATTAAAGACGAATATCCTATTAAAATATATCAGCAAAGACCTAATTTAACCAAAACTATCATCACAATCGGCAACAAAGAAACTGCGATTGAAGGGTATGATGGTTCTAAAGGATATGCGATGAACTATGCAACCAATAAAATTCAGGAGTATAAAGAATACGTTCCGGAAAGTTTTGATAATGATTTTATCGATTGGGAAAACAAAGGCTTTGAAGCAAAATATCTAGGTAAAGAAAAAGTAGGAGAGATCTATTGCCACAAAGTAGAACTGACGAAAAATGTGAACAAAAACTACTATTATTTCGATACAAAATCGTTCATGCTTTTAAAAGAAATAAAAAAAGATGAAACTTTAACGTATTCAGATTACAAAAAGGTAGGGAATTTGATGATGCCATTCAGATTAGAATCATCGAGCGCTAAGAAAGACGGCGATTATGTGATGCTTCTCAACAAAGTGGAAATCAACAAAGTATTTCCTGCAAACAGTTTTAAATTTTAAAATAAATATCTCAAAATGAAAAAGTTTTTTATAGTGCTTATTTCTTTTATGGCATTTTCTAATAGTTGTGCTCAGAAAAAAAGCGAAGTTTCTAAAGTAAAAACCAAACAAGCTATGTCACAAACAATATACGATTACAAAGTAGATGCTCTTGAAGAAGGCAAAACAATCAATTTTGCAGATTTTAAAGGAAAGAAAATTCTTGTTGTAAATACTGCTTCGGAATGCGGATTTACACCTCAATATGCAGATTTGGAAAAACTTTCTAAAGAATACGGCGATAAATTAGTCGTTGTTGGTTTCCCGGCAAATAATTTTGGTGGACAAGAACCTGGAACGAATGTTGAAATCGGTGCTTTTTGCCAAAAAAATTATGGAGTTACTTTTCCTTTAGCAGCTAAAGTTTCTGTAAAAGGTGACGATACTGCTCCAATTTTTAAATATCTTACAGAAAAACAATTAAATGGAGTAAAAGACACCGAAGTGAAATGGAACTTTACGAAGTTTTTAATTGACGAAAACGGTAAGCTTATCGATAGTTTTGTAAGCAAAGTAAAACCTACGGATGAGGAGATTACTAAATATTTGAAATAATTCTCAAATTATATTTTTAAAGCGGATTTTTTTAATCCGCTTTTTTTATTTTTGAGCATGAATAAAATTTTTACCATCTTACTTTTAATTGTATCAGTCAATGTTTTTTCACAAGGATATTTTTCTGGTAATATTAATTATTGTACTCCTCAAAATGAAAATTCTAAGAAAAGATTTGATGCGGTTATAAAGGCTCTTCAGTTTCCCAATCTTTATGATAAAGCTACTCGTGCTATAGTTGATGTGACAGCAAAAGATCCTACATATTGTGATGCATTTTTTATGGCAGGATATTTATTCCGACTTCAAGAAAAGCATAAGGAAGCTCTTGCATACTATTATGTTGCAGATAGTTTGGCTCAAAATAAATCCTTAGAATTTAAACAAAATCTGGCAATTGAGTTTATGGTATTTGGAGCTGCCGATGAAGCCCGTAAAAAATATGAAGAAATGGCTAAATATTTCCCGACAAATCCGGAAGGGTTTTATGGAATTGGGAACACAGCTATTGTTTTGGGAGATTATGATACAGGATTAAAAAATCTAAAAATTGCAGAAGATTTATATAAAAAAGAAGGTGGAGTAAAAAAAGATGTGAAATACATGTATGGTATTTTGTATGCTCTGAAGGAAGATTATAAATCTAGCCTGCCATATTTAGAAGAAGTTTATTCACAGTATAAAAAAGATGATGGATATTTAGCGCTTTATGCTCTTTCTATGCTTAAAAATGCAAAAGAAAATAATGATGCATCTTTAGAAAAGAAAGCAAGAAAAGTTTATGATAAAATAAAGGACAGCAAAAATATTGATACCCAAATAAGCAATAAATTAAAGGCTAATTTTTAAATTAAAGGTCATTCTAATTGCTGTAATATCTGATCTGTTAATTCAAGATTAGATTTCAAAGTATCCATGGTGACCATGGTTCGGAAATGGTTGATGTTTTTGTTGCTATAGAAAATCTTTCTCGTTAAAAGTTCATAATCTTTCATAGAAGGAACTACAATGATCAAAATAAAATCTGAATCTCCAGTTACAAAATAACATTGCTGCACTTCCGGAGTTGCTGTAAAAATAGCTTTGGCCTGATCGAGTAATTCAATTTTCTCGCTTTCCATAAAAACTTCTACAACCAAGGTGACGCAATGATGAATCTTATTAATATCAATCACAGAAACATCGGCTTTTATAATTCCAGATTCACGCATTCTCTTAATTCTACGCTGAACAGCTGCAGCAGAAAGCCCAATTTTTTCGCCAATATCTCTTTGTGGAGTTAGATTATCCTTCTGAAGAATTTTCAAAATTGCTGTGTCAAATTGATCGAGTGATTTCAAAATACAATAATTAGGGTTAAATATGAAACAAAATTGCAAAAAACTATTGAAATTTCATTAAAAAGCAAACTGTTTTTGATGCAATTTTGCAAAATAAATATTGAGCAATGAGTGTTTTTAAAGGTTTTCTATTAGCTGTATTGGCAGCATTACTTTGGGGAGTTTCGGGTACTTTCGGACAATTTCTTTTTCAGCAAAGAGGAGTTAATATTGAATGGCTGATTACTATAAGGATGTTAATCTCCGGGATATGTTTACTTTTATTCGCAAAATTTTTCGAAAAATCAGACCTGTTTTCTGTTTGGAAAAACAAAAAAGACGCTATTCAGCTTGCAGTTTTCAGCATTACAGGAATGTTGGCGGTGCAGTATACATATTTTGCGGCGATCAAACATTCAAATGCAGCGACAGCAACGGTTTTGCAATATGCAGGTCCGGTTGTTATCGCTGTTTATTTAGCTTTTAAAAACAAAAAAATTCCTTTGATGATTGAGTTTTTGGCTATTATTTTAGCGGTTGTCGGAACCTTTTTATTGGTTACTCACGGAAATTTAGACAGTTTAAGTATTTCAGGAACTGCTTTGTTTTTTGGCTTGGCTTCTGCGGTTGCTTTGGCAATTTATACTTTGCAACCCGTAAAATTACTTTCAAAATATAAATCTTCGGTGGTCATCGGGTGGGGAATGTTGTGTGGTGGTTTTGTTTTCAGTTTTGTGAAATCTCCTTTTAGCGTTGAAGGAATCTGGGATTTTCAAACCTATTGGTACACAGCATTCATCGTAATTTTTGGAACTTTAATTGCGTTTTATGCTTATCTTACCGCAGTACAAATTATTGGCGGACAAAAAACAAGTCTTTTAGCTTCAATGGAACCACTTTCTGCAACAGTTTTGGCGGTACTTTGGCTGAATGTTTCTTTTACTACAATCGATTGGGTAGGAAGTCTGTTTATTATTTCGACCGTATTTTTATTAAGTAAAAAGCCTAAAAAGTTATGCGAAATAAAAGAAACCGGGAACTAATGTTTCACCAAGATCTTTTCGGTTGCTTTTTTGCTGAGAACTTCTGTTTTCCCTGAAATTTCTATGGTTATTGATTTGTCGAAATCTTCAATTTTAAGGATCTTGATTTTAGTATTCAAGAGAAGTTTTCTTTCTGTAAGATAATTCAGAAAGGCATCATCAGATAGAGTAACAGAGGTAAAAATAACGGTTTCGCCAACTTTACAGTTGCTTAATTGTTGCAAATCCTGGGCGATGATATTTCCGTCTTTATCAGGAATGGGTTCACCGTGAGGATCGAATTTCGGATAATCTAAAATTTCATCCATTTTATCAAAGAAAACCTGCGAGTGTACATGCTCCAATTGTTCTGCAATCTCGTGTACATTTTCCCAACCAAAATTCATTTTTTTAACCAGAAACATTTCGGTAAGACGGTGTTTTCTTACGACTAAAGCCGCTTCACGTCTGCCTTTTTCGGTAACTTTTAGGGGTTTGTAGGTTTCGTAGATCACCCAGTTTTTGTCGGCAAATTTCTTCATCATATTATTAACGCTCGGCATTTTTACGTTGAGAAATTTGCTCAGTTCATTAATCGTCACTTTCCCTTCATGGTCAACTACATGAAACAAAGCTTTCAGATAATTTTCTTCTGTTAATGTTGTTTTCAAAATGTTAGATGATTTTCATTACAAATCTAACAAAATATTTTTTAAATGTAGGTCTTGTTATTTTAAGATTTTTTAATTTTACACTATGAAATTTTCTTTTAAAAACGATTATTCCGAAGGTTGTCATCCTCAGATTTTAGACTCACTTCTTCGAAATAATCTCGATCAGCAAGCAGGGTATGGTGAAGATGATTATTCTAAAAATGCTAAAGATTTAATTAAAGCTAAAATTGAAAATCAAGACGCTGAAGTTTACTTTGTTTCCGGAGGAACTCAGGCAAATCTCATTGTAATTTCTTCAATTTTAAGACCTTATCAATGTGTAATTTCTGCTGCAACCGGACATATTTTAAATAATGAAACCGGAGCGATTGAAGCAACGGGACACAAAATTTTAAGTATAGAAAAAGAAGACGGAAAACTTTTCCCGGAAGATATTATTCCTGTTTTGGAAAACCATAAGAATGTTCCGCATCAGGTAATGCCGAAGTTGGTTTATATTTCAAATTCTAGCGAACTTGGGACAATTTATACAAAAAGAGAACTCGAAAACCTTTCTAAGTTTTGTAAGGAAAACAACCTGTATCTTTTTATGGACGGAGCTCGATTAGGTCACGCTTTAACTTCAGAAACGAACGATTTAGAACTAAAAGATATTGCTGAATTAACGGATGTTTTCTATCTGGGAGGCACCAAAAATGGAGCTTTATTAGGGGAAGTAATAATAGTTACTGAAAATGATTTGCGTCAGGATTTCGCCTTTAATATCAAGCAAAAAGGAGCGTTGTTGGCAAAAGGAAGACTGTTGGGAATTCAGTTTTTGGAACTGATGAAAGACGATTTATATTTTGATTTAGCCAGAAATGCCAATCAACAGGCGATGAAGATTAAAAAAGCGTTGTCTGAAAGGGGAGTGCAGTTCCTTTCAGATACTTCTACCAACCAGATTTTTCCGATTTTGAGCAATAAAATGATCGAAATTTTATCTGAAAAATTTGAATTTTATATCTGGAAAAAAATTGATGAAAATTTATCGGCAATTCGTTTAATAACTTCATGGAATACTCAGAATGAGCCTGTTGAAGAATTTATTAAAACTTTCAATAGTGAATTATATTAAGGACGCAGCTCAAAGTTTAATGTTTACTTAAACGCCACGAATACACGAATATTTACACATAAAAATATTCGTGTATTCGTGGCAAATAAATTTTATTTCAAAGCATTTACAACGACTTTGCAATCAGCTGTTTCCAGCTTTTGTCCGTCTTTATAAGTTATTTTCTTTTCATCTGCGTAACGCATTGTTCCGTTTTCATCTTTTTGATTTCCAATTCCTTCTGTTAAAACATTACCTTTTTGTATGAAGTAAATGTCTCTTTTGCTGGTTGTTCCTTCAGAGGCAAATTCATAAGTCAGTTTTAAAGTATCACCAGATTTAAACCCAAATAATTCACCTTTTGAACTGTCTTTTTCACTGTTTTTATAAGCCATTTTTCCTGAAAGCGTACCCAAATTATCATCGAGGCTGACAAAAACGCTGTCTTTTCCTGTAACTCCCAAATAACAGAAGGTTTTTGCGCCTAAAGTATCAACAACAGGTTCTGCAGGCTTTTCAAGTGAATCTGTAGTAACTACAGGTTTTACCGTTTCATTTTTTTTATTACAGCTCATTGCCAGAACTGACAATGCACCGATTACCATATATTTTTTCATAATTTTCAATATTATGTTAAATTTTATACTGCTAATTTAAACATAAAAAAATTCTGAAACTAATTGAATACTTCGTTAAGATCCTAATCGGTGAGAATCGTTTAAAAAATTTTTTGCGAATTGTGGATTGGTTTAAATGAAATTTCAAAAACATGTTTTTTATAATTTTAATGTAGATAGAATTTAGAATAGGTTTTCAAAATTATAAAGCGTTAAATGTGCGAATCCATAAAAATTAGAATATTGTAAACTACTCTTTTCAATAATTATAAGAGTCCTATAATTTATATTATGTTAAATTGAATATTTTTCTGGAAACAATAAAACCTCGCTATCACTTCATATAATTAATGAGACGCCGATTTTGAAAATACATTGATAATTACTACTCCGATAATAATTAAGGCTATTCCTAAAATTGCAGGAAGATCAAGAGTTTGCTTGTAAACAAAATATCCTACTAAAGAAATTAAAACAATTCCGACCGCTGACCAAATTGCATAAGCAATTCCGATTGGAATAACTTTGATCGCATGAGTCAATAAATAAAACGAAGCTGACATTGCCACGACAAAAATTATGGTCTGTAAAGGTTTTGTAAATCCTTCAGATGCTTTTAAAAAAGATGTTGCAACCGATTCGAAAAGTATTGCAAATGCTAAAAATATATAGTTTTTCATAAGAGATTTGTAATTAATATTGTTTTAATAAATCATTTAAGCCATATTTATCAAAAAGTATTTTTCCGATTTCGAGTTTAGACCAGCCTTCTTTTAGCTTGTACGTAAATGTTAACTCATTATCTGTAAGATAAGATTCCAGATTTAGTAACATAATATTTTTATTGTTCACTAAATAATTTTCAATAAGATTTAAATGAGTTGAAAAAATGAACATTGAGTTTTTATATTTAGATAATCCATCAATGGTATCTACCGTTATTTTTGCGGCATCATTTATATTGGTTCCACTAAATATTTCATCAAAAACAACGAAGCAGTTTTTTGTTTTTAGTTTTTGCAGTACATTTTTAAGATTTACAATTTCCTGCATAAAATGGCTGTACCCTTCTTTCAAATTATCATTTACAGAAAAATGTAAAAATACGCTTTCATAAAACGGAATATTACAATTCTCAGCCGGAACAGCAACTCCTAAATGAGCCAACAAAACAATGATGCTGATTGATTTCATAGCGGTTGATTTACCAGACATATTGGCTCCTGTAAAAATAATCGTATTCTTTTCTGATGTGTCTATCGTATTTTTAACTGCATCTTTTAAATCTAAATGATAAAAATCCTCAATCGCAAAATGGGCACCAGAATTAAAATGGGGAAATTTTAAATTATGTTGTTTTATTCCTTTTGCAATGCTTGCATAAACATCAAACATGTAAAAGAAATTCCAGAATGATATAAAGTTTCCGTTTTTAACTTCAGCTTCTACCTTAGATAAGATACTTTTTCGTTGTTTGAAATTTAAGATTTTATGATGATATTTATTTATAGATAATGAATTGATAAATTGAATATTTTTTTCAATTTCATCAGAGTAATCTTTACAAAGATTCGATTTCTGAAAGTTTTTTAGAACAATCTCAAAACGATGAAAAAACTCAATAAACAACGAAATATTATTATTGGTCTGGTTGAAAAACTCTCTGTATGTAATTTTTGTCAGCAGATTATAATTGTCGGAGTTTACTTCTCCTAAGAACTTTTGAATAGAAGAAATAATATTTTCACTACACCTATATTCGTTAATAAGCTGAAAGTTTTCTAAAAACATCTTCAGTTTTTGCTGAGTGTATAAAGTTTGGTTTTTATTAAAGTTTTTTTGACTAAAAAACGAAACTAAATACTGTTTAGACTTTCTGGTTTGAGTAAAATTAAAATGTGATATTATTTCAGAAATATTTTCCATAACTCATTTGTGTTGATCAATTTATTTTTATTTCTAAAAATTTACTACAATTTTCCCAACGGTTCTACCTTTTTCCAATTCTTTATGAGCTTCCGACATTTCATTAAATTGATAAGTTTTATAAATATGAGGCTTTATAAAGCCTTCTTCTAAAAGTTTGGCAAATTCTTCCATATCTTTTCCATCAGAATGCACCAACATTTTAAACCCATTTGCGTTTACAGATGCTGCTTTTTCCTCTACATCATCATTCAAACCACTTGGAATACTGATGATTGTTCCACCTTCTTTTAAAACTTTTATAGAATTGTCGATATTTTCACCACCAATTGTATCTAAAATAAAATCAAACTTTTCTTCGGAATTTCCCCAGTCAAAATTTTTGTAATCGATATGTTGATTCGCTCCTAAATTGAGAACAAAATCTCTATTTTTCTCAGAAGAAGTTCCGGTTACAGAGGCTCCAAAATATTTTGCAATCTGAACGGTAAAATGACCTACTCCACCTGAAGCAGCATGAATTAAAACATTTTGCCCCTCTTTTATTTCAGCTTTTTGAATTGCCTGTAAAGCCGTCAAAGCAGCTAAAGTTGTTGCTGCTGCTTCTTCAAAATTGATGTTTTTTGGTTTTAAAGCTAAATGATTTTCAGAAGCTGCAACAAATTGAGCATACCCTTTTCCATGTCCCGGAAAATTAATCATTCCAAAAACTTCGTCATTTAATTTAAACATCGAAGAATTGGTTTCAACTACAACTCCGGAAATATCCCAACCTAAAATCAATGGATTTTCATCTTTCAATTTTTGAAAAGCTCCTTTACCTGAACGGGTTTTTACATCTATTGGATTGATGCTTATAGATTTTAATTCAACTAAAACTTCACCTTCTTTAATGTTCGGCTTTTCTACTTCTCTAAGCTTCAGATTTTCTGTTCCTCCTGCATTTTCTAAAATAATTGCTTTCATATTTTGATTTTAGTTTGGGTTTAAATTTTACACTTCTGTAAACAAGATTTGCCTAAATGCTTCCGAAGCAAGATGTACCTGAACCGACCAATCATCCGCAGCATCACTTCCCGCATCGTCAGAAATATATTTCAAACATAAAAACGGAATATTTTCCTGCATTGCAATCAGTGCCAAAGGATACGCTTCCATATCGATAACGTTGTATTCTGTGTTGATATGATTCATCTCAAAACTGTCACCGCTTCCGCAAACTCCTTCTTTCATGTTATCCATTTTAAGCCCATTTTCCAAAACAATAGGAATTCCAGATAACGGAGTTTCAAATTTTTTAAAACCTAAACCTTGAGCATCCATATCCCGCTGAATGAATTGTGTACAACAGATAATCTCTCCTTTTTTGAAACCATTTCCGCCTGCAGAACCAAGATTGATGATCAATTTTGGTTTTTTCTCCTGAATTGCTTTTGTTAATGCAATGGCTGCATTCACTTTTCCTATTCCGGTAATTAATTTTCTTGTATGATCAAATACTTTTCCTGCTTCTGAATCTAATGCAAAAACAAAAAGAGTTTCAGAAATCGGATAGCTCAATTCTTTATTTAATGTAATCACGAAGCTATATTATGTTAAATTGAACAACCGTCTGCATCACAAGAAAGATTGTTTTGCACATTATCTTTAAAAGGAACTACGGTTTCCTCATAAGTCTGGGTTAAAGCATTTTTCAAGACTTCTGCAGGTTGTGCTCCAGAAACTGCATATTTACCATTAAGAATAAAAAACGGAACTCCCGAAATCCCATTGTTTCTGGCTTCCAAAATATCCTGATTGATCTCGTAATCGAATTCTTCAGATTGTAAAGATTTTTTAGCTTCTTCCGCATCAATTCCTAAAGAAACCGCCAAAGAAACCAACGTATCAATGTCGCCTACATTTTTTCCATCCAGAAAATGAGCTTTGAATAGCTCCTCCTCCATTTCATTAGATTTATTATGTTTTTTTGCTAAATGAAGAAGTTTATGAGCAGTAAAAGTATTGGTAATCAGGGCTTTTTCGAAATTGAAGTCAATCCCAGAAGCCTTTCCCATCTGAATTACCTGATTGGTCATTTGCTTTGCCTGCTCTTCAGGAAAACCTTTTTTTTCTCTGAAATATTCTGCCGTTGTTTTGGTTTCCGATGGTTCCAAAGTTGGGTCAAGCTGAAAGCTCTTCCACTCTACTTTTATTTCATCTTTAAAAGGTAAATTTTCCAATGCCTGTTCAAAATTTTTCTTCCCGATATAGCAAAACGGACACATCACATCCGACCAGATCTCTATTTTCATTTTATTTAAAATTTACGTAAAGATAAGGATTCATTAAATGATTGCGGATTTTGAAAGATGAAAAGATGTATTAATTGCAATAGTTTTTTTCCATGAAATAATGTAAAAGATTATATTTGAAAACTCTAAAAAATTCACAGAATAATGATTTCAAAAAAGATAATTTCGGCTTTTCTTATTTTTTCTTTAAGTGTAAATGTTTTTTCTCAAACCGATAAAAATTGGCAAAATAAAATTGACAGTATTATAGAGATTAAAGAGCCAGTCAATTTTAATGGTGTCGTTCTGATTAATAAAAACGGTAAAACAGTTTATTCTAAAGCTTTCGGATTTTCAGATATTGAAAATAAAACTCCGTTGAAAATGAATAGCCAATTTGAAATCATGTCAAATACCAAACAAGTTACCTCTGTTTTAGTTTTAAAGGAAGTAGAAAAAGGGAAAATTAATCTTCAAACTCCTATCAAAAAATATTTGCCGGAATTAAAGCAAACCTGGGCAGATTTTGTGACCGTTCATCAGCTTTTGAATCATACCCACGGAATTGTTGATGTAGAAAAGCCATTGGTTTTCAAACCTGGAACCGATTTTAAATATGGCAATCTTTCGAATATCCTTCTTGGGAAAATTGTTGAAAATGTATCGAAAAAATCATATAAAGAACTGGCTACAAAATTATTTAAGCAACTAAAGATGAATGATACGTTCTGCTATTTTAAAACCAATAAAAGGAATCTTGTTTTTGGATATATGAATAAAGAAAATAATTTTTCTAAAGTTGAAAATTCTTTTATTAACGAAGAAAATTTGCCTGCAGACGGAGTTATTACGACCGCAAAAGATTTAGTAATTTGGAATAATCAACTTCATAAAGGTAAAATTTTAAGCCCGAAATCTTATCAATTAATGACCTCAGAATCTACAAAATCTCAGCATGATGTTTTTGGAAAAGAGAAAATGGGTTATGGATATAACATAAGAATTGCTGAAGTAAATGGAATAAAATACCTCGGTCACACAGGTTTGGGTGACGGCTTTTCTTCGCTCAATATTTATTTTCCCAAAGCAGATTTACATATTATTGTTCTTGAAAACCAAATGAATGAAAACAGTAATTTGTTTTATTATATTGAAACTTTAATTAAAGATTTTGTTTTTGAAAGCGAACTTGTAAAACCGTCTCCTATTCATTAATAATTGTATTTTTAAATTCAATTTAAAGTGTATGAAATTCTTTCAAGCATTCTTCATTCTTTTATTTTTTTGCTTTTCTTTTTATAAGGCACAAGAACTTCCGAAAGAAATATACTATCAGTTTTCTTACCATAAAAATGTTGAATATAAGAACGATACGATTACTATAAGAATTGAAAATCCATTGTTTTGTCCTTTAAGAATTAGACTTTTTTCAGATTACTTAAAAGGAGAAAATTTTATTGATGATACTTTAAAGGTTATGGTTAATGAAAATTCTTTTGCAGAAATCAAGATTTTCGCTAAAAATATTGATGTTGAAAAAGTAAAATTTAATATTAATCAGGCATTTGGTGATGTTCACAAAGTAATTAAACAAAATAACTTTGCACTGCCCTTTCCAAGAGGTAAAACATACAAAATTATGCAATCTAACAAAGGCAGTTTTAGTCATGATGATGATTATAATAAATATGCTGTAGATTTTGATATGAAAACTGGAGATACCATTACAAGTGCAGATGATGGTTTTGTTGTTGGTGTTATTAAAGATTATGAATTTGGAAAAGATGACAAAAAATGGACTCCTTATTCCAATTTCATTACTATTTATCACCCTCAAAGTGGATTGTTTACACAATATGTACATTTAAAAAAGAACGGTAGTTTTGTAAAAGTCGGTGATGCTGTAAAAAGAAATCAGCCCATTGGATCGAGCGGGGCGACAGGTTTTGCTTCCGGTGAACATTTGCATTTTAATGTTTTGGTTCCTGAAAAAGATAAGACTTTAAAATCGATGCCTTTCAGTTTTGAAAATAATCTTTCTTCAAAAAGTCTAAAAAAGAATATGAAAGTAACGAACAAATAAAAATATAAGATTTATGAAAATCACCAGACACATTATCATCAGAATTTTGACGGTAGCAATTCCCATGTTTTTGTTATATTTTTATTCGGAAATGGCGATCGAAGCTAATCGACAAAGAGAACATCGTACAGATGCAGGTTTGGGCATTGCATTTCTCTTCGCTTTTGTTCTGATTATTCTTCTGGTGGGTTTTATCACAGATTCTATTGTTAGAATTTTTAAGAAGCAATATTCTGTTGCTTTGATTAACGTTCCTTTTCTACTCTTATTTTTAATTCCAGTCTTGTATATTTCATGTCAGTTCTCTGGTGAAATCTTTTATTGTAAGTGTTTTAGTTAAAAATTTCTTATAAATCATAAATAATATTAAATTTTACACCATGTTGAGATTTATCTGTATTTTCGTTTTCATAAAATTGAATATATGAAAAGACTTTTTACAATCTCAGGCATTTTTATGCTTCTTTTAATTTCTCAAAACACTTTTGCTCAGGAAAAAGATGCGGTGAAAAGTTTTACTTTTAAATCTGATAAAACCAAAAGAAATTTAGAAGATAAAACGACCATCTATGAAGGAAATGTTATGATCAAAAATGATAATATTTCTTTTGAAAATGCAGAAAAAGTAATTCACAATCCGGAAAATGGAACATACACCATTTATCATCCGAAAAATTTTAAAATTATTGCTGCAAAATCGGTTCACAAGACAGGTAAAAAAGAAGATGCTCATGTAATTATCTACAATTACAAAGAAGAAAGCATTACATTCTAAATAAAATCACAAATATGAAAACAAAATTATCTATTCTGCTATTATTAATTACAGGATTCTGTTTCGCACAATCTAATCAGTTCATTTATGAATATACTTTCAAAATGGATTCTCTAAACCGCGACAAATCAGAAACTGAAAATATGGTATTGCAGACTTCTCCTAAAGGTTCAAAATTTTACAGCCAAGTAAGAGCCGTTTTCGATTCTACGATGATGGCAACGGTGATGAGTCCTAAAGCAGCAAGTCAGACTCATTTTGATTTTAGCAATGTGAAAAGAGGAAAAGTAGGTTCTGAAATTAGTAAAACTTATCCTGAATACAAGACAATCTTAAAAAAAACAATTGGTTCTACAGGATTATTATTAACCAATGAACAGAAAATTAACTGGAAGATTACGAATGAAAAAGATAAGATTTTAGATTACAATGTTCAAAAAGCTACCGCAGATTGGAGGGGAAGAAAATGGGTTGCTTGGTTTGCTCCAGAAATTCCTATACAAGACGGTCCGCATGCATTTTCAGGTCTTCCGGGACTTATTGTTAAGGTTGAAGATACTAAAGGTGATCATACATTTAAGCTAATTGCCACTAAAAAAATCAATACAGTTCAAAATGAAAATACACATAGCTTTAAGCCAAAAGACATTCCTGTAAGTGAAGAAAAATTCAGAAAGCTTTGGAAAGAATACAAGGAAGATCCTGTGAAAGACCTTCGTCAGATGCATGGCTCTTCAAGTGGTGCTGTAATTGTTTCAATGTCATTTGACGGAAAAACGTTTACGCCTGAAGAGATGCTGAAAACGTCAGAAAAAAGTCGTAAAGAAGAACTTCAGAAAAACAACAACTTTCTCGAACTTGATTTATACAAATAAAACACTCGATTTAAATATTATTTCAAACAAAAACATGGGCAATTAAGCCTGTGTTTTTTTGTTGATGTCGATTTGATTTAAAATTTATACCTCAGAAATTCTTATTTGGTGTAAAAATAGATAGGTAACAGATAACACTTTATCTCAATCTATAAACATCACAATATGAAATCACAAAACAATTTAGAAAAAAGAAGCCTTCGTGGTAAAACGGTCGTCGTTACAGGAGGAACCAGCGGAGTCGGAAGAGCTGCCGTTGAAGCCTTTGCTTTTGAAGGCTGCAACATCGTTATCGCAGCAAGAGGTCAGGAAGCTTTAGATGAAACTTTAAATATCTGTAAAGACCTAGGCGTAAATGCTATCGCAGTTTCTACCGATGTTTCGAAAGCTGAAGAGGTAGACAATCTCTTGAAAGCAGCTTTAAAAGAATTTGGCAGAATTGATATTTGGGTAAACAATGCCGGTGTAATGGCAAGCGGAAAATTTGAAGAAATCCCGATGGAACTTCACGAGCAGGTTGTTAAAACCAATCTTTTTGGATATATGCATGGAGCGTATTCTGTTTTACCGCTTTTCAAGGAACAGAACGAAGGAATTTTGATCAATAATGTTTCAATTGGCGGATTTATGCCCGCTCCTTACAGCGCAGTTTATTCGGCAACAAAATTTGGAATCCGTGGAATGATGGAATGTCTTCATGGTGAAATTTCAGATCATCCTGATATTCATATTGCAAATTTGTACCCTCAAATCCAAAGATCTACAGGAAATATGCATTCGGCAAAGTTTTCAGGACTTGATTTTAAAATTCCGCCATTTGCTTCCGACCCTAGAGATACAGCAGATAAAATCGTACAGCTAGCGAAAGAGCCACAAAAAGATTTGTTTCCAGACTTTAAATCGAGAGCACTGGTCAATTTATATGAAATGTTTCCAAAAATTATTATCAATACCGCTTCTGCAGGAATGCGATTAATGATGAAACTAAAAAACGCACCACCCGATTCCGGAAATGTACTTGAACCTTCTTCAGAACCTCATCGAATTTATGGTGAAACCATCCTTCCTGTTCCCGGAAATAAAACCAAAATTGCATTGGTTGCCGGATTAGGTTTGGGCTTAGCTTTTATGCTACTGAAATCGAGAAAATCGCATCAGGATATTTATCTGGATGATTGATGTTCATTACGTCAGTTCGAGTAAAATTCTGAAAGAATTTGTATCGAGAACTTTAAAAAAATATTGAATGCCGATTTTAATCATAATGCTAAAATCAGTAGTCATTTTGTCATTCCGAATCTAAACATGATTAAAATAAAGAAGTTTAGATTCTTGCTGAAAGACAAAAATGTTAATATAGATATTCATCAAAAAGTAAAAACGAGAATCTGTAAAAGGTTCTCGTTTTTTATGATTTATATTTGTTCGTCAAACCGTCACTTCGAGTAGCTTTTGCAAAAAAGCGTATCGAGAAGTTTATATTTTCATCATCAGTTCTCGATACATTTTTCTCCGCTTTGCTGCGAAAAAATCGAACTGACGTTGGTTTACTTTTATGTAACCACCCCGTCAAAAATTCTTTGAATTTTCGCCACCCCTCCAAAGGAGGGGAATTTTGCAACTTGGTTAATTATTGTTTTACGATTCCCATTTGTTTGGAAAGCCGTCAATTCCAGTAGCCCTAAAAATATGTTTGAATTACTTGATTACCAAAATGACATTAATA
>NZ_JAPDKN010000023.1 GCF_026163565.1 Chryseobacterium sp. YIM B08800
GCAACTTGGTTAATTATTGTTTTACGATTCCCATTTGTTTGGAAAGCCGTCAATTCCAGTAGCCCTAAAAATATGTTTGAATTACTTGATTACCAAAATGACATTAATAAAACATTATTTGATTAGTTAAGTAAACAAAAAAAACCTGCTCAAAAGCAGGTTTTTCAATATATAAAATTAAAAATATTAATGTCCTGATTTCGCATCAGCATCCTGTTTTACGTGTCCTAAATATTTAGTACAATATACACCAAAAATTAAGATGGCAATATAACAGAACACAGGAATAATAAATGATTGTTGCACTCCGAAAACATCTGCCAAATAGCCTTGGAAAATAGGAACAATGGCACCTCCTAAAATGGCCATTACAACCAATGAAGAACCTTGGCTTGTGTATTTTCCTAATCCTGATATAGCCAATGTATAAATATTAGAGAACATGATCGAGTTGAAAATTCCGATTCCTAAAATGCTGTACATAGCCAATTCTCCGTGGTTTAACATCGCTGAAACAAGTAATAAAACGTTGATTCCTGCAAAGATGGATAACGTTCTTGCCGGAGCAGATTTTCCTATAAAGAATGCCACAAAGTTTAATGCAATAAATACTAAGAAGAAACTAACTTGGGAGAAAGTAAGATTAACAATACTAAAAATTACAAGAAACACTGCAACTGCAGCTCCCAACATATACAATGCTTTTTTCTCTTGGCTGATTGAATGATTTAACGAAATTGCACCTAAGAAACGTCCAATCATTGCACCTCCCCAATACAGAGAAAGATAGTTTTTACTTACCACTTCATTAAGGTTCATAACCTGAGGTTGTTCTAAAAAGCTGATGATAAAACTTCCTACTGCTACTTCCCCACCTACATAACAGAACATCGCAAAAACACCGAATAAAAGATGCGGATATTGAAGCGCACCTAAACCTTTTTCGATTTCTTCTTCCGCAGTTTGGAAAGATGGCAACTTCACTCTTGAAATCAATAAAGCCACCAACAATAAAATCCCTGCAAAGATTAAGTAAGGAATTCTTGTTGCTACTGCAGAGAACGATCCGTCGGCTGCAGAAAAGAATTCAAAAATTAAATGTCCGCCTAAAACCGGGGCAATTGTTGTTCCGAAAGCATTGAAAGCCTGCGTCATATTCAGTCGGCTTGATGCAGAATCTTCCGAACCTAAAAGCGAAACGTAAGCGTTTGCTGTAATCTGAAGAACGGTAAATCCTAATCCAAGAACGAATAAAGCGCCTAAGAACAATCCGTAAGAAGAGAATGTTGCTGCCGGATAAAATAAAATACATCCGAAAGCGGCAAGGAAAATTCCAAAAAGAATTCCTTTTTTGTAACCTACTTTGTTGATGGGATCTCCGCTCGACATGGAAATCAGAAAATAAATTAGTGAACCTATAAAATAAGCTCCGAAGAAACAAAACTGCACCAGCATCGATTCGAAAAACGTCAGTTTGAATAGTTGTTTCAGGTATGGAATAAGGATATCATTCATGCATGTGATGAATCCCCACATAAAAAATAAAAGCGTAATAGTAATCAAAGGAATGGTATAGTTCCTTTTAGATTTTACTTCATTATTTATCATATACATTAAAATTAAGAGGCTAAGATAACCTCTTTTGTTGATAATATCTTAATTTGGGACAATAATTTTATCCTGAATTATCAATTTTAAAGGTTATTTTGAATAAAAATAGAGATTTAAATATTTGATTTTAAATGATTTATTGATGAATTAAAAATGAAAACACCATTGCTTCATAATGAGCTTATGATGGAGAGAAAGTTTTAAAATTTCTAAAAATAGTTTCGGAATTGTATTATTAGGGTAAATGTTAAATTTTTAATGTTAAATTTGCCACACTAAGTATTCACAAACAGTTTATGGATTCACAACAACAATTTTTAAAGAAATCTGAGGAGGCAAAAGATCTATTTCTTCCCCATCTTTCTACTGACCCTGTCGTTTTTGGTTTTGACAAAAGTGAATTAAAGGTTCTTCTTCTTCAGATGACGTATCGTAAGCAATGGCTTTTACCGGGTGGCTATGTAAAAAAAGAAGAGGATTTAGATGATGCCGCTAAACGAGTTTTAAAAGAGAGAGCAGGTGTTTCTGATGTTTATTTGGAAGAATTTGCTGTTTTTGGTAAAAATAAAAGAAGCGAATTTTATTTTGAAGACTTCGATGATTCTTTATGGCAGAAACAACGTTTTGTTTCTATAGGATATTATGCTTTATACAATCCCGATAATGCTGTTCTTGTTGCAGATGAACTCAGTGAAAAGTGTGAATGGATTTCTCTGAGCCAACTAAACGAAATAGAATTGGCAATGGATCATCGTGAAATTATAGAAAAAGCTTTGTTGACTTTGCGTGAAAGAATTACGTATAAGCCAATCGGTTATAATTTATTGCCTGAAAAATTTACCCTTTCAGAATTACAGAAATTATACGAAACGATTCTTGGGAAAGAGCTTAACCGCGGAAATTTTTACAGAAAAATAAAAAACCTCGAAATTCTCAAAAAATTAAATGAGCAACGTCGTGGCGGTGCACACAAATCTCCCGACCTCTACTCTTTTGACGAAGAAAATTATAAAAAGGCATTAGAAAACGGACTGAGCAATTGGTAATAAAAAAATCCTGATTTATTCAGGATTTTCTTTTGTGTTTTTTTGAAAAATATATTACCGCAAAAGGTTCAAAAGAAATGATTGAAAAAATAGAAATTCAAAAGTTTACAAAATCTAAAAAGCCTGTATAGCCAATCGTTTTGCAAGCTTTTGAATAACTAAATCCTCGGACAATCTTTTGATTCTTTTGCGGTTGAAAAAAATATATTTTTAGTTTATAGTACTTTGAACTCTAATCCATCAACAATTAACTAAAAACCATCAACCACTACAAGCTTAACTGTCTCTGAAATTCTTCAATATATTTCGCCAAATGAAGCCCATCTGCCAATCCATGATGTGCCTCAATGGAAACCGGAAGATACTTTTTACCTTCACGAATGGTGAATTTTCCAAATGCGATCTTTGGTATAGATTCTTTAGGATCAAAATTTGTCGGATGCAAAATGGTAGTAAATGAGTTCCACGGGATTGTAGTATGTCTAATGTGATTAATAGGTAAAACATCGTTGCTTATTCCTAAACCTGTAGAATTTTGTACAGATTTAATTTCTTCTTGAAGTCTTTCGTTAAAAGTTTCAAAGTCTTGAGAATAGTGAAAAAATGAAAACCCAAACGTTCCGTCTGCTCTTCCAATTGTGCCTCCTACATGTACCTCATCATACAAGATTACTTGTCCGTCAACAATTCTGAGTTTTAATTCATCCACAGTATTGATTGCCACCATTGATTTATAAAGATAAACAGCATAAAAAGAATGACCTTCTTTTTTGGCTTTATCATAAGCTTTCGTGCAGTCTACCTCCGTTGTAAACCCGAAATAGGGACTTTTCATTTTAGAAAAAAACTCAAAATGCTCTTTTCTGTTCCAACTTTCTACATCTATAACCTTCATTGATTTATTTTTTGCAAATTTCCGTAAGATTTATCAATTTTAAAGTGATTAAAAACAGAAATTTGATTTTTAGAAAAATTACTCTACAAACCTAAACCTGTACTGAGCTATTCTGCAACGACTCTTTTTTTTGATTGATAAAATTTGTTCCTTTGTAAAACAGACCATTGGTATTTTATGAAAAAATCGGAAGCAACCCGCCAAAATATTCTTCAAAAAGCATTTGAACTGAT
Organism: Chryseobacterium sp. YIM B08800; assembly: GCF_026163565.1. Taxonomy (GTDB): domain Bacteria; phylum Bacteroidota; class Bacteroidia; order Flavobacteriales; family Weeksellaceae; genus Chryseobacterium. The sequence continues at coordinate 3,786 of NZ_JAPDKN010000023.1, forward strand.
CTACACCAATGGTTATCAGAAAACGAGTGTTGATGAGATTATTGCGACAACTCAGGTAACAAAAGGAGCTTTCTATTATCATTTTAAAACGAAAGATGAAATGGGTTTGGCCATTATCAATGAAAGGATGAGACCTACTTTCAAAAATACTTTTATTGAACCCTTTCAAAGCGATGTGAATCCATTAGATACCATTTATAATCTGATGCATCATTTATTGATGGAGAATGAAGATCTGAAGGTTGAATACGGTTGCCCAGCTTCTAATTTTACTCAAGAAATGGCACCCTGGAATATTGAATTTACAAAAGCGTTAAATGAACTTACTCTGGAATGGGAAAAAGCAATGATTGATGCCATAGAAAAAGGAAAAGAAAATGGTAAAATTAAATCTGATATTAACGCTAAAGAAATTACTGTTTTTGTGATGTCCGGTTATTGGGGAGTAAGAAATTTGGGTAAATTAGAAAATTCTAAAGGAGTTTATTTTGTTTATTTAAAGGGTCTTAAATCCTATTTTGATACACTTAAATAATTTTTTTATCTAAAAACATACTAATTAGTATGTTTTTGTTTTATCTTTGTCGTGTTGATAAAAATTTGAAGATGTATCAAACACTTACATTTCTGCATTCTATTTTTCGATGGTTGGTTTTATTGAGTTTAGTCTACTCGATTTTCATTGCTTACAAAGGTTATTTTTCGAATAAAGAATTTACAAAAACAGATGATTTTGTAAGACATTCCACAGCAACGATTGCTCATATTCAATTGATTTTAGGAATTACCTTGTATTCTCAAAGCCCGATTATCAAATACTTTTGGAATAATTTTAATGAAGCCAAAGAATCATTTGACCTTTTATTTTTTGGATTGATTCATATTTTTCTGATGTTGTTTTCTATTGTTCTGATCACAATTGGTTCATCCATTTCAAAAAGAAAAACAACTGATAAAGAGAAATTTAAAACCATGTTGATCTATTTCATCATCGCTTTAGTCGTTATTTTCATTGCTATTCCCTGGCCGTTTTCTCCACTTGCTAACAGACCTTATTTCAGATAATTATGATCAATTTACTTAAAACTAAGATCGGACGTTTAAGAATTATTGCAATCCTTGAAGGAATTTCATTATTAACTTTAGTATTTATCGCAGTTCCATTGAAATATGGATTTGATGATCCAGCCTTTGTAAAAATGATGGGACCAATTCACGGTTCATTATTTCTGCTGTTTTTATTTAATACGTTGAGCGTTGGTGTAGAACAAAACTGGAAATTCAAAGAAACAACCTGGAAAGTATTATTAGCCTGTATTATTCCGTTTGGAACATTCTATATTGACCGAAAAATATTAAGTAAACTATAAAAACAATAAATATTTACAAATGAAAAGTATTTTAATCTTTGGTGGAATTATTTTCCTGATGTATGTTGTTTACAGAGTTTATAGATTCCAAACGTTGGACGATGGTTTAGACAAATTAATTAAAAACGGCGCCGTAATTCTTGATGTGCGAACCGAAAAAGAGTTTGAAACCGGACATATCGATGGCTCTCAAAATATTTCTCTAGGAACTATCCGTGAAAGATATATAGAACTTGATCCGGAGAAAACTTACATCACGGTTTGCTCACACGGTTTAAGAAGTGTAAAAGTAGAATCTATTTTAAAAGAAAAAGGCTTTAAAAAAGTTTATAACGGCGGAGCGTGGAGCGATTTGCAGAAAAGTCTTGAAAACAAATAATTTGGTTAGGTTTTTGAATATTCAGAAATACACTAATCATCACGCTCTTGAAACTCATCACATTCACAAACAAAGGTATTTATTGTCCGCAAGGGAAATTTTATATTGACCCCTGGAGACCTGTTGATTTTGCAGTTATCACTCATGGACATGCAGATCACGCTCGTTGGGGAATGAAAAAATATCTTTGCCATCATTTTACAAAACCCATTTTACATCAAAGAATTTCGCCGGATATTGAATGTCAGACTTTGCAGTATGGTGAAGTTTTAGATATTAATGGTGTAAAGCTTTCGCTTCATCCTGCAGGTCACATTATCGGTTCGGCGCAGATTCGCTTGGAATATAAAGGTTATGTAAGTGTAGTTTCGGGAGATTATAAAATTCAGGATGATGGTTTGAGTACCCCTTTTGAAGTGGTAAAATGTAATGAATTTGTTACAGAAAGTACGTTCGGACTTCCAATTTATAATTGGCTTGAAGTTCCTGATTTAAATAAAAGACTTCAGAACTGGGTTCTCAGAAATCAGGAGAATCAAAAAACATCCGTATTTATAGGTTATTCTTTGGGTAAAGCGCAAAGAATTATGAAAGCCGTTGAAGGAATGGGAAAAATCCACGTTCACTACTCGATTGGAAAACTGAATAAAGCTTTTGAAGAAGTAGGAATCATTCTTCCTGATTACGAAGTTCCTGATTTTAGAGAAAATATTAAACATGTTCAGGGCGACATTGTAATCGTTCCTCCGGCTTTATTAGATAGCAATGTCATTAAAAAAATTCCTGATGCTGCAACAGCAATTTGTTCCGGTTGGATGCAGGTTCGCGGTGCAAGAAGATGGCGAAGTGCAGATGCCGGATTTCCAATGAGTGACCATGCCGATTGGAAAGGATTATTGCAGGCTATAAAAGCTACTGAAGCCGAAATCGTTCACGTTACTCACGGACAAACCGAAGTTTTTTCGAAATATTTAAACGAAATCGGAATTAAATCTGATGTTGTAGAAACTTTGTATGGAGACGACGATGAAGAAGAAAAAGAGAAGGAAATTATTAAAGATTGAGAATTAAATTTTAAAAAGTTCCGTAGGAACTTAACCTTTGTAGAGAAATAGCTATTCCGATTTTAAGAGCTCCGTAGGAGCGACACCTTTGTGATTTACTAAAAATAAAAAGGATTAACAAATGAAAAATTTCGCAGAACTCATCAACGCTCTCGAAAGCACCAATAAAACCAATGCAAAAATCGATGCCATCATCGATTATCTCGAACGTGCACCGGATGATGACAAATTGTGGTTTATTGCATTGTTTACAGGCAAAAGACCCAAGCGAAATGTCAATACGAATTATATGAAAGAATGGGCGTTGGAAATTACCCAATTACCATTTTGGCTTTTTCAGGAAAGTTATTCTTCGGTTGGCGATTTAGGGGAAACATTATCATTAATTCTTCCGCCACCCACCGAACAAATTGAAAGATCTTTATCTGAATGGATACGTGAAATTATCGGATTAAAAAATAAATCGGATGCTGAAAAAAAAGAATTCGTTCTCAATTCCTGGAATGGTTTAAATTACACCGAGCGTTTGATTTTCAATAAATTATTAGGCGGAAGTTTCAGAATTGGTGTTTCTTCCAAAACTTTGATTAATGCTTTAACCAAATTTTCAGGGCAGGAAGCCAGTACTTTAATGCACAGTTTAATGGGCAAATGGCAACCTGATGAAGTTTCATTTAAAGAATTGATTTCTGCTGAAAATATCAATCCTGATAATTCGAAACCCTACCCTTTCTGTCTCGCTTATCCTTTGGAAAAAGATTTGGAAGATTTAGGGAAGCCCGAAGATTGGCTCATCGAATATAAATGGGACGGAATTCGCGGACAAATCATTAGAAGAAATGATGAAGTCTTTATTTGGTCTCGTGGTGAAGAATTGGTTACAGAACAGTTTCCTGAAATTACGGAGACCGTAAAAGCAATGATAGGTAATTTTGTGATAGATGGAGAAATACTTGCTGTAAAGGAAGGCAACGTTTTAAATTTTAATGAATTACAAAAAAGATTAAACCGTAAAACTTTAACAAAAAAAATGCTTGCTGAAATTCCCATTGAAGTTTTTGCATATGATATTTTAGAACTCGAAGGAACTGATTTGCGGGAAAAACCAATGTCAGCAAGAAGAGCAATGCTGGAAGAGTTACTATTAAATCAAGCTCCTGAAAATATAAAAATTTCTCAAGCTATCGATTTTGATGATTGGAACAAATTAGATTTAATCAGGGAAAATTCCAGAGAAATAAACAGTGAAGGTTTGATGCTGAAACAGAAAAACTCACAATATCATTCAGGGCGAAAAAAAGGCGATTGGTGGAAATGGAAGATCAATCCGATGACGATTGATGCTGTTCTTATTTATGCTCAAAAAGGAAGCGGAAGACGAAGTGCTTATTACACCGATTACAGTTTTGCCGTGAAAAGTGGCGATAAATTGGTTACGATCGCAAAAGCCTATTCCGGTTTGACCGATAAAGAAATTATGGAAGTCAGCAAGTTTGTGAATAAAAATGCAATTGAAAAGTTTGGTCCTGTTCGTACCGTAAAACCAGAACTGGTTTTTGAAATTGCTTTTGAAGGAATTGGGTTCAGTAATCGTCACAAAAGTGGTGTCGCATTGCGTTTTCCAAGGATTCTAAGATGGCGAAAAGATAAAACCGTTGACGAAATTGATGATATTGAAGAGATTAAAAAACTAATACAGTAAATTTTAAACGCAAAGTTTTATTTTTTAAATATTGAAAACATCTTTCGTTCGCAAAGGCACTTCGTTCAGCAAATGATAGCAGATTATCGTTGCTGAGTGAAACGCCTTTGCGAACAAAAAATATACAGTAGAATATCAAAAAATCTTTGCGCTCTTTGCGTTTATAAATAATAATTAACAAAATTTGAGCAACTTCGAAAATACCAACGGATTTAAAATCATTCAAAACTGGATGATGGAAAAATCGATTTCTCCGTTTAAATTTCAAATTGATACCTGGAAAAAATTCGGGAACGGTTACAGCGGAATGGTCGTTGCACCTACAGGTTTTGGAAAAACTTATTCTGTTTTTTTAGCGTTGATTTCTGATTTTTTAAATCATCCTGAAAAATATAAGAAAGGATTAAAAATGATCTGGATCACACCGCTTCGATCTCTTTCAAAAGATATTGCCAAAGCAATGCAGGAAGCGATTGACGAAATTGGTTTAGATTGGTTGGTTGGGGTAAGAAACGGAGACACAGACTCGAAAGTACGACAGCAACAGGTTAAAAATATGCCGGAAATTTTAGTGGCAACACCTGAAAGTTTACATCTGCTTCTTGGACAAAAAAATCATCAGAGATTCTTCCAAAATCTGCAAAGTATTGTTATTGACGAATGGCACGAATTATTGGGCTCGAAACGTGGTGTATTAGTAGAATTGGGAATTTCTCAGCTCAGAAAATACGTTCTAAAACTGAAAATTTGGGGGATTACAGCGACAATTGGAAACCTTGATGAAGCAATGGAAGTTTTGATTCCTTACAACATAAAAAAGACAAAAATTACTGCTAATCAACATAAAAAAATTGATATTATTTCAGTTTTTCCAGATGAAGTAGAGATTTTGCCGTGGGCAGGACATCTTGGTCATAAATTGGCAGATAAAGTAGTTCCGATTATTTTAGAATCTAAATCGACCATTGTTTTTACCAATACAAGAAGTCAGAGTGAGATGTGGTATCAGTTATTGTTGGATGCTTATCCTGATTTTGCAGGACAAATTGCTATCCATCATAGTTCAATTGATGCACATTTAAGGATTTGGATTGAAGAAAATTTAAGTTCAGGAAAATTAAAAGCCGTAGTTTCCACCTCATCGTTAGATTTAGGAATTGATTTTAAACCAGTTGATACCGTGATTCAAATTGGTTCTGCAAAAGGTGTTGCAAGGTTTTTACAACGCGCTGGACGAAGCGGTCACTCCCCTTTTGAAACTTCAAAAATTTATTGTGTTCCGACCCATTCTTTAGAATTAATCGAGGTTTCCGCCTTGAAGGAAGCTGTTAAACAAAATGTAATTGAACCTCGAGAACCCCAGGTTTTGTGTTTTGATGTTTTGGTTCAGTTTCTAATGACCTTAGCGATTGGTGACGGGTTTTATCCTGAAGAAACATACGAAAGAATTAAACAGGTTTATACTTTTCAGGAAATTCGGGACGAAGAATGGAAAGAGATTATCGATTTTCTTACGATTGGCGGAAGTGCGCTGAAAAACTACGAAGAATACCATAAAGTGGTGGTAATGGAAGATGGTCTGCAAAAAGTCATTTCGAGAAAAATTGCGATGCTTCACAGAATGAATATGGGTGCAATTGTAAGTGATGCCATGCTGAAAGTGAAATTTATTTCCGGCGGTTACATTGGAATGGTTGAAGAATATTTTATTTCGAGGCTAAAAAAAGACGAAAAATTTATTTTGGCTGGAAGAGTTCTAGAAGTGGCGATGGTAAAAGATATGACGGTTTTTGTACGTGCTTCTAAAGGAAAAGCAATGGCGCCAAGTTATCTTGGTGGAAGATTGCCTTTGAGTTCAAATTTAGGCCGTTTTCTAAGAGAAAAATTATCCGGTGCGTTAAATCCAAAAGCTTCGGAGAAAGAACTGAAATTTTTACATCCGCTTTTAATCAATCAGGAAGAGCGGTCGCATATTCCGAAAGAAGATGAATTTTTGGTGGAAATGATTAAAAACAGAGAAGGTTATCACTTGTTTATGTATCCTTTTGAAGGCAGATTGGTTCACGAAGTAATGGCAGCTTTAATTGCGTATCGAATTTCAAAATTAGCTCCGATTTCCTTTTCTATGGCGATGAATGATTATGGTTTTGAATTATTCAGCGACAAAGAAATTCCTGTAAATGAAAATAATCTGGAGAAAATTTTAACAAGAGAAAATCTGATGACCGATGTAATTTCGAGCATTAATTCTGCAGAAATGGCGAGGCGAAAATTCAGAGATATTGCAGTAATTTCGGGAATGGTTGTACAGAATTTTCCGGGACAGCAACGGTCAAATAAAGCTTTACAAAGTTCGGCCGGACTGATCTTTAAAGTTTTGGAAGATTATGACCCGAATCATTTTCTTGTGAGACAGGCATACACCGAAGTTTTCAATATGCAGCTCCAAGAGCAACGTTTGGTAGAAGCTTTTAAACGAATCGAAAAATCTAAGTTGATTTTAAAATATTCAAATAAATTTACACCTTTGAGTTTTCCTATAAAAGTCGACAGTTTACGCCAAACTTTAACGAGCGAAAATCTGGATGCAAGAATTCAGAAGCTGATTAAACAATCGGGAAGAAATATAAAATGATTTTTAATTTATTTGGGCAGCTTAATCCGCCCTCCGTTCCCGCTTTTTTGTTCCGCTTTGCTACACAAAAAGAGCTCCACTCAGGTCGGGCTGCAAAGTTATAGGTAAAACAAAATTGGTCAAAAGAAACAAAATTTCACCCTTTCAAAATGAAAATAGCAACAAAAAATATAAACATTCAGAATGAAATTTTTACTTTAACAAATCAACGCGCGCTATTTTGGGAAAAAGAAAAAGCATTGATCTTTTCGGATTTGCATGTTGGTAAAACGGCACATTTTCGCAAAAACGGAATTGCTTTAGCCAACCAGATTATGAAAAATGATTTGGAACGATTATCAATTTTAATTGAATATTTTCAGCCAGAAAAATTTATTATTGTCGGCGATTTGCTTCATGCCGGAGATAATTCTGATGTCGACCAGTTTTGTGAGTGGAAAAATCAATATCCAAGCATTAAATTTTGTTTAGTAGAAGGTAATCATGATAAGATTTCAAAAACTTTAGAGAAGAAACTTTGTCTGGATCTTAAAAGCAATTCATTAGAAATTAGTGATATTTTATTTTCTCATGATTTCAATAAAAATACAGAACGATTTCAGGTTACAGGGCATATTCATCCCGGTTTTGTTATTAATTCTATGATAAAAAAAATAAAACTCCCTTGTTTTGTAGTAACGGAAAACCAATTGTTGCTTCCCGCTTTCAGTGAGTTTACAGGATTAGACACAAAAAATCTCCCTCAAAAAGGAAGATTCTATGTTTTTACAGATGCGGAAATTTATGAGATATAAATCTTAAAGCTGATCAAACCATTTATAAATGTCGGTATCTGACGAGATTTTAAGTTTTTTTCTTAATCTGTTTTTTCTATTCTGAATGGCTTTTGGAGTCACAAACGTATAAGTTGCAATTTCTTTCGTGCTCAATCCCAACTTGAGATAAATACAAAATATAATTTCAGAATTTTGCAGATTTGAATTAACGGTAGCCAAGTTTACAAAAAACTCGGGATATGCAGATTTAAATTTACTTAAAAGACGCGGTGAATTTTGTTTGGCAAGTCTAATGATTTCCTCATCAAGCAAAGTTTTTGCATTGTATTGCTCTTCATTAAAATCTTGTGTGTTTTCTCTATTTCTATTCATTGTTTGGCAAAATTTTTCTCTATCATTACCAAAGTCTCTGGAAAAACTTGGCTTGATTAACGTTCTTGTTATCAGTTTTTTAAAATTTGTTATTGTAGATTCAGACGCTGATTATTTTAAGAGTAATAAATTCTAAGTAATTATTACGCCGATATTAAATTATCATCAATCTTTCTTTTTTCAAAATTTGGACTCAAATGTATCAGATTTTTCATCTTTCTTTTTATGATTGTAATCAATAAAATTTATATTTCTGTTTAATTGGCGCAATACTATTTACTGAGTAGTTTAAATTAATCAAAATTTTAACCTCTAAAATATTGTGTGGTATCTGTGTGGTAGGGAAATAATTCACTTTTGCATAAAAATATTCTTTCTTTACATCTCTAAAAAATCCGAAAATTTGATTGTTTCCCAGCTTTTGGATGAAATTTTTAGATTGAATTAATCTCAACAATATGATAAATGAAGATCAGTTATTTTCTTTTGGAGCTGATTTAAGAACCTATAATCCTAATGATCTTATATTTTCTGAAGGTGAAGTTCCCGGCTTCTTTTTCCTTATTTCAAAGGGAAAAGTAAAATTAAATAATTACAATGAAGGAGGTAAAGAATTTATTCAAGGAATATTCTCTCATGGGCAAAGTGTTGGTTTATCATCACTTTTCACAGAAAAAACATATCCTGTAAATGCCGTTGCAATAGAAGAATCTGAAATTATAAGATTGCCAAAAGTGCAATATTTACAATTTCTAAAACAACATCCTGAAAATTATTTTAGAATTCTAAAGTGCCTTTCTGAGAATATGCATTACAAGTTTTTGATGATGCAGAGCATGGCTTTTCAAAAACCAGCACAAAAATTGTTAACCTTGATGAATTATCTTAAAGACCATCATCACGACCAAACACAGTATGCGTTACAAATCCTTTTAACCAGACAACAACTTGCTTCTCTTACCGGATTAAGCGTAGAAACCGTCATCAGGGTAATAAAAAACATGGAGAAAGAAGGGGTTTTAAAAATTAAAAACAGAAAAATCTTTTATTAATTTTTAAAGTAGTAATCTTTACCTCAGCTTCGTTATTTTAAAATTAAAAGTTTATTAATCTCACTTTTAAAGCATCCCAAAATAAATTCTGTGTAATATTGTTGCGCTCCCAAAGCCTGTGTTTTGGGATGAAGCTCCAATTTTCTAGATAAGATAATTTCACCTTTGTAAGCAAAAGAATAGTATGAAAATATTTTATAAGTCGAGCTTCGTATTGGGTTGGCGTAGCCTGTAACCGCAATAGACCAATCGGTTTCAAATAATCGGGCTACATTGAGTGCCATTGTTTCTGCAATTTCTTCAGAAACGCAATCGCACAAACTGGCGTCTTCATAATCTACATTTAAAAGTTTCACTTTTTGATCTAATGTATAAGCAGTAATTCCGCCTTTATAGAACATTGATGCATTCGGCATTTGTGAAAAAGCGAGCTGAAAAAGCCCGGAAGTAACACTTTCAGCGATAGAAATTGTTTCATTAGTGGTAATTAATGATTCGCTGATATAATTGAGTAAGTTTTGTTGAAATTCCATAAGATTGTTTTAATAAAATTGCGAGATATTCCTGTGTTTTTCAAAGTAACGGAGACCATCAGTTTTTACATGCAGGTAAAATTTTAGTAAATTCACCTACTCTAAAACGTTCTGAAAAAAAATTACCTCTTCCTCCACAAAAGAGGTAATTATGAAAGAAGTTATGAATAAAAGACTGAGGTTATAGATTGAATCTGAGATTAAAAAACTGCAAATTTTAAAACCTTATTGGGTAAAATAAATAGAATGTTTTTGTTTTCATATACGAGTAATTTAGGTGATTGGTGGTGTGATGATTATTCAGTGATAAAATATATCAAATATACTTCGATTAAAATTTATTAATTATGATTTGAGTCATGTCATTTTTTTTAATAATATATTTTTCGGTCTTCAATTTTTAGCAAATTCTCTTTTTCCATTTTTTTGATGGTTCTAATGATTGTTTCTACACGCAGACCGGTAAGATCGGCAATTTGTTGCCTTGTAAGCTGTACATTAAATGAATGTTGATCTTCACAATCGGTATAACTTCTCAGATAATTAAAAAGACCAAGAATTCTTGCGGAAGGCTGTTGAGAAACCATGTCGTGCATCATTTTCATTTTAAAATAAAGACGTAGCGATAAACATGCATTTATTTCTAAAGAAATTTTGGGGTGTTCTTCTACCAGATTAATGAATTTTTTTTTAGGCAAAACAATGAGTGTTGTAGGCTTTATAGCAAAAGCATTCACAGTATATTTTTTTTCTATAAACAAGTGTGCATCTCCAAAGCTCTGCCCTTTTCCTAAAATATTATGGATGAATTCTTTTCCGTCATCATTAAAATTATTCACTTTTACACCACCATCTATAATCTGGTAGTAAAAATTTGGTGAATCATCTTCTCTGAAAATAAGTTCTTTTTCTTTGTAGGTTTTAATTTCGGCACCGTAAGATTGCAGCAACTGCTCGTCGATCTTCATGCAGCTTATTGTTTTCATGGTTTAAAAATATTTATCATTTTAATATACTTTACTGTAAGTAATAAATTTTACTATCGAAACTTTCAACACATATTTTGTGCCACAACTTATTTTACAATTATAGTTTTTAGAAAGGTTTTTTTAATATTTTAAAATTAATTTGTGATTATGTATAAGAAGAAATGTTTTTTATGATTTCAATCATAAATTTTGATTACTGGTAGCTGGTTTTTATAAATAATGTTATTTTAGATTTGTTTTACAAGAAAATTGAAATTTATTTTAAAGATTTTATATTTTTGGTTAGGTTTTTGAAGAGACCAATAACCAAAGGATCATTGATTCTAAAATACACACCACAATTACAAAATATAGTATTATGTCAACAGAAAATTTGAATAGCGCAGAAGCGGTCAAAAAAATTAAAGAACTTTCAGAAAAAGCAAAATTCTGTATGTTCTGCACCAATCTTGAAAGTTTACCTATCAATACCCGGCCAATGGGGCTTCAGGAAACCGATGAAAGCGGAAATCTATGGTTTATTAGCAGTGAAGCCAGCAATAAAAACTTTGAAATAAAAGACGACAAAAGAGTACAACTTTTATTTATGAACAACTCAGATTCAGAATATCTTTCTATATTTGGTGATGCTGTTATTTATAAAGACAGATCAACCATTGAAGAAAAATGGTCTGCAATGGCAAATGCTTGGTTTGACGGAAAAGATGATCCGAATGTTTCGATTATCCGTGTAACACCAAAAGACACTTATTATTGGGATACCAAAGCTGGAAAACTCGTAAGTCTTCTAAGTTTTGTAACCGCTGCAGTTACCGGGAATAAAACCGATAATTCAGACGGTGTAGAAGGTAACGCTACCGTTTAATTTAGAATTTTTTTACTTAAAAAACTATAAGATCATGATATTCGAAGATGACCCACACGCTGTTGTAAATGAAACGAGTAATAAACCTTTGAGTAATTTTGCAATGATTACTCAGGTAATTCAGTTCACCGGAGATAAGTCTTTTATATTAAATTCTTTGCAAAAAATAAAGAACAGTACGATTTGCGAAATAAGGAAGAATTTGATTGATAAATTTATCCATGAATATACGGTGAACTTTACAGGATATGTTGAGAATGACAGTTATCAGCTTCATGCCGATGGTTATCGTTTGTCACCTTCTTATGCCAAACAATCTTATGAAAAAGTTTTAAGAGAACAGGAATATCTTAACAGAATAATCACCACACTGAACAACGATTAGTTGTTTGGTGCGGTGATTATATTTTTATCTTAAATTAAAGATTATTTATCGGTAACAAAATTTTTTTTTGCCAGTTCTTTTCTCACACGGCTTAAGCTTTCCGGAGTAATTCCTAAGTAAGAAGCGATCATCCATTGCGGAACTCTCAGCAAAAGATCCGGATACATTTTAATGAATTTTAAATAGCGTTCTTCTGCCGTTTCTCCCAACAAAGAATTGATTCTGTCCTGCAAGCTTTTTACATGCTTCTGAATAATCAGATCATTTTTTTCAATTGTATTCGGGAATTCTTCCAACAATTTACTGAAAAAATCCGGCTGTAAAAATAATACTTCAGAATCTTCAACCGCTTCAATATAATAACGGGATTTTTCATTAAAATAAAGACTGCTTCGGTCGCCAATTAGCCAGTTTTCAGGCGCAAATTGTATAACGTGTTCTTTGCCGTTTTTATCGATAGAATACATTCTTAGAAGTCCTTTTTCAACAAAAAAAGTATTTCGGCATACTTCGCCTTCCTGCAAAAGCATTTCGTGCTTTCCTACTTTTTTCATCTCATACTGAATGCTGCATAAATTTACTTTTTCAGCAGGAACTTCAAAAACTTTTGCTAAATATTCATTTATATTACTCATAGAATCTGGCTTAAAGAAATATCCTGATGTGATGCATTGTTAATGGCTTTTCCGTTTTCAAGAACAATTAATTGCGGGCTTTCATGACGAATCCCAAAATCTTCAGCGATCTTATTAGAAATCGGTCTGAAAGCCAAAAGATCAAGAAAATAAAAACTTACATTCTGTTCGTCTGAATTTTCAATTTCTTTTTCAAAATTTTTCAAAACCGTTTTGCTGATAAAGCAGCTTGTAGAATGTTTGAAAATCGCTACTCTATTTTCATAAGATTCTTTGATTGCTTTTTCTAAATCTTCTTCAGTCTTTATTGTTTTCCAGAAAGATTTTGTTTCTCCCTGTTCCTGTTTTCCGCCAAATATTTTATCTAAAAAACTCATACATTAAATTGTTTTAAATGGTGATTGAGATGTTTATATTCCATAAATCCCCAATCTTTCTCTTTCATTTCACCAAAAAGCTCATGACGATTTGGCAAATCATGATTTTTGTAAGCAAGATAATACTCGTCTAACCTTTTTAAAAGATTGTTTCTTGCTTCCTCAAAGTTACATTCAAAATTAACGATTACTTTTCTAAAAGTAGGCATATTTCGGGGAATTCCGTTATTGAAAATCTGCATTTCTCTTTTCACAAAAATTCCGATCGATTTGAATAGAAAATTGATTGGCGGAAGAGTGATTTTCTTTAATGCAATCTGTAAGATCAAATCACAATGAACGAGCATTTGGGAAACATCCATGCTCCCCCATTTTCTCTCTGAGGTTTCTGAAAGCTGAGCAATTCTCTGCTTAATTTCGTTAAAATCGTTCTCGTTATGAAGGCTTTTCACTACCAGTTCTTTTCTTTCTTCAAATTCTCAATATGTGCAAAATGATGATCGCAGTGCCAAACATAATTCGCAAGGTAAACTCTCAGATCATAACTTTCGTTGTGTTCAGGATGATGAAAAGTTCTTTCAAACTGTTTATTGGTCATGCCTTTTAATAGAACCGTCCATCTTTGATGAGTTCCTTTTATAATTCTCATCGCAGGTTTTATCGGCATATTTACGCTGTCTTGAAGTTCTGCAAATTTTGCCTCGTCGTAAGGTTTTATTGTTGGATTTTCTTCGGTAAGCGCCAATTTTAAACGAATAAGACTGTTCATATGACTGTCTGCAATGTGATTGACAAGCTGCCTTACTGTCCAACCGCCTTCTCTGTATTGTGTATCTAATTGGTCTTCGTTAAAATCTTCAATCAGATTTTTTAATTTGTCTGGAAAATTTTTGATGACTTTAATATATTCTGTGAGTTGAATGTCGCAGATGTTGTCAGGAGCTTCAAAGCGACCTATCGGAAATCTTTTCTGTTCTAAATTGTCCATTTTCAATGATAATATTTAGTGATTTGATGAAACTTAATGAGTTACTTGTTTTATAAATAGTTTAAAATTAATTATGAGCCTGTTTAATTTTTACCATTAAGAAATTAAGATTATTTGTATAACTAAAAATCTGAATGGTGAAAAATTAAGAATAAACAAAGTTTATTTAATTAAGAAATCGAAGATTCGATATAGTCAAAATTAAGAAATGGTTATTAAAAAGTTATTTATTAAAATTTAAACAGACTTTAAAATTGCTTTATGTAAATCTGCAAAATCCGCTCAATCTGCGAGAAAATATTTAAAAATTTAATAGCCATGCAGATTAATATCCTCCGTTCTTTGTAAAGTAACTTTCTTACCCATTTTCTTTTGAATCACTCTGAAATGTTGTAATTCATCATCAGTTAAAATTGAAATAGCGGTTCCTTTTTCGCCTGCACGACCCGTTCTACCAATTCGGTGAATGTAGTCTAAAGGCGAACGAGGCAATTCGTAATTGATTACACAAGGTAAAGACTCAATGTGAATACCACGACCAATCAAGTCTGTAGCAACCAAAATTTGAGCTCCGTTTACTTTAAATTCTTCCAGATTATTTCTACGCGCACTCTGAGATTTTTGACTGTGGATCGCAACAGCTTTTATTTTATTTTTCTTTAGTTTTTCAACCAAATTATCAGCAGATCTTGTAGAAGAAACAAATATTAAAGCTTTCTCAACCTTCTTTTCTTTAATTAAATATCGTAAGAAAGGGCCTTTGTTTTCAGGAGAAACATGATAAGCTAACTGTTCAATATTATCAATTTCAACTTCTTCTTTTTTAATTTCGATGATCGTAGGGTTAATCGATAAACGTTCTTTCATCTCGGTAACTTTATCATTTAAAGTCGCAGAAAATAAAGTGGTTTGTTTTGCAACGGGCATCATGGCAAAAAGCTTGTTCATCTCTTCACCAAAACCTAACTGAAACATTTTATCTGCTTCATCAATCACTAAATGCTTTATTTGGAAAATGCTTAATGCCTTATGATCAATTAAATCCAACAAACGACCGGGTGTTGCAATAAGAACTTCTACGCCAAACATTCCCTTCATCTGTGGATTGATAGAAACACCGCCATAAACCGCCATTGTACGAACTTCACGTTTCAAATTGTTTGTAAACGCTCTGAAAACCTCATCAATCTGAATCGCCAATTCTCGGGTAGGAACCAATATTAGAACCTCAATATTACGGTCTTTCTTAACTTCTGCATTTTGTAGTTTTTCTAAAATTGGCATCACAAAACAAGCTGTTTTTCCGGAACCCGTCTGTGCAATTCCCATTAAATCTTTTCCTTTTAAAATAACAGGTATCGCTTGCTCCTGGATCGGAAAAGGCTTTAAATAACCCAAATTTTTAACAGAATGAATAATATTTTGTGATAATCCTAACGATTCAAATGACATATAGTATTTATTTAGTACAAAGATAAACTTTTGCAGTGTGTTTTTTCTTTCTAAATGCCTTTCAGATTGTAATTTTATTTTTTTAAATGCCGTTTTGTCAGATAATCAGATTTTGGACAAATTTTTGAATGTTAACTTTAATCAATTAATAAAAAATTAGAAAGCGAAATATGAAAAAAGCGTTAATAATAGTCGATTTACAAAACGATTTTTGTGAAGGTGGAGCTCTTGCTGTTCCAGGAGCAAATGAAGTAATTCCTTATATTAATCTTTTGATGGAAGATAATCAATACGAGCAGATTATACTTACTCAAGATTGGCATCCTGCAAACCACAAAAGTTTTGCAAGCAATAATAATAGAAAAGTAGGTGAAAGCATTATTTTAAATGGTGTTCCGCAGTTTATGTGGCCAGATCACTGTGTAGAAAATACCTTTGGTGCAGAATTTCATAAAGATCTAAACAGAGATAAAGTAACTCATATTATCCAGAAAGGAAAAAATACTGAAATTGATGCTTACAGCGGTTTTCAGGATAACAATCATTTTATGAAAACAGGATTGGATGATTTCTTAAAATACCATGAGATTCAATTGGTTGAGATCGTAGGTTTAGCCCTAGATTACTGTGTGAAATTTACTTGTCTTGATGCAGCTAATCTTGGATACATCACTTGTCTTCACTTCAACGGAACTCGTGCTGTCAATGTAAAACCTGATAACGGAAAGGATGCTATCTTTGAAATGTTGCAAAAAGGAGTGACTATTTTAGGATAATTTTTTGAGTTTTGAATTATTAATTATGAGTTATAAGTTGTGAAACTTTAAAAAAATCACTCATTTTCTTAATATAAAAAAAGACGTTGAAGAGATTCAACGTCTTTATATTTTAAGTTAAGACTCGAAACTTTTAATCTCGTCTCTCGAGCTAAAGCATTTTAAGATTATTCACCTCTTGCTCTGTAAGGATTCTCCAGTGTCCTCTTTTGATGTTTTTCTTCGTTAATCCGGCAAACATTACTCTGTCTAAAGCTTCCACTTCGTATCCTAATCTTTGGAAAATTCTTCTGATAACACGGTTCCAACCGATATGAATTTCAATTCCAACTTCATTTCTAGGTTTTCCTTCGATAAATGAAATCTGATCAACCTCAGCAACACCTTCATCCAAACGAATTCCTTCCGAAATAAGTTTCAAGTCTTCGTTTGTCAATTTTTTATCTAAAGTAACATGATAAATTTTCTTCGCATCAAAAGATGGATGCGTCAGTTTTTTAGTCATGTGCCCGTCATTCGTCAAAAGAATAACTCCTGTTGTAGAACGGTCTAATCTTCCTACCGGGAAAACTCTGTATGGAGATGCATTTGCAACCAAATCCATCACTGTTTTTCTTGCTTTGTCATCTTTTGTAGTAGATATATACCCTTTTGGCTTGTTTAAAAGTACATAAACCGGTTTTTCGGGTGTAATGTTTTGTCCGTCGAAAATAACTTTATCTGTTTTCTCAACTTGGTAACCCATTTCTGTAACCACTTTTCCGTTGACTTCTACCAAACCTTGAGTAATTAACTCATCAGCTTCTCTCCTACTGCAAATCCCGGAATTGGCAATGTATTTATTAAGACGAATAGTATCTTTATGAACGTCTTTTTCTACTTTCTTGAATCTTCTTTTTTGTACAAAAGATTTTGCTCTGTCTTGATCTTTATCGTTTCCTTCAGACCCCGGTCTTCTTCCGTACTTTAGGCTGCCTCTTTCGTATTTATCTCTAACGTCAAAACTATTGGGTCTACTACCTCCTCTTTTGGGAGCAGATTTACCGAAAGTCTTTTTCTCTTCACCTGAATTGGTAATAAAAGGTTCTTGTTCAGTTTTTGAATATTTTCTGTCCATTCGAGCTTGATAACTATTGTCATCACTTCTTTTGGAATCAGAATTTCTTTCTCCTGCTTTGGGGAATGACTTTTTGAAAGGTTTTGATCCGGAATTTCCAGATTTAAGAGAACGAGGACTGTCTGAGTTTCTTGTTGAAGATCTAGGTTTTTTAGGTCTCCCTGAATTATTATTGTCTCTGCTCATTCTAAATATTTTTGCAAAGATAGTAATTTAGTTACGAGTTAGAAATTAAGAATCATAACTTTGTAGCTTAGTATAGCTTTTAATTATAAAAAATCATACAATGATTACTTTATTAGACGAAAATTTTTCGCAGCTCAACCAGTTTCTAACCGAAAAATCATTCAGCAAAATTTTTATTTTGGTAGATGAAAATACGCATGAATATTGTCTCCCTGTATTATTAGGGAATTTAGAAACCGATATTTCTTTTGAAATTCTGGAGATTGAAGCGGGTGAAGAAATGAAAAATATTCAAACTGCCAATCAGCTTTGGGAAATTCTTACAGAAATGCAGGCCGACCGAAAAGCTTTGATAATCAATCTTGGCGGAGGTGTAATTACCGATATGGGAGGCTTTGTAGCTTCTACCTATAAAAGAGGAATTCAGTTTATCAATATTCCTACAACGCTTCTTTCGATGTGTGATGCATCTATCGGTGGTAAAACAGGAATTGATCTGATGCACTATAAAAATATGGTGGGAACATTTTCTTTTCCTGAGCAGATATATGCCTACACAAGATTTTTAGATACACTTCCTGCAAAAGAACTGAAAAGTGGATTTGCCGAAATGCTGAAACACGGATTAATTGCTGATAAAAAACACTGGGAAGCTTTAATTAAGCTGCAACATCTGGATCCTACAGGAATTGAACCGCTCATTCCACAGTCAATGGAAATTAAGCAGGAAGTTGTGAATGCTGATTTTCATGAGAAAAATGTGAGAAAAACTTTAAACTTCGGTCATACCATCGGTCATGCTATTGAAAGTTTATGTCTTCAGAGCGAAAACCCTATTCTTCATGGTGAAGCAGTTGCCTTAGGAATGATTTGCGAAAGCCATCTTTCTTATCTTGAAGGTTTAATTTCTAAAGAAGATTCAGAGATAATTATAGAAAATATTCAGAGATATTTTTCTTTTATTGATTTGAGCGATTTTAAAGATGAAGATATTTTCAACTTATTATTAAATGATAAGAAAAATACAGATGCAAAAATCAATTTTTCTTTGCTTTCAGGGATAGGTTCTTGTATTTATGATCATGAATGTAGTACTGAAAACATTCAAAAATCAATTAATTATTACAAAATCTTAAGCGAATTTTAGGTTTTAAACTAAATTTTTAGATTTAATTTTCAATAGTTATTATTTAATGCATATTAAATTTTGATATATTAATATATTGAAATATAATGCATTATGATTTTATTATTCGAATATCTAAATTTTTTTAATATTTAATTTATTTTCTAATTGAAGGTTTGGCAAACAATTTGAAAGATACGACTCGTCAAACTAAAAATGTTTGGTAGTAAAATTTAAAATTAGAATTAGTAAAATATTAAAAAATTTAAGTTATGAAAAAGTTAATTTTAGGAATCGCAGTTTTGTCAACATCTTTGGCATTTGCTCAGACTACAACTAAAACGTCATCGTCTTCAGATGTAAGATTTGGTGTTAAAGGGGGTATGAACGTTTCTTCTCTATCTAAAGATGCAGGTCTTGAAGATCAAAAATCAAAAATCGGTTTTAATGCAGGTATTTTTGCAACAATTCCGGTAGCAGAATCTTTCAGTATTCAACCGGAAGTTTTATATAGTCAATATGGAGCTAAAATAGAAAACACAGACGAGTTTACAGTATTAGGTACAACTACAAGAAATGTGGAATCTTATTCAACTAATCTTGATTATATTGCAGTTCCTGTAATGTTCCAATATAATTTTGTTCCAAATTTTTATGTTGAAGCAGGACCAGAATTTGGGTTTTTAGTAGGAGCTAAAAATAAAGGAGATAGAACTACAACAGTTACAACAGGATCTAACACTTCTACATCATCAGCAAGTTATAGCGACAAAATTGATAAAGACAATTTAAATACATTCAATTTTGGAATAGGTCTTGGTGCAGGTTATTATTTCACAGATAACATTGGTATTACTGCTAGATATGTTGCAGGTGTAACTGATGTTGCTAAAGACAGACCAAATGGATCTGATGCAATAAGAAACAATACTTTCCAAGTAGGTTTAGCTTATAAATTCTAAAAAAGAACAATCTTATTTCAATAAAAAAGGTCAGACTTACAATTAAGTCTGACCTTTTTCTATTTAGAAATTAATCTTAATTAAATAATTCTATTTCTTCTCCTTTTGCTACCGGATATTCTTCAGTGAAGCATCCGAAACAGTGGTTTGACGAACCTAAAATTTCTTTTAAATTATCCGTGCTCAAAAACTCTAAAGAATCTACTCCTAAATAGTTTCTAAGTTCTTCTGTCGTCATATTTGCAGAAATCAAATCGTCTTTTGATGGGGTATCAATTCCAAGATAACAAGGTGCAATAATTGGAGGAGAAACACTTCTGAAGTGAATTTCCTTTACTCCCGCTTCTTTTAAAATTTTAACCAATCTCTTAGAAGTTGTTCCACGAACGATTGAATCGTCGATAATAACTACTTTTTTGTCTTTGATCTCAGAAATAATCGGGTTCAGTTTCAGGTTAACGATTCTTTCCCTCATTTCCTGAGTTGGAACGATGAAACTTCTTCCGATGTATCTGTTTTTAATCAAAACCGGACGGAAAGGTATTCCCGAGGCTTTAGAAAAACCAATTGCAGCAGGAACTCCCGAATCAGGAACTCCAATAACGATATCGGCATCTACAGGAGCCTGTTCCCAGATTTTTTCACCAGATTTTTCTCTGATTTCGTAAACGTTGATGTTTTCTAAAGTAGAATCGGGTCTTGCAAAATAAATATATTCAAACGAACAGATTCTTTGCTTCGCTTTCGCTTCATCCATCATAATAGAGTGAAGTTTTCCAGGCTCGTTTTCATTTGTATAAATGATTTCTCCTGGCAAAATATCTCTCACATACTGAGCTCCAACAGCATCTAAAGCCACAGATTCAGAAGCGACAACGTAAGAATTTTCGTTGATTGCTCCTAAAACTAAAGGTCTGATTCCGTTGAAATCTCTGAATGCAAAGAATTTATTTCTCGTCATTCCCACCACCGAATAAGCTCCTTCAATTTTCTCCATCGTTGCTTTGATGGCACCACGAAGTCCAAGGTCAAGGTTTTTCTGAATTAATCTTAAAATTACCTCAGAATCTGAAGTCGCTCTGAAAACTACACCTTCGGCTTCCAACTCAGCTTTCAGTTCTTTCGCATTGGTAAGGTTACCATTATGTGCAATAGAAAGAATAATTTGGTCATATTCGTTTTTGGCAAAAAATGGCTGGAAATTATACTTCTTTTTATCTCCTGCAGTCGTGTAACGGGTGTGTCCGATTGCAGAATTTCCCATAAAAGTTTCAGGATCCTGAATCTCTTTATAAACATCCAAAACCAAACCTTCATCTTTCATATTGGTGATTTTTCCGTCTTTAAGAACAGAAATACCACAAGCTTCCTGACCTCTGTGCTGAAGCGCAAAAAGACCAAACTGTGAAAGAGAAAACGTATCCAGATCGTTATCAGAATACATTCCGAAGATTCCGCACTCCTCATTCGGAGCATCCAGTCTTTCTTCTTCCTGCGTTCTGAAGAGATTTCTTCCGTAGGTTTGAGTTTCAAACTGTTTTAAATATTCACTTTTATGAATGTCTAAACTTTTCATTTCTATTTCTCTAAAATTAAAAGATTAAAAAATTTAATAATTAAAAGATTACTGACTGCTTAATTTTAAATTCTTAAATCTTTAAATAAATTAAATTATTTCTGTAAAACAGCTTTAAGACGATTGTAGATCTCAACATAAGCTTCAGTCACTTCCCCAAGATCTCTTCTGAATCTGTCTTTGTCAAGCTTCTTCATCGTGTCTTTATCCCAAAGTCTGCAAGTATCAGGAGAAATTTCGTCAGCAAGAATGATTTCGCCGTCTGAAGTTTTTCCTAATTCGATTTTGAAGTCTACAAGGATGATATTCATTTTATCGAAAAGATCGATCAAGATTTCGTTGATGTCTGAAGTTAATTCATACATTTCGTCAAGCTCTTCATACGTTGCAGCTCCTAAGAAAACAGCGTGGTGATCGTTGATAAGCGGATCTCCCAATTCGTCTTTTTTGTAGCAGATATCGAAGATAGTAACCGGAGATTTAATTCCTTCCTCAACTCCTAATCTCTGAGCCATACTTCCTGCAGAATAGTTTCTTACGACCATTTCCAAAGGAATAATTGATACTTTCTTTACCAATTGCTCTCTTTCGTCTAGTTGTTTGATGAAATGAGTTTTGATTCCTTTTTCATTTAAATATTCAAAAATAAGAGTAGTGATGGCATTATTCATTTCACCTTTTAAATCTACAGATCCTCTTTTTTGAGCGTTAAATGCAGTTGCATCGTCTTTGAAACGTACTACAACTTCGTCAGGATTTTCGGTTGCAAATACTTGTTTTGCTTTCCCTTCATACAGCATTTCTAGCTTTTGACTCATAATTTTTACTTTTTTTACTTTAGAAAACCTTGAATCAAAGGTTTTCAATTATAGTTAGATTTATATACTTTTTACTTAATTAAAATTCCTGCTAAAACAGCGATACCAAAACTTAATAATGTACCGATCAATACATATTCTGTTAGTTTTCTCTGTTTTGCCTGTGCCAAATCGCTGAATCTGAAAACAGATTTTGCCGCGATCATAAAGCCTACTCCTTCCCAATGGTTGACTACAATAAATGTGAAAACCAATAGTCGTTCTAAAATCCCGATATATTTTCCGGCACTCGATAAAGAATCGCTTTGTACGCTGTTTTCTTCTCCGGTTACGGGAGTCCATGATGATAATAATAGTTTGATGAAAATTGAAGCAGGTGACGTTAAAAACAAAGCTGCCATTATCATTTTCAAAAAATTCTGATCTTTTAAAAATTCAAAATTAAATTCACTGAAATAAAGAGAAATCCCACCAATCACTGCTACATGAAGAACCTGATCAATAAAAAACCATCTTTTTTTTGTCTGAATATTCTGAAAACTCAGTTTACAGGCATCAATAATAAAATGAGAAATTCCCACCAAAACAGCAAGCCACCAAAGTTTAAGATCCCAAAGGAAAATAAAGCTTAAAACAATGTGGATCAGAACATGAAAATATAAATATGAACTTTTCAGTTTACGGTTTTCCTTATCTGCAACCCAAGAATTTGGCTGAAGAATAAAATCTCCAAGTAAATGTGCCAATATGAGTTGAATAAAAATCATCTTACAATTCTGAAATTTTCTTTCTAAAATATTGATTGGTTTCTACGATAAGCTCGTAGTTTGCCCGTTTCAGTCTTTGGCTGATTGAGGATTGGGAAATGGTAAATTTTTTGGCAAGATCTTCTTGTGTATAATCTTGATTCATTATCATTTCGTGGATGATTTCGGCAGTTGCCATCGTCCAGTTATCAAAATCTTTGGATGCCCATTTTAATAAAATATTGAGATCGCGGTCTATAGAATCGTTGGAAGTTTTGATGGAAACGGTATGACCATCACTCTTCAGATCATTCAACAACCTTCCTGAATTTACATAAGCCGAACCGTTGGATTCTGTAATTTTTTCAGAAGAAAAGTTTTCCTCACCAATGCCGATTGCAATTCTTACGTCTAAATTTTCCTGACTTTTTATAAGAGATTTGATAGCTAAGAAATGCCAAAAAACATCATCGATATTACATTTAAACTGAAATTCGTCGCCTCTGTAGATTTCCCATGTTGCGGGAGCACTTCCCCACGTGTCGAGAAGATTTTTAAGCTTGGTAATCCAAACTTCTGTGTCTGCATGTTGCGAATTAATAATATCACCAGTGATGACCGCTATCATTTTGCAAATATAATCATTATTACTTATAAATAAAAAATATAAGTCAATTTGATTATAAATCTCAAATATTAGCTTTTTTGCTTATAAATTTCATTAACAAAAAACTTCGGTCAAAGTTGAACGAAGTTGTAAAAATTTTGTATTTAAATTTAATTTTATTTCTTAGAGCCTGTTTAAATTTTATTGAGTAATAATTTTATGGC
>NZ_JAPDKN010000024.1 GCF_026163565.1 Chryseobacterium sp. YIM B08800
AGTTTGCACAACTTTTATTCAATCTAAACCAAATGCACTACGGGTTTAATAAAAATTTAAACACGTTCTAAGTTCAAATTAAATCTTAATAATGTTGATTTTAAACTAAAAACAAAACCTGCTTTTACACAGGTTTAATATTGTAGAATTACTGAACAGGTTTCCAGACTTTTTCCCACTTTATTTTCCATTCTTTATTATTTTTCTTATCAACAAAGGGCTGCTTTTTAGAAGGTATTACTTTCCCGGATTTGGTGAAATCAACTTTAATTAAACCTACTTTCTCACGGAACTGTACTTGAGAATCGTTCCCGAAATAGGTACTCCACCAATTTCCTTTTTTATCTTTAAAGAAACCTGTTCCGCCCGCCGTAGGAACAGATTCATGACGATGTTCGTAAGGACCGTACAAATGATCAGAAACAGCTAAACAGGTTGAATATCGTGTTTCGTAATTGTCGGCAGCTCCCAAATAATATTTCCCGTTTCTTTTGAATAAAACGGCGCCTTCATGACCAAGGTCGTGCATGCCTCTTGCGACGCATTTTTCTGCGTGATGAGTTGGTGTTAAATCATAATCGGTGAAATTAACTTTTTTGAAATCTCCCGCAAAACCGCTTAAATCATCTTTAAGCTGTACAATTTCTTTTGCTGCTCCATAGGTGAAATATACTTTTCCATCTTCATCCTGAAATAGAGTAGGATCAATTCCTTTTGCAATCGAACCTTTTTCTTTAAAAGCATTTACGTAAGGACCTTCTGGTTTTCCGGTTGTGCTTTTTAGAATTCCGATTCCGTCAGGACACATACTGAAACAGATATAATAATTGTTTTTGATATAATGAATTTCGGGAGCCCAAACTGCTCTCACAGCTCTTTTAGGATGTTGACGCCATTCTTTTACCCAATCTTCAGCTTCCTTATCGATATCCCAAACCAATCCTACATAATCCCATTTTTTCAGATCTTTAGATTTCCATAGTTCTACTCCTGCAGTATAAGCCCAAATATTGTCGCCCGAAGATCCGGTAAGATAATAATTGCCGTCACCACCTAAAGTGATTACTCCATCACGCAAATGTAGTTCTAAAGCAGGTTTTATAGGAGGAAGCAACCCTTTTTCTACAGCCGTTCCTTTTGTAATTCCATCAAAATTTAAATTGTATTCAGGTCTTGGATAATCTCCTTTGTAACGAACACCATCTGTGCCACTTCGCCATCCGCCATGACCGTCACCTGAAACTTCTTTTCCCGGACCACTGATCGCCCGGAATTGTTTCGCCCAGATAGTATCTTTTGCAGAAGGAACATACTTCTGTTGTGCCTGTAAAGTTGGGTTTGCAAAAAGTCCTGCAAGAATGTAAAAAAGAAAAGAAGCTTTCTTCATGATTATTTGTTTAAATGAGAGCAAATTTTCTACTCATTGGTTTAAAACAAATATCTTCATCATTTTTCAGAACAGCATCCTGCAGATTCATGTTGTAGGAAGGTTATAAAAATTTTCTTTCTATTGTACTAATTTTTGGTTTTCTTCTGAAATTCTAAAAGCGTTTCATCTATTAAAGACGCTATTTCTATAAAGTTGTTTATAAGATTTATGATATCTTCTTGGATTGTTTCATCATTAAGCGGTATCCAGCCTTCCATCAAAGTCTGTGGACCAAACTGAACGCTTACATTTTCCCACTTTTGCTCAAATTCTCTAAACTTTTGTCTGAAAGAATCTGCAAAGGCACGGCTTTGTAAGGCATATCCATTGAGTTGCCTTAGTTTCAAAGCATGAATATTATATTTAAGTATTTTTTTTGAAAAGGCTTCCTGATCTATCCAAATTCCCATAAAAATAGCAGAACCAGAATGTGGTTATTTACCCAATGTTTTTTTTGCAATCGTATAACAACCGAGTTTAACCAAATTCCGGTTTGAATTTCTAACCCACTTTTTTCAAGCTTTTTTTTATCAAATGCTTCGACAGCATTCTGAAATTTGTTTAGATAAATTTCGATGCTCATTTGTTATTAATTTCTTCAGCCAGTCCGATAAGAATTCCTTCAGGTCCACGAATGTAACAAAGTTTATAAACGTTTTGATAATTTACGACCTCTTCCACAAGTTGTGCGCCAAGCTTATAAAGTCTGTCGAGCGTATCGTCTAAGTCTGCAACGGCAAACATAACACGCAAATAACCTAAAGCATTTACGGGAGCACTGCGATGGTCTTCAATTACTTTAGGATTAATGAATCTTGAAAACTCCAGCTTGCTGTTTCCATCGGGTGTTACCATCATAGCGACTTCTACAGATTGGTTTCCAAGTCCGGTTACACGACCTGCCCATTCGCCTTCAATCATTGATCTTCCTTCTAGTTTTAAACCTAGTTCAAGAAAAAAAGAAATCGTTTCGTCGAGGGATTCCACGACAATTCCGACATTGTCCATTCTGAGTAAATTCTGATTTTTCATAATTTAAAATTTATATTTAGTGAAATAATGGATCTTGTATTAATGAGAAAGTCTAAATGAGAGATGAACATTTAATTTTACATTGATATTCAATTGAAAGAAGTTAGCTTTAGTTTTGAAAAAAAATCGTCAAACTGTTTCAAATTCTTTAGGATAAATAACTGTTCCCGAGATATTTTCAAGACTGCCTTTTACCAATTCAATGGCCATAAATGCACTTGAAGGAACGTCAAAAGGTGCTTTGATATTCCATTTTTCAGCAGATTCAAATCCAAATTTTGGATAATAATGTTCATGTCCTAAAACAATTACTGATTGATAACCCAATTGTTTTGCAGTTTCAAGACCATATCTTATTAATTCTCCGCCAATTCCATTTTTTTGAAATTCAGGTAATACAGCCATTGGAGCAAGTGCTAAACTTTCATTTAAAGTTTTATCGTCATTTTTTATATTGATTTTAGTAAACAAAATATGACCAATAATTGCGTTATTTTTTGAAGCAACAATAGAAAGTTCGGGAATAAAAACATTTGGATTATCTCTTAATGCATTTACTAATTCAGCTTCATTATCTTGTCCGAAAGCTTTATTATTAAGTTCAAATACTTCTTGGAAATCATCTTGTGTTTCCTGTCTATAAATTACTTCTTTTGTCATGATGTTTTTCTTTCTGTTGATTTGTTTAAGTGAAATTTCTTAATCCAAAGTTAAATTTATAACAAAAAACTGAGTTTTATATTTCGAGTAGCTTGCTAAAAAAGTTGGCGCAAATTAATTTTTTATCAAAAGGTTTAAAACAGTATTATTTTTATTTAATTGACCCATTGTGTATTTTGTAAATACTTTTAGATGATTGATATTTAAATGATTGTATTTCTTTTCTAAATGAAATGCCTTTGTTTGTCATAAAGAAAGAATTCATTGTAAAAACTTTGTCTGTCTTGGCGGATAAAAACGCAAGGGTATACAAAGAATTTAATAAAAAAACTGAAATAAAGCTAAACAAAGCCGTTTCACTTATTTTCGAAAGACAAAGATTCAAAATGCACAACGGGTTTTAAATATTAAATTATTTCCAACCTTTTCAATCAACACTGCATCTTTAATTAAAAAGAGACCATGAAGATTATTTTACCAAAGCCTTGTCATGAAAAATGGGAAAGCATGACGCAACAGGAAAAAGGACGATTCTGTGCAGTTTGCTCAAAAACCGTCAGAGATTTTACCAATAATTCTGATGATGAAATTTTAGATTATTTTTCTGAACATTCGTCTCAAAATATCTGCGGAAACTTTTACGAATCACAACTTAATAGAAACATGCAGTACTCAATAATCAACTCGCTTTTTTCAAAATTTGCCATTGGTTTTATTTTAACAACAGGCGGAATAGTTTCTGTAGATGCTCAGGAAAAAGATTCAGCTCTTGCCAGTCTTCAAGGGAAAATATCTTGTTTAACAATTAATCAAAACAATGCACATTCTTCACCTCCAATAATGGGAAGAGGTGCACCTTCATCCATTCAGGGAAATAACGAACCTTTATGGGTAATTGATGGCGAAATTGTGGAAGCTAAAACCTTAAAAAATCTTGACCCTAATAAAATCAAGAAAATGAATATTATCAAGGGAATTCAGGCAACTGCACTGTACGGAACCAAAGCACGTAATGGAGTCGTCATTATTAAACTAAAAAAAGAATTTAGAAAGAAGAAATAAAATTTTAGGAAAAATAAATACCAGATTGGAATCATTCTTGACTTCATTATTGTATCACAAAATATACATTATGAAATCAGACACCATCAAAACCATCGCAAAATACGGTCTCGGAGCGATGTTAATCACCGCAGGAATAGGTCATCTTACATTTGCAAGGAAAGAATTTCAGGCGCAGGTTCCCAATTGGGTTCCGCTTGAAAAAGATGATACCGTTGTTTATTCAGGAGTTGCCGAGATTGCTTTAGGAACTGCCATTATTGCGACTCCTAAAAAATACGAATCGATAGTTGGCAAAATTGCAGGAACTTTTTTCACGGCAGTTTTTCCGGGAAATATTGCACAATATAAAAATGATCGAGACAGTTTCGGATTAAATACCGACGGTAAAAGATTAGCCCGATTATTTATGCAGCCATTGCTTATTTTCTGGGCATTAAAATCAACAAAAAAATAGATTTGAACTCAGCTTTTTTGCTGAGTTTTTTATTTTGAAAAAAGCTAGTCTCAACATATAGACAAAACCCCGTCATTTCGAGTAGATTTTGCAAAAATCATATCGAGAAATTTTTATGTAATTTCTTGGTAAAATCCTCGAGCTGACGAAATAATTTTCAATATTAATTTTCATTCAAACACCCATCAAATAGAGTAAATCTATGAGTTGTTTCTTTTTAAAACAGATTTTTACCGCTAACTTTATTCTTTCAAATTTCCAAACTATTAAAATATACAATTTATGAGCTCAGTCAATGAAACTTCATTCCATAATCTGTTCAAATCTGAAAATGAAATTCCTGAAGAATATAAAGTTCCCGAAATCCATCAACGAGAATATCTCCTCAACGGAGAATTGGTAGAATGGAAGGGAGATGTCACAGAAATTTATTCACCGGTTTGTATTAAAACAGAAAATGGTTTACAAAGAAAACTATTAGGAAGCATTCCGAATATTAGTCCGAAAGAAGCAATGGAAGTCTTAGAAGCTTCGGTAAAAGCGTATGATAACGGATTGGGAGAATGGCCAACAATGTCTGTGGAAGGAAGAATAAAATGCATGCAGAAATTTGTGTATTTGATGATTAAAGAACGTGATTTGATTATCAAATTGCTGATGTGGGAAATTGGAAAAACTTTGCCGGATTCTACAAAAGAATTCGACAGAACAGTAGATTACATCAACCAAACTATTGATGCCCTAAAAGATTTAGACAGAGAATCTTCACGTTTTCAACAAGCCGAAGGAACAATTGCTCAAATCAGAAGAGCACCTCTTGGCGTAGTTTTGAGTATGGGACCTTTCAATTATCCTTTAAATGAGATTTTCACCACTTTGATTCCTGCTCTGATCATGGGAAATACAATTTTGTTTAAACTTCCCAAGCATGGTGTTTTAGCGCATTATCCTTTATTAAAAGCATTTAAAGAAGCCTTTCCAAAAGGTACAGTCAATACTTTATACGGAAAAGGTTCAGAAATTATCACTCCAATAATGGAAAGCGGAAAAGTAAATGTTTTGGCATTTATCGGTTCAAGTAAAGTAGCAAACGGATTGAAAAAACTACATCCAAAAGTCAACCGTTTAAGAGCTATTTTAAGTTTAGATGCAAAAAACGCAGCAATTGTAACTAAAAATGCGAATCTTGACATTGCTGTAAGTGAAATTATTCTCGGGGCGCTTTCTTTTAACGGACAAAGATGTACCGCTTTGAAATTGATTTTCGTTCAAAAAGAGGTTGCTGAAGAATTTACAAAGAAATTGACAGAGGCTGTTTCTGCTTTAAAACCCGGACTTCCTTGGGAAAAAGAAGTGAAAATTACTCCGCTTCCGGAAGTCAATAAACCGTCTTATTTAAAAGAATGCATTGATGATGCTTTAGCAAAAGGGGCAAAAGTTCTCAACGAAAATGGTGGATCTACCGAAGAATCTTTTGTTTTTCCAGCAGTTGTTTATCCTGTGAATAATGAGATGAAATTGTATCATGAGGAGCAGTTTGGTCCGGTAATTCCGGTAGTTCCGTTTGACGATATTGAAGAACCCATCGATTATCAGGTGAATGCAGACCACGGAATGCAGGTGAGTATTTTCAGTGAAGATGCTCTGGAAGTTTCGAAATTAATTGATTCTTTTGTAAATCTCGTAAGCCGGGTGAATATCAATTGCCAAGCTCAACGCGGACCGGATGTTTTCCCTTTTACAGGAAGAAAAGACAGTGCAGAAGGTACACTTTCTGTTTTTGATGCACTTCGTTCGTTCTCTATCCGTTCTTTGGTGGCTGCAAAAATTACAGATTCTAATAAAGAATTGTTGAATACCATTGTGAGAGACCACGATTCTAATTTTTTGAGTACAGATTATATTTTTTAAAGGTTTAAACTTATACAAAACAAAACCGCAATACAATTTATTGCGGTTTTCTGATTCATTGAATCAGCTATAAAATATAAAAAAGAGTTATTTGTTGGTGAGAAATCTGGTTAAGATCTCATTTAAATGTTCGGCATGAGTGATATTTAAGCCATGCGATCCGCCCTCAATAATGACAAAATCATTATTAGCAATTCCTGCAGCAGCTTGTTTTCCTGCAGTTTCTATCGGAACAATCTGGTCGTCGTCCCCATGTACAATTAAAGTTTTCACATTGACGTTGCCTAATTCCGGTCGGAAATCTGTATTTGCCCAGCTTTCAGCACATTTTATTGTTGCGATAGGAGAGGCGTGGGAAGCAATGCTCCAATCGTAATCTAGCTGTTTTTGACTCACTTTTTGAGAAAGCAATCCGTAATTGTAAAAGTTTTTATGGAAACTTTCCAGGAAAGTGACTCTGTCAGTTTTTAAACTGGTTAAAATTCCATACAATTCTTCTTCAGAAACTCCATGCGGATTGTCGTCTTTCTGCTTTACCAAAGGAATAATAGAAGAAATCAAAGCTATTTTATCTACATTTTCTGATCCATAATTGGTTAAATAACGTACAACTTCACCGCCACCCATTGAGAATCCGAAAAGGATGACATTTTTTAATTCTAATTGAGTAATAATCTCGTGTAGATCTGCAGCCAATCCGTCATAATCATAACCATCTAAAGTAGGAGACGATTTTCCGAAACCTTTTCTGTCGTAAGTAATGACTCTGTATCCTAAATCTAAAAGTACGGGAATCTGTAGTTCCCAAGATTTTCCGCTCAAAGGCCAACCGTGAATTAAAATAATTGGTTGTCCGGAACCGAAATCTTCATAGTAAAGTTCAAAATTTTTGCTGTCTTGTTTTGTAAGGTAAGGCATATTTATATTTTTTTGGTGTTCAGCATAAAACACAAATTTTAAGCCACGAATAAAGTGAAATGAAGATGTGGTATATGTTTTAATATTTTTAACAGATGAAAGGTGTTTAAATATTTAATTCATTTTATATGCACTTGCAACCTTGTCAAGGTTAATATTTATTATGAAGATAACCTTGACAAGGTTCATCAGTAAAAATCATTTATTGAATAAAAAATAAAAAAGATTGTAACATTTATTTCAAACAACTACTAACTCTACAGAGAGTAAACAAACCATGACCTCACAACAGGAATTTATTACCAAAATTGAAAAGCATAAAGGAATCATTTTTAAGATTTCTAAAATGTATATGGATGATAAAGACGACCGCGATGACCTTTTTCAGGAGATTACATATCAGGTCTGGAAAGCGTATCCGAATTTTAAAGGTGAAAGTGAATTTTCAACCTGGCTGTACAGAATAGCGCTCAATACAGCGATTATTTTCCTGAAATCTGAAAAGAAAAGAAGTTTTATAGCCAATGAAGATTTTTCGAATTATAAAATTGTACAGGATGAGTATGATCATGAAAAAGAAGAAAAGCTTGCTGAAATGTATAAAGCCATCAATCAGCTAAATCCTATCGACAAGGCATTTATTTTCTATTACCTAGAAGATTTTTCTGGAAAACAAATTGCCGACCAAATGGGTATTTCTGAAGGAAATGTAAGAGTGAAAATGAATCGCGCGAAAAATAAACTAAAAGATATTTTAAATAATAAATAAGCTGGAAGCCGGAAGTTTGAAGCTGGAAGACTTCCAACATCCATCTCCCAACTTCCAGCCAATAATTAAAACAAACATTATGAATATAGATGACCTAAAAAATGCATGGAATGATGATGTTTCTGATGAAACACCCGAAATCAGTATTGAACATAAAAATAAAATCAATCTTCCGCTAGAAAAAATCAGAAAAAACATGCGAATGGAATTTTGGTCAACCGTAGGAATATTAATTTTCGGATTTTTCATCGTTTGGATTCCTATTCCCGAAGCTCCGTTTAAGTTTAAATTTTATTTGACGGTATTGTTGTTTTCAATGGTAATTGTGGTTTCATTTTTCTTCAGCAAGTTTTTTAAATTGTATAATAATATAAGCAACCCAATGATGAAAACTTTTGATTCACTGAAAGATTTAATGTATCAGTTTGAGCTTAATAAGCAATATTATCTGTCATTTATGCTTTCATTTGTGCCGTTTTTGGTTTGTGAGCTCATTATCGTTATCGAATTTCTTCCCCACCGAAAACCGTTGAGCGATTTTCAGGCTGCTACTACGATTATTTCTACACTTGCTATTGGTCTTTTTGGTCTTTTCTTATTGGCAAAGTATTGGTATAGAATTTTTTATGGAAAATATGTTCAGCAGATAGAAAATCTTTTGAGCGAATTGCAAAAGAAGTAAGAAAGAAAATCCTAAGAATATATAACGAAAATACTGCTGTTATTTCATATCGATTTTAAATCGTATCTTCGTAACAATATTAATTATAATGACAACAAAGTACTTTTTTCCAGTGAAGTATACCTCGATTACACTTTCGTTGTCTTTGTCGTATCTGCATGATGACAAATTTTTAAAAAATTCTAAAGAGTTTATTTAATATCCCTGTCTGGACTCAGGACAGGGCATTATTAAGTGTTTTAACCCAATTTCATTTTTTCTGAATGTGCATTGTGCACACCTTATCACAAACTTTTGTGCGCTATGGCTATGTCTGAGTCTATTATTCGGCATTCGGAAATTCATTTTTAAGAATAAAAATTATGTCAGAACAGATTATTTTAACTACAGGAGTATATGATTTAATAAAAGACCATTTAAGAAGAAAAAAAACAACCGCTGAAGAAGAAAAAGTACTTCTTGCACAGCTAAGAAATGCAAAGCAGGTATTGCGTCGTGATTTACCAAAAGACGTAGTAACCATCAACTGTGAAGTAAAAATAAAAGATTCTTCACAAGCTCAGGAGCAAAAATTTTTGATTGTTTCTGATGATAAAGCAAAAGTGAAGAAAGGAAAATATTCTGTATTATCTAATATTGTATTGGCAATTGTAGGAAATAAAGTAGGCGAAGTTATTGACTGGCCTTTTGAGGATGGTGATCGAAAAATCGAGATCCTTAGTGTAGAACATATCAATTAAATTATCAATTATAGTTTGAAAGCTCCCAATTTGGGAGCTTTTTTAATGATAAGACTCTTGCTGTTGTAATTATTAAATTTTAAAACGCTGAAATTGAAACCATCAACAAATAACTAAAAACTATCAACTACTTACTGCGTATAATAAGCCGGAAATTCTCTTAAAATAGAATAGAAATCCCGCCATTCAAAATATCTCGAACTTACACTTGATACATTTTTAAAACCCTGATCTTTAAATAATTTCTTCGTTCGGGTCACATGAAAATATTGCGAAACAACAATGATGCTGTTGAATTTTATTTTTGATCTTAATTTTAATGTGTTTTCAATGGTTAATCTTGTGTTATCTCCATGATTATCAATTATAATTAAAGAATCGGGAATGCCTTTCGAAACAAGAAATTCTTTCATTTTATCACCTTCATAAAAGCCTTCTTTACCTAAACCACCACTTACCAGAATTTTTTTTACACGATGATTCTTATAGAGTTCAATCCCGGATTCCAACCGTTTTTCAAGTCTTGTTGATAAAGTTCCGTCTTCGTTTACTTTATTTCCGAGAATGACTGCAATGTCTGCTTTTTCGCCGTTATCAGACAATCCATCAATAACAATGTAGGTTGTATGAATTACAAACCAAGAAATGATCAGAATGACAATAAATTTTAAAAATTTAATTAACTTTTTCATCAATCTGAAATTTTGAAGCTTTTTCCTTTTCAATTTCTGCTTTTACCCAATCCAGTTGCGAATCTTTTTGATCGATAATATCCTGCATGCTTTGCTCAATTTCTACATCGGGAGTAACGCCTCTTTTTGTATTTTCAAGTGTAATATTGGGCTGTATTAAAAGCAACCCAATTGGTAAATCTATTTTAGAATTAGGGAGTTTTTGGTAAGAGTAAAATCCTGCAACTGTTCCGTCATTGGCACCGCCGGTTTCTTCGCCAACTAAGGTTACCCGTTTGTCGAATTTTAATTTTGAAGAAATAACAGATGATGCCGAAAAACTTCCGCCATTAATCAAAACATAAACTTTCCCTTTAAAAGCATTTTCTTTAGGCTTTGTAGGCTTGTTTTCTTTCATTTTATAATACGCAACGCCGTCTTTTCCTTTGTAAACATTCAAAGCCTGATAAAAGAAATAACCAGGATAAGCCAGACTTTTAAGAGTATATTCTAACGGATTTGATTTTCTGAAATAGTTGGTTCTAAGCGGAGTCACTCTCGATGTAAGCTGAGAAGGTTTTATCAAAACAAAAGGTTCAGGAGCGAGATAAGAATAAAGCTGATTGATTTCGTACAAAGAACCACCGTAGTTTTCACGAATGTCGATGATGAGGTAAGAAGATTCTGCATTTTTGATCTTCGCAAAAGATTCTTTGTAAAATTTATCTGAAAACGATCTAGAAAAACTTTTGATTTTAATATAAGCAACGGTGCTGTCTTTGTCTAAAAATTTTAAATTTCTGTTGTAAGAATTTGTTGAAACCACATAGTCGTTGATCTTTTTTTCGGGAGTTCGTTTTTTATCAAGCTTATCTTTTTCAATCTCTTGCTTGTTTTTGCTTTCACGTTTTAAAACCAGAGTTTGCTTTTTATCGTTGTAAAGAGTTTCAATTTTTGCACTGTCCATTATTCCTTTTTCGGCAACAAAAAAGCTAAAGAAAACATCTTTTAAATAATAAGGATAAAAAGTAGTGTTGTAACCATCACTGCTTATTAACTCACGGTATTTTTTTAGATAATTTGAAACAGGAACACCGTTAATGCTTAAAAGCTCAGTTCCCGGTTTGATATTCTGAATAGAATCTTTATTTTCAATGAAATACAAATGGTCATCTTCTACATGATATTCAAATCTTCCGAAGAGACCTTTCGTGTTTTTTAAAGCTTTAATATCTTTTTTTGAAAACCTTTTTGCAGGAATTTTTAAAGATAAATGACCTTCCCGAATTTGAGCAATAACGGGTTGTAATTTAAAATAAAACTGAGTGGGAGTTAAAGGTTTGTTGATGGTCGACTTTAAGCTATCAAATTTAAAATCAAGCTCTTTTTTTGAAATATACCAGTTTAAATTCGGGTGCATTTCCTGAAGTTTTTGATAAGCAAAATCTACATCCTGACGCAGTTTTTCAGGAGGAATTATGCTTAATCTTTGTTCGTTATACTTTTTTACAGAAGTACACGAAGCAAAACTTAACATCATCAAAATGAACATGAAATATTTCAAAGTAAGTAGTTTTTTTAACAAACGAATTTAAAAACTTTTAAATATAATTAGATGGAAAAAAAGTAAAATTCATTTTCGTTCGTCAATGATGAAAGAGTAGTAAACTTAGAGAAAGTTTTTTACATTTGAATTTCAAATTTTAATAATGGTTTATTTAATTATATTGATCGCTGTACTTGTTGCAGCTACTTATTTTGTAATGTCTCAGGAAGTTTTTGGTGCAGCACCAAAAGGAAAACGCCTGGAAAAAATACTCAACTCTAAGAATTATAAAGATAAACAGTTTCAGAATCAAAGTTTTACACCGCAGATTGCTGAAGGTTTTTCTATGCCAAAAGTAATGCTTGAGTTTTTATTTGGCAAAAAAGATCCGTTGTTGAAGCCTTTACAGACAATTCCTGCAATTCATACAGATTTAAATAAAATTTCTGAAGATGAAGATGTTTTCATTTGGATGGGGCATTCTTCTTATTTCATAAAAATTGACGGAGTTTCCTTTCTGATCGATCCTGTTTTAAGCACATTTGGTTCACCTTTTAAGTTTTTTAATAAAGCTTTTGAAGGGTCAGATTTGTTTAAACCTCAAGATATTCCGAATATTGATTATTTGGTGATTACACACGATCATTATGATCATCTGGATTTTCCAACGGTAAAAGCAATCCGTGAGAAAGTAGGAAAAGCGATTATGCCTTTAGGAGTGGGAGCTCACCTTGAAAGATGGGGGTATTCTGAAGATCAAATTATCGAAGAAGATTGGGACGCAACTGTAGATTTAAAAGATGGTTTTAAAATAACGTTTACTCCGGCAAGACACTTTTCGGGAAGAAAATTCCAAAGAAATACGACGTTGTGGACTTCTTATGTTCTTGAAACGCCAACGAAAAAAATATTTTTGGGTGGTGACAGCGGTTATGATACACACTTTAAAACAATTGGTGAAAAATACGGACCATTTGATTTTGCAATCATGGAAAACGGACAATACAATCCAGCCTGGAAATACATTCACGCTTTGCCGGAAGATGTTATTCAGGCAAGTTTAGATATTCAAGCAAAAAATATTATTCCGGTACATTCGGGAAAATTTGCTCTGGCTTTACACCCTTGGAATGAGCCATTACAAAAAGTAACGACGCTTGGAAAAGAGAAAAATTTACAGATTCTCACTCCAAAAATCGGCGAAAAATTAGATTTAAACAATACATCGTATCATTTTCAGAATTGGTGGGTATAGTTTATTCGTGCCAAATTCCTTTATATCTTTTCGGATGATTTTCCAGCTGCTGTCTTACAAAATCGCATTCAGGGTCAATCATCAAATCTTTTTCTTCGGCAAAACTTACCAACCTGTCCAGAAGAAGTTTGGCGTAACCATGACCTTCCAGATTTTCATCAATTTTGGTATAATAAACATTGAGCAGTCTTCCGTCTACGGAAATCGACATATAACCGACTTTTTTATCATCAATTAACAGCTGCAATTCATCTTGGTAAGGTGTAATTTCAAACTTTATACTTTCCATAATTTCTAATGTTTTTGGTGAAAACTCTTCCTTAAAATTACAAATTAAAATTTTACGAAGCGAAGATTTTAAGAATTTTAAAATAATTTATAATGATTTAAATTAAATTATTACGGTTTAATAATTTTCAAGTTTTTTTTTGCAAAGCCATCATATTTTATATTTCTTTTTTAAATGAAATGCCTTTGTTTAGTTTTATTATTTGTTATTTGAGAAAAACCTTTGTTTAACCTTGCGATGATTAAACGCAAAGAAAAACAAAGAATTTTAAATGTATTACTGAAATAAGTTAAACAAAGCCGTTTCACTTATTGATGAAAAACAAGTTAAAATCAGTTTTAATAAAGTTACTTATTCAACATGGTTTTATCTACATGCAGAATTTTGCTGGCTAAAATTTTATCAACCCTGTTTCCGTCTTTGTCAACGATTTCTAAAAGCAGGTTTCCAATTTTTACGGTATCGCCGGTTTTAGGCATATCCTCGTAATCATGGAAAAACAATCCGGAGACACTCACAAATTCTTTTTCAATTTGTGGATTGATTTCAATATTAAAATACTTTTTAAAATCATGGATAGAGCATTTTCCGTCAATCAGCCATGAAGTTTCATTTCGTTTAATAATTTGAGGTTCGTTATCTGTTCCGTCGGGAATATTTCCAACCAAATCATCCAAAATGTCATTAAGAGTAATAATTCCTTTTGTGGTACCATATTCGTCTATAACGATTGCAATGTGCGATTTGTTGTTCTGAAAACTTTCTAAAAGCGGATAAATAAAAGAGTTTTCGCTCACAAAAACGGCTTTTTTAAGGTGTTCTTTTAACGAAAAATTCTGGTGGGAAAAATCAAAGAGGTCTTTCATTTTTACAATTCCGATGATATTGTCTAGATTGTTTCTTTCAGTTACAGGATAGGTTGAGTAAGAACAGCTTTTGATTTTTTTCTTAATGGTTTCATAATCGTCATCAATATCTAAAGAAATAATCTGTGAACGATGGGTCGCCAAAGATTT
Organism: Chryseobacterium sp. YIM B08800; assembly: GCF_026163565.1. GTDB lineage: Bacteria > Bacteroidota > Bacteroidia > Flavobacteriales > Weeksellaceae > Chryseobacterium. The sequence continues at coordinate 14,438 of NZ_JAPDKN010000024.1, forward strand.
TACATTTCTATCGCCCAATGCAAAAGCATTTTTCAGAATGTCGTGCTCTTTTTCTTCGATAATTCCACCTTCATTTCCTTCTTTGATGATTGATTTTATTTCTTCTTCGGTTACGGTTTCTTTTTTGTCATTTTTAATTCCGAAAAGTTTTAAAATTCCTTCATTGGTTATGGTAAGAAGCCAAACGAAAGGCGAAGCGAGTGCAGAAAGCCAATACATAGGTTTTGCAATAAAAACTGAAATTTTCTCGGGAAATTTTAAACCTAATCTTTTAGGAATCAATTCACCAAAGACGATGGATAAAAAGGTAATTAATGCAACAATTAAAACGGAAGCAATTCCTCTTGAATATTCTGAAAAAGCTTCAAACTGAGAAATATATTTGGCAAAATCTGCGGTAAGTTTATCACCTGAGTAAATTCCAAGCAAAATTCCGATTAACGTGATTCCTATTTGTACCGTAGAAAGGAACTTATTGGGATTTTCTGAGAGCTTAATTGCGGTTTTAGCATTTGAATTTCCTTTCTTTTTGATGCTGTTGAGTTTGAATTTTCGGGAAGAAACCAATGCCATTTCTGACATCGAAAATACCCCGTTGAGAAGTATTAAAACAATGATGATGAAGATTTCCATAGTTTATTTTGGTGGTGATCATAAAATTAAGAAAAATGAAAATAAAATCGGGTGATATTTTTGATTGAATTTAATTATATATTATTTCAGAATTATTCATCTAAAGAAATGCGCTTGTACAAATAAAAAGTCGGACTTTTGGGGCTTGAAAATTTCATGCGGATGTTAAAAGAGAAAAATAAATTCATTGCAACGATTCTTGCTTTTGCAATGATCCCGATGTCGGGTTTGGCAACAGATATTTACCTGCCTTCAATGCCGAGTATGGCGACAGAACTTCATCAGCCGGAAAGCAATATCCAGCTTACTTTATCTATATTCTTGATCAGTTACGGTTTGACGCAGTTTTTTGCAGGAAGTATTGTTGATTCTTTTGGAAGATATAAAATTTCAATGGCTTCTTTGGCTCTGTTTGTGGTTTCTTTTCTGATTACTGCAACGACTCAAAATATCTTTGTAATCTATGCGATGCGTGTTTTACAAGGGATCTTATCTGGATTTGCAGTGGTTTCAAAACGCGCTTTTTTTGTGGATGTTTATGAAGGTGATGAGCGGAAACATTACCTAAGTATTATGACGATTGTCTGGTCGGTGGGACCGATTATTGCGCCTTTTATTGGTGGTTATTTGCAGAAAATTTTCGGATGGCAGTCTAATTTTTATGTTTTGGCGGGATATAGTTTGTTTCTTTTAATTCTTGAATTGATCTTTTCTGGTGAAACTTTAAAGAAACGAAATCCTTTCAATGTAGAGTTCTTGCTGAAAGAATATGATTCGATGTTTAAAGCCAAAGATTTTTTCTACGGAATGGTGATGTGCGGAATCAGTTATTCGATGATAATGTTTTTCAATTTATGCGGATCTTTCATTATCGAACATAAAATGGGTTATTCTGAAGTCATTGCGGGTTATGTTTCACTAATCCTTGGCTTTGCCTGGATGGCGGGTGGATTTTTAGGAAAAGCACTGATTAATAAAGCGTTTTTGCATAAAATTCGTTATGCTAATTTCATTCAGTTATCTTTAATTGTTCTGATGTTTATTGCGTCCTATTTCTCAAATAATATTTATAGTTTAGTTGCTTTTGCGTTTGTGATTCATGTAACTGCCGGATTTATTTTTAATAATTATTTCTCCTACTGTATCGGAAGATTTCCAAACTCAGCCGGACTTGCAGGCGGAATGACCGGTGGAGTAGTGTTTATTCTCACTTCTGCAATTAGTTACGGAATTGTAACGCTCATTAGACCTCAAATTCAATTAGAAGTTGCGGAAGGATATTTTGTAATGGGAGTTTTAGGGTTGTTTATTTTGAGGATGATTAAATGGAGAAAGGCGCATGTTTGATTAATTAGGAATTAGGAATTAAGAATTAAGAATTAAGAATTAAGAATTAAGAATTAAGAATTAAGAATTAAGAATTAAGAATTAAGAATTAAGAATTAAGAATTATTTTGATAAACTTCAAACTTTGGTTAATCAATATATCAATTAGGAGCGGGCTTTAACCCGCTTTGTTTTGTAATATAACGATTGGCTTTATCCAAAACTTAAACATATTTTGTTATTACTATGCTTATTAGATTCCTCTGGATTGGCAAACTATATAAATGTTTTTTTGTGTTATTTGTGAAAAAATATTTGTGTCCTTTGTGTTTAAGCAAACAAAAAAAGCCCCTTAAAAAAAGGAGCTTTCAATTTATATTAAATCTGAAAATTAGATTCCGTCAATAATTTCATTTAAAACAGTACTTGGTCTCATTGCCTCGTAAGTTTTGTAAGTGTCAGTTTTGTAATAACCGTCAATATTTTGAGGCTTACCTTGAGCACCAATTAACTCAGCATTGATAACTTCCTCATTTTCTTGCATTGCTTCTGCAACCGGAGCAAATTGTTCAGCTAATTCAGCATCCGCAGTTTGATTTGCCAAAGCTTCAGCCCAATACATTGCCAAATAGAAGTGAGAACCTCTGTTATCGATTTGTCCAACTTTTCTTGCAGGAGACTTGTCAGTTGCTAAGAATTTAGCATTTGCTTCATCTAATGCATCAGCAAGAACCTGAGATTTTGTATTTCCTTGAGTTTGTGCTAAATGCTCTAAAGAAGCCTGTAAAGCTAAGAATTCACCTAAAGAATCCCATCTTAAATAACCTTCTTCCAAGAATTGCTCAACGTGTTTTGGAGCAGAACCTCCAGCACCTGTTTCAAATAAACCACCACCGTTCATCAATGGAACGATAGAAAGCATCTTTGCAGAAGTTCCAAGCTCAAGAATTGGGAAAAGGTCAGTTAAATAATCTCTCAATACGTTTCCTGAAACAGAAATAGTATCTTTTCCTTCTCTTGCTCTCTTCAACGTTTCCGTCATTGCATCTTTTACATCAAGAATTTTAATGTCAAGTCCGTTTGTATCGTGATCAGCTAAATATTTTTCAACTTTTTTGATCATTTCTCTGTCGTGAGCTCTTCCTTTATCTAACCAGAAAATAGCAGGAGTATCAGAAAGTCTTGCTCTGTTTACCGCTAATTTTACCCAGTCTTGGATCGGAGCATCTTTAGTCTGACACATTCTGAAGATATCACCCGCTTCAACTTTTTGAGAAAGAAGAACGTTTCCGTTTTCGTCCTGAACTTCAACTGTTCCTTCAGCAGAAGCCTGGAAAGTTTTATCGTGAGAACCATATTCTTCAGCTTTTTGAGCCATCAAACCTACGTTAGGAACAGAACCCATTGTAGTAGGGTCTAATTTTCCGTGCGCTTTCATATCATCAATAACTGATTGATAAAAACCTGCATAAGAACGGTCTGGAATGATACAAACTGTATCTTCTTCGTTTCCGTCTTTGTTCCACATTTTTCCTCCGCCTCTTACCAAAGCAGCCATAGAAGCATCAACGATAATATCAGAAGGAACGTGGAAATTCGTAATTCCTTTGTCAGAATTTACCATTGCCACTCTTGGTCCGTCTGCTAAAGCAGTTTCAATATCAGCTTTAATATCAGCTTCCTGAGTATTTCCTTTTATTTTATCGAAAAGATCAGCAAGACCGTTGTTTGGGTTTACATCTAAAGATCTAAATGTTTCAGCATATTTAGTGAAAACATCTTTAAAGAAAGTCTCAACGATAGCTCCAAATACAATTGGATCTGAGATTTTCATCATCGTCGCTTTCAGGTGAGCAGAAAGAAGTACGTTTCTGTTTTTAGCTTCTTCGATAGCTTCCTGTACGAAAGATTTCAAAGAATTTAAATTCATTACAGAAGAATCGATCACTTCTCCAGCCTGAAGACCTGCGAAATCTTTTAATAAAGTTTCAGCACCATCATTTCCTTTGAAAACAATCTTATATTTTGTAGCATTTTCTAGAGTAGTAGAAGTTTCAGTTCCGTAGAAATCTCCGCTATTCATGTGAGCAACATCAGTTTTGCTGTCTGAAGCCCAGTTACCCATTCTGTGAGGGTTTGCTTTTGCGTAATTTTTAACTGCTTTTGGAGCACGTCTGTCAGAATTTCCTTCTCTTAATACAGGGTTTACAGCACTTCCTAAAACTTTAGCATACTTAGCTTTAATTGCTTTTTCCTCGTCATTTTTAGGCTCTGCAGGATAGTTTGGAACTGCGAAACCTTTAGCTTGCAATTCAGCAATAGCAGCATCTAATTGAGGAGCGGAAGCTGAAATATTTGGTAATTTGATAATGTTTGCATCCGGTTGAGTTGCCAATTCTCCTAATTGAGCTAAAGCGTCAACGGTTTTCTGATCATCTTTCAAAAATTCTGGAAAGTTGGCTAAAATTCTTCCTGCCAAAGAAATATCCGGAACTGCGATTTCAATGTTTGCTGATTTTGTAAAAGCTTTTACAATCGGTAAAAACGAGTGTGTTGCCAACATTGGAGCTTCGTCCGTAAGGGTGTAATAGATTTTTGATTTGTCTGACATTATACTGTTATTTATTATTTAAATTTTTAGTTTCACAAATTTAGTTAAATTTTAATTTTTTTCGCTTTAATAGTCAATGAGATTTTCCACTTTAAGAATTATTTAACCTTTATTTCAAACAAAATCATCGAGAATTTAAATAAATTTGATGAAAATTTAAATCAATAAACTATGTCTATAATTACATTTAAAGGAAACCCAATCAATACAATCGGAAACCTTCCGGAAGTTGGAAGAGAAGCTCAGGAATTTACAATGGTATCTTCGGATTTATCTGAAAAAAATCTTGCAGATTACACCGGGAAAAGAGTGGTTTTGAATATCTTCCCAAGTATCGATACAGGAATTTGTGCTGCTTCTGCTAGAAAATTCAACGAAGAAGCTTCAAACCTTGATAATACAGTTGTGATTAATGTTTCAAGAGATTTGCCTTTTGCATTATCAAGATTTTGTGCGGCTGAAGGTTTAAATAATGTAGAAACGTTATCAGATTTCAGAGGAAATTTCGGGGAAGATTATGGTGTAACGCTTTCTGATTCTCCATTAAAAGGACTTTTGAGCAGAGCTGTGGTTGTTTTGGATGAAAAAGCTAAAGTGATCTATACTGAGCAAGTTCCTGAAATCGGGCAAGAACCTAATTATGAAGCCGCTATCGCTTCTTTGAAATAAATTAAAATATTTCTCATCAATTTGAATCATTCTGTTATTTAATAGAATGATTTTTTTATTTTTGTGCATCAACGCAATAACCAGCCATTGAAGAATAAATTTACCTCTTTTGCAATTATCTGTTTTCTCTTTTATGGGAACGCAGTCTTTAAAGCGCAGGAATCTAAAGAGATTGTTAACCTGAAAAAAAAACTTGCAACTGCCAAGTCTGAAAAAGAGAAGCTAAAGATTATTGACGATATAGGTAGTATGTATTCTCAGGAAAGAAAAATAGATAGTGCTATTTCGTATTCTAAAATGTCGCTTCCTATTTATACTATGTTTAATGACGTAGAATATCTTGGAAGAACAAATTTGTTTATAGGAAATCTGTTTTTACAGAAAAATGATTTAATTAATGGCGAAAAGTATTTATTAGAAGCCGAAAAATATCTTCACAAAACTGAAAATTACGAAAAGAGAGCGCTGCTTAACTTTTTGATGGCAAGAGTAAGCGCAGTAAATGTAAAGAACGATATTTCTGCAGATTATTATAATGAGGTTTTAAAATATTACAGACAAGGAAAAAAAATTGATAAAAGAATTGTCATGGAGTCTTATCAAGGACTTTTTGCTAATAATTTTATTAAACAGAATTTAGCCGACGGATATACTTCTCTGAATACCTATATTGATTTTGTTAAAAAAAACTATCCTGAAAATTTATATGTAGCTTATAGAAATGCAGGAACTTTTTTCATGATAAGCAGAGATTTTAAAAAATCAGCTGAATATTTCGAAAAAGCTTTTGAGATCTCTAAAAAAAATGGAAATAATGCTCAGATTGCTGAAGGTAAGGTTTTTCTTTCTAATATTTATTCTGAAACAAACCAATTAAATTTAGCAAAAAAATACTTACAGGAAGCCAAAGATTATTATGAGTCTCAGAATCAAAACGCAGGTTTGGCAATGGTTTACTATTATTTGTCTGATATTTATTCTAAAGAAAAAGATTTTTCTAAAGCTTTAGATCTATCAACCAAAGGGGTTTCATTAAGCTCTGAAAGTGATCCTCTTTATGAATATTACAAAAATCATCATAGTAATATTGGGTTAAAAAAAATAATGGCAGATAGCCTTGTTTTGAAAAATAATCCGTCAAAACTTTCCGAACTTAAAAATCTGGTTGATAAGCAGGAAAAAAGCCTTACATACTTTACAAATCTAAAAACCTATGTTTCACCTGAAGTTTTCATACAAAATTATGAAGTTTTGCATCAGGCTTATGCTTTTCTGGGTGATTACAACGAATCTTATTCATACTTAAAAAAGATGTATGATAAGAAAGAAGAAACGTACGGAATCGACAAAATGAAGGCGCTTTCTTCTGTACAATCTGAGACAGAAGTTGCCAACGAAAGAACCCGTATAAAACTTGAAGAAGAAACCAAAAGAATTCAGCTTCAGAAAGAAATAGAATTAAAGGCACTTCGTTTTGAATACGAAAAAAAACAAGCGGCTGCAAAAACGGAAGAAGAAAGAAAAAGATTGGCGCTTGAGGAAGATTTAAAACGAAAAGAAATTCAGATTAAATTTGAGGAAGAGCAAAAAGCAGTCACTTTAAAGTACAAACAGGAAAAAAATATAGCCAAGATCAATCAGGAGAAAAAAGATGCCATTGCAAAAGCAGATTTAGAAAGTTCTAAAACTCAAAAAAATATGTGGGCAATTGGAGCAGGTTTATCTTTGCTGTTATTAGGTTTTGCTGGATTTTCCTATAATCAGAAGCGTAAAGACAACAAAAAAATTGCTGAAGAAAAACAAAAATCAGATGATTTGCTGCTCAATATTCTTCCGTATGAAGTTGCTGAAGAATTAAAAGAAAAAGGAAAAACCAACGCCAAACATTTTGATGAGGTTTCGGTTTTGTTCACAGATTTTGTAAATTTTACAGCAAATTCTGAAAGAATTGGCGTGCAGGAAGTTTTGAATGAGCTCAATATTTGCTTCACCGAATTCGACAGAATCATGGAGAAATACAATTTAGAAAAGATAAAAACCATTGGTGATGCCTATTTGGCGGTGAGCGGATTACCGGTTTCTAACGACCAACATGCAAAAAATGCAGTGAATGCAAGTTTGGAAATTCTTTCTTATATTCAGCAAAGAAAAAAAGAAAACCCGAATGCTTTAAATATCAGAATCGGAATTCATTCCGGACCGGTGATTGCGGGAATCGTGGGAGTGAAAAAATTTGCCTATGATATTTGGGGAGACACGGTAAATACGGCGGCCAGAATGGAGCAGAACAGTTCATCGGGAAGAGTAAATATTTCCGAAGCAACCTATCAATTAATAAAAGAAGACTTTACTTTTGAGTATCGAGGAAAAATTGAAACTAAAGGGAAAGGAGCTATGGACATGTATTTTGTTAATCAAACTTAATTTTATCAGAGTGAAAAAGAATCTACTCCTTACATTTATATTTTTCTTGTTCATCGGATTGCAAAATTTATGTTTTGCACAGAATTCTTTTGAAAAACCTAGAGTTTTTACTGAAAAAGAAATCAAAAACGGCGTATCTATTGATGAAGATAGTAAATTTTTTGCTGGTGATAATCCTGCTTTTGCTTCGCCACAATTTGATGATTCTTCATGGAAACATGTCAATTTTAATTCTAGAAAAGTCTATTCATGGAATCCTATGAATTATGCCTCTAAAAAAGGTGCTAAAAAAGATCAGATTTATTGGGTTCGATACTATTTTAAGATAGATTCTGCATCGGTCAATAAATCTTTATGTTTTAAAATTCAGCAACTCGGTGCTTCCGAAATTTATCTAAACGGTAAAAAGATTGAAAGTATTGGCAAAATCGGAGACGAAAAATCAAGAGAATTCAGGATTAAAAACAGAATACCAGAATTGTTTACTTTAGACAATACGAAAGTAAATGTTTTAGCGATAAGATTTTTACCGATTGCTGCAGGCAAAAAGAAGACCATTACTTTGGTACCTTTTGCAATCGGCGTTGAACTTGCTTCTGCTAACGAATTTATCAGAGACAAAACTGAAGAAGTGCAGTATTTCAATTTTTACACCATGCTAATTTGCGGAATATTTGGTGCATTAGGATTTATTCATCTTTTGTTATTTATTTTTTACAGAAAAGCAATTTATAATCTGTATTTTTCTACGTACAATTTTTCGATTTCTTTGATGAGCTATATGGTTTTGCTCTTTTCAGAAATAAGAAATCCTTTAGATATCGACTCTTATACGTTTTTTGCATTTCTTTCGGTAATGGCATTCGGTACTTCTCTTACAGGATTTGTCAATACATTATTTGGAAGAACCAAAAAAAGACTAAAAGTAATGTTGATTATTTCAGCTTGTATTTTTATTCTCTATTATTTCAGCGCAGCTTCTGCGGCTAGTTTTGCCTTTTTTTACCTTTGTTTTGTTGCTTTCGAATCTTTTTATTTGATTGTAAGAGCAATGATAAGAAGAGAAAAATCTGCTTTCATTGTGGGTGGAGGAGTTTTGGTATTCTTTCTTTTTATTGTGATGTCTATCGTTTTCATGTTTTTAAATAAACTGAATACAATTGATTTAGGAAATATTTTCGGAGATGATTTCATGGGATATGTTTTAGGATTTATTTTCATAAGTTTTCCAATTTCGATCTCTGCTTATTTAGGTTGGCAATTTGCATCAACCAATTTAAGTTTGGTAAAACAATTGGATGAAGTAAACAGACTTTCTGATATTAATTTAAAACAGGAACAGGAAAAACAACAAATTCTTCAGAATCAGAATGATTTGCTTGAAAAACAGGTCGACGAACGTACGTTTGAGTTACAAAAAGAAAAGCAAAAAACAGAGAATTTACTTCTCAATATTCTGCCACATGAAGTCGCCGAAGAATTAAAAGAAAACGGAAGCTCTGAAGCCAAATATTATGACGAAGTCACTGTTTTATTTACCGATTTTGTTAATTTTACCCAGAGTTCAGAGAAAATGGGCGCCGAAAAAATGTTGGTTGAGCTGAACGAATGTTTTACCGCTTTCGATATGATCATGGAAAAACATGGTTTAGAGAAAATAAAAACCATCGGAGACGCCTATTTGGCGGTTTGCGGTTTACCTATGAAAAATGAATGTCACGCTTATCAAACAGTTTTGGTAGCTTTGGATATTATTGATTTTATTGAAGAAAGAAAGAAAACTCATCCTGATGTTTTAGATATCAGAATCGGGATTAATTCAGGTTCTTTAATTGCCGGGATTGTCGGGGTAAAAAAATTCGCTTACGATATTTGGGGTGACACTGTAAATACAGCCGCAAGAATGGAGCAGAATAGCGAAAAAGGAAAAATAAATATTTCAGAATCAACCTATCAATTGGTGAAAGAAAAAATAATTTGTGAATACAGAGGTAAAATTCACACCAAAGGAAAAGGCGATATGGATATGTATTTTGCGCTGGAAACTAAAAAAGATTAACCATAAAAGGCATAAAAGTTTTAAACTTTTTTAAACACACGAGTCATTTAAGATTATAAATAATACTTGAAAATATTTTAGAACACATAAGAGAAAATCAAAGATTTTCAAAAAAATTATGTGAGCTTTAAAGGGTATTAATTAAAACTTTTATAAACGTAAGTATAAAAGCTTTTGTGGTGAAAAATATAAGGTTTAATTAAATTATAAAAGTGACACTTATTAATGAAAATTTTGCTGTCTTTGCTTAGTAGAAAGCCTTTGCGAACTTAAAAACAGTTAGTAATTAAAAAAAAATATTTGCGAACTCTGCGTTAAAAGCAGCATTGAAACAAATTAAAAAACATTTTCTATTTTAAATATGGAATACGAAAAATTAAATAAACTCATATTAAAAAGACTCAAGGAAAATCTTCCGGAGCACCTTTCTTATCACAGCGTGATGCACGTAAAAGATGTAATTGATTCTGTAGAAAAAATTGCAAAATCTGAAAACGTGAATGATGAAGACCTGTTGTTGTTAAAAACAGCAGCGTTATTTCATGATACCGGATTTTTATTTGGATCAAAAAATCACGAAGAAAAATCGTGCGAAATTGCTGAAGAATATCTTTCTGATTACGGCTATTCAGAATTGCAGACCGAGAAAATAAAAGGAATGATAATGGCGACAAAAATTCCGCAGACGCCACACAATCATTTAGAACAAATTTTGGCAGATGCAGATTTAGATTATTTGGGAAGAGATGATTTTTTTGTAATTGGTGACAAATTATTTGAAGAACTTTCGATGTTTGGAATTGTCAATTCCGAGCGCGACTGGAATCTTTTGCAGGAAAAATTCCTTGAAAGTCATCATTATTTCACAGAAACAGCCATCAACAGCAGAAATCAAAAAAAACAGGATAACCTGAATATTATTAAAACAAAACTAAAAAACGACTAATCATTTTATGAGTTCTTCAACTAAACATGGCCCGCTGTTTACTCTTTCAGATATTATTTATCTTGTTTTAGGCGTTATTTCAGCGAGTTTTGCTTTAAAATCTTTTCTGGTTCCTAATCACTTTTTAGATGGTGGTGTTACCGGTGTTTCACTTTTACTTCACGAAGTTTACCATTGGAATCTCGGAGTCGTTCTATTGGTTTTAAACTTACCATTTATCATTCTGGCATATTTCCAAATCGGAAAACACTTTGCGATCAGAAGTTTTTTAACGATTTTACTAATCATCATCACCATTTTTTTTGTTCCTTTTCCGGAAGTGACCCATGACAAATTATTGGTCGCTGTGTTTGGAGGATTTTTCATGGGAATTGGAATCGGTTTATCTATGCGAGGTGGCGGAACTTTCGACGGAATGGAAGTTTTAGCCTTATTAACATTCAAAAAAAGCAGTTTTAGCATTACCGAAATTATTTTAGGAATGAATGTGATTATCTTTATAATCGCAACCGTTTTTCTTAAATTTGAAACCGCTTTGTATGCAATTATGACGTATCTCGTAGCAAGCCAAATTACCAAATATGTGATTGAAGGAATTGAAGCCTATACCGGAGTTACTATTGTTTCAGGAAACAGTGAAGAAATTAAAAAAGCTTTGGTTTTAACGATGAATAAAGGAATTACCGTTTACAGAGGAGAAAGAGGTTTTATGAAAGAATCTTTTGAGCAAAGTGCCGATGCCGATATTATTTTTACCATCGTAACCAGGCTGGAAGTTCGAAAACTACAGAATATCGTTCGTTCAATCGATCCGAAAGCATTTATTTTCACGCAAACCGTAAGAGAACCTCAGGGCGGAATCGTAAAGGAAATTGTGAAGCATTAAAGTTCAAATTAATAATAAATATTGCCTTGTAGAATTATTTTTACAAGGCTTTTTTGTTAATTTTAAACTTAAATTTTAATGAAATGGTAAAGAGAATCGTAGCCAATATAAAAACTGAAGATTTATCGAAAGCTGATGTATTTTATCATGATATTTTGGGTCTCGAAACATTGATGAACCACGGCTGGATCAAAACTTTTGGTAATGACGAAAAAGTAAAAGTTCAGATAAGTTTTGCAACTCAAGGTGGAAACAACACCGAAGTTCCCGATTTTTCTATTGAAGTTGATAATGTAAATGAAGTTTATGATAAAATGAAAAATTCAGGATTTGAAATTACTTACAAATTGACCAATGAAGATTGGGGTGTTCGAAGATTCTTTGTGATAGACCCGTTCGGAAAGTTAATTAATATTCTTTCACATCAATAGATTTTAATATGATTCGAATCATTTTAGTAAATTAAAAATCTTTTCGTTAAAACATAAAAATGTTAAAGCCTTATGTATTTCAATTGTAAGGCTTTAATTTTGCCTATCAACTATCAACTATCAACTATCAACTATCAACTATCAACTATCAACTATCAACTATCAACCATAACAAATGAAACGTTCCGGAACCGCAACTTTACCACTTCACTACGGAAAAGTACCGCCTTGGCTCTACGAAAGAATGGCTGTACTTGGGCTTTCTATTGTTGAAGTAATGCTTGCA
>NZ_JAPDKN010000025.1 GCF_026163565.1 Chryseobacterium sp. YIM B08800
CATAACAAATGAAACGTTCCGGAACCGCAACTTTACCACTTCACTACGGAAAAGTACCGCCTTGGCTCTACGAAAGAATGGCTGTACTTGGGCTTTCTATTGTTGAAGTAATGCTTGCAGACTACGGGAAAAATGAAGTTCTCCGAAGGTTGGCAGATCCTTTTTGGTTTCAAAGTTTTGGTGCAGTGATGGGAATGGATTGGCATTCTTCAGGAATTACAACTTCGGTAATGGGAGCTTTAAAACGCAGCATCAACCAAAATTCCAAAGAGCTCGGAATTTATATTTGTGGCGGAAAAGGAAAGCTTTCCAAAGAGACACCAAACGAACTTCTTCTCATCGCAGATAAAACCGGATTAGATGGAAACGAGTTAGTTCGTGCGAGTAAACTTTCAGCAAAAGTTGATAATACTGCGATTCAGGATGGTTATCAGTTATATCTTCACAATTTTATTTTGTCAGACGAAGGAAATTGGGCAGTTGTACAACAGGGAATGAATGATTCTGATGGTACAGCGCGCCGCTACCATTGGCATTCTGAAAATATGAAATCTTTTGTAGATGAACCTCATAAAGGAATTCAGGGAGTCAACCGTGGAAATATTCTAAATCTTACAGCAAATGAAGCACAGGAAAACCGCAAAGGAATTTTAGAAATTTCTCATACGAATTCTGAAAAGATCATGCAGGATTTTGCCAATTTAATTTTGCCGGCTCATCATGATGTTCGTGCTTCAGATGTTGATTTAAAAAAACTCGGAACGCTTTTGTACATGACCAGAGAAAATCAGCCTGAAAATTTTGAAGAATTATTGTTGTTAAAAGGAGTAGGGCCACGAACTTTACAGAGTCTTGCTTTGGTAAGTGAAGTTATCCATGGTGCTCCTTCAAGATTCAGAGATCCTGCGAGATTTTCTTTTGCACACGGCGGAAAAGACGGTCATCCGTTTCCTGTTCCTATTAATGTTTATGATGAAACCATCAATATTCTCCAAAAAGGAATTGAAAAATCTAAATTGGGAAACTCTGATAAGTTACAATCCATTAATAAACTTCACACGATTATTTCAGAAGCTGAGAAAAATTTCACTCCGGATTTTGATATTAATGAAGTCATTGAGGAAGAACGCCAAAATTCATGGAGATTTGGTGGGAAAACAGTATTCGGCGATGCTGAAAAACCTTCAAAACCTAAACCAATTCAGCTTTCTTTGTTTTAAATTTTTGACTTAGGAAACGGAGACGTTAATAAAATTATAATTTAATCCGTTAAAAAATTCCCATTGTTTGAGCACGTTGATAAATTTGAAAAAAATAAAAAATATTGATTCGTGCGAGTTTTGAAAATTTTAGTCGGAGTTTCCCGTCTTGAATTTTTGGTTCTTTTGTTTGACTTCGTCGAATCTTCGATTTCAAGACAAAAGAACTAAATGATAATTTATACAAAATATTTCACTTTTAATTCCAATAAAAATTTTAATTTTAAAATCTCAAAATATTAATTGGATGACCAGCAAAGCCTTCGAAGTTTATCGTGATTTTCCTTTTTTCTTTCAAGAAGAACTTGATGAAATTATTCAGGCGCACGAAAAAGTAGTTTTCCAAAAAGGAGAAGCTATTCTTCAGGAAGGCAAAATGGCCAATGAATATTATATTTTAGAAAAAGGTTTGGCGCGTTCTTTTGTTAATGATTTTAACGGAAATGATGTGACAACAAATTTTTTTACAGAAAACGAAATTATCATCGATGTTTCTTCTCTGTTTCAAAGAATTCCCACTCAGGAAAATATGGTCTGCATTACAGATTGCGAATGTTGGAAGCTTGATTTTGATGTTTTCCAGGAGCTTTTTCATAAAATCCCGAACCTTAGAGAATGGGGAAGAGCCTGGATGTCTCAACAGCTTTTTTTATACAAACAGCGGTCTGTAGAGATGTTTACACTTTCTGCAACCAAACGTTACCTTCATCTTTTAGAACAAAAATCTCAGGTGATACAATTTGCACCTTTAAAACAAATTGCTTCTTATCTGGGAATTACAGACACTTCATTAAGCAGAATCCGCAAAGAAATAGTATCTCATCCGAAGAAAAATTAAATCTTGTCTTATGGCAAGTTGATTTTCGCAATGACTTGGTAATTTTGGTTAAAAGTTTAACATCAAAAATTACAAAATGGAAATCAATCAAATTTACGTCAACCTTCCCGTAAAAGATGTTCAGAAAACGAGAGAATTCTGGACTAAACTAGGTTTTTCGATCAACGAACAATTTTCCGATGAAAAAGCAATCTGTGTAATAATGAAGCAAGATCATATTTACACCATGTTTTTAAAAGAAGAGTTTTTCCAAACTTTTACAGACAGACCCGTTGCAAAAGGAGATACCACTCAAACGCTTCTTGCAATTGGCGTAAACAGTCGTGAAGAAGTAGATGAAATGGTGAAAACTGCTACAGAAAATGGAGGTTCGAAATACAGTGAACCAAGAGATTATGGCTGGATGTATCAGAAAACTTTTTCAGATTTAGACGGTCATCAATGGGAAGTACTTTTTTCAGATATGTCCCAGCTTCCTGCGGATTTTTAAATCTTCATATTTAACCTAAAAAAAATTGAAAAAATGAAAGTCAATCAAATTTACGTGAATCTTCCGGTGAAAGATATTCAGAAAACAAAAGAGTTTTGGACTAAAGTAGGATTCTCCATCAACGAACAGTTTTCAGACGATAAGGCAGTTTGTGTGGTGATGAGCGATACTATCTATGTGATGTTTTTAACGGAAGAATATTTTCAGACTTTTTCAGAAAGACCGGTTCCGAATGGCGATACTACACAAGTCTTGGTTGCAATCGGTTTAAACAGCCGTGAAGAAGTTGATCAGGTTGTAAATGCTGCTGTAGCGAATGGAGCTTATCAACATGAAGAACCACAGGATTACGGATGGATGTATCAAAATTCTTTTTGGGACATCAATGGACATGGTTGGAATGTCACTTTTGCAGATATGTCACAAATACCTACTGAGTAATTGAGGCTCTCGCAGATTTAGCTAATACCGCAGATTTATAAAGTGAAAAATTTGCTATAAAAAATAATAATAAACCCACAAATGGTCTTCAAATATTCACAATTATCCGTGAAAATCTGAGAAATCCGTGGGTGAAAAAAATCAAAATTATGGATACACCAAAATCATCAAAATTAGAAATTATAATTCCTGCATTTCGAGGACACAGTCAGAGTTTTCTGATGGTTCTTGATGGAATTTCAGAAGAAGATGCTTTAAAAAGAATTGAAGGCAGAACAAACCACATCGTTTGGATGGTTGGAAATTTTCTCGATATGCGTTATGCAATGGGAAGCGTACTCGGTTTAAATGAAGAATTTGAATTTAAAGATTTTTTCTTTCAGGGAAAAGCCTTAGACGAAAACTTAGAATATCCATCTTTACAGCAATTGAAAGATTCTTTTCATAAAATTTCACCTCTTGTTTATCAGAAATTATTGGAAGCTTCAGACGAAGATTTAGCAAAAGCTTTTCCAATGGGAATGAATATCGAATTTTTCCCTGAAAACGTGCTTAATTTCGTTGGAATGTGCATCGGTCGTGAAGATTATCTCTGCGGACAAATCGGATTGATGCGTAGAATTCTCAATTACGAAGGAATGAAATACGACTTTGATGAGAATATGAAGTATTAAAATCAAATGTAGATTTGAGTATATTTCAAACAGATTCTTTTTCGTTCAGAATGACAAATTGAATGAAAATATAACTTATTTTCTTTGCTGAGTAGGACGCCTTTACGAACGAAAAATGTTTTCAAATACTTTAAAGAAAATCTTTGTGCTCTTTGCGTTTAGATAAACACAAATGACACAAATATTTACACAAATTTCACGATAAATTTAATTGTTTTATTCGTGAAAACCATTAGCGAAATTCGTGTTTAAAAAAAACTAACTTTTAAAAAATAAAAATCATGGCAAAATTAAATCCGTACCTGAATTTTGATGGTACAGCAGAAAAAGCATTTACATTTTACAAATCTGTTTTCGGCGGAGAATTCGTTGGAGAGATCCACAAAATGGGTAACGCTCCCGGAACTGAAAATTTATCAGACGAAGAAAAAAACAGAGTGATGCACATTGCGCTTCCTATTGGGGGTGACCTTTTGATGGCTTCAGACATTGTGCCGTCATTCGGACAAAACTTAACCGTTGGAAACAATAATTATGTTTCTGTTTTCCCGGATTCCAAAGAAGACGCAGATAGAATTTTCAAGGGACTTTCTGAAGGTGGAAATATCGAAATGCCACTTGAAGACCAGTTTTGGGGTGATTATTTCGGAAGTTTTCAGGATAAGTTCGGTGTTCATTGGATGATCAATTATAACGAAGAATACACAAAATAGTTTTATATTTAATTAATGAAAGGGTAGATGTTGAGTTTACCCTTCTTTTTACACATTAAAAAACAAAATATTAAATGGATAAAGTTAAAATTGACATTACAATCTTGGCGTCCGTGGAAAAAGTTTGGGATTATTTTAATGCTCCAAAACATATTACCAAATGGAATTTCGCTCATGAAAGCTGGTTTTGCCCAAGTTCTGAAAACGATCTGAAAGTAGGTGGAAAATTCAATAATAGAATGGAAGCAAAAGACGGAAGTTTCGGCTTTGATTTTATAGGAGTTTATGACGAAGTAGTTCCGAATGAAAGAATAAAATATCACATTGAAGACGGAAGAGAAGTAGAAGTGATTTTTGAGAAAATAGACGAGAAAACAACCAAAGTGACCGAAATTTTTGATCCTGAAAAACAAAATTCAGTTGAGATGCAGCGTGAAGGTTGGTATGCGATTCTTAATAATTTTCATAAATATGTAGAAAACCATTAAACTTTAAAGCTGTAATCATGATCAATTTAGTAATAATGGCAAGATGCTTAAAGCCTATTTATACTGAGAATTATGTTGTGGAAAACAAATTTTTGCAGGGTATTATAGCAATGCCTGCAAGAAGAGCGCTGGAAAAAAAACAAATAGATTCTCTCACAAAACTGTCAGATTATTCTGAAAAAGAAGTAATGAAATTTCATGGTTTCGGAAAAAATACGATTTCGAAGCTTAAAAACTATATGAAAGAAAATAATTTTTCTTTTAAAAATTAAACACTTTGTCAAAGTTTAAATCTTTGACAAAGTGTTATATAAAATCAACAAGAATAAATCAAAATTATGAATAACAATATTTTCCCATGTCTTTGGTATGATGGGGATGCAAAAGAATCAGCTGAATTTTACTGCAAAATATTCGACGGAAAAATTACAGCAGATACTCCGATGGTATTGAATATAGAACTTTTCGGACAAAAATTAATGCTTTTAAATGGAGGTCCACATTTTGAAAAAAATGCTTCCGTTTCATTGATGGTGATGTGCGAAACTGAGGAAGAGGTTCAGAAATATTGGGATCAATTAGAAGATGGAGGGATTGTTTTGATGGCATTAGATTCTTATCCTTGGAGTAAAAAATACGGTTGGATTAGGGATAAATTTGGCGTAACATGGCAATTATATTTAGGTGAAAAGAAAAGTGAGCAAAGAATTATTCCGACTTTAATGTTTATTCATCAAAATAACGGAAAGGCAATGGAAGCTATGAAATTGTACACAGAAGTTTTTCCTAATTCAAAAATAGAAAGCGTTCTGAAATACGGAGACGGAGTAGGAGATGAAAACCACGAAGTTCCGGAAAATGTACAGCACGCCCATTTCCAGATTAATGGCTATTCTTTATTCTGCATGGATAATTCTTACGATCATAAATTCGATTTTAATGAGGGGATTTCAATGGTTATTATGACAGAAAATCAGGAAGAAACAGATCATTTTTGGAATTCGTTAACTGCAGATGGCGGAAGAGAAAGTATGTGTGGTTGGCTGAAAGATAAATTCGGAATGAGCTGGCAAATTGTACCTAAAAGATTAATCGAATTGATGAGCGACTCTGATCAGCTGAAAGCGCAAAAAGTAGTACAGGCAATGATGAAAATGCAGAAAATTGTGATTCGGGATTTAGAAGAATCTTATAATTTTTAGGCAATTAAGCTGGAAGTTTGATGTTGGAGGCTGGAAGTAATATAAAGACTGAAATAACTTCCAACATCCAGCTTCCAACAACTAACCTTTTCCTCTTCGGCTTGCTGTTTGATGATATTCATAAAAAGATTTGCTTATGAAGACACAGAACAAGTCAAAATCACTTTCCAAAGTACCTAAAGAAGGTTTGTATCCTGAAATTATCAGACAAAATTATTTAGGAAGTAAAAAACTACTTAATAAAAAAGCAATCATCTCAGGTGGCGACAGCGGAATAGGACAAGCTGTAGCGGTGCATTTTGCAAGAGAAGGAGCCGATGTTGCTGTTATTTATAAAGAAAGTGTAAAAGAAGCTAAAGAAACCAAGAAACTAGTTGAAAAAGAAGGACAGAAATGTATTCTTCTAAAAGGGGATATTTCTAAAAAAGCATTTAGAAAAAATTCTTTAGAAAAGATTGCTAAAGAATGGAAAACCATTGATATTTTGGTTAATAATGCTGGAATTCAGTTTCCAAAAAGCGATGTCGAAAAAATTTCAGATGATCAGATTAACGAAACATTCAATGTCAATATCATTTCAATGATTTCATTTACAAGAGATTGTTTGAAATTAATGAATAAAGGCGGGCGAATAATTTGTACCACTTCGGTAACTGCTTATCGTGGCAGCGATCATCTCATAGATTATTCGTCAACAAAAGGCGCAATTGCAACATTCGTTCGTTCTCTGGCGACAAATCTTGCAGAGCAGAAAATTTTGGTTAACGGTGTTGCTCCCGGTCCGATCTGGACTCCGTTAGTGAAAGAAACTTTTGACGATATTGCTTCTTTCGGAAAAGATACACCTTTAAAAAGAGCCGGCCAACCTTCAGAAGTTGCACCTGCATATGTTTTTCTGGCTTCGGAAGATTCCAGTTTTATCACGGGTGAAATCATTCACATCAATGGCGGAGATTTTGTAGGTGGATAAATAATTTTACTTAAACCTAAAAATTAAATTATGGAAATTTTAGAATTTGAAATAAAGATCAACGCAACTCCAGAAAAAATATGGACGGTTCTTTGGGACGACATGCATTATAGACAATGGATCTCAGCGTTCACGAAAGGCTCTTTTTATGTAGGAACTTGGGATGAAGACAGTATTATTAAATTTTTTGATCCCAATAACAACGGAATGTACAGCCGTGTTTTAAAAAATGATCCCAATAAAGAGATGACTTTTCTACATTTAGGGGAAATTTACGATGGTATAGAAGTTCCACAAGATTGGGGTGATGCCACGGAAACTTATACATTAGAGGAAACTGAAGAGGAAACAATATTAAAAGCCACCATTAAATCTTCACCAGAATTCAAGGACTTTTTTGAAGAAAAATTACCTGCAGCACTTCAGAATGTGAAAAATTTGGCTGAAAATCAGCTTTGATTTATTAGAAAGACACCATTGTTTTTTACCAAAATTATACCCAAAAAAAATCATTATTATGGAAAACTTATCATACAATATCATTATTGATGCCCCAAAACAAAAAATATGGGACGTTTTGTGGACCCCAGAAACGTATAGTGAATGGACAAAATTTTTCAATCCTAAATCAATTTCATTGATGAGATCGGATTGGAAAGTTGGCGGAAAGACCTATTTTACAAATACCGAAGGCGAAGGAATGGTTTCCACAATCGACAGTCTGGAAAAACCTGATCAGATCGTTTTTAAACATTTGGGAATGGTTGATAAAGACGGAAATGAAGACACTCAAAGCAAAGAAGTGATGGAGTGGAACGGTTCTTTCGAAAAGTATTTCCTGATCTCGCTTGATGATGGAACGGTGAAACTTCAGGCAGAAGTTCAGGCCGAGACCGAATGGAAAGACCACATGAATGAGGGTTTTACAAAAGGTTTACAGATCGTGAAAGATCTTTCCGAATCAAAATAATATGAATCGAATAGTATCTATCAAGAGGTTTTTACAGGAAACCTCTTTTTTTATTTAACTTTAAAAAATATTCTCAATCATCTGTGGAAATCTGTGATATCTGTGGGAGTCTAAAACAATTATCATGAAACTACTGGCAATTCTTTTTATTACATTCATTTTAGCGCTACTGGGCACAAAAATATTTCAGGGAAATTGGGATCTATTATTTTCAGGAAATCTCGGAATGGCAGTTTTTATGCTATTCACAGGCTTTGCCCATTTTAAATTCCAGAAAGGAATGGCTTTAATGATTCCTGAGTTTATTCCGGCAAAAATGTTTTGGGTCTATTTTACAGGTGTAATCGAGATTGCCGCAGCAATTGGTTTAATGATTCCTTCAATTCGTGAGATTACTTCAATCTTGTTGATCATCTTTTTTGTGTTAATATTTATTGCAAATATCGATTCGTCAAGAAAGAAAGTCAATATTTTTAAAGCAAATTATTCAGGTCCCGGAATGGTTTATTTGTATAAAGAAAGAATTCCCATGCAGATTATTTTAATAGTCTGGACTTGGTTTTTTGGAATTTATCTGAACTGAAAATGAGTTTTAAATCGATTAAAATAACTTTGATGTAAACAAAATTTAAAACCAACATCACAATTTTTCTCTCTCACCGAAAATCCTTATTTTTGCATATCTAAAAAGTAAAAGTAAAGAAATGAATTCCTACAAAAATCCATTGGAAGAGCGCTACTCCAGTGAAGAAATGTTATTTAACTTTTCTCATAACAATAAATTCCAGAATTGGAGAAAGCTTTGGATCGCCCTTGCTGAAATCGAAAAAGACCTTGGACTTGACATCACAGACGAGCAAATCGCTGAGTTAAAAGCCAATGCAGAAAACATCGATTATGATGCAGCTGCAGCTTATGAGAAAAAATTCCGTCATGATGTAATGGCTCACGTTCACGCTTATGGTGATGTTGCGCCTTCTGCAAAAGGAATTATTCACTTGGGAGCAACTTCGGCGTTTGTAGGAGACAATACAGATTTAATTCAGATCCGTGACGGACTTTTAATTTTAAAGAAAAAGTTGGTGAACGTGATGAAAAATCTTTCTGATTTTGCTATTCAATACAAAGATTTACCAACTTTAGGATTTACACACTTCCAACCAGCTCAGCTAACAACTGTTGGAAAAAGAGCAACACTTTGGTTACAAAGTTTAGTTCTTGATATTGAAGAATTGGATTTCTTCTTAGAAACTCTACGTTTCAGAGGAGTAAAAGGAACAACAGGAACTGCTGCAAGTTTCCTTGAGCTTTTCAATGGTGATTATTCTAAAGTAAAACATTTAGATAAAGAATTGTCAAAAAGATTCGGATTCGAAAAAGTTTTCGGAGTTTCCGGACAAACTTATGACAGAAAAATTGATGCTAAAGTTGTGGCTTTATTAGGAAATATTGCTCAATCTGCACATAAATTTACAAACGATCTACGTCTTCTTCAGAATTTGAAAGAAATAGAAGAACCATTCGAGAAAAACCAAATCGGTTCATCTGCAATGGCTTACAAACGTAACCCAATGAGAAGCGAAAGGATCGGAGCGTTGGCAAAATACGTAATGTCTTTAACGACAAGCTCTGCAATGGTTGCTTCAACACAATGGTTCGAAAGAACTTTGGATGATTCTGCAAACAAGAGATTAACTATTCCTCAGGCGTTTTTAGCGGTTGATGCGATCCTATTGATTTGGAATAACATTATGAATGGAATCGTAGTTTATCCGAACAGAATCAACAAACATATTATGGAAGAACTTCCTTTTATGGCGACAGAATACATCATCATGGAAGAGGTGAAAGCTGGTGGTGACCGTCAGGAAATCCACGAAGTAATCAGAGTTCATTCTATGGAAGCGTCTAAGAAAGTGAAAGAAGAAGGTAAAGAAAACGACCTTATCGAAAGGATCTTAAATGACGATTCATTAAAGCTAGACAAATCAAAATTAAAAGAAGTTCTTGATCCTAAAAATTTCATTGGTTTTGCACCTATTCAGACGGAAGAATTCATCGCAAATGAAGTTCAGCCGATAATTGATGCTAACAAAGACTTGATAGGATTAGAAGCCGATCTTAAAGTATAAATTGATATGCAGTCTTTTTGGGCTGCATATTTTGCATTACACTTTGTCAAAGTTGAAAATCTTTGACAAAGTTTTGAAAACTGAAATGTTTTTTGGACAGCTTTATCCGCCTTCCGTTCCCGCTTTTTGCCTCCACTTTGTTGCGGCAAAAGAGCTCCACTCAAGTCGGGCTGCAAAATGGAGGTTGCCAAAATAAATTTCAGTTAAAAAATTAAAATAAACCTAATAAATATCTGACATCTAATGTCTAATAACAAAAGAATTTTCGTAGAAAAAAGAGGTATTTTCGATGTAGAAAGTCCAAAAATTTTTGATGAAGTAAAAGCGGTTGTTCCGTCTATCCAAAGCGTAAAAGTGTATAACGTTTACGATATTTTTGGATTAAACGATGGTGAATTCGAAAAAGTGGTAAACAGCACTTTCGTAGATCCGGTTACTGATATTTTGATCGAAGAAAATCCTGCACAAGGAACTCATTTCGCATTAGAATTTTTACCGGGACAATACGATCAGCGTGCTGATTCTGCACAACAGTGTATTGCTTTACTGACTGAAAATGAGAAGTCTAAAGTAAGAAGCGGTAAACTTATCGAGTTCGAAGGAGTTTCTGAATCTGATTTGGTTAAGATCAAAGACCTTTTGATCAATAAAGTAGAATCTCAGGAGAAAGATCTATCAACTTTAAATATTCCTGCGGAAGAAACACCGTCAAAAGTGATTGTTCACGAAGGTTTTATCAATTTTGATGATGTTCAGCTTGAAGCATTCTTTAATGATCACGGTTTTGCTTTAGGATTGGATGATTTGAAATTCATTCAGGAATATTTTAAAACAGAAAAGAGAAACCCTACGGAAACTGAACTTAAAGTTTTAGATACGTATTGGAGCGACCACTGTCGTCACACAACGTTTGAAACAGAATTGTCAAATATTGAATTTGAAGGACAGTTTAAACATACATTGGAAACTATTTTCAATGATTATATCGAAAAAAGAAAATTCTTAGGACGCGAATTGAAACCAATCTCTTTAATGGATTTGGCGACCGTTTGCGGAAGATATTTTAGTAAAACCGGAAAGCTTGATAACTTGGTGGTTTCAGACGAAATCAACGCTTGTACCATCCAAATAGAAGCTGAATATGATGGTAAAAAAGAACCTTGGTATTTATTATTCAAAAACGAAACGCACAATCACCCAACAGAAATCGAACCTTTTGGTGGAGCTTCAACATGTTTAGGAGGCGCGATCAGAGACCCTTTGTCCGGACGTTCTTTTGTTTTCCAGGCAATGAGATTGACGGGTGCTGCTGATGTTTTAGAATCAGTTGACCAAACATTACCAGGAAAATTACCTCAAAAAACAATTACAAAGCAAGCTGCGAACGGATATTCTTCTTACGGTAACCAAATCGGTTTGGCGACTACAATGGTTTCTGAAATCTACGATGAAGGCTACAAAGCAAAAAGAATGGAGGTCGGTTTCGTTGCCGGAGCTGTTCCTGTGGATTGGGTAAGACGTGAAAAGCCTCAAGCTGGTGATTCTATCATTATTTTAGGGGGTGCAACAGGTCGTGACGGAGTTGGTGGAGCAAGCGGAAGTTCGAAAGAACAGGACGAAACTTCAATCCACACGATGAGTTCTGAAGTTCAGAAAGGAAATGCGGTTGAAGAACGTAAAATCCAGAGATTATTCAGAAATCCTGAAGTAGCGAGATTGATTAAAAAATCGAATGATTTCGGAGCGGGTGGAGTTTCTGTAGCAATCGGTGAGATTGCTGATTCTTTGGAAGTTAACTTGGATGTTTTACCTTTAAAATACGAAGGTTTGAACGGAACCGAGCTTGCTATTTCTGAATCTCAGGAAAGAATGGCGGTTGTGGTTGAACCAAAAGATAAAGAACAGTTCATCAAATTCTGTGAAGCTGAAAACATTGTGGCTGTAGAAGTTGCAAAAGTAACAGATTCTGGAAGAATGCAGATGTTTTGGAAAGGTGATAAAATTGTTGACCTTTCAAGAGCGTTTTTGGATACAAACGGTTGTTCTAAAAGCCAAGAAGTTAAGATTACACATCTTAATGAATTGAAAGAAGAGGCACAGACTTTTAACGAAGAGAATTTCTTAAAAATATTAAGCGATAAAAATGTTGCCTCTCAAAAAGGTTTGTTGGAAATGTTCGATTCATCGATTGGTGCTACTACGGTTGCGATGCCTTTAGGTGGAAAATATCAGCAGACTTTGATGGAAGGAAGCGTTCAGACGTTACCAATTTTAGGAGCAAAAGACATCGAAACGGTTTCTTTGGCAAGTTGGGGATTTGATGCTGAAATTTCAAAGCAAAACTCATTGTTAGGAGCTTCTTATGCAGTGGTTGAAAGTGTTGCGAAGATCGTTGCGATGGGTGGCGATTATAAAAATATCAGATTCAGTTTCCAGGAATATTTTGAAAAATTAGGACAAAATCCAGAAAAGTGGGGGAAACCTTTGGCGTCTCTTTTGGGTGCTTATGATGCTCAAATCAATTTTGGTTTAGCAGCGATTGGAGGCAAAGATTCAATGAGTGGAACATACCAGGATTTGAATGTTCCCCCAACGTTGATTTCTTTCGCTTGTGCTAATGGAGAAAAGAAAAATATCATCTCTCCGGAATTTAAACAGGCAGGAAATAAATTGTATTTCTTCAACCATATTCCACAGGAAAACGGACTTCCAAACTATGATAAGTTGAAAGATGTTTACGAACTTATTTTCGAAAATATCAAAGCTGGAAAAGTGGTTTCTGTGAAGACGATTAAAGAAGGTGGAGTTGCAGTTGCTTTAGCAAAAATGAGTTTCGGAAACAGATTGGGAGCTGAAATAAATATTGCTGATGAGAACGTTTTATTAGCTAAAAATATCGGAAGTTTAATCATCGAATCTAATGAAGAATTAAGTTCTGTTGAACTTCAATTAATTGGTGAAGTAAAAAATTCAAATGTTATGAAAATCAATAATTTGAATTTTGAAATCGAAAAATTACTTGAAGCGAATACAAAAACTTTCGAAAATCTTTTCTCAACGGTTGAAAAAGAAAAAATCGTGGTTGAATTAGATTCAAAACTGAACTCAATCAACCCAAGAAATATCATTATTAAGAAACACGGGATTGCTCAGCCAAAAGTTTTTGCACCGATTTTCCCAGGGACAAACTGTGAGTATGATACGTTGAATGCTTTTGCAAAAGAAGGCGCAATTGTCAACAGTTTACCTTTAATCAATATCAATCATCAGTTGCTTGACGAAAGCATCGATGCGTGGGTGGAAGAAATTAAACAGTCGCAAATTTTAGCATTCTCTGGAGGGTTTTCTGCAGGTGACGAACCAGATGGTTCTGCTAAGTTTATCGTGAATGTTTTGAAGAACGAAAAGATGAAAAATGCCGTTCACGAATTGCTTGACAGAGACGGGATGATTATCGGAATTTGTAACGGTTTCCAAGCGTTGGTAAAGTCAGGATTGTTGCCTTACGGAAGAATCAAAGATTTGGATGAAAATTCTCCGACGTTGGCTCACAACGCCATCAGAAGACACATTTCTCAAATGGTCAATGTGAAAGTATTAAATGATGAATCGCCTTGGTTGAAAGGAATGAAAGATCAAGTTTTCACCATTCCGATTTCTCACGGTGAAGGTCGTTTTATGGCTTCGGAAGAAGAAATTCAGAAATTATATGAAAACGGACAGATTGCCACTCAATATTTAGATTTAGACGGAAATATTGCTCACGGAATGCCATTCAATCCAAATAACTCATTATTCGGAATTGAGGGAATCACAAGTCCTTGTGGAAAAATCTACGGTAGAATGGGACACCCTGAACGTTTTGCAGAAGGATTGATGAAAAACATTCCAACTGCGAAATATCATAATATCTTTAAAAACGGAGTTGAGTATTTCAAATAAGCGATTTGATAATTAATTTTTAGTTCAAATCTAACGGATTTTAAAAACCAGTTAGGTTTAGAAAAAACAGATTATCTTCGTACCTAAAATTACAATTTGGATACTTCAAATAATAATAACAAGAAAATGACCGTCATCAATGGCGGTCATTTTTCAGATTTAGAAGGTTTTTACCAAGAGATTTCTCAACTTTTTATGAAAGATGAAGATTGGAAAGTAGGAACCTTAGATGGCTTTGATGATATTTTATATGGAGTTGAAACAGATATTGTTTGGAAAGATTCTCAAAAGTCAAAAGAAGATTTAGGTTTTGATCTAACTAAAGAATTTTACGAAAATAAGATCAGACAAGGGAAACCTTTCAATGTACAATTGATTCAGCAAAAATTAGACGAATTAATTGCCGGGAAAGGGCAGACTTTATTTGAAATTTTAATTGAAATTATAGAGTCGCATAAAAATATTACGTTGATTTTAGATTGATCTTTAAACATAAATTACACGAATGTTTTTCGCAAATAACACAAAATACCTGTGAAGATCTGAGAAATCTGTGGGAATTACCAGTATCAATTTAAAATTAATTGAGATTGTTTCGTCGCTTCGCTCCTCGCAATGACTGTTTAGTTAAAAATATATTTCCAGTAAACTAAAACTCCCACAATCACAGAAAGTATCGCCATCAAAGTAACGGCTCCTGCAGAAACATCTTTTATAAAACCTATTCTTTTATCAAATTCAGGTTGGATGATATTACAAATTTTCTCGATTGCTGTATTGAAAATTTCAGCAGTTAAAACTCCAAAACTGACAATAAGGATAAGAATTGTATCAAAATTTGACAGTTTTAGATAAAAAATCAGAAAAATATTGATTAAAAGGGCGAAAACTTCAAGTTGAAAATTTCTTTCAGATCTAAGCATAAAGAAAATACCTCTAAAAGCATTCAGAAAACTTTTATGAATCGGAGGTTTACGCATTTTTTCTTTTTTACAAATATAGAAAAAAGGATAAGATTTTAATTTTTCTCTTATATTTGATAAATTTTATTTTAATGATGAAAAATGTACTTTTTTTACTAGGCTTAGTAGTTTCTACTAACCTTTTTTCACAGAGCTATAAGAAAGAAATTGCCAAATCTTCTTGCGATTGCGTAAAGTCAATTAAGACCGAAGGAAAAAGTGGTTCTGCAATAACTGCGGAGCTTGGAGTGTGTATGCTGAAAGCTACAATGCCTTTTTCAAAAGAGATCAAAAAAGATTATAATATCGATCCTACTGCTGATATTATGGACAGTGCGAAAATGGAACAGTTAGGAATAAAAATGGGAATTCTGATGGCGGAAGAATGTCAGGAAGAGTTTTTAAAAATAGCTCAATATTCTGACGAGGCAGAGGGAGGAAAAGAATCTTCGGAGCTTTTGATCAACGGAACGGTATCTAAAATCGAGAAAGAAAACTTTATTGTTTTCCATGTGGTAGGAGAAAATAAGATACTGAATAAGCTTTACTGGATCTCTTCTGTGGATTCTAATTTAGATTTACCTAAAGAATATCAAACTTTGATGAACAAGAAAGTTAGCATCAGTTATTTTACGATGGAGATTTTTGATCCGAAAATTAACGACTACAAAACTCTGAATATTATCTCAACACTTAAAACAGAATAATGATGTTTGTTAATAACTCTCCATATTATTCTTTTTTATCTGTTTTCTATTTATTATATTTGTAGAAACTTATTTTTAAATCTATGAAATTTATTATTTCAAGTGGTGAACTGCAGAAGGCTTTGCAAACTGTAAGTGGCGTAATATCAAGTTCTCAGTCGAGACCGATTTTAGAAAATTATCTTTTTGAACTAAACGAAAACAACGTTACCATTACTGCATCTGATGGCGAAACGACACTCATTACTTCTTTGGAGGTAAAGTCTGACGATTCTGGTAAGTTTGCGGTTCCAGCTAAGATTTTTCAAGATTTTATTAAAACCTACGGCGAACAGCCTCTTACTTTGGTAGTGAAAGACAATGCTGAAGGTACAGGAAGTTTGCTTGAAATTTTGGATGAAAAAGATAATTTTGCTGTGGCTTTAGATAACGCAGACGATTATCCTGAAATTCCTGAATTTGATGCTTCTCAAAGTATTACAATGCCTGCAGGAGTTTTGTCTGAAGCTTTAACCAATACGCTTTTTGCAACAAGTAACGATTCTCTTCGTCCGGTAATGACAGGAGTTTTGTTCCAGTTTGGGGAAAACGAAACCAACTTTGTTTCTACAGATTCTCACAGATTGGTGGTGTACAAAAGAACAGATTTGATGAATGCCGAACCAATGGAATTCATCATGCCTAAAAAGCCTTTGAATATTTTCAAAAATATTTTAGCAAGCTCAAACGAAGATCTTACCATCGACTTCAACGAGAATATGGCTAAATTTACTTTTGGTAAACATATCTGGATCTGTAGATTGATTGACGGAAAATATCCTAATTATACTGCGGTAATCCCTAAAGAGAACCCGAATGTTTTGACAATCAACAGAAACCTTTTATTAGGAGCAATCAAAAGAGCGTCAATTATGTCTAATAAATCAACCAATCAGGTAAGATTCAAATTATCTGCAAATATTCTTCACCTTCACGCAGAAGATACAGAATATGCAAACAAAGCAGATATGCAGATTCCTTGTGATTATAACGGTGAAGACATCAATATCGGTTTCAGTTCTAAATTCTTAACAGAAATGTTGGGTATTTTAGGAGCAGATGATATTACCATGAAAATGTCTCAGCCGAACAGGCCGGGAATCATCGAGCCTCTTGATGGTCTTGAAGAAAACGAAAATATATTAATGCTTTCAATGCCGGTAATCGGATTGTAAGATTAAAAAAAATATAAGTGAAAAGGATCTCAAATTTTTGAGATCCTTTTTTTGTTGGCTATTTTATTGATGATATTTAATCTACAGGTTTTACCTTGTAACTTTTCATTGCATTATTAATTTGAGATTGCTCCGTAATATCATTATATAAAAAATAACTTGGTGCTTGAATTGCGTCCACTTTTGTTACTTGTATTTCAATTATTGTTTTAATCGGGAATTTATCAGTAAATAAATCTGTTAATGATTTTACCTTTAATGCAAAACGATCGTCAGTTTTATCAATAAGAGTAGCAATACCCTTTAATTTAAATCCTTTTTGAACAAACACATCCACAAAGCTTATACAAACATTTGGATTATCTTTTATATTGTCAATACTATTTGGAGATGCGAGATTTGCAATTAAAAATGTGGTGTCGCCTTTGTAAGTAAATATTTCTTTAGGTGAAACATTTGGTTCGTTGTATTTATTGGAAGTTGCTAACCAACACAATACACTCTTGTCTATATATTTTTTTACTTCGTCTGTTAGCATTTTTATTTTGTTAAGTTATTATATAATTTGCTGATCTTTGATGGCGTGATAAGAATAGAGGCAATATTTGCTTTTACATATTACGTCATCAAAGTTGGAGTTTTGATAAAAATAAAGAAATATTGTATAATAAACAATTTTTAATTCAAACCTGAATGAAAAAAATGAATTTTACATTTCTGCTTAATTAATATAACTCTTTTTATTCAATCAACTAAAATTCTATCATCAAAAACTTCTTTTCTATTTTTTAGGATTGAATCAAAATCAATGGGTTTAAAACTAATCTGTCTTTTATAAAATTTAAAATCATCATTGTAAATCTCTAAAATTTTATCTTTAGTTTCTTTATTGGGATTTTGTAAATATTTTTCACAAAGGCAAAGTGCCAATTCTTGTTTCGCAGATTCAAGCCTCCATTGATTACCGACCATATGTTGTCCGTCTACTTTAAATTCCACTTTTTCATCTAAAACATCATATTTGATTTTACAAGATTTAAAACTAATTTCTCCGGTATATTTTTCGGTACAGGAAAACAGTATTGTCAAAAGGGAGAATAGATAGATTGGTTTCATTTTGTAAAGCCTATGGTAGCTATAGTTTTTATTGTTTTAAAAATTCACGGACATTTTCATAGTTTTTTTTGCTATTTTCCAGAAAACTTAATCTTATTTGAATTTTATTTTTATTAATTAATAAAAATCCTTTTACTAAAAACTGATCAAGTTTTGTTTCACGTTTCGATATTACATTATTTAGAGACTTTAAATAAATTAGTATTGAAGAATTATTGTTATTATCGAATAATGCGGTTTTCTTTATATCTTTTTGTTCGACAAAATATTTTCCATTTTTATAAATAATTCCGTTTACTTTCGTCAGTTCAAGTTTTCCTCGAATTAACATACTCAATGAGTCAGCTAAAAGAACTAAAAAAAGCAAGTTCAGAAATAAAGAAATTCCTAATAACAAGTTTTCTCTTTCATAAAATAATTTTCCCACCCATCGATGTCTTCCAGATGATGAAGGTGGTCTATGAGCCAAATATTCATAATTTATTGTTATTAAACCAAAAATGGCTAATAAAATTATTGATAAACTCAAGTATTTTATAACTTTTAATTTATTATATTTAATTGTAAGTTCTTTCACTATTGATGGTAAATTAGTAAAAATTGCAGCTAACGGAAAAAGTATTGGTGAAGTGCAGGTCAAATGTGGAAATTTTTTCAATTATCTTTTCCTTCTACATTTTGCCAATATAATGTTAGCCGAAGTTGCTATTTGTAGTTTATTTTGCGATTTAACTCAATTGGATTATTGTCTTGTAAAATATTATTTTGCATCTCTTTAACCTTTATAGAAATATCCACTGTATTACCTTTCGGATCGGTAAATGTAGCTGTCTTCCAACCTTTTGAATTTATATTAAATGGGTCATTAAAATATGATTTTGCAAGTGTTTCATATTTTTTCCAATCAATTTTTACTGTTTTTGTTCGTGCGTCAAAAATATTCCCGCCTTTCTTGACTTCTATCAAATTAAATGAATATTCATTGTTTGAATCTTGAATAGAAACGATCAACCCAGGTAAACCACTGAAAATATAGGGACCATCTGCAAAAGGTAATTCTGTAGTAAACCAAGCGATCCAGTTTCTTCCTCCATAATGTGTTTCTGCTTTTTGAGATCTATATTTTCCAATGAGTTTTTGTTCCGAAGTAATATTCCAATTTAATATTTCCTCAACTGGAAGAAGATAATCTGTTCCCAAATAAGTTATTACTTTTTCAATTCTTTTTTGAGCTAAATTCTTTTTGATATAGAATTGGTTTTCAACACCCATTTTAAACCTTCCGTGTCCATTATTCAACTTTATTGAATCTAAATTTTTGTCTAGTGAATCTCTAAAAATTGAACTATTTTTTTTTAAATCCAAAATCATATAATCGGAATTGACATCATCTGGTTTTTCTGAATTTAGTTTGTATTTTGTTTCGTAAATAAAACTAAATTTTTGCGAGAAGCAAAAAGTAGATATTCCAAGAAAAAATATAATAAATTTCATTTGTGAAGAGAGTTTGTTTAAAACTTCTGCTAACGGTTTGGAGCTTTGCGAAGTGAGAAAATTATAAGAATGAAAAGTTGAATAATTCACAATCATAGCGATTTTTTTTTCAATGAAATTAAATTGCTAGAAAATGTGGAATTGAAAAGTAGGGGCGAAAAAGATGTGAAAACCTTCAATTCAATATTTTTTCCCGAATTTCAAATAACTTGTTATTTACAGGTGTTTTTAAGTGAAAATTTCCTTAAATTCATCAATAAAAGAAAATTGTTCATATCCCAAATATTTGATTTTGATTTCAATTTCATTTTTTAGAAGGAAGTAATTTTTATGATAAAATTCTGATATTTTTATTGTTTTTTTGTCATTTTTGTACAAATATAAATATTCATAAGTTCCTCCTTTAGATGTTTGATGAGAATACTTCCATCCTGTAATTTCAGAAAATTTGTAAGTTTCAATTTTAAGTCCAAAAAATCTTCTTACTTCAAGCTGATTATTTTCAATTTTTACGATAATAATTTTTGTTCGTAATTCTCCAACTAAGAATAATAATGTTAAAATAAGAATTGAGGGAACGAATATTTTTGGAAATATTTTGTCTTCGTAATATGGATTATTAAAGAACGTCGGTATTACTTTTATTACAGTAAAAATTACAGCAAAAAATAAAATTATAGTGAAATATGTTTTAATTGTGAATTTTGATTTCATTTTGTTCTGCAGTTTTTTTTAGGAGACGTTTTTCGGTAACGTTTAACCTTACGCATTTCGCCAATCCAAACTTATTACGTTAAAGTAATATAATTATCTAGTTCAAAACAATTTTAAATCAACATTAAAAGAAAAATATTGATCTCAATATTTATAGAAGTATTGAATTTTTGGCTTCCAACTTTTCAATCAAATTCCCTTTCACCACCGTAAAAGTATAATCTTTAGCTTCTGCAAACGAAATCTCGTATTTTCTTTCAATATTTCTCAATTCTTCTGGAAATTGGGATAAAATATGGTCGTAATATTCATCAAGAAAATCTTTTGAAGGCATTTTGTAATTAATCTTTAATTGAAAACGTCTGATGATGGCGGTATCAATAATTTCTGCGTGATTGGTAGCACACAATAAAAGTGCATTTTCAGGATAATAATCAATTAGCTGAATCAGAGTATTAACCAGTCTTCTCATTTCACCAACATCTTTATCGTCACTTCCACGGGCTTTTCCGATTTGATCGAGTTCGTCGAGAAAAAGAACCGATCTTTCTCTTGCAGCCTTGTCGAAAATCATTTTGATGTTTTGAGAAGTTTCCCCGATTCTTGATGAAACAATGTTGCTCAAATTTAAGATGATAATACTTTTTCCTAAAGCATTGGCAATTGCTTTTGCGGTCATTGTTTTTCCGCAACCTGAACTTCCTTCCAGAAGTATTTTGTTATTAACCGGAAGTCCGTATTCCTGAAGTTCTTTGATGTAAGTATGTTCTTTGATGAGCTGTACAAATTGTTCTTTATTTTGAGGCTCAAGATAAACTTCATCAAGCGTTACAGCTTCTTTATCCTGAATAATGAGATTGTACAGATTCATATTTCTTGAACATTTATATTAATCTGCAAAGATAATTGATTTAAAATTTTGAATCCTATTTAAATGAGTCTGAAAAACAATTTCTCCATTTAATTTTCAAATTCTTGTAAATTAAATTCATCTATTTTAAAGCATTTTAAATCTGCTCAATCCGCAAAATATGCGAGAGAAAATTGTAATTTTTATTAAGCTTTAGATTTTAAAATAGATTCAAACTTCTCAACATAATTTTCATCAGCAAAGTCTATAAAAAACTGATTCTGCCAGTTTTGAGTTTTTGTTGCCTGTTTATTTTGTGGAATATCCCAGTTCGGATAGACTCTGAAACCTCTTTTTCCATCTTTAAGATCTGTACTGAGAATTTGATTTTTAATTAAAACATCTTTCGTAAAAAGGAAAAAACCGAAATTCTCAGATGTTTCAGTTAGAATTAAATAAAAATCGGAAGTGTCTTCAGAAGTAAAAGGTTCTGTTTCTTTAGAAATAGGATTTCTTTTCCATAAAGTGACGAACTGACCAATTTTTGTTGGGGTTACTTTAGCTTTTCTGAATTTAATTTGAAAGGAGTTGAGCTGAAAGTTGCATCCAAAATATTCTTTGGATTCTTGATCTTGATGTAGCTTGGAAATGACTAAATCGAGTTTTGAAAAAAGTAATATTTGAAGTTTCTCGAGTAGGGTAGTCATTGTTTTATGTTTTCGGCTCTTTTACTCCGGGTGAGTAAAAGAGCAGCAGTTCTAGACTGCAAACATAAATAAAAATATTAATTGAAATTTGTTAAATAAAAGAAAGTGTTTATTAAAAACTAGTTTCTTTCTTTTCTAGTTGTTACAAAATAAGAAGTAACAATAACTGCACATGTAGCGATACCAATATAAGCGATCATAATTTTTAAATTTTTAAATTATTTATTATTTATTGCGAATTTTATAATTGCAATATTACGACTTTCAAATGACGTGCCAAATTGAATCTCTATGATGTATATCAGTGTTTTGTGTATGTATAAACAGGTTTTTATATAAATTTAGTATTAATAAATTGACTATTGAAGATGTTTGATTCTTTTATTTTTAATTGTTTAATTCATAAAAAATTAAGAATATGTTAATGTTTTTATATTTGTCGTTTTCAGGTTGATAAAATCAAGGAAATGGAATGTAAAGCATATTAAATATTAGAAATATTAAAAACTGACTTTTTTATACTTTAGTTTTATGTCATATTTTTCCGGTTTTTTGAAAAACATGTAAAAAATTACACCTTGAAATAAAATAAGTGTCAGTAATTGCAGTAAGAAAATGAAACGGATTTTTGTTTGTTGCCGAAAATCTTAATATAACTTTTGATCGTTTTTGCAGAAAAAACTTGTGCGTTTTCCTTTTCCAGTATCTTTTTTTATGACTTCTGCACCACATTTTGGGCAGTTTTTCTGATGGTAAATCTGAAAATGTTTACTCAAGACATTGGCTTTTTTCCATTTTTTAAAATCGAAGCTGTAATTTCTTGCTTCTGAAATGATTTCCTTTAATTTTTTCGGAGGCAAATTTCCAATCAGACTTTCCGGATGAATTCCAACTCTGAATAAAGCTTCATTTTTAATAATATTTCCAACTCCTGAAAAAATATCCTGATTCATCAAGGCATCACAAATCATCATTTTAGGATTTTCTTTTAAAACTTTTTCAGTTTTTTCTGGGCTCCATTTGTCGCTCATCACATCAGCTTCCCAGTCGATTTTTTTAAGAAAACTTTCATCTACAGTTTTTACTGAACAAGTATAAAAATACATTCCGTCATCTTTGAAAGTCAGCCCCAATCGGAGCGTGTCGATGTCTTTTCTTTTATATAAACTGTAAGAGCCAAACATCAATAAATGAATTTTGAAAATAATTGTATCGAAAATCAAATAAGTTTGCTTGCCGAAAGTTTTAATTTCTCTTAAAACCTGTCCTTTTATATTATGAACTTCAGAGATTTCACTTCCATCAGCTTTAATCACCTTTTCACCTACAAATTTTTGCAGATCTTCTTTCATTAAAACAATTGTTGGACCTTCAGGCATGAGTTGGTTTTTAAAGAAAAACTCAAATATTATTCCTTTAAAAGTAAAATTTGAATTAATTTTGAAAAATGATGAATTTGAACCAAATTTTTACCAGTCAGCGTACCGGTAACAATCCAAATACTACAGCTTCAAGAACAGATTTTCAGAGAGATTTTGATAGAATTATCTTTTCTTCGGCTTTCAGAAGACTACAAAATAAAACGCAGGTTTTTCCACTTCCGGGAAGTGTTTTTGTGCATAATCGTTTGACGCATTCTTTAGAAGTTTCTTCTGTAGGAAGAAGTTTAGGAAGTGTGATCGGAGAATTTATAGCTGAAAATTTTAAAAGTGATCTTACAGAAGATTCAAAGAATTTTTACAACCATAATTTAGGAAATGTAATTGCTGCAGCCTGTCTGTGTCATGATGTTGGAAATCCTGCTTTCGGACATTCCGGGGAAGATGCAATTGCCAGTTATTTCGACCGGAATGAAAATGATCTGAAGCCTAAATTTCACGAAAAAGAATGGGCTGATCTGGTTAATTTTGAAGGAAATGCCAATGCAATTCGGGTTTTAGCACAACAGCAAAACGGAAAAGATGCAGGAGGAACTCAATTAACGTTTGCAACTTTAGCAAGTATTGCAAAATATCCCTGTGAAGCCATTGCCAAGAAAAAAGGAATTATCCACAGAAAAAAATTCGGATTTTTTCAGAATGAAAAAGATATTTTCCTTGAAATTGCAAAAGG
The DNA here is from genome assembly GCF_026163565.1 of Chryseobacterium sp. YIM B08800. Lineage (GTDB taxonomy): Bacteria > Bacteroidota > Bacteroidia > Flavobacteriales > Weeksellaceae > Chryseobacterium. The sequence goes on from NZ_JAPDKN010000025.1 coordinate 23,996, forward strand.
AACAAATTTAATCTCAGAAAGCGAAGAACCATATATTTTTAAAAGGCATCCTTTCGTATGGCTAGTAGAAGCTGCCGATGATATTTGCTACAATATTATCGATATGGAAGATGCGCACAGATTGGGTATTGTTTCAACGGCCGATTGCACAAACTTGTTTTTTGAGCTGGTAAAATCAGAAACTGATGATGTTGACAGAGTAAAAAGAAAGCTCGATTCTATAGGAAATGACAACGAAAAGATTTCCTATTTAAGAGCAAAGGTTATTAATGCTTTAATTAATAAATCGATTTCGATGTACAAGCAAAACTTTAATAAAATTCTTGAAGGAAACCTTGATAAAGCCTTGCTTGATATCTATAAAAGTGAAAATAAAGCTTTGCAGGATATCGAAAGCTTTTCAGTCGAAAAAATATACAATCATAAAGCAGTTGTGGAAATTGAAAATGCAGGATACAACGTAATGTACGAATTGCTTGATCATTTTATTCCGTCAATTTTAAAATCTGAAGATCAAATTAAATCTTACGATACCAAAGCTTTAAAATTAATTCCAAAACAATTCATTTACGAAGAAGGAAGCGATTACCAGAAAGTTCTTGGTGTGATTGATTTTGTTTCGGGAATGACTGATAATTACGCAACTGACCTTTACCGAAAAATAAAAGGAATTGATATTGGGATGACAATGTAGGATTAATCATTTTAATTTGATTTATCTGTAATTATTTTTGTATCTTCTCAACGAATTAAAATTAAATAATATGTTTCCAATTTTAGGGGTACTTATATTTTTTGGGCTTATCGTCCTTTTCGCTTCCTTTTTTACTGTAAAGCAGGAATCTGCGGCTGTTGTAGAAAGATTAGGAAAGTTTTTGAAAGTGAGTCATGCTGGTTTGCATTTGAAAATTCCGTTTCTGGATCAGATTTCAAAACGTCTGAATCTTAGAATTCAGCAATTGGATGTTATTATTGATACTAAAACATTAGATAATGTTTTTATCAAAATGAAAGTTTCTGTACAGTATCAGGTAATCAGAGAAAATGTAAAAGATGCCTATTATCGTTTAGAAAATCCTGAAAATCAGATTACATCTTACGTTTTTGATGTAGTGCGTGCAGAAGTTCCAAAAACGAAATTAGATGATGTTTTCGTAAGAAAAGACGATATTGCAATTGCTGTAAAAAGTGAATTGCAGGAATCAATGCAAAGTTATGGTTATGATATTATCAAAGCTTTGGTAACCGATATCGATCCGGATGAACAGGTGAAGCACGCCATGAACAGGATAAACGCTGCAGAACGTGAAAAAACTGCTGCAGAATACGAGTCTGAAGCCCAAAGAATTAGAATTGTTGCCGTTGCAAAAGCTGAAGCAGAATCTAAAAAACTTCAGGGACAGGGTATTGCAGACCAAAGAAGAGAAATTGCAAAAGGTCTTCAGGAATCTGTCGGAATGCTAAATTCTGTAAATATTAAACCTCAGGAAGCTTCCGCATTAATTGTTGTAACCCAACATTATGATACTCTACAGTCGATTGGTGCAAATAATAGAAGCAACTTGGTTTTATTACCTAATTCTCCTACAGCAGCGAGTTCTATGTTGAATGATCTGGTTGTTTCAATGGCAGCAACACAAAAAATGGAAGAGTATTCTAATGCTCCATCGCCTAATCCGCCAAAAAATAGAGGACATCAGGAATAAATAATTTAAAAAAATCCCTTTCAAAAATAATTGAAAGGGATTTTTTTTATTTCTTGGTTTTAGAAACCTGCTTTATCAAAGTATATTTAATTGAAGAAGCATCCATTGGTGGATTTTCAATTTTCTCTGTTTTTACTTTTAAAACATATTCATATCCCGGTTCGTAAGTGAAACCTTCAATGTTGGTGTAGAAATTTTGCCAGCTATCAGATTCTTTTTCTTTTACCTGAAGACATTTCATAGGAGCTACTCCTGTGCAATCTGCTGTTTCGGGACCTACAATAAATGTTTTTTCATTGTCTGATGTCGAGTTGGGCATCGGCTTACATTGTGATAAAACAAATAAAGACGATACTAGTAATGTTCCTTTTAGAAAGAGTTTCGCATTTTTCATAACTTCATATAATTTGGGGTTGGGTTACAAGTTTTGTGCCAAAGAAAATTCATGGATGTTTTCCATTAAATTTCTGTTTTCCGATCAAAAGCTCAAAAAACAGCTTAAAATCAGACAATAAAGACCAAAGTGGATATTTGAAAGTGGCAGGTTTATTTCTTTCAATAAAAGCGTGACTGAGCCAGGCAAAACCATATCCAAATATCGGAATATACCATAAGAACCTTTCTTTACCGGTGTATATTACAAAACCGATGACGATAAATACAAATAAAATTCCAAGAAAATGAAAAATTCTTGTTCCTAATTTTTTGTGTTCACCGAGGTAAAACTCATAGAACTCATCGTATGTTTTTATTCTTTCAGACATGGCATTATAGTTTAAAGTTCTTAAAGAACCTTAGCAATAATTTCGCCAATTATTTGTTACTCAAAGATGCTTAGTATTTTAGGTGTAATGTCAATAGTTTAAAGTTCCAATCATAAATGATTTTGAAGCGTTCAAAGCTTGAGATGTTTGCGCTAATTCTTTTACAACACCTTTATTTTTGATATAATTAGAATGAATAAAATAGGTGTCTTTGTTTTCTCGAGTAATAAACCCAGTATGAAAATCTAAACCGACAATATACACCTGATTTTTATTTTTGCTTAAAATATAGGTATCCAAATCTTGCCGTTTGCTGAAATATCTGATGTCTTTACAAAGCTTTTTTATCATCACCGACGAAGCCTGTTGTGCTAAATAAGTTCTGTTAATATCAAAGCCAAAATCAGTCAACGTATTGGTTACAAAATATCCACAAGCAATTGTTCCTTTCTGTGGTTCCCTCGATGTTCCGTTAAACGACCATGGAGTAGTAGCCCAATAATTTGGAACATCATAATTGATAAATGTAAAAAGATATTTTTTCTTATCTTCTTCAGATTTTTTGTTGATCAACACCAAAAACTCTTTGTACGGAATTTTATTTTCTTCTACATTTTCACTAATTGAATGATTGTCAGATTCAACTTTAGTTTTGTTGCATCCGATAATGACTAAAAATAGTAAACAGAAAAGATATTTCATCAATCAATTAGGCATTTCTCAGCTTGCTGTTTTTATATCCGTAACAGAAATAAATAACCAAGCCTACAGCAAACCAAATTCCGAAGTAGAACCAGTTTTCATGGCTCATTCCGGTAAGAAGATATAAGCAAGAGCTTAAACCAATCAATGGAATTAGAGATAGATTTTTAATGAAAGTAAGAATGCACAATAGTATATTAAGAATTATAAATACGAAAATTGCAATTCTAAATTCAAGATAAGTATTATCTTTTATAACAATTTGATGTTTGTTTGAAAATGTTTTGAATGAATTTTCAATTGATTTTGAATTATCTTTAGTTTCATTTTTTAATACAAAAAATGGTTCTTTTACATTTTTTTGAGAAGTAAGTAAATTGTTTTCAATTTCTTGGATGGTATATTTTTTACCATTTAAGAGTGTTTCTCCATTTTTGGTGATGACTACAGTATCTGGTTCTTCAAAAAACGTTGGTTGATAACTGTAAAACCCGACCAATCCACCAATAAAAATGATTGGGAAAATAATTTTTCCGTTAATATAAGGAAGGTGAAAACGTCCTTTAAGTTTTTCTTTTGGCGGAAGCATTAAAACCCCTGCGCAAACCAAGACAAACGCAAAAATAGTCCCAATACTTGTAAAATCTAAGATAAAAGTTTTATCGGTGAAAATAATAGGAACACCTACTACAATACCGGTAACAATCGTTGCAAATGAAGGTGTTTTGTATTTTGGGTGAACATCCTGAAACTTTTTCGGCATCAATCCGTCACGGCTCATTGCGTACCAGATTCTCGGCTGTCCCATCTGGAAAACCAATAATACGGTAGTAATTGCCACAATTGCTACGAAAGAAACTGTTAATTCCATCCAAGCAACGTTTGCATTTGTTTTTTCAAAGATGAATGATAGTGGATCTCCGATTCCGTCAAATTTTCTGTAATCTACCATTCCGGTTAAGACTAAAGTCAGAGCAATATAAATAACGGTACAAAGAACCAAAGAAATAATCATTCCTTTTGGTAAGGTTTTTTGTGGGTCTTTTGTTTCTTCAGAAAGTACACTCAGTGCATCAAATCCTATGTATGCAAAGAAAACTCCTGAAACAGCGCTCATCACTCCGGCAAAACCATTCGGCATAAATGAAGGATTTCCTGTTTCCAGACTTACTGGTGTCCAGTTTTCAGTATTAATGTATGAATATCCAACCAAAATAACCAAAACGATTACGGCAAGTTTTAATATAACTAAAGAATTGTTGAAGTTTTTGCTTTCTTTTACTCCACGGTAACACAGCCAGGTAATCAACCCGTTAATAACCAATGCAGGAATATCAACGATGAATTTTAAACTTCCCAATAAAGGAGCATTTACCCATGCGTTAATTAATTCTTTATTTTCAGAACCATTTTGAAAAGCTTTTTTAGCTTCGGTATAACTGCAAGTAAGATAATCAGGAATGTGCATTCCGAGACGTTCTAGAAAACTTGTGAAATAATCTGACCACGAAAAGGCAACGTAAATATTTCCGAAAGAATATTCCATAATCAAAGCCCAACCGATTACCCAAGCAATCAATTCACCAAAACTGGCGTAAGCATAGGTATAAGCAGAACCTGCCGTTGGAATTCTACTTGCAAATTCAGCGTAGCACAAAGCAGTAAAACCGCAGGCAAAACCACAAATTAAATAAAGAAGAATCACACCGGGACCGCCTCTGAAAACGGCCTCGCCCAAACTACTGAAACTTCCTGCTCCAATAATGGCTGCAATACCAAAAAATACAATGTCCCAAGTTCCTAAAACCCTTAAAAGATTAGTGGATGTGTCTGTCTCTGAATAGGTTTTCCTTCTGAAAAGTTGATTCATTCAATGTTTATATAAAGTTGAAAAAAACAAATGTAATTATTTCTGTGAAATAATTAAGATTTTCTTAATATTTCTTATATAAAAGTTAATTACTGCTAAAAAAGAATTGAGATACTAACAATGTGCAAAAAGACTTGTTTATACAATATCTTTTCGATATTTTCGTTGATGGATTGTGGATAACTCTTATCTGAAAATTAAAATATTTGGTCTTGTTTTTGAAGGCTTATCCAATTTAAAATTTGATATTAATGAAATCAAAAAAAATACTTTTAGCGGCTGCTGTTTTCTATTTCGGAGTTTCCGAAGCGCAACAGTCTCAATACTTTACCCAAAAGGAAAACTATAGGTTTAACTTAGCTCAGAATCTTTATCAGACAAAAATATACAACGCTTCTCAATACGAATATGCCCGTCAGTATTTCTATAATCAGAATCTGGAGCAGTCGAAAAAAGAAGCTGCGCAGTTTTTTGATAATGTAATTGGAGTTATTCTTCAGAAAAATCATGCGGAAGACGGTTTGACGGCTTTCATGAAAGAATATCCTAATTCTGCGTACTTTGCACAGGCAAACTTACCTTTGGCAGATTATTATTTAGCTAAAAAAGATTTTAAGGAAGCTTTAAAAACTTTAAAGAAGGTTAATCAATATCAATTAACCAAAGAAGAAAATACACAATATATTCTGAAATTGGGGTATGCTAAATTTATGATGGGCGATTCTAAAGGTGCAATTGATGCATTGGAAGAAGCTCACAAAACTGCTGATGAATCTCAAAAAGGCGACATTGCTTATATGTTGGGCCATTTGTATTATTCTAAAAGACAGAATGATCAGGCTTTCCAATATTTTGATTCTGTAAAAGATCAGCCTAAATATTCAAAATTGGTGCGTCCGTATTATGTGCAGATGTATTATAATGATAAAGATTATGATAAAGCAATTTCAGAAGGAAATGCTTTGTTGAATGAAGATATTTCAGATTCTTATAAAGCAGAAGTACACAAAATCATTGGTGAATCTTATTTCATGAAAAATGATTACAATTCCGCTTATCCACATTTGAAAGACTATTTAAGTGTTCAGCAAAACCCATCTGAAAACGATTTGTATGAAATGGGGTTTGTAGCAGCACAGCTTAAAAAATATGACGAAGCCGTTTCTTATTACAACCAATTATTAAACAGTAATTCGGCTTTGGCTCAGAATGCTTATTATCAATTAGGAAATGCCTATTTGGCGGTTGACAAAAAGCAGGAAGCACTTTCTGCATTCCGTTCGTCTTATCAGATGGATTATGATGCAAGTGTAAAAAAACTGGCGCACGAACAATATGCAAAACTGAGTTACGACATTGGTAATCCTTTTGAAAGCCCTACAACAGTTATTCAGAATTATATTGCTACCAATAATAACGATGCTAAAACTGCAGAAATGAGATCGCTTTTGGTGAAATCTTATCTGTATTCCGGGAACTTTAAAGAAACTTTGAATGCGATTGACAAATTGCCAAACTCAAATCCTGAAATCGATAAAGTAGATCAGGAAGTTTCTTATCTTTTGGGAACGGAAGAATTCAATAAAGGGAATTTCGATGAAGCTGAAAAATATTTCCTTAGAAGTTTAGAATTCGATTTAAATAAAGAATTCCACAGCAGAGCTTTGTATTGGTTGGGGCAGGTTTATTACCAAAAAGGAAATTATCCTTCTGCAATCGTGCGTTACGAAAAACTAACGAACGAAACTTTCCCTGAAAAACAGCAGCTTCCTTACGATTTGGGATACGCTTATTTTAAATCTAAAAAATTCGATCAGGCAGAGCAATATTTTACACAATATTTAAAAAATCCGAAACCTGAGTTTAAAAATGATGCTGAACTTCGTTTAGCAGATATTAATTACGCCAACAACGATTTAGATCAGGCAATTGCGATTTACGATAAAAATAATGAAGATGCTACAGACTATACTTTATATCAAAAAGCGTTGGCTTTAGGATTTAAAGACGACAATATTGCGAAAATTACCAACTTAAAATCATTAATTTCAAAATATCCTGCTTCAGAATACATCGATGATGCACAATATGAAATTGGAGTAGCTTATGCCGCTCAGAATGATTTTACCAATTCAAATGATTTCTTCGGAAAAGTAATTAAATCTTCTTCAGATAAAGATTTGATAGCGAATGCATCAATTTATAGAGCGCAAAATTATATTGACCAAAACCAAAATGATAAAGCGTTATCTGAGTTAAAATCTCTTGGTGAGCAGTATAAAAATACAGCTTACGCACAGAAAATTGCTCAGGCTGCAAAACCGATTTTTACAAAAAATGGGGATGTTTCAGGTTACGCTGATTTTGCAAGAAATATAGGTGTAAATATCGATGCATCTGAAATTGATGAAATCAACTTATCGACTGGAAAACAGTACTTCACGAAGAAAGATTATAAAAATGCAATCTCTTATTACGAGAAATATTTAACTCAAAATCCTACAGGAGAAGGTCTTTATCAGGCTAAATACGAGTTGGGTGAAAGTTATTACCAGACCAATAATCCTACAAAATCATTATTAGTTCTTCAGGAAGTAGCAAATGTACAGAACGATTATCAGGATGATGCGGCAACTCGAGTTTCTCAAATTTATCTTGCTCAAGGAAATTCTGCTGAAGCTAAAAAGTATTTAGAAAATATTAAAAATTCATCAAACGTCAACGTTAAAAATTATGCTAATGTTGAGTTGATGAAAATGTATGCTGAGGAAAAGAATTTCTCGGAAGCTGAAAAATTAGCCAACGCTGTAATTGCCAACAATAAAAACTCTGCTGCAGTTATTGAAACAGCAAAAGTAATTAAGGCAAGAAGTCTGATGAATTCAGGGAAAGATAAAGACGCACAAACGGCTTATACAGTTCTTGAAAAATCTTCAAACACGGAAGTTGCAGCCGAAGCTTTCTATGCGAAAGCATTTTATCAAAACAAAGCGAAAGCTTATAAATCTTCCAATGAAACGATCTTTAAAATTGCCAACAATTACGCATCAGAAGATTATTGGGGAGCAAAAGCATTGGTTTTGATGGCGAAAAACTATATAGGTCTGAAAGATAATTATCAGGCGAGTTATACTTGCGACCAGATTATCTCAAACTATGCAGATTTCCCTGAAATTGTTGCAGAAGCGAAGGAAGTTAAAAAGCAGATTAAAAAATAAAATGTACTGTCGTATTTATGTAAAATGTATTCATGTGATTTAATCATTAATACTTTTTACTTTATACATTAATACAATATATATGAACAAGAAAATTCAAATACTATCTATATTATTTCTGGGGATTTCGTCTGTGGCGTTTTCTCAGATCAAAGAAGAAAAGCTGATTCTTAATAAGAAAAGAGAACCGGAAGTAAAGAAAATCGAGAAGAAGAAAACTTCTGTCGTAACAGAGAAAAATTATCCACCTGAAGAGAAGTCGGCAAATCCTGTAAAATATACGATCACTGATGTTCCCGCGGTTTCAGATTTTAAAACTTCTACGATTCAGGGTGAAGATGTAACTCCAAAGTTTGACGGAACGGCTCAAAATAACTATTTCCAGCTAGGAATGGGGAATTACGGAAAAATTTTAGCCGATGCTAATATTTCTACAACGCTTGAAAATAAGCTGGAAGTCGGTGCAGATGTTCATGTTTTATCTACAAACGGACTGAAAAAAGTCTATCCTTGGGATTCTAAGCAAAGTTCGGCAACTTTAGGAGCTTTCTTAAATTCTTACGGGGAAAAAGGGAAAATCAATGTGAATGCTGAATATGGTTTAAATAACTATAATTATTATGGGATTTATGCGGTCAATCCTTCAGCTGATGTAGATTTACAACAAAAAGTCAATCAGTTTAAGGTAAATGGTTATTATGATTTTTATTCTAATGAAATTTTAAATGATGTAAGAGTAAAATCTTCATTTTTGAGTGACCATTTTGATGCAAAAGAAAATCAGGCTTCCATTTTAGCTAATCTTTCAAAACATGCTGTAAAGCTTTCAGACAATGGGATTGTAATGAATGCTGATCTAGGATTAGGTTTGGAAACAGTAAAAACAGATTTTGCGTTATTAAACAAAAATTCTTCAACGTTTTTCAATGCAGATATTGCTCCGAAAGTAACCTTTGCAAAAGGTGAATCTTATCTAATGTTAGGTTCTTCATTTAACTTTTTAAATGCAAGAAATTCTAATTTGATTTTAGCGGAAGAATTAAAAAATAACAAAACGTATTGGTTTCCACAGGCTGAATTTCAGGTGGCTGCTTCTAAAGAATTCAAATTCTATGGTGGAGTAGATGGTGGTTTAAAACTAAATACGTACGCTGAATTATTACAGGAAAATCCATTTTTGGTTTCAGACCAAATGTTGAGACCTACAGAAACGCAATATCATTTTTATGCAGGTTTGAGAGGTGATATCGACGAAACTTTTAAATATGATGTTTCAGCAGGATTCGGAAAAATGAAAAATATTATGTTCTTCGGAGCCAATAATCTTTTCACTAATGAGTTTACTTTAGACAGACCTGGTTACGATTTTGCCAATACTTTCTCTACAATCTATGACGATGGAAATGTAAGTGATATTAAAGGTAGTTTACAGTATTTCCCATTAGAAAACCTGGTTGTAGATGTAGATGCAAGATTTTTAAAGTATGATTTAAAGAACTACGAAAATATTTACAACGTTCCTTTAGTTACAGGAAGCATCGGTGCAAAATATACAATGTTTGAGAAAAAATTGTCTTTAGGTTTTAAAGGAATTTTCGCAACAGACAGAACAACGAACTCGTATATGCTTGAAGGAGTGGGAACTCCGTCGTTGATTTTCCAGTCAACTGAAGATACCAATGATAAAGTTGGTGGTTATGCAGATTTAAACTTATCTGCGGAGTACAAAATTCACAAAAATTTCAGTATTTTCGCACTCGGAAACAATCTTCTAAGCTCAAAATACCAAACGTACAAAGGCTATAAAGTTCTTGGTGCGCAGGTTGTAGGAGGGGTGAAAATCACGTTCTAAATATAGATAATGAGTAATTGGTAATGGGCAATATTTGCATTACTTATTATTAATTACTCATTACTTATAAAACCGGCTTCGTAGTTCAACTGGATAGAATGGCGGATTTCGGCTCCGTTGGTTGGGGGTTCGAATCCCTCCGAAGTCACAAAAAAAACGGAAAAGCATTTTTTAGCTTTTCCGTTTTTTATTTATAAATCTGCTGTTTAGCATTCTTCCTTTTAGATTGTATTCAAAAATTCACTTAGATCTTCTTCTTTTGCCAATCCTATTTTTGATTTTACTTTAGCTTTATAAACTCTTATACTTCCTACAGCAAATTTTTCAATAAGAGCAATTTCTTTTCCGGATAAATTTAGCTTAAAATACACGCATAGTTTTAATTCTTGATGGGTAAGAATCGGAAATCTTTCAGAAAGTTTATCCATGAATAACTTATTTTCCAGTGAACTTTCGTTAATAAGCTCATTGTCTTTTTTGTCAAGCTGTATTAAATTGTTTATTTTAAATTGAAGATCTCTTAAAATCTCTTCTGGTTCAACATTTTTGGTCTTCTTTATTTTTTTTAAATTTTCAAGAAATGCTTTTTGAGTTTCTGTTTTCAAATTAAGATTGAGGTGAAGATTTTTTACCTTTTCTTTTTGAAGTTGAAGATCTTTCTCAAGAATTTCTTTTGAGGTTTCAAATATTATTTTCTCTTTTTCTACAAGCTCTTCTTTTTTCTTTTTTCGCATTCTTAAAACGATTATAAACGCAATAAAAACAGCTATTACAAAGGCTAAGAAAAAAACAAGAAGTATATTTTTTTTCTTTTCATCCTCTTTGTCTTTATTGATTTCTTTAATGATGTAGCTGTCGATAGTATCTACTGTTTTGCTTAATTCTATTTGAGATAGACGGTCTTGTTCCTCATTCAATTCCGCCAATTTCATTGAAATACCTTTAAAATCTTTGAAATTATCATTTCTTAAATAATAATCTTTGATCAGTTTAGTCAATAAAATTTTATCATCTACTTTTTTCAGTTTGGGTTCAATAATTTTGAGAGATTCAACAATTTCAGCTTCATCAGTTCTTTTCCCTGTGATATCGTAAATCTTCAAAATATCTCTGGCTGCGAAAAGCGCCATTCTGTTATTCCCGTTTTTAAAAGAGAATTTCCATTTTTCTAAAAATAATTTCTCAGAAATGTCATATTTTTTCAAATCTAAATAATATTGAGCTAAACTTCCCTTCATAAAGTGAATAAATACTTTTTGCTCATTATTTATTTTCTTTTGCTCTGTTAATAACCGTATCCCTTCATTTGTTTCTTTAATGGCCAGATTTAATTTTCCCATTTTTGCATAACACATTCCGAAGTTATTATGCATTGATGCAACATAAAGCAACTCTTTCTTTTTATCATAAGTATTGAGTGCTTTCTTAAAAAATATAAATGCATTTTGATAATCTCCTTTGTTATAGAGAAGCCTTCCTTTAAAATGGTATAAATGAGGTAAATAATATTTGTTTCCTATCTTTTCATTTGCTGCTATGGCGTCATTAATATGACTCATAGACCATTCGGGAGAGCTAATTTCAAACTGAGTTGCCAGATTATAGTTGCAGGCAATGGAAACGTATTTATATTTTCCGTTATTAAGTCTTAAAAGATCATATACAAGCGGAATTTGTTCGTTTCTTTTTTCTGCGTGATAAAGTATATTTACAAATTTACTGCTTATTAGATAAAGCTTTTTGTTGCTTTCATTATATTTCTGTAATTCTTCGTTATAGAAATTTTTAATAATAATATCACGATCTTCTTTTTGCTTATAAAGAGTTTTGTCTATTTTCTTATGTAATTCATCAAAATATTCATCTCCTTTCGATGAATTACAGGAAATAAATAAAAAGCTAAAGAATAAAGAATAGAGTAAATATTTAATCATTTATGGTAAATGTCTTTATAATGGCAATATCAGTATATTTTTTTTATTTATCAAATTATAAAAAATATTAAAAAAATATTTTTTAAGAAATTAATGCTTTGTAAAATGTAAATTATTTATTTTCAAGTATTTATTTGTTTAAAATTAACATTTTTTTTTAACATTTCAATTTTTATTAATATTAATTAATCATTCTTTTCTTATTAATTAAATCTGCTCGATGTAAATTCGTTTCTATACAGTTTGAAAAAAATAAAGATTTATTTAAAAAAAAGTTAAAAACAGCAATTTAATAATATTTATGAATCATTTCATTGTAAGGAACAATGATTTATGAAAATGATAATTTGAAAATGAAGTTAGATTATAAAAGAATCCATATTGGAAATTTAATTCAAGAAGAGGTTAAAACAAGTAAAATTGAAAATGGTCGAATCTATAACTTTATGAACTGTGATGAAAAAGAAATCGAAGAAATGTATAAATCGACCGATCTTCCCACTAATATATTGTTAAAATGGTGTAAACTTCTTGAATATGATTTTTTTAGAATTTATTCGCAACATCTGATTTTGTTTTCTGCGCAAAAATCGGGTTCTAAGTCGAATAAAGAAAATAAAAGTTCTCTTCCTAATTTTAGAAAAAACCTTTATACCAAGGAACTTATCAGCTTTGTTCTTGAACTTATACGAACTGGAAAAAAGACCAGAGCTCAGATTATAGAAGAATATAGAATTCCTAAAAATACACTATTGAAGTGGATTGAAAAATATTAAAAAATTTGCTTATCAGAGCCAAAAATTACAATAAACATAACACCGAAAAGTATATCAGGATCACCTATAGCTAAGTATATCAAAATATTTATATAAAGAAAAAAGAAACTAATGATTAAGCCAGATTATCAAAAGATTTATATGGATCTTTTAAAAATGAAGTTTCCTGAAAAGGAAAAAGAATGTTTACCATTGTTACAGAAAAAGAATTTTTCACAATTGGATGTTATTAAACTTGAAAGAATATTATTTAATGAGCAATCACTTAATAATGGAATTCATCGTTCTTATGATAAATCAACAATTTTTAAAATTCTCGATTACCAAAAAAAGAACAATCTGAACAATAGTGAACTTGCAAAACATTATGGACTCAGCAGAAACACAGTTGCCAAATGGAAAAAATATTTTCTAGTTTAGTTTTTTTCTAAGAAACTTTAACTATTCTTTTTTAGGGTCAAGTAACATCTGTTGCTTGGCTTTTTTATGTTAAAAGTATATCTATTAATTAAAATATTCAATAAAAGTTTTCATTAAATGTAATAATTTGGAAATTTTGACAAGCTTTAATGATTGATCTGTAAAATATGTAATTTGCTTATTTTTAGATAATTGCATTTTTTTTTAATTTGTATAATTCCGGAATTTTACCAGATATGTATTTTTTCTTTTCAAAAAACTGATTTAAGTTTGTTTCAATAAATATTTAGAGCTGATCAGCGAAAATCCCATGTCAGGGATTGTATGACAAAAAATAATCAGTAATTTTAAAATAATTAAACAGATGAAAAATTTTAAAAAACTATCGAGAAAAGATTTGAAAAATGTAGTTGGTGGGCAAGCCTGTACATTATCAATTCAAGGATCAAATGGAGAATGGGTAACGAGATCAGGAACATGCGCAAAAAAAATGGAATTAGTTACGATTGGAGAAGTAACATTGCCAACTTTTACAAGTTATTGCGAGACTGGATTAGGGCAAGTGCCTGTGACATCAAATGGAGGGAAATCTCGTTGTTAGTAAAATATTAATTTAAAAAAATAAGGAGGTTTTTTTAAACCTCCTTTTAGCAATATGAAATATTATTTTTTTTATTTTCTATTTTTTATAGTATTGTCATGCTCAGAGACAAAGCACACATCTATTATAGGCGATATTAGTAATTTGCCTGATGGAAAAATGTATTTGTATAAAGACACTCCAGATAATAAAATAGATAGCACAGATGTAAAGAATGGTAAATTTGAGTTTAATTATAATTGGACAAATAATGAACCTGTTTATTTAGGGCTTGATCATCTTGATAAAAATAAAATTGTTAGAGCTTTTAATTTTCCTACTCATTCTAAATATAGAGGTTCAGGTTGGAATTCACCGAGTTTTTTTTCAGATTCAATTATTTTTATAAAAGGGAAAATTACAGATTTCAAAATTAATGACATTAAACTTCCTGCTAAATTTAAATTTGTTACAAGTCCGACAATAATTGCAGGAAATCAAACTAAAGCCTTATATGATATAGATGAAGACTTATTTGAAAAAATTGATAATAAAACAGTTGAAATTATAAATGAAAAATTAAAAAAATATCCGTATTCATATCATTTACTTTATAAAATTACTGAAAATAAGAATAGCTTCTCACCACAGCAAATTGATGAATTTTTAAAATCTTTTAAAGGTGAGATTACCAAAAGTGATACCTACCAAAAATTGGCTACTTATAATAAAAAAAGATTTAATGAAAAAAGTCTCTCTTTACCATTACTTGAAGATAGCAATGGTGTAAGAAAAGATATTTTAAATAAAAATTACAAAAAACACTTAGTAATCTTTTGGGCTAGTTGGTGTGGTCCTTGCAGACAAGAAATACCATTATTAAAAAAAGTTTATTCTGAAAGCAATAAAGAAATAGAATTTGTTTCAGTATCAATAGATAAGGATAAAAAATCTTGGCAGGAAGCATTGAATATTGAAAAAATGGATTGGAAACAACTAATTGTGAATGAGAAAAATAAAACAGATTTTGAATCTATACAAATTCATTTTAAACTTAATCAATCGATTCCTTATACAGTTTTAGTAGATAATAATATGAATATTTTGGCTTTTTCAATAGGATTGTCAGATGAAATTGAATTGAGAAAGATGATTAAAAAATAAGCTAATTATACAAAATTAAATGTATTTGTATTTTTTACAATAGGATTTATTACATGAAAAAAACATGTGTAAATCTAAGCACTGTGAATATGTTTTTTTGTCATAAAAACTAAAATTTATTATTTTTTCTTGAATAGAATGTGTGAAGAAAATATTTTTTATTATCTTGATCCCCGTTAAACATTACCAAATCACTCAATGAACTTCGACAAATTAATAGACCATTTTAAACTAGACAAGCAAGAATTTTATTTTCAGTTTAATTCCCATCCCAATTATCCTTCCGCTTTAGCTTTTAGCGACACCCTTAATTTTTTAGGCTTAAAAAATGATGCCTATGAACTGGATAAAGAGTATTGGGACGAATTACCTGATGAATTTATGGCCTTGGTCAACAATTCTTTTTCTTTAGTAAAAAAGAAGGAAAATGATTTTACTATCTATTCCGATAAAGTAAAAAATCTAAATAAAGAAGAGCTTTACAAAAATTCGGATGATTTTGTACTTCTTTTTGAGAAAACAGAGAATGTAAAGTCAACATCATTTTTTAATTTCAAACCGTTTATTTATGCAATTTTCGGGATAATTCTTCTCTATTCATTCCTGCAGTTCACTTGGTACGAAGGTATTTTCAATCTATTGTCGTTACTGGGAGTTTATATTTCTTTGGAGCTTTTTAATCAGAAATTCGGGCAAGAATCTGTTGTTGTAAGCAATATTTGTGGCGGAGCGCCGAATAGTAATTCTAAAAGCTCATGTGCAACCATTTTTTCTGCTGATAAAACAAATATTTTAGGCTTAAAGCTTTCCGATTTTAGCTTAATCTATTTCTTGGGAATGACTTTTATCGGTCTTTTATTTCCGGGCGCTCAGTTTGTTTTAAAAATTATTTCACTGATTTCAGTTGTCGTGATTTTATATTCACTTTATGTTCAGACTTTTGTAGAAAAATCACTTTGCAGAGTGTGTCTCTTTATTATTTTTATTTTGTTGGCGCAGATTGCAGTGAGTTCTTTCTATTTCGACTTGGCAGTTTCTTTACCTATTGTTTTTATCGGTGCAGTTGCATTTATATCTTTGTTTTTTACGATTGCTTTTGTCAATAATCTGATGAACCAAAAAGAAGAACTTAAAAAGTCGAATGCAAAAAACCTTAGATTCAAGAGAAATTATGATTTGTTCAAAAGAGAGCTTTTAGACAAAGAAAAAATTGAATTTTCAGATAAAAACACTTTCTTTTTGGGAAACAAGGACGCAAAACTTCATATCTCGGTAGTTTCAAATCCTTATTGCGGATTTTGTAAAGATGCGCATAAAATTCTTGAGGATTTATTAGCAAAATATCCGGATGATATCTCTGCACAGATAAGATTTAATTATTTAGGTGAAAGTGCTGGCGAAAAATATACCCAGCTTATTTCCGACTTTTTGAGTATTTACAAAAACAAATCACAAAAAGATTTTTTAAATACGATCGATACTTGGTTTAAAAATAAAGATGAGGGCGAAATTAAAATAAAATCCGGAACACAAGATCCGGAAGATCTTACAAATATTATTCAGATGACTTCTGAAAATAGTTCTGCCGGACTTAATTTTACTCCTGTTTTCATTATTAATGGTTATCAGTTTCCGGATAAATATGACCGCGACGATATTCATTATTTCATTGGGGAATTGATTGAAGATGAAGATTTTTAAGTTTAAAATAAAATTGATTAATTTTATACGAATTAAAAAGCGGATTCCGAAAAGCTTAAAAAGAGTAGGAAATTACCAAATTCAATCTTTATGAAAAACCTTAAAAAAATCAACCGACAGGCAATGAAAACCATTCAGGGAGGTATTGTCTGCACAGGCGGACAACTTTGCCTGATCAACGGAAAATGGAAATGTATGCCATACGACGGATGTGGCGGCGGAAACCAACCTTAATGAACCATCAAATCAACCAAACTATCTATTATGAAAAATTTAAAAAAAGTCTCAAGAAGTCAGATGAAAGACATTAACGGAGGAGCTTCAACTTGTTCTCAGGCATGTTGCCCTCCTCCAGGAATAAAAAGATGTCCCAACATTTATTGTTTTGCACCATGTCCCGTAGAATCTTAAAAATAATTATATGAAAAATTTAAAAAAAATTTCAAGAAACCAGATGAAAAATATTACCGGAAGCGGTGGAATAATCGTAAAACAATGCGTAAACATCTGTTGTCCGCCTCCTGGACAAATTAAATGTCCAAAATTGATTTGCCCGGCAGTAGTATGCCCACAATATGTATAGAGAATTTTATAAATAATAATACTCATTTTAAAGAAAGAGGCTGTGCATTTAGCCTCTTTTTTGATATATTTTTATTGAAGTTTTTGTTTTAAAATTTTGATTTTTGTAATTCTTCTTCTTAAGTCGATTACATTTTTAGGAATAACCACGGATTATAGACTTTGCAATTAATTAAGATGAGATGAAAAAAATCAATTTATTATTCAAATCACCTCCTAAAAAAGTTTCTCAAGATTTAATTTAACTAAAGTACTCAACTATTTTTTGTTGTACATAAATGTAATTGTGAAAATGTTCACTGTTATATTAATGAATTGATGGTAAATGAAAATATTCTTCTCATATAAATACTAATTTTAACTTTTTTTAACTTAAGCAGTTCTAAAGATTGAAATATTTCTTTTATATTTGAAATAAGTAAAGCGGTATCCGAAAAGCTAATAGAGTAGGAAAAAAATAAAATTACAATAATGAAAAAATTAAAAAAAATTTCGAGAGAAAGTATGAAATCAATTTTTGCTGGAGAAAGAGGTCTTTCCAATTCTGGTACTAATGCTTGTGAATCACCTATTAATCATAACATGTACGGCGTCTATATGGGTGAACAGTGTACTTGCGTAAGAACGGGAGGTAACTGGATCTGCGGACAATGTTATCATGGAGGTAATTATGCTATAATTGCATCTATCTCAAACAACTGTGATCAATTTGGCGGTTTTTCTGGAGAAGGAGGCCTCTAATTGAATAAAAAAGTTTTTAAAAGAATGGTCCGTATTAAATTCATTTGAATACGGACTTTTTTAATTTATTATTTTGAAAAAAAAATTCCCAAATTACATCCAGCCCGATTCTAAAGATTGCGGCCCTACTTGTCTCAGAATTGTCAGCAAACATTACGGAAAAAGTATTTCCCTGCAACAAATTCGTAACCTTTCAGAAACCACCCGTGAAGGAAGCAGCTTGCTTGGTTTAAGCGATGCTGCCGAAGATTTAGGCTTCCGTTCTTTGGGAGTTCAGGTTGATTTTAATACATTGGATGAAGAAGTTCCTTTCCCATGCATCGTTCATTGGAACAAAAATCATTTTGTGGTTGTCTATAAAATCGATAAAAATAATTTGGTGTATATCTCAGATCCGAGTTACGGACTGATTACCTATTCCAGAGAAGAATTTATCAAGCGATGGATTGGCGAAAACGCTAACGAAAATACAGAAGAAGGAATTGCTTTGATTCTGGAAACTACCCCAGCATTTTTCCAAACCGAATTTGATGAACAAGAAAGTAGAGCCAGTTTCTCTTTTCTGTCTAAATACTTACTAAAATATAAATCGTTAATTGTTCAGTTAGCGGTAGGATTATTAGCGGGAAGTTTATTGTCGCTTATTTTACCTTTCCTTACTCAGAGTATTGTAGATGTCGGAATTCAGAATCAGGATCTGAATTTTATCTATCTTGTTCTTCTCGCTCAAGTGATGCTTTTCCTGGGCAGAATGGGAATTGAAGTTATCCGAAGCTGGATTTTGCTTCACCTTTCAACAAGAATCAATATTTCAATCATCTCCGATTTCTTTATTAAATTGATGAAACTTCCAATTAGTTTCTTTGATACAAGAATGACCGGAGATATTATGCAGAGAATTAATGATCATCACAGAATCGAACAGCTTCTGACCAATTCTTCTCTGAATACACTGTTTTCATTAGTCAACCTCATTATTTTCAGTATCGTATTGCTGTTTTATGATTATCGTCTGTTTATTGTTTACATCGTTGGAGCGGCTTTATACATTGGGTGGATTACGTTTTTCCTAAACAAAAGAAAAGAGCTTGATTATAAAAGGTTTTCACAGGTTTCGCAGGAACAGAGTAAAGTTATTGAGCTTATCAACGGAATGCAGGAGATAAAAATGCATAACGCCGAAAAACAAAAACGATGGGACTGGGAATTTTTACAGGTAAAACTTTTTAAACTTAAAATAAAATCGCTCTCATTAGAGCAATGGCAATCGGTTGGAGGAAATTTCATCAACCAAATGAAAGATATTCTGGTAAGTTTTCTTTCTGCTAAATTGGTTTTGGAAGGAAATCTTACTTTAGGGATGATGCTTTCTGTGCAATATATTATTGGACAATTGAATAGTCCTTTATTACAATTAATCGATTTTGTAAAACAAACTCAGGATGCTAAAATTTCTTTGGAAAGACTACGCGAAATTCATGATAAAGAAGACGAGGAAAGTAAAGATGATCAGTATACAACGGAAATTCCTGATAAAGACATAGAAATCAATAATATGTCTTTCAGATATATTGGTTCAGATGCATTTGTTTTTGAAAATTTAAATTTAAATATTCCTCACCAAAAAACAACGGCAATCGTTGGAGCCAGTGGAAGCGGTAAAACGACATTGCTGAAATTATTAATGAAGTTTTATGAACCTAACGAAGGTGAAATCAGAATTGGAAATACCCAAATGAAAAATATTTCACCAAGATTCTGGAGAGATCAGTGCGGTGTGGTAATGCAGGAAGGCTATGTTTTCAATGATACCATTGCCAATAATATTGCAGTCGGAGAAGATTATGTAGATAAATCTAAATTGAGAAAAGCTGTAGAAATTGCCAATATCAAAGAATTTATTGAAGATTTACCGTTAAGTTATAACACAAAAATAGGAAATGAGGGAGTTGGTGTAAGTGGCGGACAAAAACAAAGACTTTTCATTGCAAGAGCTGTTTACAAATCTCCGGAGTATATTTTCTTTGATGAAGCAACCTCAGCTTTAGACGCAAATAATGAAAAAGTAATTATGGAAAATCTGGAGCAGTTTTTCAAAGGCAAAACAGCGATTGTCATTGCTCACAGATTATCAACCGTAAAACATGCCGATAAAATTGTTGTATTAGATAAGGGCAAAGTTGTAGAAGAAGGAAATCATGCGGAACTGGTAGCTTTAAAAGGAGAATATTACAGACTCGTTAAAAATCAACTGGAATTGGGTAATTAAATTTTAAAATAATTCATCTATATCGGAATTATTTTTTATATTTAAATCTCATTAAAAGCGTTATCCGAAAAGCTATAAGAGAGTAGGAAAAACCAAAAAAAATAATTTTTATGAAAAATTTGAAAAAAATCTCAAGAAAAGAATTGAAAGACATTAAAGGAGGAGGTCTTTCTGATGATTGTTTTGCTCACTTTGTTCCTGGTGACCAAATTCCAGAAGATGGAGGTTATGCTTGTCCTTGTAGACTAGTGTGGTGTCCAGAAAGAGGATCATGCATTCATCAAAATATGTACGACCCGCAAGAATGTCAGACTGGTCTTTAATGAGATGAAAATTTATTAAAAGCGTTACCCGAAAAGCTATAAAAGAGTAGGGAAATCAAAATCAAACTAATTTATTATGAAAAATTTAAAAAAGCTAAAAAGAGATGAATTAAAAAATGTAGTTGGAAGCGGTCATGGAGATTGGCAACTATATTGTGATCCGAATTATAGTGGGAGTGGTTCCCCGAAAGGAACATGTAATTCTGGGTATATAATGTGTCTCGATTGTTGCTACAGAATAGAGCAAAATTTTTGTGATTAATTTTATAAATTGATTATTTTCAGAAAAAAGTTAGACTAAATAATATCACAATAATTTATCAATATGAAAAATTTAAAAAAACTTTCAAAAAAGAATTTGAAAGAGATCCATGGCGGAGGTTATGGGGAAAATGATTGGGGTGCTTGTCGTATTAATGGAGTATGGGTGCCTACAAAGTGTTTAGATCGTTGTCCGAATGGTACAGATCCAATATGTTTAGCTCCGGAAGTATAATTAAAAAACAAATTTATTATGAAAAATTTGAAAAAATTAAATAGAAGCGAGTTAAAAAATCTTAAAGGTGGTGGACCAACTAGGGCTTATTGTTATCAACACATGACTCAATTTGTAGAAGCTCTTCCTGATGATTTTTGTTATCATGAAGAAAATGCAGGTCATATTGCTTGCGAGTGTAAAAGACTTTATGGTCTTTAATTTGAAAATAAAAGTTAAATCCTCATTTTTGAGGGTTTAACTTTAAATATACAAACGTGAAAAAAGACATTTTAGACAATATAGAACTACGCTCAGAAAGCGTTCAGGATATTCTCACACAACCACCACATTGGATGTTCCGATGGGGAAATACGATTATATTTATTATTCTGTTGCTCATTCTTGCAATGAGTTATATCATCAAATATCCGGAATTTGTTCCGGCTCCTATTGTGGTGACTTCGCAAAATCCGCCTGAAAAAATTGAAGCAAGAAGCAGCTCAAAAATTGAAAAAATATTTATCAAAGATCACCAAAAAGTAAAAAAAGGTGATGTAATGATGGTTCTGCAGTCTACAGCAAATTATCAGGATGTTTTAAAACTTAAAAAACTCGTAGATTCTATTGCTTCAGATCAGTTGCTTTCTTTTCCGATTAAAGAGGCTTCTCATTTCAAATTGGGCGAACTTCAGGGTGATTACAATAGTTTTGCAAAAGCTTTTCAGGATGAGAGTTTATTTACTCGTTTACAACCCTATGCTCCGGAAAATATTGCCACTAACCTTAGTATATCAGAATCGAGAAGCAGAATTGCTACTTTAAAACAACAAAAAAATCTGGAAGTTGCAAAAGCTGAACTTTCCCGTAAAAGCTATCAACGATCACAGGAATTATTTAATCAGGGCGTGATTGCTGCGGTAGAATTAGAAAATGAAAAAATAAAATATCTTCAGGCTCAACAAAACTTAGAAAACTTAAATATTTCTCTTTCTCAATTACAGGAAAGTATTTCTAATTTCAATAAAACAAAAAGCGGAACAGCGATTAATACAGAAAAAGATAAAATCACGTATTCATCTCAAACCCTTCAATTATTCGAGCAATTGCGAAAATCTTTGAAACAATGGGAACAGAACTATCTTATTATTTCTTCGACTGATGGAATGGCAAGTTTTCAGCAATTTTATGGTGAAAATCAGTTTGTAAAAGCAGGTGATCCTATATTATCTATTTTACCGGATCATACAGAGCAAATAGTTGGAAGAATGTCGGTTCCTACAGCCAATTCTGGGAAGATTATTCCGGGTGAAAAAGTGTTGATTAAATTAGACAATTACCGTTTTCAGGAATATGGAATCATCGAAGGAAAAGTTCAAAATATTTCATTAATTCCGGATGATAAAGGAAATTATTACGTGGATGTTGTTCTTCCTAAAGGCTTAAAAACTTCCTATAATAAAACATTGAAATTCGACAAAGAATTGAGAGGAAATGCCGAAATCGTAACACAGGATTTAAGATTAATTGAAAGGTTTTTCTACCAGATTAGAAAACTGTTGGGCTATCAGTCTTAAAAATATAACATCATTATTTTGAATTTACTTTTTAACTGACTTTTAAACTACTGAACTTCAATAAAAGTTCAGTTTATACAAACTATTTTTCTATTTTTGCTAAGTGAAACTTTTAAGATTTATATTGACAATTTATTTCATTGCACTGCTGATTATGCCGTGCAGTGATGTCAAAGCTGAATCTGGAAAAGATAATCATACCCAAATTTCACTCAATACTGAGGATTCTCATTCTCATAATATAGATGATGGCTGTTCTCCTTTCTGCTTTTGCAGCTGTTGCCAAATTACGGTAACTGCATTTAAAATGGAACCTTTTTTAGAAGTTCCTAGTCAGGTAAAAGCCTATTTTTCAAAAAAAATTCTTTTTCATAGAAACAACATTGCCTATCAGGTTTACGACCATATTTGGCAACCTCCCAAAATTTAATTTTTAACGATCAGATGAAAGAATTCTTTCATCAAAACCTTTAGGAAAACTTTGCAATATCATTGCATGGTATTCTTAGTCATTTTTGCATTTCAGGAATGTATCAATTATTTGATGCAGGAAAGAGATTAGGTCAATAAAAATTAAATAAAATTCTATGTTAGATAAAATCATAAAATTTAGCATCAAAAACAAGATTGTCGTTGGAATAATGACTTTGTTGTTGATAATTTGGGGTGTTTGGAGCACAACTAGATTACCGATTGATGCTGTACCCGATATTACCAATAATCAGGTGCAAATTATCACGGTTTGTCCTACACTTGCAGGTCAGGAAGTAGAGCAGCTGGTTACTTTTCCCATTGAGCAAAGCATTGCAAACATTCCGGATATCGAAGAAACAAGAAGTATTTCCAGATTTGGATTATCGGTTATAACCGTTGTTTTCAAAGAAGATGTTGATGTATATTTTGCGCGTCAGCTTATCAGTGAAAAACTAAAAGAAGCTGCAGAAGAAATTCCAAAAGGCATCGGAACTCCTGAATTGGCTCCTGTAAGTACCGGTTTAGGTGAGGTTTATCAATATATTCTGCATCCTAAAAAGGGAAGTGAAAACAAATATTCTTCTCAAGAACTGCGAACAATGCAGGACTGGATTGTAAGAAGACAGCTTAATGGCACACCGGGAATTGCAGAAGTCAATAGTTTTGGCGGTGAGTTGAAGCAATATGAAGTCGCTATTGACCCTAACCGACTGAAAGCGATGGGTGTAAGTGTGACTGATATTTTCACATCATTAGAAAAAAACAATCAGAATACAGGAGGAGCTTATATCGATAAAAAACCGAATGCCTATTTCATCCGTGGAATTGGGGTTGTCGCTTCTCTTGAAGATATAAAAAACATTGCTGTAAAGAACAACACAGGCAGTGTTCCGATTTTTATAAAAGATGTTGCCGATGTAAGATTAGGAAGCGCAGTACGTTATGGAGCAATGACGTTTGACGGAAAAGTTGACGCAGTAGGAGGGATTGTAATGATGCTTAAAGGAGCCAACAGTAATGAAGTGGTAAATCTGGTAAAAGAAAAAATCCCGACGATTCAAAAATCTTTACCCAAAGATGTCGTTATCGAACCATTTTTAGACAGAACAGATTTGGTGGGAAGAGCTATCAATACGGTCGAAAAGAACCTAATTGAAGGTGCATTGATTGTCATTTTTGTTCTTGTGCTATTTCTTGGGAATTTCAGAGCCGGATTAATCGTTGCTTCAGCAATTCCATTGGCATTGCTTTTTGCGCTTGGAATGATGAATGTCTTTGGCGTAAGTGCAAACCTGATGAGTCTTGGAGCAATCGATTTTGGACTGATTGTAGACGGTGCAGTCATCATTGTAGAAGCTACACTTCATCATTTAGGGCTCAGAAAATCGACTCAAAAACTGACGCAGGCAGAAATGGATGAAGAAGTTTTTCTTTCCGCTTCAAAAATAAGAAATAGTGCAGCATTTGGTGAAATTATTATTCTCATCGTTTACATTCCTATCTTAACTTTGGTTGGAGTAGAAGGTAAAATGTTTACACCGATGGCAAAAACAGTAGGTTTTGCAATTTTAGGAGCCTTGATTTTATCATTGACTTATATTCCGATGATGAGTGCCTTATTTTTATCTAAAAAACCTTCCACAAAAGAAAATTTTTCAGATAAAATGATGCGCAGGTTGCAGAATATTTACCAGCCTTTATTACAGAAAGCACTTCGTTTAAAATATGTTTTAGTTTCGGCTACTGTTGCATTATTTGCAGTCAGTATTTTTATATTCAGCAGAATGGGAGGTGAGTTTATCCCACAATTGCAGGAAGGAGATTTTGCATTTCACTGTATTTTGCCACAGGGAAGTTCGCTTACCCAAAGTGTGGAAACATCGATGCAGGCATCAAGAATTATTAAACAGTTTGATGAAGTAAAAATGGTTGTAGGAAAAACAGGTTCTGCCGAAGTTCCTACCGACCCGATGCCGCCGGAAGCAACGGATATGATTATTGTTTTAAAACCACAAAAAGAATGGAAAACAAAAAAATCTTACGATGAATTAGCAGACGAAATCTCTGAAAAACTGGAAAACATTCCCGGTGTTTTCTTTGAGAAAAATCAACCGATACAGATGCGTTTCAATGAATTAATGACCGGAATTCGTCAGGATGTTGCGGTGAAAATTTTTGGTGAAAACCTGGATTCTCTTGCGATTTATGCGAATAAGGTCAATAATGTAATTCAATCGGTGGATGGTGTAACTCAACCTCAGATTGAACGCGTTAGCGGACTACCACAAATCAATGTAGAATACGACAGAACAAGAATGGCGAACTACGGATTGAATATTGAAGATGTCAATAACACGCTAAGTACCGCTTTTGCAGGTAAAAGCGCAGGTTTGGTTTTTGAAAATGAGAGACGTTTTGATTTGGTTGTTCGTTTAGACAGCCTTCACAGAACCAATATTGATGATGTGAATAATCTGATGATTTCCACCAATTCGGGAAATCAGATTCCGCTTTCTCAGGTCGCTAATATCAGTTACAAACTCGGTCCGGCACAGATAAGTCGTGAAGAAGGAAAACGTAGAATCGTAATCGGTTTTAATGTGAAAAACCGAGATGTGGAAAGTGTGGTGAAAGATATTCAGGCAAAACTGGATGATAAAGTAAAGCTTCCTTCTGGTTATTACTTCACTTATGGCGGGCAATTCGAGAATTTACAGGCTGCAAGTAAACGATTGATGATTGCTGTTCCGGTTTCTCTTTTATTAATTTTTATGCTGCTTTATTTTACATTTAAATCTTTAAAGCAAGCCGTCTTGATTTTTACAGCCATTCCGATGAGTGCAATTGGGGGTATTTTCGCATTGATTATTCGGGATATGCCATTCAGCATCAGTGCAGGAATTGGTTTTATCGCATTGTTTGGAGTTGCAGTTTTAAACGGAATTGTTTTGATTGGAACTTTCAATCAATTAGAAAAAGATGGAGAAACTGATATTCTGAAACGTGTTTTTGAAGGAACTAAAACTAGGCTTCGTCCGGTTTTGATGACTGCAGCGGTTGCTTCTTTAGGATTTCTTCCGATGGCGATTTCCACCGGAGCTGGTGCAGAAGTTCAGAAACCTTTGGCAACCGTTGTGATTGGCGGATTGATAACGGCAACTTTCCTTACATTATTCGTTTTACCAATGCTTTACATTATTTTCAGCACAAAATTCAATATTAAGAATGTCAAAATGAAACCTTTAACGACAGTGATTATTTTAGGTTTTTTATTATTTGGACAAACATTGACGGCTCAAACAACAAAGACTCTGTCGGTAGAAGAGGCGACAGAAATGGCGCTGAATAATAACTATTCAATAAAATCTAAAAACTTGGACGTTAAAGTTTCTGAAAGCCTGAAACCAACGGCAAATGAACTTCCCAAATTGAGTTTCAATGCACAATTGGGACAATACAACAGTCCGAAATTTGACCAGTCGTTTTCTATTTCACAAAGTATTCCGTTTCCTACTTTATTTAAAGCGAGAAAAGAATTGATTGCGCAGGAAATAAAAGGAAAACAAATTAACAAAGAAATTACGGTTAATGAGCTTGCAAAACAGGTGAGAACATATTTTTATCAAATTGAATATCTGCATTATAATCAAAACAAACTGTTGAAACTGGATAGCCTTTATCAGGATTTTATCAGGATTGCAACGGTAAGATTTAATGCAGGTGACATCAAAAAAATAGAAATAAGCACTGCAGAAACGCAGAAAGGGGAAATCAATTTATTATTAAATCAGAATAAAATTTATCTTAATAATGCCTACAAAAACCTGAAAACCCTTCTGAATACGGATGATGATATTCAGATTACTTTCAATAAAAATTATGAACCTTTGAAAGCAGAATATGTTCTGGACAGCACTGCTATTGCCAATCATCCAACGGTAAAAGCTTTTTATCAGGAAATGGAAATTGCCGATAAGAATAAAAATGTTGAAAAGTCACAAGGTTTGCCGGAGTTTACTTTAGGCTATACCAATCAGTCGATTATAGGTTTTCATACGTTGAATGGTCAGGAAAAATATTATGATGCAGGAAACCGTTTCAGTGTTGCAAGCATCGGAATTGCGATTCCGTTGACTTTTGGAGCAACCAAAGCACGAATTCAGTCTTTAGAATATCAAAAACAAATGGCAGAATCGAATGCGAAACAACAGCAAAAACAATTGACCGCTCAGTTGGAAAATGCATTAAACCAATATCAGCAAGACATTCAGCAATATCAATATTACGTTGACCAGGCTTTACCAAATGCTGAAAAAATAGTTAAGGCAGGGCAACTCGGTTATAAAACGGGAGAAATCTCTTACGTTGAATATTTATTTGCTTTGCAGACTGCAACCAATATTCAGCTGAAATATCTGGAGTCTATACAACAGGTCAATCAGTCTGTAATCATCATTAATTCTTTAATCAACAAATAAAATGAAACGAAATATCATCTATATCACCCTTACTTTTATTTTTCTCGTAAGCTGCGGAAAAAAAGAAACAACTGTAGAACCTGAAGGTGAAATTAAGACAGAACAAACCGAAGAACACGGCGAAGAAGCCCCTCAAACGATTGCGAGTCTTACCGAAGAGCAAATAAAAAGCGTGGGTGTTACTTTAGGAAAAATTGAATTAAAAGAACTGACTTCCACGATTAAAGCAAATGGTACATTACGGGTTCCAAACAATAATAAAGCGACTATCACTTCAATGTATGGCGGAATTATAAAGACTTTGAATGTTCAGATTGGGGATTTTGTAAAAAAAGGTCAGGTCATCGCATCGATAAGCAATCCTGAATATATTCAATTACAAGAGCAATATCTTACGGTGAAAAGCAGAATTGCGTTTGCTGAACAGGAATACAGAAGACAAAAAGAACTGTTTGATAATGATGCCGGTGCAAAGAAAAATCTGCAAAGTTCTGATGCCGAACTGAAAACTTTAAGAACTCAAAAATCATCTTTACAAAGACAGCTTCAGATTATGGGAATCAATCCTGCCAATGTGAATAATGGTAATTTACGTTCAGGTTTGGTCATTACATCGCCAATTAGCGGAACGGTAAGTAATATTTCTGCGCAGATAGGAAGTTACGTTGATATCTCATCACCGGTTGCTGATGTGATTGATAATGGTTCTCTGCATCTCGATTTACAGGTTTTTGAAAAAGATTTACCAAAAATGAAAGTCGGGCAAATTGTTCATTTTAAACTGACCAACAACCCGGAAACCGAGTACGATGCAAAAATATTCAGCATTGGTTCATCTTTTGAAAACGAAAGCAAAACCATTTCTGTACATTGTTCTGTCACAGGAAATAAAGCCGGATTAATCGATGGAATGAACATCACAGGAATTGTAAGTCTTGATAAAAGTACGACACCAGCAGTTCCTAATGAAGCGATTGTAGAAGCAGACAGCAAATATTATATTTTTATTAAAACAAATAAAAAACCTGAAGAACACGCTGAAGAAAAAAGTGAACATGCACACGAAGAGAAAGCAAACCAAAAAGAATCTAAAACAGTCAATTTTGAAAAAATAGAAGTTGTAAAAGGTTCTTCCGATATGGGGTATACAGCAATTACTACTGTTACCGAAATTCCTGCAGATGCATCTGTAGTTACAAAAGGTGCCTTTTTCGTGAATGCCAAATTATCAAATTCAGGCGATCACGAACATTGATTTCTGTTCAAAAATTTAATTTAAATAAAAACACCGTCTGCAAATTTCACAGACGGTGTTTTTTAATTATGATTCTTGAAGCTATATTTCATTCATCAATTCCTGAAACTTTTCAGCAAACAATCCAATATGAAAACCATCCATCAATCCGTGATGCGCATGAATAGAGACAGACATTAATTTTTTACCATTATTTTCGGTTACTTTACCAAAAGATATTTTGGGGCAACTGTCCGGAAATGTAAAACTTCTTGCATGAGAAAGTGAAGTAAAATCAAACCACGGAACAGCAGAAAAATGGATAACATTTTCTCCCGAACCTGCAGGAATCAAGCCTGTAGATTGCTGTACTCTTACAATTTCTTCTTTTGCATTTTGGTTAAATAATTCTTCGTTTTTATCATAATCCATATAAGAGAAACCAAAGGTTTCATCGGGTCTGTTGATGGTTGCAGAAGCATTGATCTGATCAAACAGATATACCTCTTTATCAATAATTCTATAACGGAAGTTTTCTATTGCATTGGCAGCTTTTAAAGATCTGTACAGATAATAAAGGAAAAAAGAGTTTCCTTTTGCCTTTGCTTGTTGATAGGCTAAAGTACAGTCGATCGTAATGTTTACTCCAAAAAAAGGTTCTTCAAATTTTGAAAAAAATAGAAAATGGTCTTTTCTTTTCCATTCCTCTTGCTTAATAAGCTGTTTCATATTTTATTAAATTTTATATTAAAAATTGATGAGAATCACTAATTTTATTTCTCAGCAGTATTGTGTATTTTTCTGCCGCAAATTTCAACCTATATAAAAAATCCCGAAAGGACATTTGTCCCAAATAAGAATATGTTACGCACAAACCAGACATTTTTAGATTTTATTACAAAACTTTACGAGAAACAGGAGAGAAAAGAAGACGTGATTTTGAAACAGTTTGCAAAAGGAGAAAGACTTTTGATGCAGAACGACAAATCATCCAAAGTCATGTTGATGAAAGATGGGATTGTAAAATGCTATTTCAGTGAAGAAAACGATAAAGAATTTATTCTTGAATTTTTAGGAAAAGGTGAAATTCTTGGCGAGATAGAATGCATTAGAAACATTCCCTGTTTATGCAATATCGAAGCGATGACCGATGCTTCGGTGTATGCGTTGTCGGTTCCTTACTTTCGCGAGTTGTTAAAAAATAATTTAGAACTCAATGCTCTGCTCGTCGATGCTTTTGCAGAACGCATTGTGAATACTTCAAAACGGGCGTCTTTCCAACAATTATACACAGTTGAGCACAGTTTACGGAAACTTTTAGAACTTCAGTCAAAACAGGATATTCAGCTTTCTAAAGAAGATTTAGCAGCGTATTTAGGCATTTCTGTGAGAAGTTTAAATCGAAGTTTGAAAAATTTAGCTGATTGATGCAAAGTTTTTTACTTTCAAAATTGCTTAAACTTTATGAGTAAAAAAGGGGAAAAGTACGCAAAACCTTTAAAAATCTTTGATTTTTATTCTTTTGAGAGCTATGATTATCTAATAATAGCATTATAATTGTCTTTTGTTCCTTTTGCGGTTAAATCTAAAATTAGTTTAAATAGACTTTTTAAAATCTGCTTAATTTGCCCAATCAGCGAGAAAATTATTTTTTAAAGTCATAATATTGGTTTCCTGTATATCAAATTTCTTTCAAATTCTCCAACATGAAAGAGCAGGATGCTGTAAAGTCTCGGAATGTTTATTTTTATGAAAATGAAATGAAAGAATAATTTTCTTTCTAATTGTTTGTAATATGTCATTATTCAAATGCCTTTGGACTCTTTGCTGAGTGAAATCGAAGATTCGACGAAGTCAAACGCCTTTGCGAATTTTAAAAGCAGTTAGTAGTAAAAAAATCTTTGCGAACTTTGCGTTAAATAAAGTATTGTGATAATTTACAGATAATCAATTTGAAAATTATTTTACTGATTTTTGTGTTTTTTAAACAACTATTCACAAGGATCAAAATCATACAGCAATATAAATACATTATGAAATTTCCAAATACATCCAAATTTCTTGGCTCTCTCTTGATTCTCGCTTTATGCTCAACCGGATTAAAAAGTCAGGATAAATTCCCGGACGGAACCGCAATTCCAAAATGGTTTAAAGAAAACAAACCAACAGACATCAATAAACTAGGTAAGAAATACATCATCACAGATTTTGGTGTAAAGAATGACAGTACCATTCTTCAGACAAAACAGGTTCAGAATATTATCGATGAAGCTTCAAAAAACGGAGGTGTAATCGTTATACCAAAAGGAACTTTTCTCATCAGTTCGCTTTTCTTTAAACAAGGCACACATTTATATTTAGAAAACGGAGCAAAATTAAAAGGAAGTGATGATATCAATGACTTTCCTGTAGTGACAACCAGAATGGAAGGTCAAACTGTGAAATATTTTCCGGCTTTAATCAATGCAGACGGATTAGATGGCTTCACAATTTCAGGAAAAGGAACTTTGGATGGAAACGGACTTCGTTTCTGGAAATCATTCTGGAAAAGAAGAGAATGGAATCCTAAATGTACCAATATGGATGAAATGAGACCGAGAATTATCTATGTTTCCAATTCAAAAAATATTCAGATTGAAGGAATTACCGTGAAAAATTCGCCGTTCTGGAGCACGCATTATTACAAATCTCAATTTGTAAAATTATTAAACTTAACGATTTTAGCGCCAAAAGAACCTGTAAAAGCACCAAGTACAGACGCCATCGACATCGATGCCTGTTCAAATTTGTTAGTTAAAAACTGTTATATGTCGGTAAACGACGATGCCATTGCTTTGAAAGGCGGAAAAGGTCCAAAAGCAGATGTTGACCCGAATAACGGAGAAAACAGAAACATCATCATCGAAGACAATACTTTCGGATTCTGCCATTCTGCGCTTACTTGTGGAAGCGAATCGATTCACAACTACAACATTATTTTCAGAAATTCTACGGTGAAAGATGCATCAAGGTTATTGCACTTGAAAATGCGTCCAGACACGCCTCAACATTATGAGTACATCACTTTAGAAAATATCAAAGGAAATGTAAAAACCTTCATTTACGCAAAAGGATGGAATCAGTTTTTTGATTTAAAAGGCGAAGAAAGACCGAGAAAAGGATTGGCAAATAATATTACTATCAAAAACATTGATTTAAGTTGTGAAACAGCGTTTTCTATTGAAAAATCAGATTTGTTTGATTTAAAAGATTTCACTTTTGAAAATTTTAAAGTTAAAGTTCTGAAACCTGAAATGCAAAACCTGAATTATATTCAGAATTTAAAACAAAAAAATATTAAGGTGGAGCAAGTTGCTTCTCTCACACAATCTTACGATAAAAAAGACGATTCCGATATTGCTGCAAAATGAGTTGTTTTTCCAAAATATTCGTTCTTTTATGTTTATGCTCTCAATTATTGCATTCTCAATCTAAGGAAATCCAATTCCTGAGCGGGAAAGATTCTGAGCATACCAAAGAATGGGATTTTTGGATAAACGGTGGACGAAAATCAGGAATCTGGGATAAAATTCAGGTTCCTTCTCAATGGGAACAGCAAGGTTTTGGTTCATACAATTACGGACGAGATTATGTAACCTACGGCAAAAATTTTAAATTTAATGACGAAGTAGGTTTTTATAAACACCATTTTTCAGTTCCAAATTCCTGGAAAGGAAAAACCATCAACATCGTTTTTGAAGGTTCAATGACCGATACCGAAGTGAAAATCAACGGAAAATCAGCCGGAGCAATTCACCAGGGTGCTTTTTATGAATTTAAATATGATATTTCAGATAAATTAAATTTCGGGAAAGAAAATATTTTAGAAGTCAAAGTTTCCAAAATGTCGGCTGATAAATCGGTCAACAATGCAGAACGTCTCGCTGATTATTGGGTTTTGGGCGGGATTTTCAGACCTGTTTATTTAGAAGCAACTTCAAAAGAACATATTTCCTGGACAGCGATTGATGCAAAAGCAGACGGAACTTTTCGTTCAAATATTTATTTAAAAGGAATCCAATCCGCCAATACTATAAAGGTTGAATTATTTGATGTTAAAAATAATTTAGTCGGCGAATCTCAGGTTCAAATTCAGAAAGGAGATACTTTAAAACAGATTCAGTTCTCCCTTAAAAACCCAAAACTTTGGACGGCGGAAACACCGAATTTGTACAAAGCAAAATTCACTTTAAACAAAAACAGAAAAACAATCTTTCAGTCCGAAGAAAAATTCGGTTTTCGAACGATAGAAATCAAAAAAGGTGACGGAATTTTTATCAACGGAACAAAGGTAAAAATGAAAGGCATCAATCGTCACGTTTGGTGGCCGGAAACGGGTAGAGCAGTCAATGAAGACATCGATTTAATGGACGTTCAGCTCATCAAAGAAATGAATATGAACGCCGTTCGTTGCTCTCATTATCCACCGAATAAATCATTTTTAAAAATTTGTGATTCGCTCGGTTTATATGTTTTGGATGAATTGGCAGGTTGGCAAAAAAAATACAGCACAGAAGTTGGCAAAAAGCTGGTGAAAGAAATGGTTATAAGAGATGCAAACCATCCTTCCATTATTTTCTGGAGCAACGGAAACGAAGGCGGACATAATTTTGATTTGGATTCCGAATTTGCAAAATATGACTTGTCAAATCGACCTGTAATTCACGCACATCATAAACCAGGAAATGCTTTCAACGGAATCGACTGCAATCATTACGAAGATTATTACAGCACAAAAAATATCCTTGAAGGCGAAAATATTTATATGCCGACCGAGTTTTTACACGCACAAGATGACGGCGGTGGCGGAACTTCTTTAACTGATTATTGGGAACTGCATTGGAACTCAAAAAAAGGAGCGGGCGGTTTTCTGTGGGCTTTCGTGGATGAAGGTTTGGTACGAACGGATTTTAACAATCAGATTGATGTGAACGCAATTAACGCTCCCGACGGAGTTTTGGGGCCACATCGTGAGAAAGAAGGCAGTTTTTACGCCATCCGTGAAATTTACAGTCCGGTAAAAATTGATTTGAAATCCTTACCAAATGATTTTAATGGAGTCATTCCCGTGGAAAACCGTTATCATTTTACGAATATTAATGAGCTACAGTTTAAATGGAAATTAGTGAAATTTAAAAATCCTTTTGATTCAGAAGCAGGATTTGATTTGGCTAACATGAGGAAAGTATCTTTACCAAATATTAAGCCTACAGAAAAAGGGCAGCTCAATCTTCGATTACCGGAAAATTGGAAAGAAAACGATGCTTTATTCCTTACAGCAACCGATATTTTCGGAAAAGAAATTTACACTTGGACTTGGAAATTGAAGTCAAATGATGGGATTTCAAAACAATTTTCAAAAGCTTTAATCAAAGAATTTTCAGTCTCGATTATAGAAAACGATTCATTATTTATTTTAAAATCAGACGAAAAAGAATTTTCCATCGGGAAAAAAGATGGCTTATTAAAATCAGTCATTGTCGATAGAAAAGGCAAAAAAATGACCTTCAAAAATGGACCTGTTTTCGTAAACGGAACTATGGAATTATCATCCATTAAATCTTTTGTAGAAGGACAAAATCAACTGATTGAAGTCAATTATAAAAACGGAAACAAAATAATTTGGAAACTAAATCCAAACGGAATTTTAGAATTAAATTATGAATATTCTTTGTCCGGAGATTATCATTTTTCGGGCGTAAGTTTCGATTATCCTGAAAATTATGTCATCAACGCAAAATGGCTCGGAAAAGGACCTTATCACGTTTGGAAAAACCGTTTACAAGGACAAACTTATAATGTTTGGCAGAATTTGAAAAACTCAACAAGAACAGGACAATCACCATGGATTTATCCTGAATTTAAAGGCTATTTTGATGATATTTCGTGGCTACAGTTGGATACTGCAGAAGGAAAAATAACAATCGGAACAAAAGAAGAAAAAATGTTCGTCAGACTTTTTGATTTTTACGGAATCTACGGAGCGGAAGGTTATCCGAAATTGCCAAGCGGAAATATTTCATTTTTGGATGCAATTCCACCGTTGGGAACTGTTTTAGCGTTTAATATTAACGATAAAACCGAATCTTTAGGATTAGAAAGCGAACCAAATCATCTGAACGGAACGTTTAAAAGAACTTTGTATTTCTACTTCGGATTGCCGGATTTGGGCGATGAAAATAAACAGTTTACCATGCCAAAAGAAAATATTTTAACGGATTAATAATGAAAAATAGATTAGGATTTTTAATGTCTTTTATTTGTTCGTTGATGTTTGCTCAACAAACAACTTTCAAATTTGATTTTGGTGGAAACAGAGTTGAAAAAGGTTTCATTCCAATTAATTCAACATCAAAATTTGACAGAAAAATCGGTTACGGCTTTATGGATATTTCGGGTTTAAAATCTGTTGACAACGGCGGCAATGCTTTGACCGGAGATTTTATTACAAGTGACAAGCCTTTTTATTTTTCGATGGTGATACCTGAAGGAAATTATGATATCAAACTGAATCTTGGGGATACAAAAAGAGGTTCTGAAACCACAGTCCGTGTAGAAAACCGTCGTTTGATGTTGAATGATATTAAAACAAAACATGGTGAAATTGTTGAAAAACAAATTACCGTTCATGTAAAAGACAGCATTATCCGAAATCAAAATGGCGAAAAAATCGGAATTGTAAAATTAAAACCAAGAGAAACAAAATATTTACACTGGGACAATCTTTTAACGATTGAATTTAATGATAAAGCTCCGAAAGTTTGTTCAGTCATTATTCAGCCCAACAAAACGGCAAAGACCATTTATTTAACTGGCGATTCAACAGTTGTGGATGCGCAGTACGAGCCGTGGGCTTCGTGGGGACAAATGTTACCGTATTTTTTCGTTCCAAATGAAGTGGTAATTGCCAATTATGCCGAAAGTGGAGAAACCTTAAAAGCCTTTGAAGACCGCCATCGAATCGATAAAATCTGGAATAAAATAAAACCGGGAGATTATTTGTTCATTCAATTCGGACACAATGACCAAAAAGCAGGAAATAGTACGAAATCCGGCTACAGAAAACGTTTGAAAGAATGGATTTTAAAAGCCAAAGAACTGGGTGCAATTCCGGTTTTGGTAACTTCTATGAACCGTCGGGTTTTTGATGAAAACAATAAAATTGTGAATACTTTAGATGATTTTCCTGATGCAATGCGGGAAATTGCGAAAGAAGAAAAAGTTGATTTAATTGATTTGAATGCGTTGAGCAAAACCCTATTCGAAGCAATGGGACCGGAAGCGGCGAAGAAAGCATTTGTTTATTATCCTGCGAATTCTTACCCAAATCAACCAACAGCTTTGGCGGATGATACGCATTTTAATCCTTATGGAGCTTATGAATTGGCGAAATGTGTAGTGAAATCTATCGTTGACCAAAACTTGCCTTTGAAGAAATTTATTTCAAAAAATTATAAAAATTTTAACCCAAATAAACCTGATGATATTAAAAAATTCCATTGGCCGGAATCTGTTTTTATGGAATCTTTAAAACCCGATGGAAATTAATTGCTGTGAATAAAGATATGCAGTTTGTCATTCAGAACGAAACGAAGTGTAGTGAAGAATCTCAATTTTAAATAGATTTCTCGTTCCTCGAAATGACAAACGCCTAAAGCAAAGGTTTAAAAATGAAAACCAAGGTTTTCAAAACTTAAGTGTTCTTCTCAAAAGTCGAATCACAAACTTAAAATAACTAATGTGTATAAAAACTTTTGTGACTTTTGTGGTTCAAAATAAAAAGTTAAAAAAATGAAATTTAAAAATATCATAAAACTCAGTGTCATCTGTTTTGCTTTCGGAAATCTTTCCGCACAAAATCCCTGGCCAAAAACTACCGAGACCGCAAAACCGTGGACGCGTTGGTGGTGGATGGGAAGTGCCGTTGACGAAAAAGGTCTGGATAAACAACTTACAACACTTTCTAAAGCAGGTTTTGGAGGAGTAGAAATTGTCCCGATTTACGGCGCAAAAGGTTTCGAAAACAAATACATCAATTATCTTTCTCCGGAATGGATGAAAATGTTGCAATTCACTACAGACAAAGCTAAAAGTCTGAAAATGGGCGTTGATATGGCAGTCGGAACGGGCTGGCCAATTGGCGGACCGCAAGTTGGTGAAGAAGATGCTGCAACGAAAATGATTGTTCAGAACTATGCAATTAATCCAAATGAAAAATTTTCTGAAAAGATTGTTCTGAAAGACGAAAAACAGAAGAACTTAAAAACAGTAAAACTGGATATTGTAACGGCTTACAACGAGAAAAATGAAGCGGTAGTTTTAACAGATAAAATCAATGTAGACGGAACTTTAAATTGGAAACCAACCTCCGGAAAATGGACAGTTTACGCAGTTTTTATCGGTAAAACTTTACAAAAAGTAAAACGTGCCGCTCCGGGTGGCGATGGCTACACATTAGACCATTTTTCTCCTGATGCAACGAAAGATTATCTCAAAACTTTCGATAAAGCTTTTGGAAATTCAAACTATGGAATCCGTTCGTTTTTCAATGACAGTTACGAAGTTTACAACGCAGATTGGACGGCTGATTTTAAAGATGAATTTAAGAAAAGAAGAGGGTACGATTTGAGTCCATACATCAAATATCTGGTGAGTGATGAAGAAAGCGAATTGTCAGGAAGAATAAAATCTGATTATCGTGAAACAATGAGCGAACTGATTCTACATAATTTTACTGAAAATTTCACCAATTGGGCTCATTCCAAAAACTCGAAAAATACCAATCAGGCACACGGTTCGCCCGGAAATTTACTGGATTTGTACGCTGCAGTCGATATCCCGGAATCTGAAACTTTCGGAAGTACAAAATTTGATATTCAGGGTTTGAAAAGGAATGTGGAAGACATCAACACCAAGGAAATTCCTGATATTAATATGCTGAAATTCGCTTCTTCGGCGGCAAACATTACCGGAAAACCTTTGATTTCTAATGAATCTTTTACGTGGTTGACGGAACATTTTAAAACGTCTTGGTCACAGGTAAAACCGGAAGCCGAGCAAATTTTTCTATCAGGAATCAACCACATTTTTTATCACGGAACGACTTATACGCCGGCTGATGTTCAGTTTCCGGGCTGGTTGTTTTATGCTTCGACTAATTTTGTTCCGGAAAATTCTTCGTGGCCAAATATTAAAGGTTTAAATTCATACATCGAAAGAACTCAATCCGTTTTACAAAATGGAAAATCAGACAACGAAATCCTGATGTATTGGCCTATTTATGACCAATGGGCAAATCCGAAAGGAAAAGATATGGCGTTTAAAATTCACAATATTGAAAAATGGTTGCATCCGACTGTATTTTATGAAAATCTTGAAAAATTAGGGAAATCAGGCTATTCTTTGGATATGATTTCGGATAAGATGATTTCTGAAGCGAAGTTTGAAAATCAGAATATTCAGGTTTCAAAAAATGGAGGTTCTTATAAAGTTTTAATTATTCCACAACTAAATTATTTTTCTGAATCAACTTTAAAAAATATTTTAAATCTGGCTCAAAATGGAGCTTCTGTGATTTTTCAAAGTGAGCCGAAAGACGTTCAGGGATTTTTTGAATTTGAAAAAAGAAGAAATGAATTACAGTCTTTATGGTCTAAAATTTCTTTTCAGCAGGAAGGAATTTTAAAATCAGCAACATTCGGAAAAGGACAAATCGTTTTGAGTTCTGATGTTGAAAAAGCCTTAGAATATTTAAAAATTGAAAGAGAAAAACTGACCGATACAGGATTGAAATTCGTCAGAAGAAAGTTCGATAACGGAAAATACTATTACATCGTCAATCACACTTCCAAAGAAATTAATCAGAATATTCCGCTGAATTTTGTTGGAAAACAAATTGCTTTGATGAATCCTGAAAATGGAGATTTTGGAGTTGCCGAAACTCAGAATAATTCGGTAAAAGTTCAATTAAAATCAGGAGAATCTTTAATTATAAAAGCTTTAGAAATTCCGGATAATTCTATTTCAAAATGGAAATACATTGAGAAAACAGACGCTCCGATTGTTTTAAACCAACCTTGGCAACTGACCTTCAAGGAAGGCGGTCCCGAACTTCCGAAGTCAAAAACTTTAGACAAACTTCAACCTTGGACCAATTTCACAGACGATGCTTCAACGCAGAGTTTTTCGGGAACTGGAGTTTACACAACATCATTTAAATTAAATAAAAAAGCCGACGATTTTGTACTGAAATTCGACAAATTGTATGAAAGTGCAAAAGTCATTATCAACGGACAAGATGCCGGAATTGTCTGGAATCTTCCGTTTGAAATCAACGTCGGAAAATATTTGAAAAAAGGGAAAAATATCATTCAGATTGAAGTTTCAAACCTGATGGCAAACAGAATCCGTTATATGGACCAGAATAAAATCCAGTGGCGAAATTACCATGAAATCAATTTTGTAAACATCGATTACAAACCATTCGATGCATCCAACTGGAAAGTTCAGCCTTCCGGTCTGGATGGTGAAATTCAATTAATTCCGGTATATTTCTCAAAATAATTTAATGACAGTCTGCAATTTACAATCTTTGTGTTCTTAGCTGAGTTTACGCCTTTGCGAACTTAAAAACATTTAGTAGTTAAAAAAAACTTTGTGGACTTTGCGTTAAAAATTTTAGAAAAACGGGTTAAATTAAATAGTATAATAAAATTATGAAACAAGTCATAGTAAAAACATTAGTATTAGGAACGCTCCTCACATTCGGATTTTCCAATGCTCAACAGAAACCGAAAGTTGTTTTAGATAACTTTTTCAATAACGAAAAAAAGGAAAACAAAGAAACCAAAATCCTTGAATCTTGGCATTATACCTGGAACGACACTTCAAATGGAGGATTTTCTTTGCTGGGTGAAATCTTCCAGAAGCAAGGCGCAGAAATCAGCACTTTGACGACCGCTCTATCAAAAAAAGATTTGAAAAAAGCCAATATTTACATTATCGTTGACGCTGATATCGACAAAGAAGCTTATGGAGGAAAAGCCAATCTTATTGATGCCAATTCTATCAAAAACCTTACGGAATGGGTGAAAAAAGGTGGCGTTTTGGTTTTGATGAGCAACGACAACGGAAATTCTGAGTTTGAACATTTCAACAGATTGGCGGGAGAATTCGGGATTCATTTCAATGATGACAGTTACAACCGTGTTCAGAAAAGAGAATTTGAACAAGGGAAAGTAATGGTTCCTGCTGGAAATGAGGTTTTCTCCGAGCAAAAATTATATATGAAAGAAGTAAGTTCGATAGATGTAAAAGCTCCTGCCAAAGCCATTTTGACGGCAGAAGGCAAAAATATCGGTGCGATTGCAAAAGTCGGCAAAGGAACCGTTTTCGCGTTGGGTGACCCGTGGTGCTACAACGAATATATCGACGGGAAAAAACTTCCGACAGATTTCACAAATTATCAGGGGACTGAAGAATGGGTAAAGTGGTTGCTGAAGCAGGTTTCTAAAAAATAATTGAATTTGTGCAATCGGTTGAGCTGAAGTGATTGAATTTATTTGACTACGTCGAACCACGTTGTTAGGTTTGGGCAGCTTTTTCCGCCCTCCGTTCTCGCTTTTTTGTCTCCGCTTTGCTACGACAAAAAGAGCTCCACTCAGGTCGGGCTGCGAGAAATCGAGGAATGAGATTCATCGATTCAAAGTGAAAATAAAAGATTAGAGATAAATTCAATGTAAAAAATCCTTGTCAAGGTTTTAAACCTTGACAAGGATAACAAAGGGAAGCAAGTTGATTTCGGAAGGCAAAGATTAAAATTTGGCTTTTGGTAAAACGTAAAGTAATTATTCTTGTCCGCTAAAAAATTGAAATATAATTTACAGGTCGCTCTTCTAAAGCTTTAATTCATTGAATAATTATTTTCTATTAACAGTTCGTTTTTAAAGGAACTTTTTAAAATCCCAGCGGGATTTACTGTTAATAGATAAAATGAAGAACATACAAACAAGCTCCGTAGGAGCGACCTGTTGCTTCATCTTTTTTATAGAAAAAAAATGAAAAATAATGTGCATTATGAAAATTAAATACATATTCATTACATCTGTCATTTTTCTTTCGCAAACCATTTTTGCCCAAAGACAAATGGAATACCTGAAAAGAGGAATCGTTGCGATTCCTTCAGAATCAGGCGTTTTTGTGAGTTGGCGTTTATTGGGAACAGAGGAACAAAATGCGAAATTTGATGTTTATCGTACAGAATATCGCACAAAAGGTGCCTATACAAAAAAACTAAATAAAGAACCACTTCTTGAAGGAACCAACTTTTTAGATAAAACGGCAAAAAAAGGCAAAGGTTACACCTATTTTATTCAATCTTTTGGTGAGGATTTGACTGTCAATTATGATTATGCAAAATATACAGCAAATCAGAAACCTTATTTTTCAATTCCGTTGAAAACGCCTGAAGGCTACACTCCGAATGACGCTTCTGTTGCTGATTTGGACGGTGATGGAGAATACGAAATTATTCTTCATCAAACAGGAAGGTCGCACGACAACAGTCAGAAAGGAGAGACAGACCCGCCGATTATTCAGGCTTATAAAATGAATGGAACGTTTTTATGGGAAATTAATTTAGGTAAAAATATAAGAGAAGGAGCTCATTACACGCAGTTTTTAGTTTATGATTTAGACCAAGACGGAAAAGCTGAAATCGTAATGAAAACCGCCGACGGAAGCAAAGACGGAAAAGGAAAATATATTGGTGACCCAACCAAAAATTACGTCAATGAAAACGGAATGATTCTTTCCGGACCGGAATTTCTGACGGTTTTTAACGGAGAAACCGGAGCGGAAATTAATACCGTAAATTATGAAGTTCCAAGATTTTCAGGCAGCTTGAATCCGACCAACGAAGAAATGACGGAAACTTGGGGAGACGCAAAAGGAAACCGCATCGACCGATTTTTGGGAGCTGTTGCTTATTTGGACGGAAAAACTCCGAGTGTAATTATGTCAAGAGGATATTACACAAGAACTGCGATTGCAGCTTGGGATTTTAAAGATAAAAAACTGAGTCTTCGCTGGCTGTTTGATACTGAAAGTTCGGAAGAAAATAAAAAATACCGCGGACAAGGAAATCACAATTTGAGCATTGCAGATGTAGATAATGACGGTAAAGACGAAATTATTTTTGGCGCAATGACGGTTGATGATGACGGAAAAGTTTTGAACAGCACAGGTTACGGTCATGGCGATGCGCTGCACGTTGGAGATTTAGACCCGTCAAATCCTGGATTGGAGATTTTTGACATTCAGGAGAGATTTGATGATGCAGGAGCGCATTTCAAAGACGGAAAAACAGGGGAAGTTTTATGGAAATTACCTTCGACGGTTTACAGTAAAGCAGGCAAATTTCAGGGGCCGGGAAGAGGTTTGTCTTTAAATATTGACCCTCGTTATGAAGGTTCAGAATGTTGGGCAGCCGGAGCAGGTGTGAAAGGTCTCTATGATGCGAAAGGAAAAAAAATCAGCGATAAAAACCCGGCTGTTAATATGGGAATTTATTGGGACGGTGATTTTCTTAGTGAAATTTTAGACGGAACTGTTGTTTCAAAATGGGACTGGAAAAAAGAAAAATCGAATTTAATTTTTGATGCTAAAAATTTCCAGTGTGAATCGAATAACGGAACTAAAAAGAACCCTTCTTTGGTTGCCGATTTATTTGGCGACTGGCGTGAAGAAGTGATGTACAGAACTGCCGATAACAAGGAATTGAGGATTTTTTCTACAACCATTCCTACGAAACACAGATTGTATACCTTGATGCATAATCCGCAATACCGATTAAGTATCGTTTGGCAAAATGTCGGTTATAATCAGCCACCACATACCGATTATTATCTGGATGAATCGGTGAAAGAAATTCCGAAACCCAATATTTATACAGTAATTCCTAAAAAATAATCAATTATGAAAATCAAAATCATTATTCCGCTTATCTTATTGGTTGTATTTGTTGGAGTTTCATTTCAAAAAATTCAGAACAAACCTGTTCTTTATATTATTGGTGATTCTACGGTACAAAACGGTTCCGGAAAAGGCGCAGATTCACTTTGGGGATGGGGAAGTTTTATGAATTTATATTTTAATACAGATAAAATCGAAATTCAAAATCATGCGAAAGGCGGACGAAGCAGTCGAACTTTTATCACAGAAGGACGATGGGATTCAATAATGAAAACCATTAAAAAAGGAGATTATGTTTTAATGCAGTTTGGTCATAACGATGGCGGTGAATTAGCCGATACATTACGAGCAAGGGGAACTATCAAAGGAATTGGAGAAGAATCAAAAGATATTTACAATCCTATCCGAAAATTAAACGAAACGGTTTATACTTACGGTTATTATATGAGGAAATATGCGAATGAAACGAAAGCTAAAGGAGCGATTCCTATCATCGTTTCTCCTGTTCCGAGAAATAAATTTGATAAAAACGGAAATATAGAAAAAGATCAGTATGGAGTTTGGGCTCAAGAAGTTGCAAAACAGACCGGTGC
The DNA here is from genome assembly GCF_026163565.1 of Chryseobacterium sp. YIM B08800. Lineage (GTDB taxonomy): Bacteria > Bacteroidota > Bacteroidia > Flavobacteriales > Weeksellaceae > Chryseobacterium. The sequence continues at coordinate 67,439 of NZ_JAPDKN010000025.1, forward strand.
TTATTTTTTAGATTTAAATACAATGGTCATTGCAAAATATGAAGAAATAGGCTCTGAAAAAGTGAAAGCTTTCTTTCCAAAAGACCATACTCATACCAATGAGGCAGGAGCAACTCTCAATGCAGAATTGGTGACGAAAGGAATTAAAGATTTAAAAGGTTGTCAACTTAAAAAATATATAAAATAAAGATATTATGAAAAAACTATTAACAGCAAGCTTTTTTGCACTGATTTTGGGAGGCGTTACTTCCTGCTCGGTTCAGAAACAGACTACTGCAAGCAAAGTAGAGCTTCCGAATAAAAAAGAGGTTTTGGAAGTTTCAAGAAGAGCCAATCAATATTTCATGAACAAATGGCCCGATACAGGAAAAGATATCGTCGGTAAAAAAGTGTGGCCAAGTAATCTTTGGACGAGGGCTGTTTATTATGAAGGACTCATTGCATTGTATAAAGTTGATCCTAAAAAAGAATATTATGATTACGCAATGTCGTGGGCAAATAATCACAAATGGGATCTGATGCGTGGAACTTACACCAGAAATGCAGATCATCAGGCTTGTGGACAAACCTACATAGATTTGTATGAAATCGATGGTAAAAAGCATCCTGAAAGAATTAAAAATATAAAAGCATCGATGGACAGTATGATTGTTACGCCAAAAGTTGATGATTGGTGGTGGATTGATGCGCTTCAAATGAGCATGCCGATTTTTACTAAATTGGGTAGAATTACAGGAGAGCAGAAATATTTCGATAAAAACTACGAAATGTATGCTTACACAAAATATAAACACGGAGGAAATGGCCTGTACAATCAGGCCGATAAAATTTGGTGGAGAGACAAAAGCTTTGTTCCGCCTTACAAAGAACCGAATGGGGAAGATTGTTATTGGAGCAGAGGTAACGGTTGGGTAGTGGCTGCTTTGGCTAAAACCCTTGAAGATACGCCAAAATCTGATCCTCATTATCAGGAATATTTGCAGGATTATAAAGATTTGCTGGCTGCTTTACTTCCGATTCAGCGTGAAGATGGCTTCTGGAATGTGAGTTTACACGATCCGACGAATTTTGGAGGAAAAGAAATGACAGGAACCGCTTTATTCGTTTACGGAATGGCGTATGGAATTAATAATGGATTAATCGACAGAGATACTTATCTGCCTGTTTTAGTAAAAGCCTGGAATGCAATTGTGAAAGATTCAGTTCAGCCAAACGGATTTTTAGGTTGGGTACAGGGAACGGGAAAAGAACCAAAAGACGGACAGCCACTTTCTGTAAGCAAAGAACCGGATTTTGAAGACTACGGTTTAGGCTGTTTATTGCTTGCCGGAAGCGAAGTTTATAAATTGAAATAAATTTAACTTTTAAGTAAAATTGAAAGGCTTAATGATGAAAATCGTTAAGTCTTTTTTGTTGATTTAAAAATGAAAACCGTGTTTGAATTATTAAAAAGCAAGAATAATGAAGAATTGATGTATATTTTTGGTAAAAGGTTTTTAATTACAATCTGATTAAAGTCGATGTAACTGTCATTAAAACAATGAGTTGGAGAATTTGTATTTAACAAAATAAAAAATCTTATTTTTTCAAAAGTTTAAGCATGACACTACAAGATGCGCAATCGATTACATCTTGTTAATTTTCAAACTCAACCAATACGATAAATTATGAATGCATTATTAGGAGTTATTTTCCATTTTTTAGGAGGCTTTTCTTCAGGTAGTTTTTATCTGCCTTACAAGAAAGTGAAGGGATGGCAATGGGAAACTTTTTGGTTGATTGGCGGTGTATTTTCCTGGATCATTGTTCCGCCTTTGGCTGCATTTCTTACCATTCCTAATTTCTGGGAAATTATTCAGAATGAAAGTTCATCAATTTTAGGATTAACTTTTCTATTTGGAGCACTTTGGGGAATTGGTGGTTTTATGTATGGTTTGGGAGTTCGCTATTTGGGGGTTGCTTTGGGTAGCAGCATCATGTTGGGACTTACCATGGTCATTGGTTCGCTTTTGCCTTCTATTTATTATGAATTTAATCCACAAGACGGGAAAGATAATATTGGTTTAATGCTTTCCAGCGATTGGGGAAGAATGGTTCTTTTAGGGCTTTTAATTTGTGTAGTCGGAATTGTCATCAGTGGAAAAGCTGGTGTGATGAAAGACAAAGAACTTCAATCTGATTCTATTGATCCTCATGGAATGGAAGTAAAAACAGAATATAAATTTGGGCTAGGATTAATTGTAGCTATTATTTCCGGTGTTTTAAGCGCGTGTTTCAATTTTGGTCTGGAAGCGGGAAAGCCAATGGCAATCGTCGCTAACGAAGCCTGGAAAATAGCAAATCCTTCGCAGGGAGAATTTCTTTTTCAGAATAATGTAACCTATGTTGTGGTACTTTGGGGCGGAATGGCTTCTAATCTTATCGGTTGCCTTTATCTGTCATTTAAAAATAAATCTTACACAGATTATACAAAAAAGAATGTACCTGTTGTAAAAAATATCATTTTCTGTGCATTGGCAGGAACGATGTGGTTTTTACAGTTTTTCTTTTACGGAATGGGAGAAAGTAAAATGGGAAATGGCCCAAGCTCATGGATCTTGCACATGGCATTTATTATTTTAATAGCCAATTTGTGGGGTGTTATCATTAAAGAATGGAAAGGAGTTTCCAAAAAAACGATTTCTACCATTATTTTCGGAATGATTGTCATGTTTATCTCCATTTTAACGGTAGGATACGGAAATTCTTTGCGATAAAAATGTACAGCATTTAAAATTTTATTTTTATCATATTCATATAGTTAAGAGTTAGAAGCTCAATAAGGCACTGATCTTTCAGTGTCTTTTTTATACTAATCAATGAATGTTTTTTTGATGACAATCATTATACTATTGTTTTATAATTCTAAAATTTATCAAAGTTTACATAATTGAATTGCTAATTATTTTAAATTTTAAATCTGATTTTTGTAAAAAATTAAGATAAATTATGAGTTTTGTAATACAGGATATTGCAGGATGCCAGAACTTCAGCAACTGTGTACTTTGGTAACATGATAATTAATGTAAATAAAAGTTAATATATATGTCTTTAATAATTAAACAGAAGAATTTTAAGCCACTCATCGCACCGCTATTTTTGCTTGCGTCTGGCTTTATGTTCGGACAAAAGGCAGTAAGTGATTCTGCCAAAACAGGTACTAAAGATATCGAAGAAGTGGTAGTGATAGGATACGGAAAAGTAAAAAAATCTGACCTTACCGGATCTGTATCTTCAGTGTCTGCGAAAGATTTGGCAGCTACACCCGCAATGAATGCTTTACAGGCATTACAGGGAAGAGCTGCGGGATTAAATATTGTAACGGCGGGCGGTGCTCCCGGAGCTACTGCCAATGTAACTGTTCGTGGTGGTGCTTCCATTACTCAGGGTACAGAGCCGTTGTATATTGTAGATGGTTTTCAATTGGATAATGCATTAAATATTATCAATCCGAATGATATTGAAAGTATCGATGTATTAAAAGGGGCTTCTGCAATCGCAATCTATGGAGCTCGTGGATCTAATGGTATTATTGTTATTAAAACGAAGAGCGGAAAAAAAGGAAGAACTACTATTCAGTATAATTCTTTTATGGCGTTTGATATGCTTTCAAAGAAACTGGATATGGTTTCAAATCCTGAGCAATATGTGAAATATCAGTATGAAATGGCGCAGCTTCAGGGAAAAACAACCCAATGGAGTAATGTTTTTGATAACAGCTTAGGTATAGATTCGCCAGGATTTTACACAGGTGCTTTCAGTAGAATCAGTAATAGATACGGATCTGAAAACGGATTAGACTGGCAAGAAAAAATGCTTGGTGGAACTGGGTTGACCCAGAATCATAACGTAAGCGTTTCTGCTGGTACAGATAAAACACAGGCATTTATCAGTTATAATTACAATAAGCAGGACGGTTTATTACAAAATTTCAACGAAACAAGAAATTCATTACGTGCCAACATCAATTCAGAATTATATAAAGGAATACGTTTAGATTTCAGTTCAATGTTTACTTCCAATTCTACAAACGGAGGCGGAGCGTATTCTGGAATGAAAAAAATACTTCTTCAGCCGATTACTGGAGGAACTTTGTTTACGCAGGATCAGTTGTTTAATACGCAGACTTTTGCAGATTATTCAAGTTTGGATTCTTCATTTGATACAGAAAACCCTTACATAGAAACTGCAGCCTCTACCCAAAACAGAAGAGCAAGAACATTTTTAGCAAATGTAGGTCTGGAATTTGATTTGTTGAAAGACTTTACATTCAGAACTGCAGGTTCTTATAACTGGATGAATAGTAAATCAACTGCATTTTCAGATAAAAATTCCCGAGCATTTCTTACAGATCCTGTAAATACAGGGATTAACGGAAGTATCGCAAATTCTGAAGCTTACAGATATCAGATCACCAATACATTAACTTACAATAAAACTTTAGGAGAAAAACATAAACTGACTGGTTTAATTGGTAATGAAATTATTTATCAGGAAAACGAAAGCAACAGCATGAGACTGACAAAATTCCCGACTATTTTAAATTATGGCTTGGATGACATCACAAATGCTACAGTGGCAGATAAAGATGCGGATAGATCTAGTAATGCTTTGATTTCATATTTTGCACGTGTAAATTATAATTATGATAATCGTTATTTATTAACGGGTACTATTCGTAGAGACGGTTCTTCTAAATTTGGTCCGGATAAGCAGTGGGGAGTATTTCCATCTGTAGCTGCAGCATGGAGAGTTTCAGAAGAAAGTTTTTGGAAAAACTCTAAAGTTGACAGTTATATCAATGATCTGAAGTTCAGATATGAATATGGTATTGTAGGAAACAATAGTATACCAAATAATGTATTCAGAACCAATGTGATAGGGACTGATTATCCTATGAATAATACTATAGGTAACTTAGCCTTAATGACAAGCAGTGTCTTGGGTAACCGTATTGTACAATGGGAAGAAATGAGATCTACTAACGTAGGGGTTGATCTTGCATTATTTAATAATAGAATTAAATTAACTTCTGAATGGTACAACAACAATGTAAGTGGAATGTTATTGGAAACTGTACTTCCAGCGTCTACAGGATATAAAAGTAAGTTTGTAAATGTCGGTTCTATGAAAAACACCGGTATGGAATTTACCTTAAACTCCATCAACTTAAAATCTGAAAATTTCAGATGGTCTACAGACGCCAATATAGGTTTCAATAAATCAAAAGTACTATCTCTTGATGAAGGAAGAACTTTCAGAAACTTTAGCGTTGGAAGTAACAGAGCAGGTATGGTAACTTATTATGCGACCGTTGGAGAAGAATTAGGAGACATGTATGGATATGTTTATCAAGGAATTTATACAACTGATGACTTTACCCAAGCTGGAAACGGAACATTAACTTTAAAACCGGGAGTTGTAAAACCAGCTTCGGGAACTCCAAAACCGGGTGATATTAAATTTGCTGCAGATAATGAGGCAGGTGATCAGTTTACAAGAAAACTGGTAAAAATTGGAAATGGTACACCTGATTTTATTGGAGGTATTAGCAATAACTTTTCTTACAAAGGTTTCGATCTTGCGGTATTCTTGAAATTCAGCGTGGGTGGTGATGTTTATAATGCGACTAAGCACAGTATGAGTCCGTATGCAATGTTCCAGAATGTACCTTCAGAATTTGGAGATAATTATTATCATGTGATTGATCCTAATACAGGACAGGCTGCAACAAGCTTAGTGAGATTAAAAGAGCTTAATCCTAATGAAGATTCCAGTCTTTGGAGTTTGGGGACTACCAATTCTAGCTACATCACTTATCCTTCATCGTATTATGTAGAAGACGGTTCTTATTTAAGAGTTTCTATGGTAACATTGGGATATTCTTTTTCTAAAGACTTTTTAAGTCATATCAAGTTGACTAATGCACGTATCTATGCAACAGTAAATAACTTGGCAACCATTACCGGGTATTCAGGATTTGACCCGGAAGTTTCTGCGGCAAGCGGTGTTACCGTTACACCTGGTTATGACAATTCTTCATTCCCAAGATCTAGAAGCTATGTTTTGGGTATCAATCTTACTTTTTAATATTTAAATGTTTCAGTCATGAAAAATATATTTACTAATCGCAGTCTTTTAAAAAATCTAATAATAGTTCCAACTATTTTGATTGCTGGTTTAAGCATCAATTCGTGTAGCGATGATTTTTTAAATCAACCTGCTTATAATTCGTCAGATACAGAATCTGTATTTACCAATATAGAAACTGCAGATGCTTTTGTTCAGGGATTATACAGAGGTCTTGTTCCTACCGAAATGTTTTATCAATTGGGAGCAGGAGATACGGTTACTCATTCTGCAGAAGACGGATCAACCAATAATTCTAAATACAATATCTGTAACTACCAATACGATGCAAAAACACCAAATACCGTTACAGGAATTTATTCTGCAATGTATGCGGTAATCGAAAGAACCAATATCGCCATCGACAGATTACCAGATATGCCTGCAAGTCAAAAACGTGATGCTTTATTGGCAGAAGCAAAGGCTATTCGTGCATTTTGCTACTATAATTTAATTAGAGTTTACGGTGATGTTCCTGCAATTTGGATTCCTTTGGAGGAAGCAGATCCTAATGATCCGAGTACTCTTTATCCTAAACGTGCTTCTCGTGACGTCATTTATGATAAAGTTATTGCAGATATACAAGAATCTATTAACAATATGCCGGCTTCAAATGGAACGCCGGAAAGATTAAACAAGCAGTCAACGAATGCACTTTTGGCAAAAATTGCTTTATATGCAGCAGGATATTCTCTTCGTTGGGAACTAAACACAAGCTCTCCGGGGATTATGTCTCGTCGTCCAGATAACGCAAGAGTTCAGCAATTGTATCAGATTGCAGATGCAGCAGCACTTTCTGTAATCAATGCAGGTACCAATAGTCTGGTACAAGCTCAAGGAGGAAAAAGTGGTTTCGAAGCTTTGTGGTTTAATTTCGACAGAAGAAATTTTTCAGCGGTAAATCAGGAAATGATGTGGCACATCGCCGAATACGGACCAAATACCAATTCAGCATTTGGAGTTTATGCACATCCTGGTTCTAGAGGAGGTACTTATGGTTCTCGTAAAGCATTACAATTTATACTTCCAAGTTATTATCTTTCTTTTAATGCGGCAGATAAACGAAGAGATGTTGCTTGTACTTCTTACAGTATTTATTTCTTAAATGCAGGTGCAGCATCTGATACTTGGGTTGATGTAGGAACTACTTATTCTTGTATTATGCCGGGTAAATTTAGAATTTCTTGGTGTGTAGAGCCACAAGCTGCAGACGCACGTAATTTGAATATTCCTATTATCAGATATGCTGATGTTTTATTGATGTATGCAGAAACGCAAAATTATTTAAATTCAGGACCTACAGCTGCAGGAATTGCAGCATTGCAACAGGTAAGAAACCGTGCAGGAGTTGGTTCATTACCAATTCCAAGTGGTCAGCAAGCTTTTGAATCAGCGCTTGTTCAGGAACGTAAATGGGAGTTTTCAGATGAATTTATGCTTCGTACAGATTTAATCAGAATGAATCGTATTGCAAGCGAAATCGATGCGACAAAAACAGCAATGAAAAATCTATCAAACCGTACAGGTCAGTTTGCGTCAACACCGGTTTACCGACTTTACAAATACCACAAAAATGCACAGGTTTACGGAGATCCGTTCTTGGCGATTACTTATATTGATTTAACGGACCCTGCACAGATAGCACAAGTTCAGGCAGTTCCTACAAGTTCAGCTGGTTATGCGGCGTATCAAACAACTTTGAAAGCTATAGCATTGGCAAACGGACAAACTTCAACAGCTGATGACAAATGGTATCCTGCCAATATGTTCCAGGCTTATACAAGTACATTTAATGGTAATGCTAGAAAAGCGGTAGGATTTACAGCCGGATTTAATGCACTTCAGATAGGAAATATTATCTACACAAAACCAACAGGTTCAGCTGAAAATGGAGGAACCTATCCAAACTGGATCGAAGGTGGTGGAGACGGTCTTTTCTACGGATTTGTACCTAATAAAACAGAATTGCTTCCGTTTGCAGCAGCTTCTGCAGGACATCCGTTGATCGATAATCCAAACCTTACTCAGCTTCCTGGGTATTAATTAAAAAACTATTCACCAATCAAAATATTAATTTATTTAACCTTAATGAAATGACTGTACAGCTGAATCGAAACGTGATAAATATCAGTGTTAATTTATCTTTAAATAATCGATTCAGCAGTATAGTACGGGATGCTGTAAAAAATACTACAGTCTAAATTTGGGTTAAAATTCAGAAAACAAAAAGAAAACAAATGGAAAACGTAAAAACATTCAAATACGTAGATTATTTATGGGATGAAAGCAAGGCCGCATCTTTAGGAAACGATCAGGTGGCTTTATTTTTATACCGTTCAAACATATTAGGAGCAGACCTTAGAATTACCAATTATGGCGGAGGGAATACAAGTTGCAAAACCATCGAAAAAGATCCGCTAACCAATGAAGAAGTTGAGGTAATGTGGGTAAAAGGTTCAGGTGGAGACATCGGAACATTAACAAGAAAAGGAATTGCCGGATTATATACAGAAAGACTGAGAAATCTTAAAAATGTTTACGAAGGTTTAGCAGACGAAGACAGAATGGTTGGCTTATTCGATCACTGTATTTTCGATTTAGACAGCAAAGCACCTTCGATTGATACACCACTTCACGGTTTACTTCCATTTAAACATATCGATCACCTTCACCCGGATGCACTAATTGCAGTTGCAGCTGCAAAAGACAGCGAAAAAATTACCAAAGAAATTTGGGGTGACACAATGGGATGGGTTCCTTGGCAAAGACCTGGTTTCGACTTGGGTTTACAGCTTGAAAAATGTTTAGCTGAAAATCCTGGAATCAGAGGAATCGTTTTAGGAAGCCACGGATTATTCACTTGGGGAGACACTTCTTACGAATGTTATATGAACAGTTTGGAAGTAATTGAAACAGCTTCTGAATATATCGCTAAAAAAATCGAAGAAAACGGACAGGTTTTCGGTGGACAAAAAGTAGAATCTTTACCAGCTGACGAACGTAAAAACAAAGCTGCTCAATTAATGCCTTTGTTGAGAGGTTTGGCTTCTTCAGAAAACAGAATGGTTGGTCATTTTACCGACAGTGATGTTGTTTTGGAATATATTAACAGTAATGATTTGGAAAGATTGGCTCCGCTTGGAACTTCTTGCCCTGATCACTTCTTAAGAACGAAGATTCAACCTTTGGTGTTGACTTTAGATAAAAATGAAGATTTAAGCGATTCTAAAGCAATTTTAGATAAATTAAATCCACTTTTTGAACAGTACAGACAAGAGTACAAAGAATATTACGAAACGTGTAAGCACCCAAACAGCCCTGCAATGCGTGACCCGAATCCGGTAATCATCATTTATCCGGGAGTAGGGATGTTCAGTTTTTCAAAAGATAAGCAGACGACTCGTGTTGCCAACGAATTTTACGTAAACGCGATTAATGTAATGCGTGGTGCAGAGGCTATTTCTGAATATACTTCTTTACCAAGACAAGAAGCATTTGACATCGAATATTGGTTGTTGGAAGAAGCTAAATTGCAAAGAATGCCGAAAGAAAAGCCTCTTTCAAGAAAGGTGGCAATCGTAACCGGAGCAGGAGGCGGAATCGGACAGGCAATTGCTGATAAAATGGTTGCAGAAGGTGCTGTGGTTGTTTTCACAGACCTTAATCAAGGAGCGGTAGAAGAGGTAACTTCAAAATATAGCAAAGATCAAGCGGTTGCCGTTACTTGCGACGTGACGAGTGAAGAAGGCATTGCTAATGCTTTTAAAGAAACAGTTTTGGCATTCGGTGGAGTAGATATCATTGTACATTCTGCAGGTTTGGCGATTTCTAAATCTTTGGAAGATACCACCACAAAAGACTGGGAATTACTGGAAAACGTTTTGGTAAAAGGTCAGTTTATGATGGCCAAAGCCGGAACTGAAATCATGAAAAAGCAGGATTTAGGCGGTGATATTGTGAATATTGCAAGTAAAAACGGCTTGGTAGCAGGACCAAACAACGTAGCGTACGGAACTGCAAAAGCAGCGCAACAACACATGACAAGATTATTGGCGGCAGAATTGGCAGCAGATAAAATTAGAGTAAACGTTGTCAATCCAGACGGTGTTATTGTTGGAAGTAAAATTTGGGAAGGTTCTTGGGCAGAAGGCCGTGCAAAAGCAAACGGAATTACCGTTGAAGAGTTGCCTGCTTTCTACGCAAAGAGAAATCTGTTAAACGAAATTATTCTTCCGGAAGACATTGCCAACGGAGTTTTCGCTTGCGTAGCGATTTTAGACAAAACGACAGGAAATATCATCAATGTAGATGGCGGAATGGCAAATGCTTTCCCGAGATAATATTTATTTTTGGTTGTCGGTTTTTAGTTGTCGGTTGTTGGTTTTTCACTTCAATTTATTTGGGCAGCTTAATCCGCCTTCCACTCCCGCTTTTTTGCTCGTCGTACCTCCTCGCAAAAAGAGCTCCGTTCAAGTCGGGTTGCGAGAGATTCGAAAGCAAGTGCAGGAAAAAATAAAATATTAAATACTAATTTTAGACAATAATCAACCATGTCAAGGTTCAAAACCTTGACATGGTTAATCAAAAAATAAATCATGATTATAGGAAAAGATATCATTGAACAATACAATAAAAACGAAGTCGAAAATTTCAATTCAGACTATGCTTATTTATCAGATAAATTAGCAAGATCAGGAGCAAATGTTTCAGATATTGTCAACAAAATTGCCGATTTTCAGGTAGCCATTCCAAGTTGGGCTTTAGGCGCTGGAGGAACCCGTTTCGGAAGATTTTCTTACGAAGGCGAACCATCTTCTTTAGAACAGAAATTAGATGATGTAGGTTTAATTCACGCTTTAACGCACTCTGCAGGTGCTATTTCACTGCATATTCCTTGGGATATTCCGACTGATGTAAAGGCTATCAAAGAAAAAGCTATCTCTCACGGATTGATTTTCGATGCAATGAACTCAAACACATTTCAAGATCAGCCGGGAGCAAAACAATCGTATAAATTCGGTTCTTTAAACGCCTCAAATGAAGACGCAAGAGCTTACGCAGTGGAACACAACAAAGAAGTGATCAGAATCGGGAAAGAATTAGATTCAAAAAGTTTGACCGTTTGGTTGGCAGATGGAGCAAGTTTTCCGGGACAGTTGAATTTCCAGACTGCTTTGGCTAAAACTGAACAAAGTTTAAAAGAGATCTATTCAGATCTACCGGAAGACTGGAAGTTGTTCATCGAATACAAGCCATACGAACCGAATTTCTATTCAACAACCATTCAGGATTGGGGAACGTCGTTTATGTTAGCAAATGCTTGCGGAGACAGAGCGTATACTTTGGTAGATCTTGGTCATCATTTACCAAACTCAAACATCGAGCAAATCGTTGCAACCTTGATGTACAAAGGGAAATTAGGAGGTTTCCATTTCAATGACAGCAAATATGGAGATGATGATTTAACAGTTGGATCGATCAAACCTTATGCGTTGTTCTTGATTTTCAATGAATTGGTGTATGGAGTAGAAAACAATCCAAACAATCCTTATCCAGCTTGGATGATCGATGCAAGTCATAACATCAAAGATCCTTTGGAAGATTTATTACAATCTTTAGAAGCTATCTTAATCGCTTATGCACAGGCACTTTTGGTAGATCAAAAAGCATTGAAAGAGGCACAGCAAAATAACGATGTTGTTTTGGCTCAGGATATTTTGCAGAATGCTTATAGAACCGATGTTCGTCCGTTATTAAGAGCAGCAAGATTGCAGACTGGGGCAGCTTTAGACCCGATCGCAACATACAGAAACCTTAAAGTAAGAGAACAATTGATCTCCGAAAGAGGTTTAAATGTAAAAGCAACAGGATTATAAAACCTGTTTTAATTTGATAATTTCAACTTTCAAGTGCAATTGAGAGTTTAATTATATGTATCCTTATATAGTTTCGTTAAGGGAAAAGTGTTTAGATTACTAAGTTTTTTTGTTGTCTAAACACTCCTTAATGATTTGTTTTTTAATAATTAAAATAAACAAATTAGTGCTATTAGTGAAAATATTTGCACTATTTGTGTTTAAATAAATAATTCATCATAAGAATGTCCAAGAAAAAGGTAACCATCGTATTTGATATTGGAAAGACCAATAAAAAATTCTTTTTATTTGATAAAAATTACAAAGAGGTCGTTCGTGAATATACAGAATTACCACTCACAACAGACGAAGACGGTTACCCCACGGAAGATCTTCCCGCATTGCAAAACTGGATAAAAGATAATTTTAATGCCATTCTTGATGATGAAAATTTTGAAGTAAAAGCCATCAACTTTTCTACGTATGGAGCGAGTTTCGTACACCTTGATCAGAAAGGAAATGTTTTGACGCCTTTATACAACTATACCAAACCGATGGATCAGGATATTCTTGATTTATTCTACGAAAAACACGGTGGAAAATTAAAAATTGCCCGTGAAACAGCATCTCCACAAGCAGGAATGTTGAACTCTGGTTTGCAGTTGTTTTGGTTAAAATATAAACATCCGGAAGTTTTCAAAAAAATCCGTTACAGCTTACATTTACCGCAGTATTTATCGTATTTATTTACTGGGATTTGTGTTTCAGAATTTACATCAATAGGTTGTCATACCAATCTTTGGGATTACGATAAAGCAGATTATCACGATTGGGTTTACGAAGAAGAAATTGATGCTTTATTGCCGCCAATTGTTCCTACTTCTGCAAGTATCAATACGTCTTACAGAAACAAAAAAATTAAAATCGGTGTCGGTATTCACGACAGTTCTTCAGCGCTATTACCTTATATTTTAAGCAAGAAAGAGCCGTTTTTATTACTTTCAACAGGAACATGGAGTATTTCTTTAAATCCATTTAATGATGAAAGCTTAACAGATGAAGACATCGAAAACAATTGCCTAAATTATATGCGAATCGATGGAAAACGTGTGAAAGCATCGCGTTTTTTTATGGGTAATGAATATAAAATTCAGGTCGAAAAACTCTGCGATTATTACGGAAAGGAATATGGTTTCCACAGAGAAGTACAATTCGACCAGGATCTGTACCTTCGTTTAATGAAACATAAAGCGGTTTATTTCCGTTTTGAAGGTATTATTTTAAAAAGAAAAATGATTACTGCAACAGATTTAAACTCATTTGAAACTTTTGAAGAAGCCTATCATCAGTTAATGATTGAACTGATGGATTTACAGATTCATACGATTAAAAATGCAATCGGAAATTCAGATATAAAAAATATTTACATTGACGGAGGATTTACAGACAATGACGTCTTTATGAAACTGATGTCGCATCATTTTCAGCATTACAATGTAATGTCTACACATTCTCCGCTAGGTTCTGCATTGGGAGCTTCAATGGTGATTTCAAACAAAAAAATAGACGAAACTTTTCTACAGCAGCATTATCAGATGAAAGTGCTTCAACCGTTAATTTTAAATTATTAAATTTAGTTGTTGGTTGATAGTTGTCAGTTGATGGCAAAATCTCAAAACCAACAACTATCAACCAACAACCAATAACTAATTATGTCGTTTCCATTTGATACCAATTACGCTTCTCTCGAATTGCTGATTGAAAAAGCAAAAAAAAGAATGCCCCGTTTCGCTTTCGAATATTTGGATGGCGGATGTAACGAAAACATCAATCGAGACAGAAATACAAGCGAATTGAGAGAAGTTTTGCTTCGTCCGCAATATCTGAACAATAATTATACGGAAGCCAATATGGAAACTGAATTGTTCGGAAAGACTTATTCTGCACCTTTCGGAATTTCTCCTGTTGGTTTACAAGGATTAATGTGGCCCAATGCTCCGGAAATTTTAGCAAAAGCAGCTTTCAAACATAATATTCCATTTATATTAAGTACGGTAACAACAAGCAGTATCGAGAGAATTGCAGAATTAACGGAAGGAAAAGCTTGGTATCAATTGTATGATCCTAAAGAAGAATGGTTGCGTGATGATATTCTAGACCGTTGTGAAGCTTCTGGTTATGATGTGTTGTGTGTTTTATCTGATGTTCCGACTTTTGGTTACAGAGCAAAAGAAATAAGAAACGGTTTGGCAATGCCGCCGCAACTGAATTTCAGAAATGTTTCTCAGGCTTTAGCAAGGCCAGAATGGTGTCTGGAAATTTTGAAACATGGTGTTCCAAGTTTTAAAACGATGGAAAAATACATGGACAAAAATATGGGCGTAAAACAGCTCGGACAGTTCATGAATTCTACTTTTTCCGGAAGATTAAATTCAGACAGAATAAAAGCCATCCGTGATAAATGGAAAGGGAAATTGGTCATTAAAGGAGTTGCTTCAGATGAAGATGCTGCAGAAGCAGTTCGTTTAGGTTTCGACGGAATGATTATTTCTAATCATGGCGGAAGACAGCTTGATGCCGGAGAATCTACGATTTCCGTTGTGAAAGAAATCAGTGAGAAATACAAAGGTCAAATCAAGATTATGATGGATAGTGGAGTGAGAACCGGTCCTGATGTTGCCAGAGCTTTGAGTTGTGGCGCAGAATTTACTTTTATGGGACGTACTTTTATGTATGCAGTCGGTGCTTTAGGCGAAAAAGGTGGCGACCATATTATTGAAATGCTTAAAATGCAATTCAGACAGGTAATGGAGCAGGTTTGCTGTGATAAGCCCGAAGATCTGCAGAAATTTAGAGTAAAGTAGTTTTTAAGCTGGAAGCAGGAGGAGGGATGCTGGAAGTTTTACAATTCAGCAAAAAAAGAAACAGAATAAATTTATCAATAGGAACGGGCTTTGGCCCATTTTTAAATAAGAAGAAATTCAATTATTTTAAAATTAAAAATAAATAACATAATTTGATTATGATTAAAAAAATAATATTCACCATTGGTTTTTTAATGACATTTGTTGTGTCTGCACAAAAAGTAAATGATAATGAAGCCGTTACTGCTGCAGCTGAAAAATTAAGATTAGCCATGGTAAGCGGAGAAAAAGCAGCATTAGAATCTTTAATTTTACCTGAGCTGACGTATGGACATTCAGGAGGTCACATTGATGATGCAAAGGAATTTGTTGAAAAATTAGTCAGCAAAAAATCTGATTTTTTAACCATTGATATTACTAATCAAACCATCAATATTGTTGGAAGCACAGCAATTGTTCGTCATCATTTTTACGCAACGACGGCTGATCTTGGAAAAGATCCGGGTGATGTAACGTTGGATATCGTATTAGTTTGGGTAAAAACCAAAAATAACTGGAAATTATTGGCAAGACAGGCCGTAAAATCTGGAAAGAAAAAATAATTGACCAAATTAGAATAAACAAAAAATTCGTAAAGCCAACTTTACGAATTTTTTAATGAATAGGGTTTTATAAAGAATCCCTTTCAATATATTTAAAGACATTATTTACCTGCTCTTTTTTATTTTTTAAAACCATATACGCTGCAGATTCTGCCATTGCTTTAAAATCTGTGGTGATTACGGTAATTCCCAGCAACTCTTTCAAAGGGGTTTCGTTGTAGGAAATAATTCCGATGTCTTTTCCCAATTCAAGGTTTTTCTGTCTGATTTGTTTTACTAAATTCACCAAATCACGCTCGCGAATGGTGATGAATATATCTTTATCCTGAAGTTCCATATCGGGATAAATTTCATCCAAAATTTCGTAATCCAATTTAAAATCTTCACAAAACTTCTCAAAACCACGTACAATACGGAAAGGATAGGGATGAATCGATTTATTCGGATAAACCAAAATGATTTTCTCGTATTTTTTTATTTTTTCTAAACCTTCCTTTAAAGCGTTGTAAATATCATGCTCAAAATCTTGAAAAATAGAGCCGTATTCTCCTGAAATATTAGGTTTCGTATTGTCAAGCATCAACAATTTATTCTTCGGGATTTTTTCAATCATTTCGATTGCTCCTTGTGTAGAACTGGTGTGTTTCGACTGTTCATCACGAAAATGGGGCATAATGACATAATAATCAAAACCACCAAGATTTTTTTTCAAAGAATTGATAAAAAGGGTTTCGTCACAATGGTAAATATACATCTCAACATTCCCTTTGGTACCGATTGCATTGACGAAATAATTATAAATCATCATTTTATAAGTACTCGGTTTGTTAATCAGAAAGAAAATATTAATAATGTCATTCTTATTGATGCGCGAAATATAATATCCTTTCCCTTTTACCGACTCAATAATTTGCCTTTTGCGAAGCTCTTTGTAGGCTTTTTCTACTGTATCTCTAGACAGAAAACAAGATTCGCTAAGCTCATTGATTGAAGGGATTTTTTCTCCAATCTTGATTTGTCCTCCGTCAATTCCGTTCAAAATAGAGTCTACAATTTGCTTGTATTTCGGAACTCTCGAGTTTTCATTAATGTTGATTTCTAGTGTTTCAGACATGATTTTGAGGTAGGAGATGGTACTTCAGTTAAAAAATTATTTATTCAATGTATTGATTAAATATTGAAGACAATTTACAAAAATTTAGATTAACTATTTTATTGATGAATTTAATATAGATAATAGCTTTAAATCGTTGAATTTTAAACATTTGTTTCTTTAATTTATATTGCCTTTAATTTGTATGAAATTACCATTTTATTAAGTCAGCAATAAAATTTTATTAAATATTTAAATTAAAAATAACTTTTCATAAATATTCAGTTTAAATATTTTAAATGTATTTATTTTGATTTAAAGAAACTCAAATAAATAATCCAAAAATGATACGTCTGACTTGGAATATTTACACGTCTGAATAAGAAAAATAACACGTCTAAGTTTTACAATTAACACGTCTCATATTGAGTATAAAAAATAATGATACAGATTTCTGTAAAAAAGTATGCTCCGGAGGAGCAGTATCTGTGTAGAAACAAAAATCAGAATAATTAGGGCAGTCCGTAGGACTGCTATCCAAAAGAATTCTCACAACAAATTCCGAATCAAATCACCCAAACCCTAAAACTCTCAAACCCTCCGACACAAAAAAAGCCTGCTCTTTTCAGAACAGACTTCAATTAATATGAATGTGAAGTTTTTTAAGGCATCTTTTTAAACCCTTCCGCTTTTATTTTCCATGTTCCGTCTTTCGGAAACCCTGGAAATTGCCCTGTAGAATTATCCCAACCTTCGAGCATCATTGCAACAGTTGTCAAAACTCCACCATTTCCGGGAAGGTAAATTCTCAGTCTTCCATCTTGGTAATTATGTCCGTTTTTAAGATAGGTATTTGTCTGAATATCCATAAATAAAGCATCTAAAGCTTTGTTCGGAAGCCCAAGCCTTGCTGCTGTCATAGCAGTCATTGGGAAATCCCAACCCCAAGTGTGTGCCCAGTTCCATCTTTCCCAAACGATATCAAGCGTGTTTTTCATAATTTTTTTATCCAGTTTTGGAGATTCAGGAACCATTCCTAATGCTCCTAAAACAGCTGGGTGGTCGGTCATCCATTTTGGATAGGTGAAAGAATCTTTTGCCGATTCTGTCGATAAATAAACTCCATCCTGAACCGGAAGCGGAGCCAGTTTCGAGATTACATCATCCCATTTTTTATCTCTCGATTCGCCCAATCTTTCTTTCCACTGTTGCGCAACTTTCAAAGCCCAATCCCAATACGCAACTTCGTAAGTTGGGTTGTATGTATCTTTCGCCGGGAAAACTTCCTGTGCAGGAATTACCCCTTTTCCTAGATTATATCGGTTTTTTTCTTTGTCATAAGTTGCAAAATCAGCCATAAATTCTGCGGTTGCATACACCAAATCTTTATATTTTTCAAGAACTTTTTTGTCTTTGTTGTGACGGTATAAAAGTTCAGTCATATAAATCAAATGCGGTTGTTCCCAAATCAAAAATGCAGCTACAGAAGACGGACTTTCATTTCCTTCATTATCAGACATTTTAATCCAGCGAACGCCTTTGTAACCTTGTCTTTCAGCTAGTTTTTTTGCTTTTTCAAAAGACCTGAAATAATAATCTAATTGTTTTTCCAAAATCTCCGGTCTTCCCCACAAAGCGTAATGAACACCGTGCCACCAATGCATTTCCGTGTGCGGTTTTCCGTACCAACTATTGAAAGTCAAACCTGTTTCCTGTGGCGGATTGCTTCCTCCACACTGAACTTTTGTTAGATATTCAGACAGAACAATTCTGCGCTCCAGTTCATTGGCTCTTTTATCGGTGCTTCCTTCAAAATCTACGGCTGCACCGCTTTCCCAGAAGTTTTTCCAGCCAGCAATACTTTCTTTTTCTGCATCAGCAAATAAGGTTTTTGAAGATTTTGGATTTTTCTCTGAAAATTCAACCGTCAATTCCAGTTTTTTACTTTTCGAAGAAGGTTCAAAAACGAAATTATGCTTTCCGGATTCGCTTAATTTTCCATCCGTAAAATATAGTTGCGTGAAATAATCAGCAGTTTGTAATTTATGCTCAATCAATCCCTGCGTTGAATTTGAAGAAATGATTTTTGTTGAATGTTTATCAGCATTTCCGTAAAAAGCTGCTTCATCCAAAAATTGTCCACTAGGATAAGGATATTTTGCAAAAACTTTTAATCTCTTTTGACTGATTAAATCAGACTCAATTTTAACCCCAATTTTATCTGAATTCTGAAAAGAAACAGTCCAAACCTTTACAGGAGTTCCTTCTAAAGAAAACTCACTCGTGATAATTCCAGTCCACAAATCAATTTTCTGATTGATATTTTGAATATCTGAAACCTGTGCTTTTTGCCCATTCTTTTTAATCAGTTCAAGCCCGATATTTCCCAATTGCAAACGATGTTGATTGACTCTGAAATATTCAACTGCTTTTTTGTTGCGTTCCGGCTCTTTGATTTGAACACTGTACAACGCTTTTCTTCCGTCATTATTGAAATCGTATGGCTTTAAAGTCTCCTCGAATTTATAATTTTCGGTATTCGGAAAACTATTCCAGCCCCATTCAGACTGAGTTCCGAGAGAAACTCCATTTTTGTAATATTCCGGGAAGGACTGCATTCCCGTGATGTCAACTGTGTAGGCAAATTTCCCGTTTCCAACCGTTAAAGTTGATAAAGTATCTGCTTTTATATTGACGATATTATGTCGCTGAACCACTTTTTTACGGTCGATTTTCTGAGCATTCAAGGATGAAAACCCGATGCAGAAAAGACTCAGATATATTGCAATTTTTTTATTCATTATATAGATTTATTTAGTTCAAATTTTATTTTTTAGCCTCGAATGCACGAATTAATAATACATTTTTATTAAAATATTCGTGAATTCGTGGCATTAAACCTATCTCAAAACAGTTGCGCTCATCATTCCAATCACAACGTCATTACTTACAGCCGTTAATTTTATCGATTTTAACTCTTTGTTCGGGTCAATCGGTAAATCCAGAATCGTTGCAGCACCACCATCAACCTGACGGTCTGTAAATCCTTTGATACTCGAATATTTACTTAAAGTTCCGCCTTTGTACAATTCTCCGGTTTTCAACTGAACCCGAAACGGAATTTTATCATCCGGAATTTCAAACGCAAAGTTATCATCAAACAAATCCTGCTCAATCGGCCACCAATTTATCGGATTTTTTAGCTCTAATTCTGAAGTCGAGCCATCAACATATTGAACCGTAATTTTTCCATTCACAATCTGTGACTGCATCGGATTCGTAGAACCTGCCATCAGGAAATAGATTTTCTTTCCTTTCCCCGAAAGTGGAATTTCAATTGAATCAGGATAATTGTCCCACTGACTTGCAAAGGCAATATTTTTATCTTCTTTATCAATTAAAAAAGGAATTCCCAGAAACTCAATTTTGTTGTTTTTCCTTTTATTCATCAATCCACTGTCATCAATTTGAGCGGTAATTAACGGATAGCACCAGTTTCCAATTCCTTGCCACGGAAGCTGTAGCGTAGGGACTTTCAATCTTGGCGAAAGATATTTTTGGTTGAAAATATCAGTTACTTTTTCATTATATTTTGATGCTAATGAAATATTGTTGAACTGACCTTGATTTTCAATTTCCCAATCTGTGATTTCAATATTTTGTTTAATTCCGTTGTATTCAAGCGTGATAAAATTGGTTCCTTTACTTAAATAATTTATTGGAATTTCAATTGACGAATTTTGTTTTTTTTGAATGCTAAAAGTTTTATTTAAACCATTAATACTCAGTTTTCCATTAATTGGATTGGATGATTTTGACTGAATCTGCAATTTTTTATTCAACCATTTTGTTTCCAAAGGAAAACGAATATCAACATTCACAGGTTGCCACCAACTTGTTCCGTTTTGCTCAACTTGCACAAAAAAAGTACCTTTTCTTTCTTCCTGAATTAAACCAAATTGATTTCCATTTCGAGTTTTAATTAATTCTTGCGGGTCAAGAATATCTTTAATTTTCTTTTTTGAATCAAAATTCAACTGAAGACTTTCAGAAATATAATTAGTAAAATCAGTCTGTTCATTTTTAATTTCTTCACCCGAATAATTAATTTCAATCTTAAAATCTTTTCCTTTCGACGTTTCAAACTGAATAATCGGCTGTAAAATAGAATTAGGTTTAATTTTCCAATCCACATTTTTACCATTCACTTTTACCGATTTGATATTAGGATAATTTACAGGAATCTGCATTTCCAATGAAACAAAATTCTGATATTTTGAATTAAATAAATATTCAGTTTTCTTGGAAGTTCTTTTAAACTGATATTCCCAATCCGGAAGTTTCAGTTCTGCAGAATTCCAGTCTTTCGGAAATCCCGGTTTAATGCTGATTTTATTTTCTAAAAGATTCGGATAAACTCCAAAAAGTCCTTCGGTCAAAGTTCTTGAAGCCACACCAATCGGGTCTGCAAAATCTCGGTACAATTCTCCACGAAATGCATCGTAATGTGAAAGCTGTTCAAAATTTCCTGGACTGATGCCATAATACATCGACTCAACCAGATTTCCTTTCCAAAGTTGGTACGCATCTTCATTTCTTCCGGCTTGCCAATACGCCAAAGCGGCCTGTAGATTTTCCGCTAAAGCCACATTGTTAATCGACCAGTCGTAAGGTTGCCAATTGGTGGTCGCCAACGTAAAATAGTCTTTATTGTCCGCACCTTTTACCGTAATAGGAATTTTTGGTGTATGATTATTAATGTATTGTAAGTTCTGATAATCCTCAAATTCATTTAAAATAAACGCATCAGAAACGTGATAAATAGACCAGATTCCCGGCTTATCGTGAACGATTTGATTGCCTAAAGCATCTTTATATTCTGAAAAATATCCTTTGTTTTTAATCCAAAGTTCATTTTTCATTGCCTTCAAAATCGCATCAGCTTCCTGTTCGTAAGGTTGAGGGTTTTCGCCAATAATTTTTGCCAGTTTCGCCATTTCACGATTGGCTCTGTAATTATAAGCCGAAGTATGCGTCACTTTTCCACCAGAATATTGAAGCGCATCGCTTGCCCAAATCGCTGCATAGGCATCATACAAATCACCGCGTTTGAAATTTCGTTTTTCCCAATCCATATGGCGAACCATCGTCGGCCACATTTTCTTCAGAAATGCTTTGTCTCCCGTGTAATTGAAGTGCGAAAACATCTGGTCAAAAAACACCAGATTCATATCGTAATGATGTGGTTTTGAGTTGTCGTTCGGGTTTCTGGAAACATATCCGCTGGAAAAAACCGAAGTTCCCATTTTCTCCGCACTTCTCGCTAAATGAAGCAAAGTGTCCATTTCGACAGGTGCAGAATCAGGTTTTAAAACCTGCGAATTGGCGTAACTTTCAAAATGCTCTTTCGCTCGGTCGTGCCAACTCAACGCATTGGCTGTGTAAGCTCCTCTCCAAGCATTCAGTCGCATTCTCCAAGCCACTGCTCCGTGAAGGAAAGTTGGACTTTCCCAAATTCCGTCTGCGGCAACGGCTAAATTCGCTCCGAAATTATTTAAATCTGCATCCGGAGTTTTGAGCTGAATTCGATTCGTTAATGTTAAACGAGCTTTTTCAGCTTCATTAAATATATTTTTTAAATCTTCATCCGAAAAATTTTTAGCTGGTTTTCCTTTTGCAACCTGTATATAAATCGGTTGTTTTTGTGGAGAATAAGTAGCGTAAATAATCGGTGATTTATCTATTTTATTCTGAGTAAAAGCGGAAAGGTTTTCTAATGTTTTTGCGTCAGTCATCTGCAAAAAAGGAACATTCGAAAAGTTCCCATTTACCATTTGAGCTTCCTTTTTCTTATTTAAATAATTCAACTGAAACTGATTCTTTAATGCCTGAAACTGATTGTTCAGACAATATTCAGGTAACAGATAAAATCCGGATTCCGGGTCTGCACCGATGTCGCCGTTTCTGCTGAAAGTCGTTCCGCTCGCTCCTCCGTAAACTGCATATATTTTTGTTGATGAATCTATATTGACAGTTTCCATTTTTAAAACCAAACCTTCTTCTTTAGCCTGTGCTAAAACGGTTAGCTTCAAAGTTCCGTTTCCAAGAATCGGGTCTTTGATTTCATACAACATCGAACCTGGACGATAACGGGTTTCAATTTTATCAGCCTGAATTAATTTTTTAATCGAATTTCCGTTCTGAATGACGAATTGAAGATTTCCGCCCATTCCCGGAAGATAGAGTGCAAATTCCGGCAAATCTCCGGCTTCAACTCTCGATGCACGATTATCTCCGTACAACGCACGATTGAAACGGTATTTTCCGTTGACCAATAGAAAATCGCCTTTGTCTTCTTTATAATGCAGTTCACGCTCTTTGTTCTGCCAATGTTTTGACTGAGCAAAAGAATGTGAAAATGCCGATAAAACAATCAGTCCGGCGAAAATGGTTTTTCTGCGCATTTTATGGTTTTAACTCGGTTAAAGGTTGTCCGTTAACGGTTACATTTTTCAGTGTCACATTTTTCATATAATCTACTTTGTAAGGAATCTGAACGCCAACCATTTTAGCATTAATCATTGTGAAATCTGTTACAGGCGAAGATTCGTAAGCATCAGAAAATACAGCATATTTTCCACCTTTGTCAACCGTTAGATTTTCAACCCAGATATTTCTCATCGTCGGAATGTGATTTCCCGGTTTTTCATAATGCATATTAAAACGAACAGCAGCTTCTTTATAAGCACCTACTTTTGTATTGTAGAAAAATACGTTTTCGATAATTCCTCCTCGGCTTGAGCTTGTTTTAATTCTTAAAGCTCGGTCAAGATTTTTGCTGTCCATAACGTTTCCGATAGCATAGATATTTTTTGCGCCTCCCGCAATTTCACTTCCGATAACGACACCGCCGTGACCGTCTTTCATTTCGCAGTTTTCAATGATATGATTTTCAGCTGGTCTACCGATATCTCTTCCGTCTTCGTCTCTTCCGGATTTGATGGCAATACAGTCGTCTCCTGTATCGAAATAAGAATCTTTAATCCATACATTTTTACATGCTTCAGGGTCGAAACCGTCGTTGTTCGGTCCGTGACTGATTACTTTTACTCTTTCAATTAAAACATTTTCACACAAAACAGGATTCAAGTTCCACATTGGAGAATTTTTAACCAAAACATCCGCCATGTAGAAATTTTTAGACTTGTAAGGCTGAACAAAGTTTGGTCTTAAATAATAGCCGTCACCGAAAATTCTTTCTCTCGCAGGTTTTCTTTCTGCCATATATTCGTGAAGTTTTGCACGGGCAGGATTTTGTCTTCCCGGACGAGTTTCGTTATAACCATATTTTGTCGCACCGCACCAAAACCACCAGTTATCATTATCAGAATTTCCGTCTAAAGTTCCTTTTCCGGTGACGGCGATATTTTCTTCTTCGTAAGCATAGATTAGTGATGAGTAATTCATACATTCCATTCCTTCCCAACGCGTGAAAACGATAGGATAGTCTTTGCTGTCCTGACTGAATAAAATCGTAGAACCGTCACTTAAATGCAAATTGACATTCGATTCCAAATAAATGGCACCTGTTAAGAAAATTCCATTCGGAACGATAACTCTTCCGCCACCTTCTGCACTACATTTCTCAATTGCTTTTTTGAAAGCTTCTGTATTTTTTGTTTTTCCATCGCCAACAGCTCCAAAATCGGTAATCAGGTAATCAACTTTTCTGAATTCCGGTTTTTTTATCTGCTTTTTTAAAGCTTTAATTTCTTTTAAAGGTTGTTTTGCAGAAGTCCACGGTTTGTATTGAGCCGATGTATGAATCGATAATAAGAATACAAAAAGGAGTAAAACATATTTTTTCATAATTCTAAAGCATTGTAAGTTTTTAAGAAGGCTGGTTTTCTTTTCTAATCGCAATCTAAAATAATTGAATCTAAAAATTATCCTGCACTGTCTGTTATTATTTTTTTAATTATTTCAGTGTGTAAACGATTGCAAAATATAAATATTGTAATTAATGTAAGCAAAGAAAATTTATTTATTTTGAAAGAATTGAAAATAAATAAAGAAAAGTTTTTTGAAATTTAGAAACAAAAAAAAGAGAAGTAAACCATGTTATTTCTCTTTTATATTTCAAAAATATTGTGAAGTCTTAAAGCTAAATCTACATTAAAATTTATAAACGAATGCATTAATGTTCATTCCTGCGCCCACTGATGCAAACAAAACAATGTCATCTTTTTTGATGGAATGTGAAGGCAGTTCATTATTCAAAATCATTGTTAATAATGAAGGTATTGTTGCAACACTGCTGTTTCCGAGCTTACTGATTACCATCGGCATAATATCTGAAGGTGGAGGAGTGTCATATAATTGGTAGAATCGGTTGACAATTGCTTCATCCATCTTTTCGTTTGCCTGATGAATAATTATTTTATCAAGCTGATCTATCGAATAACCACTTTGATCGAGACATTTCTTCATCGCTTCCGGAACATTCACAAGGGCAAATTCGTAGATTTTTCTGCCATCCATTTTAATGTATCGTGTATCCTGACAATTATCGTTGTTATAAGATTTTCCAAAATTCAGGAAGTCTTTTTCTTTTAGGGTAAAAGAGGCTGAAACATGGGATTTTATTCCAGAATCATCATCATCTTCATTGGCTTCCAAAATTACGGCTCCAGCTCCGTCTGCATAGATCATACTGTCTCTATCGTGAGGATCTGTGACACGAGAAAGCGTTTCTGCACCAATAACCAAGCATCTTTTTGCGATACCTGATTTGATGAATGCATTAGCCTGAATCACTCCTTCAATCCAACCGGGGCATCCAAATAATAAATCATAACCAACGCAGAAGTTATTTTTGATCTGCAATAAATGTTTTACTCTTGAAGCAAGACTAGGAACAGCATCGGACTGTATTGTGCCAGATTTTATATCGCCAAAATTATGAGCGAAAATAATATAGTCTAAAGTTTCAGGATCGATTTTTGAGTTTTCTATTGCATTTTTAGCCGCAATAAATCCTAAATCAGAAGTTACCTGATCTTTGCTTGCATATCTTCTTTCCTCAATTCCGGTAATTTTTTTTAGCTTACTGGTAATCAATGAATTGTCGTCCTTTAAGTTTTCGCCCTGTTCATTAAGAAAAATATGCTTATCGAAAAACAGATTGGTAATGGTTTCTGATGGTATGTAGTTTCCTACCCCTATAATTTTACTTTTCATATTGCGGGAATCTCATTGCCGAGATTCAATAAAATATTATAAATTATTGATATTTTTTCAATAAAGGTAGTTTTTTTATAATGAAAAATATTGCAATCAATAATTTATTGCAAAGATTTAACATTCAATGCATATAAATGAATGCTGTAATAGTGTTATTCGGAATTTATAATTAATTGAATGAAAATAAATTAAGTATAAAAAAACGTAATACCAATTTTTGAATTACGTTTTAAAGTTTAAATATATAGTTGGATGAAAATTTGATTTTGAAAAATAAATTAATGATCTGAAGTGTAATTACATTAATTACTGAAAGTTTTTTTATTTACTTTTTTCTCTCTTACTTTAATAATAAAATCGGGAACAACTACCATTTCGCCGGCTTTTATATTAATATCAAAGCTTTTTGTCTCGCAATAGGTATTTGCAGGAAGGGTAGACTCGTCAATGATAATTGTATAATTACCAGTTGGCAAAAATGAGTTGAATTTTCCATCGTCGTCACTTCCGATTCTTTGAATGACATTGTTTTGCTTAATAATTTGAAACGCTACTGAAGATGCTCTGTGCTCGAAATCAACTGCAACTTTTGCATTATAGTCAAAAAATATTTTGCCCTGAAGTGTTCCGTTCTGATGAAGCGGAATGCTTAACGGATATGAATAAGAATCTAGATTAAAATCATACTCATCATAATACCAACCTTGCTGTATAAACTGTTTCAGCCTGTATTTTCCGAAAGGCACATTTTTATAAGTTGCTGTTCCGTCTGCATTGGTTTTAAGGGCTATATTATTGATATTAACGATATAATCGTTTGCCGTTTTTTCTCCTAGATCAAAGATATTGTTATTGTTTTCGTCATAAAATGCAAGTACCTGAATTTTTCCTTTTTTATCGGGATTTAATACTGTATTTCTTAAATTTAAAGTTAGGCCAAGCTCAAATGTCAGAATATTATTTGCTAAAACTCCTACCGAATAATTGTACCATGAAGAGTTTAAAAATATATTGAAATTTTTGCTGTTATACTTTGCATTTACAAACGCAGAAGGCGATTTTCCGTAGATAATATCATCTACATAAGATAATCCGGTACTCAGATTAAATTTGTCTTTGATGAAACTGTCGTTATAGAAAAGTGAAACTGTAAATTTTTTATAATCAGTATTTTCTGCTGCTAAATGTGAGAAAGCAAATTCAGATAAATAATAACTTCCGGATTGGTAAATTGCATTGATATTGAATTTTTTAAAACTGTAGTTTCCATTCAGTTTCATTTGAAATTTTTTGTCATCAGAAAGCGGATATTTTACAATTCCTGTTTCAAATGCAAATACTGCAGATTGTCTTGTTTTTAAATCTGACCATGAAATTTGTTCTACAATTCGGTGTGCTGTAAGGTCACGCAATTCGCTATTTTCCCAGGTTCCAAAGAAATTGTTGTAACTGTTCGAGTTTTCATTTTGGAACTGATAAAAAAGCCCAAAACTAATATTTTTTACTCTTGGAAACTTAGTTCCCACCTCAATTCTTGTGTTTTCAGAAACCTGTGGCCGGTCCAGAAAGTAATATTTTGGCGAAAAATTAGAGAATATAGCGTTACCGAAAAAGTTGTAATTTTTGTAATTCTTTGAAATAGTCTGCTGCAACTGTATACTTCCACGTCTGTTTCCAGGATAATATCCTGAACTGAAAAAGTAGTTTCCGTTAAGATTATAATCTTTAATAGCTCCAATATAATTAGATTCTGCAGAGAAGGATGGTTTTGTAAGATCCTGAGTTTCGTAAGAACTTAAACCTGCATTTACCTTTGCAATCATGCTCCATACTTCATCAAAGGCATAATTGGCTTCTGTTCCCAAAATACTGTGCTTACTTTTTTCAAAAGGATCGTAACGGTAAATATACGCTGCCGAAATATTTCTTGAGCTGTTGTTGGCGTTGAGTGTTCCTTTGGTGAAGAATCCGTAACCGTTTTTTAAAAAGCTGTTTTTTTCAATAAGATTAAAATTCTGATCAATAAATCCGACCTCCAATTTTTTGTTTTTTTCGAATGTATGGCTGTATTCTACACCTCTTCCCACCAAAGTCATTTCTAAAAGCTTATTAACGTTTCCAATGGTATATTGATCCTTACCTTGCTGAAGAACAATATTCGTATTGGTTACCAAAGGTTCTTGCTGGCTGTTGAGAAATGCAATATTCCCTCTCATATAAAGAAACCCGGAAGGCAAATTGAAACCACCCGAACCAATCAGTTGATACATGTCGATATTATCTCCTACCTTTCTGTAAGAAGCTGTAATCTGATTTTTTGTTTCCTCTGTAAAATTATTGAATTGCGGATCCTGATATTTTTGAACACTGGAAATATTCTGCACAAAAACAGTTGCTGAATTGAATATTTCTTTGTCGGGATTTCTAAAACCAGAGACATTTATCGAAAAATTTGATAATCTGGATAAACCTTTTGAAGGCTGATAAGTAAATATAAAAGTAGAATCTTTTTTTACATTGATTACAGCTTGTTGCTCTAAAAACTGATTTCCATTTTCAGGATCTGGAATTTTGCAAACCAAAGTAATATCCTGAGAAATATTTCCCGAATTGCTTACTCTTACTTTAACCGATATAGGTTCTTGGCTGGAAGATCTGTAAATAGGTGCATTTAATACAGATAAATTAAGGTCGTTATTAATCTCAATAATATGTTCTTTGATTCTTTCTGAAATTAAAATTCCAAGCTGATCGACTAACCTTACTTTTATAGGAGAAGATCCTGCTTTTGCATCAGATCCTACAATGATTCTTACAGGTAAATATTTTTTTTCGTTGGGCTTAAGTTCTATTAATGGTTCTTCACCAGAGATAATTTTAAATCCTTTCGGACATACAAACTGCAGTTTTCCGCTGAAATTATTAGAATTTAAGTTTTGAACAGCAACTACAAGATTTAAAAGTCTGGAACGTGATGACGAACTTTCTTGTTCTATTTCCATCGTTACATTTGATTCAGTTTTTTGCGCGTTTATATAAATACTACTGAACAAAACGATAAAAAGGGTGAACAAAAATCTTCTGCTTAAAAAAGGCATCTTTTAAATTTTATTGAGGAGTAATTTCGTACTGTAGCGTAGTAGAATACTCAGTAGGCTTAGCATTAATTAATTGCTCATCTTGTGGCAATGTAAAATATTTGATGTCGTAATTATAGATTGTCGTTTGAGATACATTTCCTTTGGCAAGAGTCTGGCTTGTGGTGCTTAATGTTATAGGAAAAATAGTTTGATTACTCTGCCCTAAAGGCTGCAAACTAAGATGTACTGCACTTACAGGAATAGAATAATTACCTACATTAGATAACAGATGACTTTGTAATGATTTTACTTTGATCTGAAAATTGGTATTTGTACTAATTTGCAATCCACTAGGATAGACAACACTCGTTCCATTGTTGTAGTCCTGCATGCTGTTAAATTCAAGCAAACCGTTTACAGCGTTCATGTTTACTTTTAAAGACATTTCCTGTGTTACAGGTGGCGTTCCCGATAAATCAGCAATATGAAATTCAAAAGTATGACTTACTTTTCCCATCACATTGTTGTATTGATCATAAGCTGTAAATTCTATAGGTGCTGCAAATCTTGTCCATGTAGGATATGATCCTAAATAAGCACCTCCCATTATGGTAATTCCAAATTTAAGCTGAAGATTATAGTAACCATTTGGTGTCGAAGGCATGTTGTATAACGGTGCATTTGATTGAGGAACCAGAAAAACCTCTGCATTTTCCTGTAAAAATACATTAGGTGGCACTCCTATTTGTGTGAGCGATGGAGTAGGATTAGGATCAGCTTGTCCTGTTGAAGAAATAGGCTGAAAAGATATTTTATTTCCAGGAATAGTATATTGACCGTTCGTAGAAGTAATTGGTTGTTTAAGTTTTGCAGAAAGCTTCCAATGAGGCATGTTTAAGTTGCCATTTGCCGCAAAAGTTACCGTATATGCATCCGGATTATTATTTCCATTATAGGAGTTTACCTGCATATAGCTGTTTGTCCATGAAGTAAATGAAACCTGTGCATTAACTATCATAGATATTGTGATGAATAGAGCGATAAATACTTTACTCATAGTTAAAATTTAGTTCTCCCATTTCTAATGTCTCGTTATCTCCATAATCAATCATAACCGACACATTATAAGAGCCTTTTTCTGTTAAATCTTGTACAGGAATACTTATTTTACGGATATTTCCAGGTAATGTATAAAAAACAATAGGGTCTATGGCAATTTTTTTACCAGTACCTGTATTGATGATATCTGTGATGATTTTTCCATCAGTCCAAATATCAGATTGATTTTGAAAGGTGATATTCAATAGCTTTTTCGAGCTGTCGAATTTCAAATCTTGAATTTCAATTTTTCTTTTTATTGGTTCTGGTGTTTTGTGGAATATTTTAATTCCTGAACGAATACTTACTTTTATTTTTGCTCCTTTATTGTCTACATCATCTACAGGGTTCATTTGGCTTACAAATAATACAGCAGTATGTGCCGAAAGCTTGTCCTGATTTACTGTAGGTGGAGTAAGGGTTACTTCAAGTTCCTTTCTTTCTCCGGGAGCCAGACTGAAGTAGTTATCGTTTTTCTTTATATTAACCCAGCTTGCACAAGAGTTTTTCAATGTGCCGGCTGCATACATTATGTTTTCACCTTTTTCATCATAATCCCAATCTCCCAAACTTACTGCAAGGTCTAATGTATTTTTTGCACTCACATTAGTAACTGTTATTTTTTGTGTGTTACTAGATCCTGCAGCAGACTCAAAATATACTCTCGGTGGAGAAACCGAAATACCTGTCTGTGCACTGATTTGTATCATCAGAAATAAGAAAAGTAAGGTGATTTTGTTCATTGATGGTGTTTTTAATTACATGAAAAGTGTCACAAATAAATTGTGACACTATAATATGCTATAGTTTATAGTTTGTTATTTACTAACAATCGTATAAGTTAATTTTGTTGTATAAAGAGTAGGATCTTGATTAGCAATATAGTTGTTTATGTAAGTATCTCCTCCAGCTCCTTTATATTCAATGTTAATCTTTTTGTTAACTCCACCATTCGTAGAAGTTACCAAAGTACTTTCGGTTGCAGCTAACTGCACGTTTTGAGAGTATTGAGCTCCATTAACAGCATCTGAACCAGCTGTAGCTGTTAATCTAATAGAGTTTGTTTGGATACTTTTTCCTCCATTCTGCATTGCAGCGTTTTCACTTTTTACTTTTACCTCAAAGCCTCCTGTACTGTAGATGTTTAAGTGATCTGGGTTTGTTGATTTTACACCATTTGCATAGTCATCTTTTGTTGCGTATTCTAAGTTAACTTCTTCTTGAGATTTGTTTACTACTAGCGTTTGAATTGGCTTTAATTTCACGTTTAATGTTACGTTTTGAGCGCTAGCTGTTGCGAAGGCAAACAATGTTGATGCCGCAAATAAAAATTGTTTCATATTATCAATCAGTTTTAATTAAGATAAGTTGTTATCTATTCTTTTCGGGTGCAAAGATATGGCTCATATAGAGATTGGGATTTGTAAAAACTTGCTTATTTTTTGCAAATTTTTACATAAATGAATTGAAATACAGCATTTTTTGCAAAAAAAAGCCTTGTTGATTAAAGTATTCAATTAAAATAATTAGCTGTAAGTGGCTCTGGGAGCTAATTGTAGCAAATTTTGCTTAAAAAAAAATAAGGTAACTGGGTTCATTGATTTTATTCAATAAATCCAGTTACCATTGAAAACTGATGATGAAAAGTTTATTAATATGATGAATGTATCGGTTGAAAAGAATAGATTATTATACTAATAAAAACTTTGTGATTTGGTGTTCTTTTTTTATTTTCTGATATAGATAATTTTTTGTTGTCTTTAATTATTACTGCAAATCTAGTCAGTATATATACGTAATGCAATTTACTGTGGGTTTGATTTAATAATTTTTACGTAATAATTTATAAATTTTTACGTAAAAATTTATTTTAAATATTTGATTATTAATTACTTGTATTTTTCTTGTTAAGAATTGTACATAGACAAAAAATGCCCTTGAAAATAGGGCAATATTTGGTGCGAAAATAAAATAATCGGGAGTTTTTAGGAAATTTAACCAATTAATTCTCTCATATCGGATGGTCTTTTTCCGCTGTGTTTTTTTACAAAATTAGTAAAGTTAGCTTCATCTTTAAATCCTAAGTCGAATGCAATTTCAGATAGAGTCTTGGGAGAAAACTTAATAGCCTTTTCACACTCGAATCTAACTTTTTCAATAATCATTTGCTTGGCAGATTTACCATAAACAAATTCTGTCATATCAGTTAGCTTTCGGCTAGAAACTCTTAATTCGTCTGCATAATGAGAAACTTTTTTTTCAATCTTATAATCTCTGTGAAGAATTACCGTAAAACGGTTGACTAAACTTACCGATTCCAAATGTTCTTTTGGGTCGTTTTTATGATCAATATGCAGATGGGCATCAAGTATTAAACTTTCAATGGCATTATGTGCTGCAGAAAAATAGATGTCTTTTTCATCAATAGCAGAAAATCTTTTAAGCCTTTCTATTAAGATGATTTTGTTGTAATCATTATTGCCAAAATATGGAGCAACAAAAATGTGAGATTTACTGTTGAAAAAAATGCCAGAATTAAGATATATACTGTCTTTTGATGTTTTGTCGAAAAATTCTTTAGTAAAAACAATCGCATAAATTTCTTTACCCAGTGCATTACCAAATTCTACTTTCTTTTGAGGACCAATAAAAACAGAATTTCCACCAGGAATATGATAAGGCTTATGCTCAACGGTGATGGTGAGATCTTCGGCAACCAAATAGATTGCAAAATATTCTAAAGTGTTAAATTTTCTTGAAAAATTATTGCGTTCTATTATGTCAGAAACGAGATTAATGCTGAAGCCGTTTTGTTTTAATTCATCGGATACTTGATACATTTTTGAAGTTTGTGTTTTGAGAATGGTTATATTCTTCAAAAATAGGCATTAATTGACGATAATTGTTACTTTATTTTAAGGTTTTGTTGTAATTTTTCAAGAAATGTTATAATGAGGTTTGATTATGCTATTTTTGTTTTGTTAAAAAATCGATTTATGCTGATTTAATCATATACATTACTATTCTCAATCTTTTAATTTCTTTACTGTTTATCGTCTTTCTTTATTCAAAATATTATATTATAAAGGATGATATGGTAATAAATTGGAAAATAAGTACAGAGAAATATGTAATTTTTGATGAAAATTGATTTTACACTTAAAATATTATCCGAAACAGCAGAATGACCTATTAAATTCATAATCAACGTATTTTTAAAATATCTACTTATGTTTTTCAGGTTTTGATATTATATTTTAGATTCTACATATCAAAAAATGCCTCTACAATTAGGCTGGAATGGTCTGAAACCATATATTTGCACCCTAAATTTTTATAGACATGAAAGAACTTATCGAAAAAATCAACGCAGAATTTGAAGCGTTCACAACTGAAGCTAACCAACAAGTTGAAAAAGGTAACAAAGCAGCTGGAACTAGAGCTCGTAAAGCAGCTCTTGAACTAAGCAAATTGTTCAAAGACTTCAGAAAAGTTTCTGTTGAAGAATCTAAAAAATAAAAAATAAGCCGGCTGATTCAGTCGGCTTATTTTTTTAGGCTAAAATTATATATTCTTACTTACTTTTGGCTTCGTATTCATTATCGCCAGATATGATGATGTAAATGCTGAAAGACTTTTGTACCCCACTTTATAAGCAACCTCGCTTAATGTAAACTGATGGGAGTTAATCAATTCTATACTTTTCAAGATTTTAATCAGCTGTGCGTATTTCTTTATGCTTATTCCGGTTTCTTGTTTGAAAATACGCTGAAGACTTCTTACAGAAAGATTTGCAGTTTCTGCTAATTCTTCAACACTGTAATCGTTTTTGAAATTTAAATTAATAAATTGGCAGACTTCAAGTAATCTTAAATCCGAAGGCAACGGAATTTGTAAAGCCGTATTTTCTTTGCAAAAATTGGGAAGGCTGATTAATAATGCATTCATGAAAGCTTCCTGTTCATGGTTTTCAGCAGTTTCTTTATTCCATTTTTTAGCATAAAAAATCATTTCTTTTAAAATCGGAGGTGCAGGAAAAACATGTGTTGTCTTGTAAAATTGTTTTTCCGGTATATTTTTAAATAAACTTACCATCAATTTTACAGTTTCTGCTTCTGAAGTTATTTTATGTTTTTGCAATGACGGGATCCAGATGACATGATTTTGCGGAACAAGATATACTTTATTGTCAATGTGAAAATATTGATAGCCTTCTTTCACAAAAGTAAGTTGTGCTCTCTGGTGAAGATGCTCGTCATCGTCATGTAGCCAATTTTCTTCGTACCAAATGTAAGCATCTTTCTGAATGGAATCATCCAAAAATCCGTTTTCATTTTCGATGAGACTACATTTTGAATTGGCGTTTTGCATAAAATTTTTGGCAAAATTAATAAAAATGACAGCATTAAATTTGCATTATCATAAATAATTTACATGAAAACACTCAATAGATTTTTAGCAGTTTTTATTTTAACAATAATTTCAAATGCAATGATGGCTCAAAATAACAAAACAAAAGTATTGGTACTGATCCATTCTGATAATGGCGGAACTTACGAATTGGCAAAACAGATCTCAAAAGGAATTGAAGCTAATGGAAATGTTCAAAGTATTATTAAACAGGTAAAATCATCCAATCATCCAAGTTTAAAAGATATTCCGGTGGCTTCTGTGGAGGAATTAAGTTCTTATGACGGAATTGCTTTTGGTTCACCCGTTTATTTTGGAAATATCAGTACAGGAATGAGTGAGTTTCTTTCTAAAACTGTCAATTTATGGACCAATCATGCATTGGAAGGAATGCCTGCAACAGTTTTTATGTCGGCTGGAAGCGGAGCTGGAAATGAATTGGCAGTTCAGGCTTTTTGGAACAGTCTTTCCGTTCACGGAATGGTTTTAGTGTCAAACGGAATTCGAGGTGTTGAGAAAATAGATAAAAATATTCCGCAAGGAAATACGGTTTTGGGTGTCACAAGTCTGGCTTCTGTAAAAAATGTAGACAGACCAAGTTCTGATGAAAAGCAAATTGCTTTTGAACAAGGGAAAAACTTTGCAAAAATTGTATTTGCTTTGAAAGGAACTTTTAACAAAAATTCTGAAATTAAAATTTCACAAAACAAAAGCATTGAAAAGGTTTTAGCCGAGAAAAATATTGTTCTTCCCAATGTTCCGAAGCCTGCCGGAAATTATCAGCCTTTTGTAAGATCTGGAAATCTGGTTTTCATCAATCAGGTGGCTCTGAAAGATGGAAAAATTTTGCATCCCGGAAAATTGGGTGTTTCTGTAGATGAAAATCAGGTAAAAGAAGCGACTAAACAAACAATGCTGAATGTTTTGGCAGTACTAAAAGATGCTGTTGATGGTGATTTAGATAAAGTAAAAAGGATAGTGCAACTTACCGGAATTTTCAACACAAAAGATGATTATACTAAACATGCAGATTTGATGAATGTTGCTTCAGATCTTGCGGTAGAAGTTTTTGGTGAAAAAGGAAAACATGCAAGAGCTACATTTGGAGCTTCTTCTGTTCCTGTAAATTCTTCTGTAGAAATTCAGGCAATTTTTGAAGTAGAATAGTTTTAAAATATCGTTAAAGAAATTTAAATATTCACAAATAATATTAAATATATCAAACCTTGTTGAAATGTATTCTCATTTGAATATATATTTGTTCCGCTAATAAACCATAGCGGAACTTTTTATGAAACACATTTCTTTTTTATTTGTTTTATTATCTGCATTTTTCTCAGCACAAAAATTACAGGTTGTAGATGCCGAAAACGGAAAACCAATTGCCAATGCCAGAATTATTTTATCAGATCAATTGGTTTATACTAATGAAGACGGTTTTGCTTCCGTTTCTAATGATTCTAAAAATTTTGAAATTTCAGCTTCGGGTTTTAAGAAAGAAAAATTTAAGAATTTCAATTCGGTCATTAAACTTAAACCTGCTTTTAAAGAGATTGAAGAAGTGAAAATTATTGCCGTAGATATTAAAAAGCTTTTTGAAGATGTTTTTAAAAATTATCACAAAAGATATTATGATGAACCGTCTGTTTACGATGTAGTGATGAAGCAGAAATTTTTTGATAATAAAAAACTGTACTTTATGGCTATTTCGGAAGCTAAATTTTGGAGTAAAAGTAATATGTATAATTTCAGAGATGGTTTTGATAAAAAATACGATGATATTCTTCAGTTGCAGCTTAATAATGTAAAATACCTAAAAAGAAATAATACCGACAGCGTATTCTTTGCCCAAACCGATGAAGTAAATCACGATAATATGGGGATTTATTTCTTTAATTATGAGCTAAACAGGAATATCCGAAATATTAAATTTCACAATTCGAAGTATTCCGGAACATTAATTTCAGAAGAAGACGGTGAGCAATTCATTAGTTTTAAAATTAAGACAGAAAGGGGAACTAATATTGAGGGTAATATTAAGTATAATAAAGCCGATAAAGTGATTACTTTTTTTGAAGCTAATTATTCTATGGATGATCTACCGACTGAGAAGAAGGTTTCAACGGATGGAAGAGAGTTTAATTATAAGTACGGACAAGCCACTTTAACCTACGATTTTTACAAAAAAGACGGAGTATATGTTCCTGCATTGAGCAAATTTGAAAGTGATAATTACGTGATGTTTTACAAAGATGAAACGCATGTGAAAAGATCAATTCGGGAAGTTGTTTACAATACATTCGCAAAATCAGACAAAAAAGGTTTAGATCCAAAAGTTGATTTTAACAAAAATATTTGGCTCAACATACCTGTAAAAGATGACAAAGAATCTACTGTTTTGCTTTCTGAAGAAGAGCAGGAATTTATCAATAAGAAATAATTTACCATGAAAAATATACTTTTAACAACAGTTTTTCTGGCTTGTTTTGCCGGAAAAGCGCAGACTCACCGTTTTATTTATGATGTAGAATACAAAAAAGATTCTACACAAAATGTCACCACTAAAGAAAATTATCATCTCGATATTGAGCCTAAAATCGTAAAATATTATCCACGTGATTTCTATATTGGTGATTCTTTAGTGACAAACAATCTTCCCATTACGGATGGTTCAAAATTTAATACGTCGCATATTATTACTCACAAATCTGGTTCTACAGACTATGATTATTATGACGTTTTGGAAAATGTTGTTTTGAAACTTTCATCTAAGAACACCCAAAACTGGAAGCTTACTAATGAAAAAAAGAAAGTGAAAGATTTGAATATGCAAAAAGCGACAACAAATTGGGGTGGAAGAAACTGGACGGCGTGGTTTACCACAGATATTCCTTTCCAGGAAGGCCCTTACAAATTTCATGGACTTCCCGGTTTAATAACAGAATTGTACGATGATAAAAACAATTACAAATTTGAATTGGTAAAAACTCAGAAGATCGCTGATCCTAAAGGAAATATGTACATCGATTATATGTTGGGAAGCAGTGTTGCTGTAGATGATACAAAGTATAAAGATTCTAAGTTGAAATATTACGATTCGCCCGTTAATTATCTAAGAAATGCAACACAACAAACCCGTTCAAATGAAGAGTTTTTTCTAAACGATGGAACTAAGGTCGGACAAAACAATTCTCGTGAAGTCAATGAAAGATTAAAGGAAAAAATCAGAAAATATAATAATCCGATAGAATTAGATAAGGCGATAAAATATTCATTGTAAATTAGAAATTAGAAATTAGAAATTAGAAATTAGAATTTTTTGCCCTAAATTCTAAGAATGGAACTTGTAATTTTAGATCTGTGCAAATCTGTGTGATCTGTGTGAGAAAAGATCATTTCCCCTAATCATGAAGGTTTGCATAGATTTTTTATTTTTAATAGAGGATGTAAGAATTTTAATTTTCGTTAAATAGCTTTATCTTTATGCCAATCAATAAAAGTATGAAGATAAACACCTTTTTTGCATTTCCTGCAGTAGTTTTGGCGAGCCAATTTGTCAATGCACAATCAACTACACAGAAATTAAATCCCATTGTTGAAAATTTTGTAAACGAAACCAATAATCATTCTCAGTTAGAAGATATGGCGTTCGAGCTATTAGATGGCATCGGACCGCGTTTAGTAGGAACTCCGGAAATGCAGAGATCTAATGAATGGACTGCCAATAAATTAAAATCTTGGGGTATTGATGCCAATTTACAGCAATTCGGAACCTGGAAAGGTTGGCAAAGAGGAACTACGCATGTCGATATGGTGTATCCACGTGTAAAATCCCTTTCTGCAACACAATTAGCTTGGAGTCCTTCAACGAAAAAAGCAGTTGAGGCAGAAGTAATTGTTTTACCTAAAGTTTCTTCTAAAGCGGAATTTGATCAATGGCTTCCTTCTGCAAAAGGGAAAATAGTTTTGATGGCTCAATATCAGAAAATCGGTCGTTCAGATGAGCAGATCAAAGAATTTGCAACTCCTGAATTATACGAAAAACTGAAAGCTGAAAAAGAGCAGGCTTCAAAAGATTTCCGTGATTATGTGAAAAATATCGGTTATGATAATAATACACTTCCTGAAGCTTTAGAAAAAGCTGGAGCAGCCGGAATTGCAATTTCAAACTGGACGGGAATTATGGGTGCAAACCGTATCTTCGGAGCTAAAACTTCAAAAATCCCAATGTTTGATATCGACATAGAAGATTATGGAATGTTGTACAGAATGGCTGAAAAAGGAAGCAAACCAAGAATTAAAATTGATGCACAATCAAAAATTCTTCCTGATGCAAAAACATTCAACACCATTGGAATGATTAAAGGTTCAGAAAAACCTAATGAATATGTGATCCTTTCTGCCCATTTAGATTCTTGGGACGGTGCTCAAGGTGCTACAGATAACGGAACAGGTGTTTTAACGATGCTTGAAACGATGAGAATCCTTAAAAAATATTATCCCAATCCTAAAAGAACCATTGTTGTCGGACTTTGGGGAAGTGAGGAGCAAGGTTTGAACGGATCAAGAGGTTTTGTTGCCGATAATCCTGAAATTATTAAAGGAACTCAGGCAGTTTTTAACCAAGATAACGGAACCGGAAGAGTTGTAAATATTGCAGGACAAGGTTTTGTAAAGTCGTATGATTATATCGGGAAATGGCTAAATGCGGTTCCAAAAAATGTGAGAGATCACATCAAAACAGATTTCCCGGGAATGCCGGGTGGAGGAGGATCGGATCATGCTTCATTTGTTGCAGCTGGAGTTCCCGGATTTTCTTTAAGTTCGCTAAACTGGGGATATTTCGGTTACACATGGCACACTACAAAAGATACTTATGATAAAATTGTTTTTGATGAAGTAAAAAATAATGTGATCCTTACTGCAACGTTAGCGTATATGGCATCCGAAGATCCTGAATTTACAAGCAGAGAGCGCAGAACAATGCCTGAAAATGATAAAGGCGAAGTAGCAAAATGGCCGGAAGTGAAAGAGCCAAGAAGAGATTCTAAAGATTACAAATAAATAGCACTATATGAAACGAATAATTACCGCACTTACCTTTTGTTTAGTAATAGCAAATAATTTTGCCTTTTCCCAGACTACAGAAGAAATTAAGGCAAAAGAAATCATTGAAAAAACAATTAATAGTAGAGGAGGGAAAGAGCTTTTAAGTAATATAAAAACTCTTTATACTAAATCTTCTACTGTAATGGATGGAAGAGATGTAAGTTATATTACTAAAGAAATGGCGCCTAATTTAGGTAGCTTTGAAATAGAATATCAAGGAAGAATTGTTTACAGATCTTGGTTTGATGGAAAAACAGGGTACGAAACCGTAAAAGGACAGAAGCAAATTGCTGATCAGGATGAGTTTAAGGATAAACATGATAGAAAATACATAATGAATGAAATAGCCTACCTTGATCCTCAATTATTTAAAGTGAAATTTATTAAAACAGATACTGATCAAAAGCTCCACGAAGTAGAGGCAATAGCAACGGACGGTAGTATTACCAAGCTATTTTATGATACAGAAAGTTTCTTGTTGAAGAAGGAAGAGAAAATGAATCCCAATAAAGATTCTTTCTCCACTATTTTATGTACAGACTATAAAAAGTTTGGTGATCTTACTTATTGTTCAAAAAATATATTCAAATCTGAGAATGGTGATCAAGTCGTTACCTTATTAGATTTAAAGTATAATAAGGACATTAAAAAATCAGATTTTAAATATTAAATCTAAAACTATCATTTAAGTAATAAATTCTTTCTGAAAGAAAAAAAATCGGGTTGAGATCATATCTTAACCCGATTTTGTTTATTTAAAAATGAAAAAATTATTTTACACGAACAAAAACCTGATCATCAAAATCCGGATACGTTCTAATGAGTGTATCTTGTTTTTTAAAACCAATAAAATTCTTATTTAAAGTGGTATTCTCGTATAGAAATTCTTTAAAGGGAAATATATTGTATTCGTCAGATTCTACAAATTTATAGTTGAACTGTTTATTGCTAATTTCACGTTCACGTTGCATTTTTTGAGGTTCAGAAATCGTAACGGTATATCTGTCTTCAATTATCTTATTTTCATGGGTTTTCTGTTTTATCTCTAATGTTATATTCAAAGAATCATTAGTCTTCCAGGTACCGATAAAATCTTTACCGTTATTTGTTTTAGATGATGGTTTACAGCTTATAATAAGTGCAAAAAAGAATAAGTATAGATATTTCATTAATCTAATGTTTTATGATTGAGAAGTTTTCTGATTTCCGGAATTTGATTTTCTTTTACAATATAAGTTTTACATAATTTATTGTTTATGTGCATACTTAAATCTGTTCTAAAAAATGTCTGAGTTCCAAATGCTACATTTTTGATTGTGTACTCTGAAAAGGAAGGGTAGAAGTTTGATAAACACAAAAAATTTCTTTTTAAAGATTTAACAAAATCAGGAAAGTTTCCAAAATCATCGATAACTACCATTTTGAAAATTTTTTTTCCTAAAGTTGTTCCCCAAAGAGTTTCTGTAATACTTCCAATAATTATTACAGATGGTATTGAAAACAAAAAAGAGAAAAAAGGATTTTGTTTAAAAATAAAAAGAAAAATCAAAAATAAAGGGAGCATATCAATTACTTTTGCCCATTCTCTTTGTCTATCACTACGTGGGAAATCAGCTTTGTATGGTAAATAATATTCAAATTCATCATAAATACGTCTGCCTTCCGAATCAAAATTCCGTGTAGCTCTGCGAGTTGTTTTTCTTTCCTTAAGTTCTGATATTTTTTTCATCGATAATCAAAATTAAATATTTTTCATAAATTATCAATAGAGTTTGAATTAAAAATATTCAATAGAGCTATCATTTTAAAACTAAAAAAGCAAGAACAGAAATGCTCTTGCTTTACTATTTATCTCCGCTCATCAAAGTTAATAAGGTTTAAATACAAAATTCCAGATCTGAAAATTTTGAAACGGAAGGTTTGTACTTCGA
This sequence comes from Chryseobacterium sp. YIM B08800, assembly GCF_026163565.1. GTDB lineage: Bacteria > Bacteroidota > Bacteroidia > Flavobacteriales > Weeksellaceae > Chryseobacterium. The sequence continues at coordinate 108,892 of NZ_JAPDKN010000025.1, forward strand.
AATATTCAATGTTCCAAAACCATATTCACAGAAAATAAATGATAAATGGTTTGCTTTCGCAGAATCATAATCTGTCTGTGTATCGCCTATGTAGACTGAATTTTCATGGCTTAAATGATTTCTTTCCATGAGCAGTTTTATGTTTTCAGCTTTCGGTTTTTTAGTACGTCCATGAGATTCAATGTCTGTAAACAGATCATTAAATTGATAGTATTCTAAAAATGCTTCAATATAGCCGTCCTGACAATTGCTCACAATGAAAAGATCGTATGTTTTTTTCAAATTCGCCAGAGTTTCTGCAACTCCTTCATAAAGAATACCGCCATGAGCGCGCAAAACCTTATTTTCTTTTTTTACAATTTCCACAAGAATCTCCTGCACCTGTTGATCTGAAATTCCGGGAATGATATCTTTTAAAATATCATCAAATAGCAGTCCCATATATTGATCCATATCTTCGGGTTTCAATTCTCTTTGTAATAGTTGACGTTGGGTTAAAACCTCATTCCAGATTTTGATGATGGTCGCTCTGGGATCCCAAAGTGTTCCGTCTAAATCGAAAATTAAATTTTTTTTATTCAAAATGTATTGTTATTTAGGTTGATTTATTTGATTGAAGAGCTTTATTTACAAAACCATACTCAGCTGAATCCTCTTCCTCGCTTCATCCACTTCAGTTACTCTTACCTGAACATGTTGATGTAATTTCACCACCTCATTGACATCAGAAACGAAACCGTCTTTCAATTGAGAAATATGTACCAATCCGCTTTCTTTAATTCCTAAATCTACAAAACACCCGAAAGCAGTAATATTATTCACGATTCCCGGAAGAATCATTCCTGTTTTTAAGTCGGTGATCTTTTTTACATTTGGATCAAATTCAAAAACTTTTGCAGATTTTCTCGGATCTAATCCGGGTTTTTCAAGTTCTTTTAAAATATCTTTTATGCCTAGAATTCCGATGTCTTCAGTAGTATATTTTTCAGGTTGAATTAAATTGATTTTCTCTTTATTGGCAACTAATTCATTGGTTTTAATGCCTAAATCTTTCGCCATTTTTTCGATAATTCCATACGCTTCAGGGTGTACTGCTGAATTGTCTAAAGGATTTTCTCCATTGGTGATCCTAATGAAAGCTGCAGCCTGTTGGAAAGCTTTTTCACCCAATCTTGGAACTTTTTTCAGTTGCTTTCTGTTTTCGAAAGCTCCGTTTTCAGCACGGTAATTTACAATGTTTTCTGCCATTTTTTCGCCAATTCCGGAAACATAGCTTAAGAGTGATTTGCTTGCCGTATTTAAATTAATTCCGATGGAGTTTACGCATTTCATTACCGTTGAGTCGAGTTCGTTTTTCAATTGAGTTTGGTCTACATCGTGCTGATATTGACCGACACCAATTGATTTAGCATCGATTTTTACCAATTCAGCCAACGGATCAGAAAGTCTTCGTCCGATAGAAACTGCGCCACGAACGGTCACATCAAAGCTTGGGAATTCATCTCTTGCAATTTTACTTGCCGAATAAACAGAAGCTCCGGCTTCCGATACCACAAAAACCTGTAAAGGCTTATCAAAAGCAATTTTTTTAATGAAAAATTCAGTTTCACGACTTGCGGTTCCGTTTCCGATAGAAATTGCCTGAATATTATAAGCATTGACCATCGAGCGGATTTTCTTCATCGCCATTCCGCTTTCATTTTGCGGAGCGTGCGGATAAATCGTTTCGTTGTGTAATAAATCTCCTTTTTCATCTAAACAAACCACTTTACAACCACTTTTAAAACCTGGATCGATCGCTAAAATTCTCTTTTCTCCTAAAGGCGGAGCTAATAAAAGCTGACTTAAGTTTTCAGAAAATATTTCGATGGCTTTTTTATCGGCTTTTTCTTTTGCTTCCTGAAGCGTTTCGTTGGAGATTGCAGGTTCCAAAAGTCTTTTGTAAGAATCTTTGATAGCTAAAGCAATTTGTTCAGCGCTTTCGGTTTTAGATTTAATAATCGCATTTTCTATAAAATCTAAAGCTTCTTCTTTATCGATTTCAATATTTATTTTCACAAAACCTTCAGTTTCCGCTCTGAGCATTGCCAAAAGTCTGTGAGAAGGAGTTCGGTTAAGGCTTTCTTCCCATTCAAAATATTGTGAAAATTTTTGGGCATCTTCCTCATCTTTTTTTGCTTTTACAACTTTGGACGTAATTACGGCTTTTCGCTGAAAAAGACGGCGCAGATTTTTTCGGACATACATATTTTCATTAATCCATTCTGCCATGATATCTCTTGCACCTTGCAGAGCTTCTTCTTCAGACGAAACCAGATCATTCAGATATTTTGAAGCCAAAAACTGAATATCCTGAGCTTTTTGACTCATAATAATTTTGGCTAAAGGCTCAAGACCTTTTTCTTTGGCAGCATCTGCTTTGGTTTTTCTGCGTTTTTTGAAAGGTAAATATAAATCTTCCAATTCCTGAATGTCAAAACTTTCTTCGATTCGCTGTTTCAATTCAGGATTTAAAGCATCTTGTTCTTCTATTGATTTTAAAATACTTTCTTTACGTTTTACAATCTCTTCAAACTGTTTGTTGAGTTTTGAGATTTGCTCAATTTGTGTTTCATCAAGATTTCCTGTAGCATCTTTTCGATAACGAGAAATAAATGGAATTGTGCAGTCTTCAGATAATAATTTTAAAGTGGCATTTATGCTTTTATCAGATAGGTTGAGTTTTTTATGTATAAATTCTGTTGCGTTCATTCTGCATTTTTAGAATGGCTAAAATACTGACTTTTTTAGAGGAATAAAATATCTGTGAATGGCAATTTACACTTTGTAAGATTTATCTGATTAATATATTTAATGAGTTTGAAAATAAGATAAAAATATTAATTCATTGAAAAAGATAAATAATCTACATTTTTAGTAGAATATACAATTGTTTTAGATAATTATGTTGTGTTATAAATAAAAATACTATATTTGTGAATTGTCACAAAATAGCATGCCTATGAGGAAATTTTCTACTTCTTCTATTTTTTTTGTATCTACAAATTCAGATGTTTCTCTAATCCAAAAAACATCTCAATTTTATTTTTCAATTACTAACCATATTCTATATTATGAACAGATTTTTAACAATTCTGGGGATTTTGCTGTGTTTTCAGCTCAAAGTCTCCGCACAATGTACGGCAATGCCCGTCCCTTTTTTACAATCTTTCAGCACGGGTGTATTACCCCCCTGTTGGACAAGTCAAAACCCCACAAGTACATCAACAAGTTTATATGTTAAATGGAGATTTAACACCTCTGCTGGTTATGGTGTAACCGGAAACGGAGGAAAGGCTGCAGGTACTTTTGCTTGGGTTGATGCAAGTTCACCGTATGATAACGAGCACACGGTTGAACTTATTAGTCCACAAATCAATCTTACCGGATTGACCAATCCTTATGTGAAATTTGAATGGTTAAAAAACCATCTTACCTCAGCAACTGGAACGCTTCCTCCTTACGAAAATAATAGAATGAAGCTTGAGGTAAATAGCGGAAGTGGATGGGTTGAAATTTGGTCTGATAACAGCAATGCTCCAGAATGGAGAACAGTAGGAGTTGCTCTTGCAGCAAGTTATGTAGGAACAACTATTCAGCTTAAATTTACTGTTGACAAAGATGTTGCTAATAACGGATATTTTTATGATGATGTACTTTTGGATGAGGTTCAGGTAATACAGGCTCCAACATGTTTTGAACCTGTTGTTGCTCCTGTAACAAATCTTGCACCCAATTCTGCAACTCTGAATTGGGCAGCACCATTAGCTCCGGCTCCTGCACCTGCAGGTGGATATGAGTATTATTACAGTACTTCAAGTACACCTCCAACTGCAGCAACAGTAGGAACTATTGTTCCCGGATTTTCAGCTAATATAAATTCTTTGGTTTCAGGAAGTACTTATTATTGGTGGGTTCGCTCGGTATGTAGCGCTTCGGATAAATCTTTATGGGTAGAAGGAGATTTCTTTATTCCGGGACAGATTGGTGGTGGAACAGCAACACATGCATACTTACCGGCATACTCTTGTTCAGGATTTAATTATTCTCAGCAAATATATACACCGACAGAAATTGCAACAGCAGTTGGAACAAATAATATGATCACATCTATTAAGTTTTTTGTTTCTACTACTGCGGCTACTCAGGCAAATTACAATCAATGGGTAGTTTATATGGGAAATACGGCTCAAACCGATTTTCCTACAACTACAAGCTGGGTTCCTGCCGGAACAATGAATCAGGTATATAGCGGAACATTACCAGCAATGACAGCAGGAACATGGGTTGAAATTCCTCTTGCAACACCATTTCTTTGGGATGGAACGAGTAATGTTGTGATTGCAGTAGATGAAAATAGTACAGGAACATCTTGTACAGCGAACTGGGGAAGTTATTCTGCCGGACCCAACAGAGGAATGCTTTATTATAGCACAACTACGAATCCCAATCCATTAACTCCTCCAACTGCAACGAGTAGGTATGCAGTTTTGCCGAGGCTTCAGCTTGTAGGTAGTGTTTTGCCTTCTTGTACAAATGTGCCACCGTCAAATATAGCGGTAAGTAATATTACAGCTACTTCTGCTACAGTATCTTGGACAGCGACTCAGAATGCAACCTATGTTGTAAGATACAGAGTTTTACCATCCGGAGCGTGGCAAACTATTAATATTACTACGCCTTTTACTAATAATGTATTGCTTTCGGGACTTATTGAGCAAAGTCAGTATGAAGTGCAAATTGCTACAATTTGTGGAACTCAGGGAACTTTTTCTGCATCGGTTCCTTTCAGTACTCCGGCTCTCACTTATTGTGGTTCCGGAACCGCAACAGTGACTAATGGCTACATTAATAATATTACAATGATAGGAACGAATGTTCCTGCCACGTCTAATAATTCAGGACCAAGTACTTATACAGATTATTCCCTTGATCCTTCCAAAACCATTACTTTATTAAGAAATTCGGTTAACAATACCTTATCGGTAGGAAGAATGATAGCTTCAGGAACTTACACGACGTATGCATGGATAGATTTTAATGGAGATGGAGTTTTTAATAATAATCCTGTAGGAACTGCGGGAGGAGAAAGAATCATGAATCTTGGATATTCTAATACTACTCCTGTAACAGCTAGTTTTGATGTACCTGCCAATGCTTATATTGGAAACAGTAAAATCAAAATGCGTGTTATGGTTTATTTTAATACTCCGACAGATCCTTGTATGAATCTTACAAGCAATGGCGAAGTAGAAGATTATTATATTAAATTTATTGACCTTCAACCCTGCACTACAGCGCCTCCAACAAGTATTGCTGTAGGAAATCTTACTCATAACTCAGCATATGTATCTTGGTTGCCAACAGCTAATGCTACTTATGTTATCAGATGGAGACAAGGAACGACAGGAGCATGGTTGCCAAGTGCGGCTGGATTAACGCTTCCTGTGGGGCAAAGCTTTCATACAATTACAGGTCTTACTGAACAAACTGCTTATCAGGTACAGATAGCTACGATATGTGGTGGAAATCAAGGAGCTTTCTCGCCATCATTAGATTTTACAACTCCGCCTGTTACTTACTGTAATATGACTGGAACAGGTACAATTGATTACATCTCGAATGTAAAAGTAACACCTATAAATTTTCCGATGATGGAAAATGCATCGCTTCAAACTAATTATATTAGTTATACAACTCCTGCAACATTAATTAATCTGGAAATAGGATCAGTAGGTAATCAAATTTCAGTATCAAAAGATTGGGATGGACTTACTTATGCTGATTCGGTGCATGCTTGGATTGACTGGGATAGAGATGGTGTATTTACAGATAGTGAAAAAATAATGAGTACTCCTTCTAATACTGCAACTCCGGTTACGGCTACATTCGATGTTCCAGCAACAGGAGTTTATACAGGAGCCAATACCACAACAATGAGAGTTGTTTTGAAGCGAGGAAGCGCACCAATAATGTGTCAGAATGCAACGAATGGAGAAGTAGAAGATTATGCTGTAAAATTAAGACCATGTAACAATGCGACGCCGGGAGCACCAACTTTCACTACGATAACTCATAATTCGGCTATCGTTAATTGGATTCCTGCTACAAATAATAATGCATTTGTTTTAGAATATAGACCAGTAACCACTCCTGCTTCTGCATGGACGACAATGAATCTTACAGTTTTGGGAGGAAATCCACCAGTGACTATTACAGGATTAACACCTGCAACAATGTATGAAGTTAGAATTGCTGCAGTATGTGGAAGTGGAGGAGCAGGTGCTTTTACTCCTGCTCAGACATTTACGACAAGATGTGATCCAGCACCGCCAAATGTAGTGATCTCTAGTATTACATCAAATTCAGCAATGGTAACGTGGAATCCGCTTGTTCCAAATGCAACTTATGTTTTAAGATGGAGAGAAGTAGGAAGTACAGTATGGAATACACCAACATTGCCACCTCCACCAATAAATACTTATGTAATACAAAATCTTGGCTCTTATAAAACTTATGAGGTGCAGGTAGCAAGTATTTGTAACGGTGAAACAAATCCGAATGCATGGTCAGTTACACAGATATTTACCACTGAAAGAATTTGTGAAGTTCCCCCTCCAGGATTTACTATTACTCAATTAACACCTACAACTGCAGAAGTGGTTTGGGAGGCCTATACAGGTCCCGGAGCTACCAATAATTATACATTAAGATACAGAAAAGTAGGAATACCAAGCTGGACGACTATTAACGTAAGTAATACAACTTATATAATCACAGGATTATTGGAACTTACAAAATATGAAATGCAGGTAGCGAATGTTTGTAGTGGAACACCGGGTAATTTTACACCTCTTTACTATTTTACAACACCTACAGTGATTTACTGCCAAATGCATTCAACTAACTTTGCTTCTGAATATATTTCAAAGGTTACCGCTACACCAAACGGAAAGCCAGAAATGATTAATGCTTCAACAGGAGCTGCCTATTCTGATTTTACTGGAGATCCTACTAAATTTATTGAAATGATTCAAGGGTCAACAGGAAATCAAATTACTATCGATAAAACTCAGGGAGCCGATTCCGGAGTTGCAGTATGGATTGATTTTGACAGAAACGGAACGTTTGATCTTGATGAAAGAATTCTTGCAGACGCACCTAATTCAAATTCTACTGCAAGTGCAACATTCAATGTACCATCTGATGCATTCATCAGCATGACAAGCTCTAAATATGTTGTTATGAGAGTAGCGATGGCTAAAGGGAAAATACCAGTTAACTGTATGAGTTTTGATGATGGTGAAGTAGAAGATTATACCGTGAGAATATCAAAACTACCAATTGTAAATTCAGTTAATCAGACAGATATTTTGATTTATCCAAACCCTGTAAAATCGGTATTGAATGTTAAAAATATCAGTGAAAAGGCAAACTATAAAATTTATAGTGCTGCCGGAAGATTAATATCAAGTGGATTGATCGTGAATAATAAAATTGACGTAAGTGCACTTATTAGCGGCGTCTATGTTATTGATATTGATGATAAGAAAGGAAATGTGCAGAAAAAATTCATTAAAGAAGAATAACTGTTTAATTTTCATGTAAAAGATAAGCTCTCGTAATTGAGAGCTTATTTTGTTTTATTGAAGATATAATTGATAAGATTTTATTTTAAAATTTCGTTGTAATACAATAAATCATTATTTTCATCAAAACCAATAATCATCACACGGAAATTTTTTGCATCATCATTATTATACCATTGTACAACTGTCGGTTCTCCCGATTTACTTTCTAAATAAGGATTCCAATATAAAACACTTCTTTTATCTTCGGGAACAGATTTTGTGCCTTCTTCATCATAGATTCCATTGTTGAAAGGTACTTCTTTATCGTATCCGTTGAGTTTAATTTCTGTAAGATTAGAAGGTAAAGTAGTATCTACTACAGAACCGGTAATTCCGCCACGGCGGGTGTAAATTGCAATTGCTCCGTTTCCTCCTCCAAAGCTTCCTGCAAAATTTCCTTTAATTACTTTTACCATTGCAATGTTTGAGACAGGAATATTAGAAATCTGGCTTGCGTCAACTCTCATTTCGTCTAAAAAAAATTCCATAGGTCCACCACGGTTTGTAGCAATATAATTCCCTCCCTGCATTTGAATCTGAAGACCGGCAACTCTACCTTGTAAATATTGCAAAATGTTTTGAGAACCTTGTGCATTCTGGTTTTCATTCACCAAATCAAAAATAGTTTCGTTTCCACTTCTGAAAAGAGGGCTGCTTAGTTCATTATTAAGTTTCTTGGTTAAATCTTTCTTTTGTGCTTTAATTTTAACCTCTTCAATAAGCGTTTCTTTTTCTCGTAAGCTCGTCTGTGAACTTTTATTTGCCACGGCACGTTCTATTTCAATAGGAACTGCGTCAGTTGGATTTCTTTTTATAAGTGTATAATTGTGAGAAGGCAGATTGCTTCTAAAAGGTAAGAATGAAAATGCGGGTTGAAAATAAACCTGTACCGAATTTTTAGTGGTTTTTTCGCCATTAAGTTGATAAGAAAATGCCATAGAATCTTCAAAAACCAAACCACTCAAGGTGAACATGCCCTCTTTATCTGTTTTAATCAAATTGTATTTAATTCCTTGATTTGGCATTTTAAAAATTAAATTAATCTCTGCTTCCGAAGCGGGTTTTCCTAATTTTGTTGCTTTTCCTTTATAAGAAAGAAAATTTTCAGGTTTATATTTAATAACTGGAAAATTTCCAGACATAATAGTTTGCCAATTAAATCTTGACCATTTTTCCGAAATCAGTAAAGCATCCAATGCATCTGTATTTCTGTTTTTACTGAAATATTGAGCAGGATAATAAATTTTTGAGCTAAAATCTCCTGTAAGCCAAAGTGTACTTAGTAAACTGTTTTCATTCTCAGGGTTTTCACTTTCGTTATCTGTTACGCTTACCAGATAAGTCGACATAGATGAATCATTATCGATGTTAAAAGAATTGCTGTCTCTAGGTTTTAAACTAAGCGAGCTACCTTTTAAAGAAGGTTGTTTAAGTTTAAGAGATTGAGGTTGCACAAAACAAAGTCGCTGAGCAATAATGTTTTCAGACTCATCAAAAATGGTAAGATTGAGAATTCCGTTCACCAATTGGTTGGTCGGAATTGAATAAACCCGATCTGAAATATTAGAAACATTAGCTTTATAAACCAACTGATTATTGATGCTTCCTATAATTTTATATTTTGCGTTTTGATCAATATTTTTACCCTTTAAAACAAATTTTATGGCATCAGACTGACTTTGAACCTGTAAATTAATTCCTGAAGAAGCTACTTCTGGTAAATTAACAGTCTGTTTATTTCCTTTATCGTCTTCTACAGTAAGTTGATATTTTTTTCCGGCAATAGGTGTAAAACTAAATGATCCGGTATTTTGATCAAACCCTTTAAAAGTAGCTAATTTAGTTTGTGGGTTTTGAGTTTCTGTAACAAAGCCATTCCAGTTTGAAGGTGTTTCTCCTTTCGACTGTAATCTTACTGCAAATTTAGTATTGATACCGTCGATAATAGTTCCACTTTCGGGGAAAACAGCAGCAGTCCATGGAACGGATGTATTTTTTACTAATTTTTCGGGGGAAGATGGGTTGTACACTGTAATCGGCATGATTTCATTGAAATCGTCGCTAAAATTCCCCATCCATGTGGTATAAGCTCTGATGTAATACACATCTTCTTTTAAATCTGCAGGCAAACTAATACTTCCGCTGCCTTTACCATTTATCAGAGGGTATATTTTTTTGCTGATTTGTTTTTTATTTTGGTCATACAGCTCTACAAAAACATTGGTGGAAATTGTAGAAGGGCTATATCCGTCAAATACAAAAGAAGTAAACCACAGGTTTTCACCTGCGACATAGTTTTTTTTGCTCAAAAGAAGATGTATTTTTTCCTGAGGATAATTTTCTTCAAACTTTTTAAGTGCTTCTTCTGCTTTGTTTTGAGAAAAATAAAAAGGTGCAACAATTAATGATAATGCAATGAGTGGTTTTTGAGAGAAACTAATATTCATTATAGATTCGTGTTTTTATTGTATCTCAAAATTACATTTTTTCTTTTGTAAGAGAAATAATTGAAAGCTTTTTTTATCAAATTATATTTAGACATAAAAAGTCTGCAGAGAGATGAGGTACTAAATGTTTTCAAAGGATAAGAATGGTGGTAAAGAATTTAATATCATTGTGTTATATCTCAAAGTTACTCAAAGATGAAAGTTATAAGAGGTTAAATTTTTTTTATGAATATTTTAAATATCAGTTTAAAAACTCCAACCTGTTGATTTTTACACAGTACTCACTTCCAAGATAGAGTGGGTTGCCATGTTTTTCAGACCAGAAACCATCTAAGATATCTTTACCAATGCATCTGTAAACTGCAACGCCTTTATAAATCGTCTTATCTTGACCTTCGTAATTGAAATTGATGACTAAAATTTCATTCTTATAGAAACCTGATCCATTTTGAATGTGGTCATCAATTATCCATTCAGCAATGATTCTGTTGTTTTCATCCAAAGATAGGGTGAGAATTCCTTGATAAGAAATTTCCTCACTTTCTACCTGATTGCTTCCCTGAATAGAATAACTTCCTACCAAATCGTATATTGTCATTAATTTTGTTTTTTTGAGTACCGCAAAAATAGAAAATCTGTTTAAATCATAGTACTTTATATAGTTTTCTAAAATGATAACGAATTAGAAAATAGATATGATAAAAAGAAATGAGTTCGCCTGCGTTTATCAAATATAGTATCTTTAGACAATTATTATTAGCCGATGATTTTTTATATTCTGATTTTGATAAGCCTTTTGACTTTTTTTGTGTTTTTTGCAGATAAACGAAAAGCGATAAAACATCAAAGAAGAATTTCTGAAAACACTCTTCTTATACTAAGTTTTTTTGGAGGTAGTTTGGGTGGGATAATAGGAATGCTTGTTTTCAGACATAAAATTTCAAAAAAAACATTTTTGATAAAGTTTTTTGGAGTGCTTCTATTTCAAGTCGTATTGCTGATCATTTTTTATCAAAAGTTTAAACAAATTTAGATTTAAAATAAAAAAGTTCCCAAAATAATTTCAGGAACTTTAAGTTTAAATTTTCGATACTTAAAAATTATTAAGGCAACAATTTTTCATAGTAAACAGGTGTATATTTTTCAGCATCAAACCCAATGATCAGAAAACGGAATTTTTTTGCAGTATCATTATTATAAAAATCAACTTTTGCAGGATTGTCAATATCTATTTCCATGTTGGGATTCCAATAGAGTACAGATCTATAGTCGTTGCTTATTTTAGATAATTCAGAATTTCCATAATCAGAATCGGGATACTTTTCAGATTCATTATAACCTTCCATCACAAAAAAGTTGAGGTTAACCATTTCTGAAAGAGTATTTGCTTGGGCGATAGGTTTTGTATCTCCTCTTTTGGTATAAATAAGTACACCGCCGCTACCACCACCACTCATACCAATTGCACCGTCTTTAATGATTTTTACCATAGCGATATTATCTGCCGATATGCCGGAAAGAGTACTTGCATCAGTTAGCATTTCATCTAAATAAACATTTGCTTTTGCTTGACGGATGTATGGGGTTGGAATTCCATTTTCGTAATTAATTGTTAATCCGGCAGCGCGGCCTTGTAGCCATTGTAATATATTTTGTGAACCCGCAGCAGATTGGTTTTCATTCACAAAATCAAAAACAATCTCACTCATGCTTCTGTAAAGCGGGCTACTTAGCTTGTTGTTAAGCTCGTCTTTTAGGTTTTTCTTTTTCGCTTTTATTTTTACCTCTTCAATTAAAGCAATTTTTTCGTTGTATTCCTTTTTGTATCTTCTGGCATCAATCGTTTTTGTTAATTCTGCTGGCTGATTGCTTTCTACAGTAGAATTTCTATCAACAAGTTTATATTTTTCAATAGCTGGTAAATCTTTTTTTAATGGGGTAAAAGTATTGGCAGGATGCACATAAACATTGGTTCTGCTTTTTAAAGCGGCATTAGCTCCATTAACCTGATAAGTAATTTTAATAGGTTTTTCAAAAATCATATTATCAAAAAAGAATTCTCCATTACTATCCGTTTCAACCTGAAAAACCTGATTTCCGGATTTGTCTCCTTCTACAAACATGATGAGGTTTTGTTGAGGTGAAGGTTTAGCGTTTACCGTTAATTTTCCTTTGTATGAAATGTATTTTGAGGCATTATTAATGATCTCCGGATGTTTTCCAGACATAATTTCTTTCCAGTCAAACATTTTCCATTGTTCTGAAATGAGAAGCGCATCTAGTGCATCGGTATTTCTTTTTTCACTAAAATATTGAGCAGGACGATCAATTTTAGAAGTAAGAACACTTGAAAGCCATAATGAGCTTAAAAGATTTTCGTCCAGCAAAGATTTTTTATCTTCAGGATCAAATACTGCAACAGAATAATTCGGAATATCTTTAATAGCTTTCACATTAAAAGAATTTAACCCTCTTTTTTCTGTATTTAAAGTTTCAGATTTTATTTCCGGGATAGAAATATTTAAGTTTTGAGGCATTACAAAACACATTCTGCTCACCAATACATTTTCTTTATCATCAAACACCGTAAGCTGTATAACACCATTAATAAGTTGATTGGTGGGTATTGCCTGAAATGAATCTTTTAACTGATTAACTTTTGCTTTGTAAACCAACTGATCACCCATATTGGCAATAACTGTGTAATAAGGAATGCTTTCACCGGTATTTTTTATTTTGTACCTAATGTTGTCTTTTTCACTGATAACTTGCAGACTCACTCCTTTTTCGGAAGCTTTCGGAAGGGCTACAGATTTTTGTAAACCGTTATTGTCTGTAATTACCGCTTCGTAAATTTTATCTTTCTCGGGCGTTAATGAGAAAACTCCAACATTTTCGTCTAAACCTTTAAAAGTTGTGATTTTCTTTTCTGGATGGTCTTTTTCAATAACATATCCTTCCCATTGAGAGGGTGGTATTCCGGTATTATGAAGACGTATCGCTACCTTAGACTGATTTCCGACAATAAAAGAATTTCCTTCCGGATGCACTGTCGCAGACCACGAAGAAGACTTATCTGTAACTAATTTTTTAGGCGAAGAAGGATTATAGATGGGGATTTGTTTAATATATTGGAAATCTTCATTCAGATTGCTCATCATCGGAGTGTAAGCTCTGACGAAATAAACATCTTCATTCAGGCTTTCAGGAATCTGAAAACTTCCCTGAACAACCCCGTTAAAAATAGGAAATCTTTTTCTTAGGATCTGCTTTTTATCTTTGTCATAAAGCTCAATAAAAAAGTTGGTTGAAAGATCTGATATCGTAAAGTTTCTAAAAACCATTGCATTGAACCACAGAGTTTCCCCCGAAAGATACAAATCTTTATCTGTAAGGATATAAATATTTTCCTGTGAAAAATTTTCGTTGATATACTGAAGAGCCTTATCGGCAGATTGTTGTGAATGGATGTGGCTGAAAGATGCTAAAAGAAAACAGAATGTAATTATTCTTTTCATAGTCTATACTACATTAATATTATACAAATAAAGTGAAAACTGTTTGTCTGATAAAATATTTAATATATTTTATGATTTAATAATTTATAACAGATGTTTTTAAGCAATTTTATAATTGAAGAAAAATATTTAGACTGTATATTTTAAGCCATAAAATTCAATTTAATAATTCTTTTTCAACACTTTTAAATGTGTTTTACTTCTTAATTTGCTGTAAAATAGTTTGTTGTTGGCTGATAGATTTTTGATTAAAATTATTTCTAAAATGGAATTCCCTCATTATGAATTTGTTAATAAATAAATATTGATAGTGGTTAATTCATTAAAAATCACTAATTTCGCACCCGTAAAAATCATTCATGCAAAACATTAGAAATATTGCGATTATCGCACACGTTGACCACGGTAAGACTACTTTGGTTGACAAGATTATTCATGCTACAAACATTTTCAGAGAAAATCAGGAAAGTGGAGAATTAATAATGGATAACAACGATCTTGAAAGAGAAAGAGGAATTACCATTTTATCAAAAAATATTTCTGTTACTTATAAAGATACAAAAATTAACGTTATCGATACTCCTGGTCACGCCGATTTTGGTGGGGAAGTAGAAAGAGTATTGAAAATGGCAGATGGTGTAATCTTGTTGGTAGATGCGTTCGAAGGACCAATGCCTCAAACAAGATTCGTACTTCAAAAAGCTTTGGAATTAGGATTAAGACCTTTGGTAGTGATCAACAAAGTTGATAAGCCAAACTGTCGTCCGGATGAAGTTCACGATCAGGTATTTGATTTGTTCTTCAACCTTGAAGCTACTGAAGAGCAATTGGATTTCCCTACGTTCTACGGTTCTTCTAAACAAGGATGGTTCAACACATCATTAGAGCAAACTGACAACATTATGCCATTATTGGATGGTATTTTACAATATGTTCCGGCTCCAAAAGTAACTGAAGGTAACCTTCAGATGCAGATTACTTCATTAGATTTCTCTTCTTTCTTAGGAAGAATTGCAATCGGGAAAGTAACAAGAGGCGAGCTTAAAGAATCTCAATGGATCGGTCTTGCTCAGGCAGACGGAAAAATTGTGAAAGGAAAAGTAAAAGAATTATACGTTTTCGAAGGTTTAGGAAAGAAAAAAGTAACTGAAGTAAAAGCTGGAGATATCTGTGCTGTAGTAGGTTTCGATGCTTTCCAGATTGGAGATTCTTTCGTAGATCTTGAAAATCCTGAGCCATTGGAAAGAACGGCGATTGATGAGCCTACGTTGAACATGACGTTCTCTATCAACAATTCACCTTTCTTTGGTAAAGATGGTAAATATGTGACTTCTAATCACCTGAAAGAAAGATTGTATAAAGAATTAGAGAAAAACTTGGCATTGAGAGTTCAGCAGACTGATGATGCAAACACTTTCTTGGTATTCGGTAGAGGTATTCTTCACTTGTCAGTTTTAATTGAAACAATGAGAAGAGAAGGTTACGAAATGACAATCGGGCAGCCACAAGTTATCTTGAGAGAAGGTGAAAATGGTGAGAAACTGGAGCCTTACGAATCTTTGGTAGTAGACGTTCCTGAAGAATATGCTTCTAGAGTGATCGACTTAGCTACTCAGAGAAAAGGTGACCTTCACATTATGGAAACAAAAGGTGAAATGCAGCACATGGAATTCGAAATTCCTTCAAGAGGTTTGATCGGATTGCGTTCTCAAATGTTGACAGCTACTGCAGGTGAAGCTATTATGGCGCACCGTTTCACAGAATATAAGCCTTTCAAAGGAGCTATTCCTGGAAGAAGTAATGGAGTATTGATTTCTAAAACTCAAGGTCCAGCAACTGAATATTCTATTGCTAAATTGCAAGATAGAGGTAAATTCTATGTTGATCCGGGTGAGGAAATCTATGCAGGTATGGTTATCGGTGAGCAAAACAAACCAGGTGACTTAGTTGTAAACATTGTTGAAGCAAAGCAGTTGAACAACATGAGAGCTTCAGGTAAAGATAAAGATACAGGTGTTGCACCAAAAATCTTATTCTCTCTTGAAGAATGTATGGAATATATCCAGGCTGATGAAGCAATCGAGGTGACTCCAAACTTTATCAGAATGAGAAAGAAATTGCTTTCTGAAGAAGAAAGAAAAAGAGTGGAAAGATCTGCTAAAGCATAATCTAAAATTCTTAAATATATTTAAAGCCTCGATTTTTCGAGGCTTTTTTTGTTGAAAAGTAAATTTTTTTTTCATTTTATTTCAAATTAGTATTTAATTAGTTTGTGATGTTTTTTGGTATTAATGGTATAACGGTAAATGTTTATTGTTGGTTTAGATTGTTTTATTTATTTAAATTGTTGGTTTTTAGTTATTTAACATAATTTATTTAAAGCTGAATTAAATAGATTTAATTGTAAATGTCTTTTTTTTTCTTTTTCTTTGGCTTGTTCGAACCCAATGCACAATCCGTTTAAACACAAAAATATTAATATTAAAAAATTTATTAAAATGAAAAAAAAACTAGCAATTGTTTTTGCATCTGATCCAGCAGTAACTAAAGTACATGCTAAAGATGCTTTATCAAAACAAACTAATAACAGAACTTCTATTTTACAAGAGTGTATAATAACTGTAAAATTTTATGATGCACTATGAGAAAATTTATATTACTAGGTTGCTTGGCTGGTTTATTTAATTTTGCTAATGCACAAATTCAATTACAGAGAGATACCACTTTCGGGAATAATGGTATATTTACTTATAATCAGGGAAATGGGTATGGTGCTGAAATTTTTATACAAGATGATAACTCATTACTATTAACAAATAACAAAACCGACATGATTCCTAATCGATATGTCGTTAAAATTAGCCCAAATGGTACTTTAGATAATAGTTTTGCTCAAAATGGCTATCTTCAGTTAGATAACAGTCCAGATACCTTTCATATATTTTTACAAGGTAACGGAGGTAAATTTTACATTAACTATGCTGATCCTTACGTATCCCCTATAAATAATCGTATTATCAGCTACAATGCAAATGGAACTATTAATACTAATTTTTCTAATAATGGAACTTTTACATATAACTTTGGTATATGGGACGGATATTTTACGTCGACTGAAGACGGAGGTTTGTTATTGACAAAAACTAATGGATTTACAAAGTACTTAAATACGGGCAATTTAGATCAAGCAGTTGGTACTAATGGGGTTGTCACTTTTAATAACAGTTATTATTCTGTTGAGCCAATAGCTGCTAAAGGGAATAAACTGTTTTTTGATAATTTTGCAGGCACCAAGCGGGTAGATGTGCATACACCAAGTGTTGTTGAAAAAGAAGAAGCTTCAATTTACGTCAATCCCATTTTATATGAAAACTACAATGTAAGAGTAAAGAATAATTACGGTCTGTATTATTTTAGATCTACTAAAGATCCTAATTATTCTAATCTTTTTACTACGATAAGACTGATGAAAACAGATGAAAATCTTTTGCCATCATCATTTGGTAATAATCCGTACATAGATTTACCCATCAATCCGAATGGTAGTTCAGGTGTTATTTATACACCCAACGGAAATTATTTGATAATTGGAACTCCACAGACATCTGGTCCAAGTAGTTTTTTAGCATATAATGAAAATGGAAGTCAGATTAATGTAAATTCTCAACAATTTTTTACTGACTCAGGTATTCCACCATATTTATCTTTTGTTAATCTTTACAGTAAAGGTAATGCCATTTATATGGTTGGTGTAAACGGTAATAATGTTTCAGTGATAAAATATAATATTACCGAAAATCAGTCTACTTTAGGTACAACTGAAAATAGTACAGATGATACAATTGTAGTGAATAATCCATTTGGTAATTCAATAATTGCTAAAGATGAAAAAAAATCGATATTAAAAATGGATTTATACAGCTATTCTGGTACATTAATATTATCAACAAATAAAAAAGAAATGTCTACTTTAAATGTTCCAAAAGGAAATTATATTTTAAAGATAACCACGAAAACAGGTGTGGTAAATAAAAAACTTATCAAAGTAGATTAATTGAATATTAAATCTTACTCAAACTAAACTTTTTAAACTATGTAAGTGCAGAATTTTTTTCTGCACTTTTTGTTTTAACTAAATTTTACAGTCTGAGATTTCCAAAATTATCTTTATATCATTAGTTTTGTCTTTTAACAACTCAGAATTCCTTTCTTGAAATCATATATGAAAATCTCTAAAATAAAATTAGTCTGCATATTGGGGATGTTTGCTTCTTTCAGTACTTCATGTGCTGTAAGAGAAAATACTCCGAAAGCGAAAAATAAAGTCTCGAATACTAATATTAAAACTCCAAATCCGAAATTAGTTCCGCCAATTGCGGCGATTCCCGTTAATGAAGATTTTAGAGTGAATCTTCCGGCAATCAAAAGAGAATTTCGTGGTGTATGGATTGCAAGTGTAGCCAATATCAACTGGCCTTCAAGAAATAATCTTTCTGTAGAGCAACAAAAGGCTGAAGCTATTAATATGCTGAATATGCTTCAGGATAATAATTTTAATGCAGTGATTTTTCAGGCGCGCCCTTCTGCAGATGCTTTATACACAAGCGAATTGGAGCCTTGGTCTTATTTTTTGACCGGAAAAACAGGAGAACCACCATATCCAAATTATGATCCGCTGCAGTTTTGGATTGAAGAAGCTCATAAAAGAGGAATGGAGCTTCATGTTTGGCTAAATCCTTACAGAGCGCATCATTCTAATGGGGGAGCGGTCACAAATCAATCAATGGCAAGTAAGCTTTCAGATATTACCATTAAGTTGAAAAACGGAATGTATTGGTTTGATCCTGCCAATCCGAAAACTCAGGGGCATGTTTCTAATGTCGTGAAAGATCTGGTAAAAAGATACGATCTGGATGCAATACATTTCGACGATTATTTTTATCCGTATGCAACCTATAACAGAGGGATTGATTTTCCGGATCATGAAAGCTGGAGAGCCTATCAAAATTCTGGCGGAACACTTACCAGAGCAGATTGGAGAAGAGATCAGGTAAATAAATTTGTAGAAAGAATTTATAAGGAAATTCACGCCGAGAAAAATTACGTAAAATTCGGAATCAGCCCTTTTGGGATCTGGAAACCGGGTTATCCTGAAGGAATTGTAGGTTCTTCACAGTATGACGAACTGTTTGCTGATGCTAAATTATGGTTAAATAAAGGTTGGGTAGACTATTTTTCGCCACAATTGTATTGGCCGATCGATTCGAAAGGACAAGCGTTTGCTTCTCTGTTAAATTGGTGGAAATCTGAAAATACAATGAATCGTCATCTTTGGCCGGGATTAAATACAGTTGAAGTGAAAGTTTCTGACAGACCGGGTGAAATTAAAAATCAGGTAGAATTATCAAGAGAGATTTTAAAAGATGATGCAGGTGAAATACATTGGAGTATTGCAGGTTTAACGAAAAGCTCAAACATGCTTCCTACTTTAAAGAACGGACCTTACAAAGAAAAAGCTTTAACTCCGAAAAGTCCTTGGATAAAAGCTGCTCCATTAGAAAAACCTTCGTTGTTCGTTAATGATAATGGAAGCTCTATACAAACTAGCTGGAGTTCTAAAAATATAGGAAATGTTTTTCAATGGGTACTTTTTACACAATATAACGGAGTTTGGGAAACTGAAATTCTTACATTAGACAACCTTTCAAAAGAACTTCCTAAGTTTAAAGATGGCAAAAATTTAAATGCCATTGCAATAAAAGCAATTGACCGTTTAGGAAATGAAAGTGATTATATGGCGAAGAAAGTGAAGTAATTTTCTTACATTAAAAATAAAAAAAGAGAGGCTAATAAAATATTTAACCTCTCTTTTTTAGTTTAAAATACCTGTACGATTGTAAATTTCTCAGATCCTGAAGTGATGGTAAACCATTCTCCTATTACATAACTTCTGTCTTGATAGGTCTCAGAAACGCTGTTGCATGCATCATAAGAAGGGTCTCCTAATTCAAGTTCTGCTCCGTATACAAAGTTGGCATCTCTTGTTACCATTAAACAGTCTGTCCAATCTGTATTCGTTGTGACAACACTTGTATTGGAGAGTTGAGCATGACCAGCAAGCCTCCATATTGCAGGATTAGTTGCCGAGGTCTGTACAAGCCACTGATTAATGGCCGGATTAGAGGCGGGTCCCTGATTGTATTTTGGATATTTAGCAATGAAAGGACTTCCTCCACTTGCAGGTGGAAACGTTATGTTGTAACTACTGTAATCGTTACTCGAAACTCTAGGAAAACAGCTTCCATTAAGGCCGTTAGCTTCTATTCTTGCTTCCAAAAAGTAAGGTGAATAATTATAAACCATCAATGTTGACTGTTGAGCATTGGCATAGATTCCAAATAATAGTACTGTGAATATAGTTAAGATGCTTTTTTTCATAATCTATTTAATATTAGTTTTTTTAGGCTTAAAAATTTTAATTTTCTGACTGTACTTTGTTTTTAATCTCACTATTTTTATTGTTGTTGATCTGGATAGCCCATACAATAATTGCGCTCATATCACCTCTCGTTTTCTGTGCTATTTCCTGATCTGTTACACCTGTAGATTTTATTAATTCTAATGATGCCGGAATAAGTGTTTTCTTTCTTCTGTCACTTAGTTCTGTACTTCCACTTTTTCGTTCCTCCTCATTAGGTTTGTTTTCCGGATTGTTTAAGTTTTTAAATGCTTTTGCAAAAGCTTCCATTTCTGGTGATTTAAATGTTTCCGGATTTGTTACTACTGCATTTTCAGAAGAGCATGAGTTAAAGATTGCTAATGATGCCAATAGTAGACATAAGATTGGTTTTTTCATGTTTGTTTGAGTTATTTAATTTTCCACCAAACTAATCATAGAAAATCTGATGTGCAAACAGTAGATGTAGCAATTTATCAATTGATACTTTAAACAAAAGTCAGGAATTGTTGTGTTTAAAGCATTTTTCAAAGTTTTTAACAAAAAAATATTTTAACTGTTGTGTGAATTATATTAAAGTGTAAATGTATATTTTCACTTTGTTATGATAATTATTCAGTCTATTTTAAATTATATGTTTTACTATTGTTAAAAATAATTGATTATTAGTAAGTTAATTTTTTCAATATGTGTAAATTTATAAATAATTCCCACGTATTGTAAATATTTATTTGTGATAATTTAATGTGTTTATTTTTATTTTTAAATTGCTGACGTTTTTAAATCAATTCTTTTTGAAATAAAATTACGCTATACCAAATCTAAACCTATCAAATTATAATACAACAACAGGTTTTTTAACAACAAAAAATTATTTACTATGAAAAAAATTCTTTTTGCACTTAGTTTTTCAGCTTTGATGCTAAGTTCATGCTCTAATGAAAACATGGCAGTCAACAATGTAGAATCAATGAAAAGTCCGGAAATGGAAAAATTTGATAGAGCAATGAAAAGCTTAGGTGATCCCGGCAATAGACCTACCGAAGAAGAAAGAAAAAGTGGAAGTACGGAACTAAGTGACAGAAGAAAAAGAGTACTTCTTCCTTCCGCAATGGATCTTATTAAGTCAACAGGAGTTACAGATGCTCAGATTCAGCAAAAAACAAATGGTGATATGTCTGCAATTTTGGTTTGGGCAATCCAGATCAATCAGGAAAAAGTAGCACAGATAAGAAGTAACGCAAAACTATAATAGATATTATTATGAAAAAGCAATTTTTAATACTATGCTGCGCAATAGGAGGAATGATCTCTGCACAGCAAAGCACTCTTATTATCAATAATTATTCATCATACGATTATCATGGACAGTTGTTTGCAACACCTTTAGGAACGTGTTATCCGATGGTAAGCATTGGGTACCCTGCAGTTCCTAATCAACTCATTGTACCGGCATTATCCGATTATGAATTGTCGTCTTATTCTACTGGAGCATCTAACGGTATTACTACTTTTCTGGTGCAGACTTCGGGAAGTAATCCTGCAGTTCCAAGAATACCTTCTCACCCTACATTAGCACCAACTGGAGTTATTTCTCTAAATACTAATTGGAGACATACAAAATTTCAGATGTATTTTGCAGGAACCAACACACCCGTTTCATCAGGAGGAACAAGCGTACCTGAAACTTATTTTTTAGGTAACCTTGGAGATGGAACAAATAGTTGTTTCTCTGGACCATCTTATATTTCTACTGTATACGGAGATGCCGATTGGTTTACGATTTCATCAGGCGGAACACAGTTTACTTACATCCAAATTTTTTAAACTCATGTTATGAAAAAAATACTTTTGCTCTTAAGCTTATCTTTAAGTGCGGTTGCATTTTCTCAGGTAAGTACATTGGTCATCAACAATTATTCGGCTTACACGCTTACAGGAAGACTTCGTGCGACAGATTTGACAAATTGCGTTCCTGAGATTTATATGGGAAATACTTTGGCGAGCGGTAATTTTACAATTCCGCCAACTACAAGTACAGATTATCCCAAATATTATACGGCCAATACAGCGCCAATACCTGTAAATGATTTTCTTGTAAGATTGTCTTATACATCGCCTGCAACTGTTCTTGCTTATAACGATCCTAATATGTATGCAATTTCTCCTACCACAGATTGGTCATTCTTTGCATTTGATGTAAGAGATCCTGCAAGTATCAATACGGTTTATGATCATTATGATATAGGTGTTGCACCATGTGCAGCTACTTACCCTACAAATGGCGTCGGGACGGTATCAGAAACTGAGTGGTTTACGATTACATCTGGCGGAACAATCTTCAGTTATATAAATATTTATTAATTACAGTTATACTTTTGAGATTGTAGCTTTGAACAAAAAAATAGCTCCTTGTGAATTCAGGGAGCTATTTTAAATTATTTAGAAAACGAATTATCCAATCTCAATACCGTTCTCAACATTCCTGTCGTCCGGCGTTACAAAAGATAATTTTCCGTCTGGTTTCGTTGTTAATAACAACATTCCCTGAGATTCAATTCCTCTGATTTTTCTTGGCGCAAGATTTAATAAAATCATAACCTGCTTTCCGATCACTTCTTCAGCGGTAAAGCTTTCTGCAATCCCTGAAACTACAGTTCTTACATCAACTCCTGTATCAACAGTTAGTTTTAATAATTTATCTGCTTTTTCTACTTTTTCAGCTTCAATGATTGTTGCTGTTCTTAAGTCGATTTTTGTAAAATCATCAAACTGTATTTCCTCTTTCATTGGGTTGGCGTTAGGATTTGTTTTTTTATTGCTTTGTTTTGTATTTTCTAATTTCTGGATCTGAGCTTCGATAACGTCGTCTTCAATTTTCGAGAAAAGAAGAGAGGCTTCGTTGATTTTGTGACCAGTTTCAATTAAAACAGTTTTTGTTTCAACATCATTCCAGTTTGATTTTTGAACATTGAACATGTTCAATAATTTCTCAGAACTGAAAGGCATAAACGGTTCGCACAACTGCGCTAAAGCAACAGCAATCTGCGCTCCAACGAATAATGAATGCGCCGCTTTTTCAGGATTATCTTTAATAGTTTTCCAAGGTTCTTCAGCCTGAAGATATTGGTTTCCGAAACGAGCTAAATTCATTAAAGCTGTTAAAGAATTTCTGAATTCGTAATTTTCTAAGAATCCCGAAATTTCTTTTGCTGCTTTGTTGATTTCTGCTAATTCAGGAGTATTTACATCACCTTGAGGAACGATTCCATCATAATATTTATGAATTAAAACAGCAACTCTGTTGATGAAATTTCCAAAAATTCCAACTAACTCAGAATTATTTTTTGTCTGAAAATCTTTCCAAGTAAAGTTATTATCTTTCGTTTCCGGAGCTGAAGAAAGCAATGCATAACGCAAAACATCTTGTTGCCCAGGAAAATCTTCAACATATTCGTGTGCCCAAACCGCCCAGTTTCTTGAAGTTGAAATTTTATCGTTTTCAAGATTCAAAAATTCAAACGCAGGAACGTTTTTCGGCATTTTGTAATCTCCGTGAGCTTTCATCATCGCAGGGAAAATAATACAGTGGAATACAATATTATCTTTTCCGATAAAGTGAACTAAATCAGATTCTTCACTTTGCCAGTAATCCTTCCAGTTTTTTCCGTTTTTTGCAGCCCATTCTTTGGTGAAAGAAATATATCCAATCGGTGCATCAAACCAAACGTACAACACTTTCCCGTCTGCTCCTGGAAGCGGAACCGGAACACCCCAGTTCAAATCTCTGGTCATTGCACGAGGTTTTAAACCATCATTCAACCAAGATTTTACCTGTCCGTAAACATTAGGTTTCCAATCATCTTTATGACCTTCAATGATCCATTCGTTTAAGAAATCTTCGTATTCATTTAATGGTAAATACCAGTTTTTTGTCTCTTTTAAAATAGGAACGTTTCCGCTCAACATTGATTTGGGATTGATCAATTCTGATGGCGAAAGGGTAGAACCACATTTCTCACACTGATCTCCGTAAGCGTTTTCATTTCCACAGTTCGGACAAGTTCCAACGATATATCGATCAGCCAAAAATTCATTAGCCTGCTCGTCGAAATACTGCTCAGACATTTCTTCCGAAAATTTCCCTTTTTCATAAAGAACTTTAAAGAAATCCTGGCTTGTTTCACGGTGATTAGCCGATGTCGTTCTAGAATATTCATCAAACGAAATCCCTAAATCTGAAAAAGATTTTTTGATGATTTCGTGATATTTATCAACGATATCTTGTGGGGTAACACCTTCTTTTTTAGCTCTTATGGTAATAGGAATTCCGTGCTCATCGCTTCCGCAGATAAAAGCAACATCTTTCCCTGATCTTCTCTGAAATCTTGCATAAACATCTGCAGGAATGTAAACTCCTGCCAAATGCCCAATATGAACCGGTCCGTTTGCATATGGCAAAGCCGCCGTAATCATCTTTCTGTTTGACATTTATAGTATAGTTTTAAGTCTGCAAAGATAAAGATAATCTGCTAAAATTCCCGAATAACCTTAGTATAATGTCTTTAATATATTTTTTAATATACTTTATCTACAGCTAAAGCTTTTGTATTTCTTTATTAAACGAAGTGGCTTTGTTTATCTTAAAAATTTAAAGTATGATCAACTCTTTGTTTTACCTTGCGATAGGTATCAAGCGCAATTCAAAATAAAATTTTAATAGATTACAAAAAACTTAAAATGTCTTCTTAACCGCAAAAGGAT
This sequence comes from Chryseobacterium sp. YIM B08800, assembly GCF_026163565.1. Classification (GTDB taxonomy): domain Bacteria; phylum Bacteroidota; class Bacteroidia; order Flavobacteriales; family Weeksellaceae; genus Chryseobacterium. The sequence continues at coordinate 133,748 of NZ_JAPDKN010000025.1, forward strand.
CAAAAGAAATGATTGAAAAAAGAGAAATTCAAAAGTTTTCAAAATGTAAATTTTTCATTTATAGTTTATTTTGCTAGCTTTTGAATGACTTATTTACTAATAAAATCTTTTGATCCTTTTGCGGTTGAAAAACAAAATTTACTAAAAAAACTATGGAGCAAACTCGATTTGAAAGAATCTTTATCTGAATTAATGCCAATTGTTGGTTCTAATTTTTTATTTTTAAAGTTTATAAATATTCCAATAAAATGAAAATTACAGTTGCTGCGGTTTTATTATCGATGATGTTTGCAGGTGCACATGCACAATCTCTGAAATCTCCGGACGGAAAATTTGAAATGAATTTCCAGCTCAAAAACGGAGTTCCTTTTTATAATTTAAAATATCACGGGTCTACGGTTATTGAAGATTCCAAGTTGGGTTTAAGACTTTTTAAAGATACTTCGATAAGTTTCGCTTCTGAAATCACTAAAGCCGAAGATGCAAAATTTGATTTGAATAATGATTTCGTTAAAGTTTCTGAGAAAAGAGATTCAAAAAACGAAACATGGCAACCGGTTTTAGGTGAAAAGAAAAATTACATCAATCATTATAATGAATTGGCGGTTACGCTGAATCAAAATTCTACCGACAGAAGCATTGTCGTAAAGTTTAGACTGTTCAATGATGGTTTAGGTTTTAGATATGAATTTCCACAGCAAAAAAATCTGAATTATTTTATCATCAAAGAAGAAGATACAGAGTTTGATTTTCCAACCGACATGAAAGCTTGGTGGATGGTTGCCGATTACGATTCTCAGGAATACAGATATCAGGAAACCAATATCTCTGAAATTCCTGCAAGATGGGACAAAGCCTTTGATTCTAATGCTTCTCAGAAATTAATTAAAAATGCAGTTCAGTCTCCGTTGATGTTAAAAAAGGACGGAAAAGAACCTTTGTATATCAATATTGCAGAAGCGGCAGTTCTCAATTATGCAGCTTCACATCTTGAGGTTGATGCTCAAAATTTTAAATTTAAAACACATCTTACTGCAGACCGACAAGGTGCAAAAGGGTATATTCAGACTCCTTCTGTAACGCCTTGGAGAACGATTATTGTTTCGCCAAGAGCGGAAGATCTAATGGATTCAAAAATGTTATTTAATCTAAATGAACCGACAAAATATACCGATACTTCTTACATAAAACCTACAAAATATATGGGAGTTTGGTGGGAAATGATTATAGGAAAAGCACAATGGGCGTATTCTACAGCAGATAACGTTCATTTGGGAATAACCGATTTTTCTAAATTAACACCCAACGGAAAACATGCAGCAAATACTACAAGAGTTAAAGAATATATTGATTTTGCCGCTGCAAACGGTTTTGATGGTTTGTTGATCGAAGGTTGGAATATCGGTTGGGAAGATTGGTTCGGTCATTCCAAAGAATATGTTTTTGATTTCCTGACTCCTTACCCCGATTTTGATATTAAAACATTAAATGAATACGCACATTCAAAAGGTATTAAATTAATTATGCATCACGAAACTTCAGGTTCGGCAACCAATTATGAAAGATGGGCGGATCAGGCTTTCCAGCTGATGAATAAATACGGTTACACTTCTGTGAAAACGGGTTATGTAGGTGATATTATTCCGAGAGGAGAACATCATTATTCACAATGGACTATTAATCATTACTATAGAATTGTAGAAAAAGCGAATGACTATAAAATCATGGTCAATTCTCACGAATCGGTTCGTCCGGGAGGAGAAAGTCGTACCTATCCGAATTATATTTCTGCAGAAGCAGCTCGTGGAACTGAATATGAAGCTTTTGCAGGAAATAATCCCGACCATCAGACAATTCTTCCGTTTACACGATGGATGGGTGGTTCTATGGATTACACGCCGGGAATTTTCCAAACCAAATTAGATTATTATTTTCCCGGTGATAAACGGTTTGTGAAAACTACTTTAGCAAAACAATTAGGACTGTATGTAACGATGTATATGCCTTTGCAAATGGCTGCAGATTTGCCTGAAAATTATGCGAAACACATGGATGCTTTTCAGTTTATCAAAGATGTTGCAGCAGATTGGGATGATACAAAAATTCTTTCGGCAGAACCGGGAGATTATGTAATCACAGCGAGAAAAGCAAAAGGCACAGAAAACTGGTTTGTTGGTGGAATTACTGATGAAAACAAGCGAGAATATACCGTAGACTTTTCATTTTTAGATAAAGGAAAAAAATACGAAGCAACGATTTATGAAGACGGAAAAGATGCTGATTATATCGACAATCCTCAAAGCTATCATATTTATAAAAAACAGATAACAAGTAAGTCTAAAATAAATTTTAAAATGGCTCGAAGCGGTGGTTTTGCCGTTTCCATAAAGCCTGTAAAATAAATAATTTGTAATTTTAGAGTCCTTAAAGCCAAAAACTTTAAGGATTTTTATTTTAAATGATATTGAATGAAGTTGATTAACAAAGTTTTCACCAAGCAAAATACTTTTCTTTTTTTATTGGTTGCGATGGTTTTAATGGCGAAACTAATTCCCTTTAAAGAATCTTACAATCAGTATTTTAATCTTTCAGGGTTTATCGATTGGGGAATTGCCGGAATTTTTCTTTTGTATGGTTTAAAATTAAATCTGAAGGAAGTGGTAAAAGATGTTTCCAATTGGAAATTACATTTACTAATTCAGTCAGGCACTTTTATTATTTTTCCTTTGCTGGTCTTAATTTTTTATCCATTCGTAAAAGATTCTCAATATTACAACATTTGGCTTTCCGTATTTTTTCTCGCAAGTTTACCATCAACCGTTTCTTCATCGGTTGTGATGGTTTCTATTGCAAAAGGGAATGTGACTTCAGCAATTTTCAATGCTTCTATTTCAGGAATTATCGGGATTGTGATGACTCCGCTTTTGATGAGTTTTTTCCTGACTTCGAATGGAGAAGGTGGAAATCAAATCGAAATTATCGAACAGTTATTACTAAAAGTTTTACTTCCGATTATTTTAGGGATTTTGCTGAATCCTGTTTTCAAAAATTGGGTGACAAAATATTCAAGTATCATCGCAGAATTTGACCGACTGATTATCTTATTGATAGTGTATGAAAGTTTTTCGAGTGCATTTATTGAAAATATTTTTGCTTCAGTTCCTTCACTGGTGTTTGTGATTTTGGCTTTGAGTGTAGTTTTTCTCTTCTTTTCAGTTTATGAAATTCTTAAATTTTTAGCTGAAAAAATGAATTTTAAACCTAAAGAAATTATTACCGCTACTTTTTGCGGATCAAAAAAATCTTTGGTTCACGGAAGTTTATTTCTGCTTGTTTTAGGAATTCCGGATGAGCAAAAAGTTTTATTTTTACTTCCCGTAATGATTTATCATAGTTTTCAATTGTTCTACGTAAGTTGGTTGGCAAATAGAATTACAAAACGCATGGAAATTACAGCATCTCAAATTTAATGATATTTAAAAATGATAAAATTAATCTCCAAAACGATTGCATTATCGGTTTTAACATCTTTTTCAATGCTAAAATCTCAATCAGTAAAGGAAATTTTAAAACAAAACGGCTCTTTCAGAAAAGACACCCTATTTTCTATTAAAAGTGATTCAAAAGAAACCTATTTACCGATTACCATTATTAAAGGAAAAGAAAAAGGTCCGGTTTTCACGATTGTCGCAGGTATTCATGGCTACGAATATCCACCAATTATAGCCGTTCAGGAATTATTAAAAGAAATAAACCCTGAAAATATAAAAGGAAGTTTAATTATTATTCCAATCGCAAATGTTGAATCTTTTCAAAAGAGAACCCCTTTTGTAAATCCTTTAGACCAAAAAAATTTAAATACCGCTTTTCCGGGTTTAGAAAACGGAAGTCCGACCGACCAGATTGCCCATTTAATTACAAAAGAAATTATTCCTAACTCAACAATTTTTTTAGATATTCATGGCGGTGATGCTAATGAAGATTTGTTGCCGTTTGTTTGCTATTACAACAGAAAAGATACGCCTGAAAATACAAATAAAGCTCATGAACTATCTTCGAGGTCAGGAATTGAATATATAGTTTCTTATCCTTACACTTTAACTGCGACCGAACCTGCGAAATATGCTTTCAAAGAAGCTACACAACAGGGAATTACAGCTTTGAGTATTGAAGCCGGAAAGCTGGGAACTGTACAGAAAGACAATGTGAATTTGATTAAAACTGCGGTTTACAATATGCTTGAAAATTCGGGAAATTATGTGACAAGAAAATCAAAAACGGTCAATCAAAAATCAACCGTTCTTTTAAACCAGCAAGATTATATAAAGGTTCCGCAAGATGGAGTTTTTTATAGTGAACTGAAAAGTGGGGATAAAATTAAAAAGAATCAAATTTTAGGCTATATTACCGACGAATTTGGAAATAAAAAATATGATATCGTTTCGCAAACCACCGGAATTATTTTGTACAAAGTAGGAACTCCGCCGGTAAATAAAGGCGAAACTCTTTTTTGTATTGGATATAACGAATAAAATAATAAATCTATTTATAATGAAAAAAACAAAACTTTTCTTTGCTTTAGCAATCCTCCTATTTGCTTTTTCAGGCTTTTCAGCGCAGTCTAAAGATGTGAAATTTGAAAAAGAAAAAACTGAAATTTCAAAAATGCTTGATGATTTCAATGTCGCTGCAGCCAATGCAGAATTTGAAAAATATTTTAATTTTTTTGCTGATGAATCTACGTTTATCGGAACCGATGCAACGGAAATTTGGAATAAGCAAGAATTTAAAACCTGGGCAAAACCGTATTTCGACAAGAAAAAAACATGGAATTTCACTTCTGTTAAAAGAAATATCTATTTCAGCAAAGATGGAAAACTGGCTTGGTTTGACGAATTGCTGGATACTCAAATGAAAATCTGCCGTGGTTCAGGAGTTGTAGAAAAAATAAACGGAGCCTGGAAAGTAAAACAATATGTACTTTCAATGACAGTTCCCAACGATGTTGTCGATAAAGTAGTTGCCGAAAAATCTGCAATGGAAGACGATATTTTAACAGAACTGAAAAACAATAAAAAATAAATGATTTGATAATCTAAAATCAATAATTTTATCAATAGGAGCGGACTTTAGTCCGCTTTTTTAATAGACATGTAAAAACGGCTTTAGCCAAAGCTTAGTGACTTAAAAAGTAAACATTCCATTTTATTAATAATAATTATTTAATTTTATAAAACATTAAATGATATGAAATTCAATTTTAATATTTTTTCCAAATCAAAACAGGATAAAGAAATTCATCCTATTACAGAGGATTATGACGATTCAGGGGTTACTAAATTTGAAATGGAAGAATATGATAAAAACGAGAATTTTTTTTACACAAATATTGTGAATTCGTTGATTCTGTATACTTATAATGTAGAGCAATTAGACAAAATGACTCCTATTCTAATAGACCCATTGACAGAGTTGTATGAAGAACTTGATTATGCTTTTTTACCCGTTCTTTTTGAAACAGTCTTTAGAAATAAATTGATTGACGAAAGTTTTAAAGAAGAACTTTTACTATTTAAAAAGAAAGTTGATGATATTCCTGTTGAACTCTGGGATTGGGAATTACTAGATACAAATGAAATATGGATTAAAATAAGAATTGATGCTGAAAATATTTTAAATAGGCTCAATATAAAAACCAGAATTTATAATACAGATTATACAACTATAATTTCTAATACAGAAAAAAAATAGATTTTAAATAAAGGCTTCTTAGTTTTATATAATTAAATCCGTTGCGCATTTTGAAGATATTTTTAAATATTTGGTATTTAAACCATTGTATTTTTTTGCTAAGTTTACGCCTTTGTATGACTTTAAAATGGTCAGGTTTTAATATTCTTTGTTTGTCTTTGCGTTAAATTTTGAATTATTAATATAAACGGTTTATAATTAAAATTCACTTCGAAGAAAATTGACGATTCACGATTTGTAATTCACATAAAATCCTTTCTTATCCTACGTCAACAATTCCGGAATCTGCAAGCTGTACATTTGTATCATAATTAAAAGCAATTATAATAATTAGATAACAAATAAATAATAAAAACCCGTAGTGCATTTAGGCAATATTTATTTTTAAGTTATTT
>NZ_JAPDKN010000026.1 GCF_026163565.1 Chryseobacterium sp. YIM B08800
CTAATTTATAAATCTGTCTTTCTTAATACAAACTTACCATTGCAATGAAAATCCCGCAATGGAGTGGCGGAACGAAGTGGAGCCGCGTAATGAGGAATTGTAATGAAAAGCGGGATAAAGCTCCAAATAAAAAATATAATTGAAAAAAGCTTTCATCAATATTAACGGTATTTAAACAAAAACAGTATCTTTGCATTCACTTTAAACATGGGGTTGACTGGTTTCGACAGCAAGACCAATGGGTAAGTAAGCATGCAGAGAACCGTAGCGCGATCTCTTTAATCCCTTGCTACAAAATTTTAACTGGCAACGAAGAGTTCGCTCTTGCAGCTTAATATCGAAGTATAGTAGATCAAGCGTTTTCCCGAAGATTTCAGTAGGGAAGCAAGATATTCCACAAATGCTCTGTTCTGCGGCGTTTGATTCTGGGATATAGTAATGCGGAAATAAGGTTTTAGACGCTTCGGCTAAAACTCGAAAATTTTAGAAGATAAGCTGGAAGTTGGGCGTCTGCTCTCTGCCTCCAGTCGAAAACCAATAGCAGAATAAGCATGTAGAAATCTTATGTATTGCTTGTTTGGACGAGGGTTCGAATCCCTCCAACTCCACTTTTTAAGCTAAAGAGAATTTGTAAATTATTGAATTTTAAATAATTACATTTTCTCTTTTTTGTTTTTGTACCCAAAATTGTACCCGAGTTTTTGAAATTTACTTTTTTAAATCTGTTTGAATTCAATTAAACCTATTTGAACTTTAATATTTACAATCGGGTTATAATACAAATATACTAAGATTTAAAATAGTGTCCGTTACTTTCAAAATAATCAAACACCAGATTCCGTGCTGTACTTTCCCAATCAATATAAATATAATTTGGTAGGCTGTCAGGAATACTCTCTTCTAATATGTACTGAGCAAATGTTTCATCGTCCGAATATTCACCAATATAATAATTTATTATTCCATCATAAACACTTTGAAAATCCATTTTTCCAATACAATCAACATAAGCTTCAAAGATTTCAAGACTATAACCAGAATCATTTACTTGTTCGGCAATCTCGTAAATTTCGGGAGATAAAAAACTTTCTCCCACTAATCCTAATTTTTCAAAGAAAGAACAGTTTTCATAATCTTGCATCATAAATTCAGAATCATGTTCGTCTTTATGAAACTCTTTCATCGCCTCTAATAGTTCGTTATAATCTGAATAATCAGCTAAATTGAGCCTTTTTCCGTAAAGGCTTCCGTTGTTGTACTTTGCATACGTCCCTACATAGACACTGCAAGAATCAAGACAATTTTGTAAATTTGTCATGTTGATAAGTTTTAGATGCGTTAAAATTTATTGATGTTGCCTATCGTGTTCGTAGCACTTTAGGCATTTTTTATATATTATTGTGAGAATCTATATAGAAAAAAGAACTTGAAACAGTTCTTTGACATATTAATAAAGTCAATATTCATGCCAATTGACAGAGATTTTAACTTTAAAATTAAAGTTTTTAAAATATTTTTAAGCAGAGACCGCTACAGACAAAAACTGTCAAAAAAACATCAATAAAACATATCTTTTGAAGAGTATAGCCAGTAGAAAATGTAAGTGGAAAATAAAAACAGATCCACAAAAAACAAATAAAACAAAACCTACTTTTGAGAAAATGTTTGACAGTTGGTGGGGGGCAGCAAAGAAAACAACTCTCATACCCTCTAGCTTATCTATAGAGACTACTGTCCTTACACTCATTATATATTTTTTGGTGTTAAATTGTTGTAAATTCTACTATAAAGACTGTTTGAATTTTTGAGAGAGATTAGATGGGGGTACTTTTGTATGTGGAGATTTACTATTGTCTTTTTGCACAGAAAATTTCATAAAATATATTTTTAATAGTTCATTATTGGAAAATTTGGGTGGGGTAATTATAGTAAAATGGTATAAATGATAATTTTATAATAATATTTAATTCCTAAATTCTAAATTTATGAAATTTACTTACCCTACCTACTTGTTTTATATTTCTGAGATCTAAATAATAAATTAAAACACTGTTTAAATACTACAATACACAAAGTCATCAATCCCAACCATATAAAACTGTCAAATAAAACTTCATTAATAAAATCTAAAAAAATATAACACGTCAAGTTTTGTCGCTTCAGAGAGATAGTTTTGCTTCAGAAACGTTTTGAAAAAAAATTATTAATTATTAAAACAAAACTTATGGAAAATTTTGATGATGAATTTGGAGATTTATCACAATTCAAAATTATCTCCTTTGAAGAATTAAGCAGAGGGATATTAGGTAAAGGAAAAGATCCTTTTGAAGGCATAAGAACCAACAAAACATTTGACGAAATCTCGAATGAATACGCATTAAGCACTCCTTTTGGAAAGAAAAGTGCTTTTTACAAACCTACTACTGAAGATTATGATGCATTATCCGAAGATTTTTATACTGGTGGAATTAATTATGAACTTCTTGCAAAGGATTTAAAAGAAAAGCTAGGATTGATAGAAGCATTTTTATTTGATCCAGAAATTTACTTTTTAGGAGACAAAACTATTTATTCAGGTTCGTCTTCAATGGGTATTCCTGTATTTAGTACTATTAAAGATAACAGACCTTTTGCATATAAAAAAGGAGAGCAAGAAGTTCTGGCAACTTTTGATTTAGCTAAATTGAATACCCGAAAGAATTTATTAAGCAATTCTTATACGTTTGGGATTTATTTTGATAATGATAAGGTAACTTATAATCTTAATTTTATCTATAAAGACGGAGAAGATAAGAAATTTCAAGATGCAGAAACTAAGCAAACATCTAGTCCTACGGACTTTAAGCTAAACGATGAATATATAGCCATTAAACTCTTTACATCAAATGTCGACACATTTATAGAGTTTTTACGAATTGTTAAGGGAAATTCTGATGCGGAATACATGAAAAAATCGGTTATCCGTTATTATCAAGGTTTTTTTGCCACTGCCGAAGGCAATCCTAATATTGTTGATGGTTTATATGAAAATATTCCTGACTTTGTCTTGGAAATCCTTACAGATGAAATGCTTTGGAAAGATTTTGTTTCACTTTCTGAAAAAGCTATCAATGCATCTGGTACTAATGAAAACCTTTCGGTTATTAACTTATTGAAAGGAGTGAAAAATCCAAACTGGTGGTATAATCAAATCAATACAAATCCTGATTCTGTTCGTAAAATATTTGAAAAACTTAGCAATAAATATATTGAAGAATTAATTACATCTTTTTCAAGAATTGGGTTAAAGAACTGGACAAATAAGGAACTTGAACAGGCCTGGAAATTTGATATTGATTACGAAGACTATAAGCCTTCTGATGATATTAATGATCCTTATATAAGATATACTGGCTTTGCTTATTATTTGGAAAAGGACAAGAAATATAGAATAGGGACAGCATTATTTGCATATGATAACACTTCTATTGTAATGCCATATAATGAAAAGGAAATTGGAAATAAAATTAAATTGCCTTTTAGTCCTATGAAAATAGTAGTTGAAGAAGGTAAAGAATTATATATACCTTGTTTTGTTGCTGAATATTTTACTAATAAAAAAATAGATGAAGAATTTTGGATAATTCTTAATAATATTGCTTCGGGATTATTACCAGAAATTGAAGCAAAATTAATTGGAAACTTTCTTAAAAATTTAAAACAAGAAAGCGAACTTTTAAAGAAACTGCGTAAGTTTACAAAAATAAAAAACACAGTTCCAAATGAGGCTATGCCAATAGATGGTAAATTATATGGGATTGCAGAAGTGGAAGATGGATTACTTAAAATAGATGGACAAATAATTCCAAAGTATGGATCCGTTGATTTTGTAATTACAACCGAAGGAAAATTGCTTTTAGGAAAAAAACATCATTTTTTAGGCAATGCACAGGATGTCCTAGCAGCAGGAACTTTAAAAATAGTTAAAGGAAAAGTCTTAAACATAAGCAATTTTTCAGGACATTATGCACCATCAATTGATGAAGCTACACAGTTTCCTGAAATTTTTAAAACTTTAGGTATAGATTTAGAGAAAGCATACCTTGAAACAATGGAGTTAATAAATAATAAACCTGTATTTAAAACAACAAAAATAAAATAATATGCAAACAATAAATTATATAAAATCAATAATTGAAAATCCTAAAATTGACTATACCGAAACCCTGAAAGATTATTTTAAAAACGAAACCAAGAGTATTAAAATAGAAACTTTCATAAATGCAACAAAAGAAGGAATTATCACATCTATTTTTCAATCAAATCAAGAATTATGGATAGACTTTGACAAGTCAGATTGGATAGCAGTTTTAAAAAGTGTTGACAGAATAGACATGCCTGAAACTTTTGATATTAAATTAATAAATACTAATTGTTTTGATGATTTAAAACTACTTAACAAATATTTAAAAATCAATCCCTTTGAATTGTTATTTGAAGCAAAAGATACAATTGCAAAAGAACATATAATAGATTGCTTTAAATTTGGAATGCAATTTTCTGGTTTATTTTTTGAAGATGAAGCTTTTTTTAAGGAAACATATGATGATTTTTGGAATATTTCCTATAGCGAACTTAAAGAATATTCTCAAAATCTAATTACGGATGGGTGCAAAAAACGATTAGATACACCAGAGGAATTATCTTCTTGGTTAGAAGAGAAAATAAAAACAATCTAAATTTTTTCGATTTTTACTATAAGGAAAATTTCAAATGAGGAGTACTAAAATTGGTAAATGTAATATTTGGTGTATCAACCCCAAAACAATTACAAATAAATCTTTTTCTAATTTTACTACCCAAAAAATAAGGGATGAAATTTTAGAAGATTTAGAAAAAGTATAAAATTCAAATTTAGAAAACCGTCCAAAAATGAGCGGTTTTGTTTAATTTTGTAGGCAATATCCAATAAAGTGTGTAAGTTAAAGTCAGGTTTGAATTTTATAATCTATATCATTCTTCTAATAATTGTTTTTTCAATAGTTCCTCTAGAGGATTTTGGGGTTTGCTAGTAATGACTGTTTTTAAATCCCTTTCGGATAATTTGGCAAACTCAATAGTCTTTAATATGGAGTAAGCAACATCTTTTAAACCTAACTTTCGGAGTGATATTCTGATTTCTTTGTCGGTGGGAAACTGACTGTCATTTTGCTTTAAATAAATTTTGTGATTTTTCATATTGTTTTACTTTTTCTTATTCATTTTTTTGTAATCATAGAAAACATAACCTGTTCCGTGAATATCCAATAGTATTGCCCTATCTGGACACAGTTTTAGTAAATAATAATTTTCATCGTCTGCTATTTTGTAATCATAAAATTTTATTGGATATTTTGGAAATTTTATTTTTTGTGAATTATCAAACAAATCATCATCAATATTGATAAATGTTTTGCTATTGTTAAATAATTCGTTTGTACAAACTACTTTTGATTTATTACTTCTAGTATTAAAAGTACATACAGTAGTCATATTGATATATTTAACGTGTTTTCCGTACTCAATAATTTCAATTACATCATATCCGTAGGAAAATGTAATTTTATTTTTATCATGGTACACCTGTGCTGATAGGAAAAAGCTGTAAAATAGTCCTGTGAATAAAAATAACCGTTTCATGCTATCCTTATTTACCAGAATTGGCTGTATCAAAGGGATTTTCATTTGCTCCCATAAAAACTGTCCCCATTCGTTTATACTTCATTGGTTTTCCTGCAACACAAACCGAATACATTCCATTTCCTTTCTGTTCTGAAATTCTTAAAAAGATTACATCTTTCTCGGTACAGTCATTTTCAACAGCAATATGCTTTCTTAAATCTTCAATTGTAGCATCACCACGTTTTAACCATGATTGGATTTTTTTGTCAGGTTGAGGTTCTTGATAATTTTTAGGAAGATCACACTTATTGTCCTTTTCTGTCTGTTGGGCAAATGCAATTGCTGAAACTGTTATCAATAATGCTGATAAAAACTTTTTCATATAATTTAATTTTTGAATTTATGATTAGCTTCTCGGTAAACAGCTTTTCTGAAAAATAGAAAAGCAAGTGGTTCTCACTTGCTCTAGTTCTGAAGGCTCGGCAAAGCCTATGTTACATAGAAACAGGATAAGCCACTTGCCATATGACAAGTGTGCTGAACTGTTTGCATTTTGTAACATTTTAGAATTTTGCCGATTCACAGAACAAAAGCAAAAGTTTTTACACTTTTATTTTCCGATAAAATTTGAATTACAAATATATAAATTTTGATTCAATATTTAGAAGTCATCAATATTTATGGTATTTTCTTCACCAAACCAAGCTATTGCAGTGTTTATAACAGATGGTTGCGGATTATGATAGAAAACAGCTAATTTTTCTTTAGAACGAGTACAGCATACATAAAATATTTTTTCCGTTCTTTCTTTTATTTTAGGATAACTTGACAATTTAGATTTTGTTTTTGATTTTCCTTCAACTAAAGATTTATATACTGTACCATCATCAAAAACATATTCAAAATTATAATTATTCCAACCTCCTCTATCTAATATAACAAGGACTTTTTCAAATTCTCTTCCTTTTGTTTTATGTTGGGTTGAAAACGGAGTAAACCCTTCTAAATAATTATATAAATTAATAAATTCAGAATATTTAACCTTAGAAATTCTATTATAAACATATTGCTTATTTTGTATAAACTCATAGAGTTTATCGTCAATATAAACCAATTTATATTCATCTGCTTTTTCAATTACATCACCAATCGTTTTTTCATCAGTTTTTGAAAGAGCTTCTATATGATCTTGTAATATTTTTTTGTCTTCAATTGAATTAATCTTATAATCTGTAATTTTCAAAAATTCATTATATCTCTTTTCATTGTATAGCCTTATACAATTTTGGATTTTAAATAAATGTTTTAATAAATTATCTCTTTTTGTTCCTTTCTTGATTAAATCTTTTTCATTTTGTTTTTTATCGTCCGTAAGAATATCACTATTTAGGTAAATTTTTCTAAATGAATTAAATTTATATGATTTAGCTTCGTTAAAGAGATCAGTATTTGAATTTATAAAATCCGACATTTTACCACCATTAGGAACTTGCCCAGATTTTTCTATTGCATCTCCAAAAGTATCATTTTCATCTATTTGAATTTGTGGATTATTTTTTAAGAAAACATCAACAATATATTTATATTCTAATATTTGGTCATTGTTATAAATGTCCATTAAGGATCCAAATTGAGATTCTTTTGCGATGAGATTATGAGTTAGATTTAACTCTTTACACTTTAAATTCCCGTCTTTATCTTTCTCATTAAAATCCCATTCTAAATATTTTCTAACTTTATCCAAATTATTTTCCGCAGAATATAAAAATCTAATTTCCCCTTCCTTAATTGTACCATCTTCATTCATATTTGGGGGAATAGGGTTTGTTTTTTCCAATTGCGGTAATTGCTCTAGACCATCATTTCTTACTTTATTAGCTAAATTAATTACATTCAGTGGACTTCTTCTGTTTTCTAGCTTCTTAACTTCTTGAACCAAACCACCCGCATTTTCTTTATACTTATTTAAATCTCCGATACCATCTTCATAAATAGATTGCATTGCATCTCCGAAAAAACCTATTATATTCTTTTTTGAACCCTTTCTGAAATGATCTAGAAAAATCCTTATCACTAATTCACTAGTATCCTGATATTCATCAATCAATATAAAATTAAATTTATCTTTGATTATATCACATAATTTTTCATAGTTTTCAAATAAATATTCAGCAATTACTAATAATTCATCATGTGAAATTATCCCTTTAGATAAATTTAGATTTTCCATATATCTAATACCTTCGGAAAACATTTCTACACTAGGATTTTCTATATTTATTTTTTTCTGCAAAGGATTATTAGCTTGGGTAACTATTGCATATTTTAATTCGTTTTGAAAATTTTTTATACAATCCCATAAGAAGTCATGAATGGTTAAAACCTGTAGGTTTTCATGATCTATACGCTCTTCAATTTCTTTAACAGCAGAATTTGTATATGTAATACAGGCAATTTTATGATTTGGAAACTTATCAATTATTCCAATTATACACTGCACTAATGTATACGTTTTTCCACTTCCTGCTCCCCCGCTTAATAAAAAATTATCTCCTTTTTCTATATGATCAAAAATTTGATCTATTTCACTTTTTAATTCTCTTTCAACCATAACAGACCTTCTTTTATATATTCAGGAATTTCCCAATTAGAGTAATCATCATTACTATGATATAAGATATCTAAAGCAAAATGGGTTTTCTTATTAATACATTCATTTGCTAGATCATAAGAATCTTTATTTTCATCATCAAAATGTCTAGGATTTTTAACTCCTTTGAAACTATCTATTTTACTAATAACTAAATTCTTATTTTGTGGTATAACTAAAAAAGAGTCTTCAAAGCTTCTTGCGGTATATCCATCATAATCAGTTTGATAAGTAATACATAAAGTTCCATTTTCATTTTGAATCCATTTATCATCTGTTTTAATTAAACATTTATCTTTTAATGTGAGAGATTTTAATTCTTCGAGAGTTTTATTATTTAAGAAAAATCTAAGTGCTGGGTTTGAGTAATCTTCGCCTATTGCAACTCTACAAGCTTCATTAACTATTATTTCTTCATTCTTTTTATTTAGTTTTTTGACCTTATGTGTACTGTCTAAATCTGTAAGAATAAGAGTTTTTACACCTATAAAGTCTATAAAAAGTTCAAATATCTCAGAATAAGCTCCAACCTCGATAATTGAAATATTTTGAGATAGTAATGGGATTTTTTTCTCTTCTTTATCAGAGTGAGATAACTGAATATCTATTTTCTTCATTATTGTTGGTAGAAGTATACGCTCCGTATCTCCCTCTATTAAAATAGCCTTGTCAGCAAAAAAAATTTCTGCCCTACTTATAGTAAGATATTGTTTAAGAAATTGATATTGCTTTCCCGTTTCATCATATAGATTTTTTAAATCCTTTAAATTTTTAGAAGTTATAGTATCTGTCTTTTTTAAATATTTAATTTCATCAAAATCACTATCTGCAACAATATGAGAAGAATGTGTAGAAATTATTGTCTGTAAGCTACGGCAAATCTCAAATTCTGTATTATCAACATTTTTAATTGTTTTTGATATTTTATCTCCCACGATTGTTCTAATATTTTTTATAAAAACATATTGCATTTGTGGGTGAGTATGTGCTTCTGGTTCTTCTATAAACAATAAATTAATATCTGCGGGAGCTTCTAATAAAGACCTTTGAAACTCATATTTTTTTATTTCAATTTCAAAGATCATGCTTATAAGATTTAGGTATCCCAAACCATTATAGTGTTCTGGTAAATCCGACAGTTCATGTTTATAGTAAACAGTTGTATTACCTTTTAAAAGTTCTCTAGACTGTAATGTGGAAAGTACGCTTAATACTGATTCATTTTCACGTATTCCACCTAGACTTTTTATTTTTTCAATTATGTCTTCAAAAAAAACTTTGTAAATTTTTGATAATTCTTCATCAGTATTAATTATAGTATCATGAAAATCATCTATTTTCTTAGCTTCATTTTCATCATTTTCTTTTCTTTCGTATATCTTTGAAGTTTGTAATGATAATGTCTTATCTGTTTCTTTGTTCGTAACATCTCTTCTAGCTGAAATGTATTTAAAACTAATGAAATCAGATATTTTCAAGTCTTCAATTAATATATAGTTATCCTCAATTATTTTTTGTGAAGTCTTGTCATAGAAAATTGATTTTTTCCTAGTTTCAAAATATTTTTGATAATGTAATTTGAAAAATTCCGAAAATCCTTTTACATTATATTTTTTAGGTAGCTCACAGGCTTCTGCCTCAGCTTTTTTAACATTTTCACGATGTCTATATTGTGCTAAATCTTTCCTGATTCCTAAATAATTTTTATAACTTAAATAATAATCAAATCCTAATACAATATGGTTATTTTCGGGATCAAGATCTAACATTAATTTTTGAATATTGATGAAACTATCAGTATTATTATACAATACTAATATTCTTAATGAAATACCATTGTAGCATTTCAGATACTCTTCTTCAGAAAGCTCTGTAGGATCTTCAATAAGAATTTGCAATTGTTGTTTAAAGGACAAATTAAAGTCTTCAATTGAAAAATTATTCTTATCACTTTGATTTAAAAATTTATCCAGAACTGTAAGAATAGAAGTTTTACCTGAGTTATTTTTTCCTATAACCAACGAAATTTCATCTTCTAAGTCAATTTGAAAATCAGAAAGTATTCTAAAGTTTTTAATAAAAAGTTTTTTTATGTTCATGGTTACTGTTTTTTGTTTATTAATGATTATAAATTAATAGAATAAAAAACAATTTGTTCAAATTCAAAACTTTCAGATTCTCTATCAAACCCTCGACTTACAGCATATGTTTTTCCTTGAATCTTACGAAAATCTTCGTAATACTTTATCATGTAATCAAAAAAAACTTTAACTTGATTTTCTGAAACATTTATTTTTGCTTTTCCATACAATTCAACCCATTCTTGTATAGATAGATTATTGGCATACTGCTTCATTGCATTTGGATATATATTATCCTTACAGTGCAATATTAATTTATTAAATAAATCAATTCCAATTTCTTCCTCTAATACTTTTTTAAAATCTCCAATTTGTTCTTTAATGTGTTCCATAATTATTTATCTAGTAACACAAATTTATAAAATGACATTTAATATTTTTTTTAATTGTCACAATTTTTAACACGAATAAGATTATAATCAGATTTCCTAATAGTATCTTTTATCAGTTATTTTAATACTCTATTTATTTCAGTTCCAATTAAAATATTAATTTCATTATTAATTAATCCAAAATTATTAATCAAATCATTTTTATTTATAAACTCATCTTCAAAAATATTCCATTTAAAACGTTTTTCAATTTCAGTATTGTCCCATCCTTTTTTTATATATTTAGTTAAGCACCAATAGACACGAATTTTTCTATCTGTGGTAATAAAAAAAATTGAGCAAAGAAATGAGTTAAGGTTAGGATAGTTACTTTTAATATCAATAGTTATTTGTTCATATGGGTAAGTAGTTGTTAAATTATATCCGCTTAATTCTTTTTTCGTTCTTGTTACCGTATATGGTTTATTAAACCTTCCGAACATATCAAGACGATTAGGCGTTTCAACAGTTTCATATGATGTATCTTCATAAGTTGGCTCAGCGTAAAACTCCTTGTATTGAGAAACATATTGTCCAATTTGAGTTAAATTCAAATCATAATTTAAATTACTAAGGAATTTGTGCTTATATTCATAAAGGTTTTGAAATTCTTCCTTAGGCTTAAATTTCTCAACACAACTCTTAACATCTTCAAAAAAATATATTATTTCTTCTTGATTTAAATGTTTACCAGCGTCTTCCTTAATTAGATCTTCCAAAGATTTTGTAGGAAGCGAATCATTTTCAGAAGAATCTTTAATGTTATTAAGTGTATTAGGGATTGTCTCCAAAAATGCATTTAATTCGTCATTTTTTTTACAAAAATTTTCTGTGAAATCAGCTTGAATAACAAAAAAAGGTGTTTGTTCAGAAATCTTTGTAAACTCATCAGAAATATAATCTATAATATCTTTGTATCTGATATTATTATCAGAATATTTTTTTATTGCATTAAAAAAGCTAAGAGTAAAAAAACTAAACTCTTGATCTTGATATGAACTTTGAATATTAAGAGATGAAAATAAAAAATAACAGTTATTAAACTGAGATTGTGTAGATTTTATATATGTATCAACTTTATTAATATCTTTTATATAATTATATCCAGACTCACAAGCATCAACAATCTTGGTTACTAATTTAGGATTTAAAGATTTTAATAAACTATCCAGTTCTGAGTTTTGTAAACTTGTTTGTTGTTTTTTATCTTGCTCAAAATCACTTAAAATATAATAAAATTCATTTTCGGAATATAGTCCATGCCCTGTAAAATAAAAAAGTACTTCATTTATTTGGCTGAATTTATTTTGACTAATAAAATTTACTAATTCGTTTTTAATAAATGTACTATCTGTATTATTGTTAATGAATAATATATTATCATACTTTTTTGTATGTTTTATTAATTCATTAAAAAAAACAACATCATTTTTACACCCTGGTAAATTTTGTACATTTTTATATGAGGAAACTCCAATAAGTATTGCTAAATTCACTTTTTAATTATCAATTTTTAGTTATAGTTTTTCTAACATATTTTCTAATTCCAAATTATTACTATCAATTTTTAATAAATCTTTTGTTTCAAATGGAATAAGTTTTTTTCTTAAATCAGCTTTGTTTTTGAATAGCCTTCCAATCTGATATGTCTTTTCAATATAATCGGTCGTATCAATTGTCAAATCTTTACTTCCAAATGATTTGTCATAAGTAAGAGCCTTAATTTTCTTACAATTAGGATTATTAAAAATTGAGCTTAACATTGTCTTATCAGACATTCCGCATGAATGCCCCATAATATAAACCTCAAACTCATCAGAATCAATAAATTTTAAAAAAGTCTCATAATTAGGAGTTCTCAAATACCAATAGGTTTTAACATATTTAAGGCATTCATCGTATTTTTCCAATACTTCAAAATTGGTTTCTTCCTCATCCCCATATCCAAAAATCATAGGATTATCTTTATCATTTAACTTTCCATGAATATAAATAACATCAGTATTTGGAACTGTTTTTTGAATTTCTTTTACATAACTTTCAATAGTAGAGGTATAATTAAAATTCAAAAACAAAATACTATTTGGTTTAGGTTTCTTCGGTTCTTTATTTGTTGTAATAGTTTTGGGCGTACTATTATTTGCACTAATTTTATAACTCACTGCTGACTTTGGTGCAGCATTATGTTCTATTGGTTCTAGTAATTGAGGAATCAAACTGCTCTTTGAAACATTATATTTGTTAGATAAATATTCTTCCTCAATTTTAATCAGATAAGCGTATAGTAAACTTTGGAGAAATTGAAAACCATTATTAAGTTCTAAAATTTCTTTTTCCTTATTTTCAGATGATAATTCACAAAGAATTTTATAATATTCATTTTCAATATCAACCCAATTATATTCCTTGCAAGACGAGAGAAGTTTAGATATTAAATTGCTTTTTATCTCTAAAGTATATTCACGCTCTTGAATTCTTCCCCTATAAGTGTTAGTTGGAGTACCTCCAACATAAACACTCATGCCACTTTCCTGCTCAATATATGCGTAGAAATTGTTTAAGTCCCATTTATCTACATCATCATTTCCATTATTTAACCAATTTTTATAATAGCCACTTCGCATTACTGATAATAGTTGATCGGTGTACTTATTATAATTATTAGCATATTTAAATGCATTCCTTAAATAATCAAGTATAAAATCTTTATAGGAGGTTTTAATTTTATGAGCTAGATCGAAACCATTGCCTATTAATATAAGTCTATTCATAATTTGGATTTACACAAAGATAATTTAAATCTTATCAGCCCCATACTTCTTTAGTCAAATTTGGAGCATACCCAATTTCACGAATAAAAATATCTTCAATCATTTTGTAAACAATATCTAAGTGTTGTTTTTTAACCACAATACAATCATGTAGAGTAAATAGGGGGATTTTTCTTTTGAAAACATTATTGATTTCTCTTGCAATTATATTTACCATAAAATGAGATTCTAATTGAAAAGTCAGGTAAGACAGTTTTTTATGCCAGTCAGACTTTTTAAAATCTCTGAATTTCTTTCGTTTATACCTTAAAAGTAAATTATTTATTGTAGGGAAATACTTTGCAAAGAC
This sequence comes from Chryseobacterium sp. YIM B08800, assembly GCF_026163565.1. Classification (GTDB taxonomy): domain Bacteria; phylum Bacteroidota; class Bacteroidia; order Flavobacteriales; family Weeksellaceae; genus Chryseobacterium. The sequence continues at coordinate 13,923 of NZ_JAPDKN010000026.1, forward strand.
AGTTTGCTCATTTTTGTAGGCTATAGGTTTGGCAAACAACATAGATAAAAATCTTTTTTTACTGTATTTTCTTAAATCATCCTCATCACCATCAAAGGCTCTATTGAACTGTCTTTGAAAGTTTTCTTCAAAGTATGGAAGCTTTGTAAAATCATTCATAAAGTAATTGTATAACTTATTATTTAGTATCAAATCCTTGAAATGCTGTATCTCCTTATCAGAAGGCTTTACAGAGTTTTTTACTAAGATATAATGATATAAGAGATCTTTACTATTAATCTTAGTGGTAAGATCTGTAGGTTGTAGGGTATTGTAGTTATACAATATGTATGATAAAATAAATGGTACTGAAGAAGACAGATCTATTTCAGAGAGCCTTTCATTATCATATTTTAGGTGCTTTCTACAAATTTTAGGAAATTGTGTCAAGACTGTATGTAGTCTTCCATCAGTTTCAGGATTATGATGAAATGTGTAATGCCCATTTTTTAAATTCATCACCCGAACTGCATTTAAAAGATATTTTTGATAATTTCCTGTTTTTTGATATTCTGTATAAAGGTCTTTTAAAGCCGATTTCTCATCTAATTCAAATCTTTTGGTATCAAAATAGTTAATAGTAAAGCCAAACTTCTTTCTTACTTTATTTTCAACAAATGGAGGATTCTCCTTTTTTATTTTATTTACAAAAGACTGTCCCGAAAGTAATATCAATTCCAATTCCCCATTCCCCCAATAATATTCAGGAAGTCTATAAGAAAAACATTTGCCTTCTTCATAATTGTTTCTCCAAAAGAATCTGCCTTCATTGGGTAAATTAAGATATAAATAATCCAGATGTAATTTTGAAGCTCTGAAAAAACTTTGATTAATATTGGCACACATAGGTGTATAATGCTTTATCATGAAATCCATATCATTTTTATTATTATCAGGGCAATTGTCATAGGTTTTATCCATATTTTGATAGGCTATGTCTTCAACAAGTTTTGAGATAAAATAATAGATATATTCTTTATTAAATTCGAAAGAAGGTGGAAACTTGGCAAGTCTTTGATCTAAATTTAAATTTTTAGGGACTAATATATAATGTTCATTCATTGTTTTACAGATTTATTTAAAAAAGGGCATAGCGATAGCTCATACAGCTTATTTGCTATACTTTTTGAGGATTTATGTTGTCTTAAAATTTTAGTTGATTTTTAGGCTGTTATTTGAGATCCAAGCCCAACTGTATGGAAGAGTCTTATGATATGACAGAAGGTTAATCTTTAATGAACGTTTGTCATAAAATATATACATGACATTTGTACAATTTTAATGATTGATGAGTAATTGAAACTTTTGAATTAAAGCCATTTCGATTTCTTGTTTGATGGTAAACAAATTATATTTTTCCAAAGTATTTATAAATTCTAATCGTTTGTCATAATAATGGGTTTTTGACTTGGAAAGCTTTAATTCTTTCCAGTAAACAGAACTTTTTCCCATATTAATAATATGCTGTTCTTTGGCATTTATATTTAATGCTTCAGGAATAGCATCTATAATAATCATATCATTAAATCTTTCCATAAGTAAATCAAAAAGGATTTTCAAAGCTTCCTTATTCCCACAATGAGAAAGATTGTAGATTCCCAATTTATTGAGCATTCTACTTTTCATAATTTTGATTTCAAATCGAAGTAATTTTTTTGAAAGGTTGTACTGTAACCCTTTGTCGTAACATTTTATATAATAGTCTGAACTGTTATATTGTTTATAAGTTCCTTTTCCATGAAAAGTATCATATTGGTTAAATTCTTCAAAATTGTACATCAATAAATGATTGTCAATAATGGTTTTGGGAGATTTGGAAAGAGTAATGTTCAATCCAAACTCTAAATTAGTCATTCCACATTCAGCACTATTAATCTTAAAATCGGCTTCTAACATAGAAATTGCTTCACAAAGATTACAATAAGTGAAATCTGAATGATTCTGAGGTTTTAATCCCTTTTTATCATTGTGATACTTATGTAAGGAGTTTCGTATATATCCTGTTCTATTTGTTATTCGAGCCTCCATTGTATTTTGATAGGATCTGCAAGGGTAACATATTTGACCTGTTCTATAATCTAGTACGTAAGTAGTTTCCAAATCATCATTTTGCTTGATGTTTTGTTCTAGAATATCTTTGTCTTTTGTAAAAACTTTTATAAAATCTATCATGTTTTTTGAATTTTGATTAAATTTTGACATAGTTGTAGTATTCCATAAGTTGGAAAACCATGGTTAAGTCAAAGGTTGATAATTAAGTTTGTGGGAATAGAAAGACAGTTTTTTAATTTTATAAGAACTATATTAAAAACAACTGTCAAAAGAAGTTTTATGATTTAAGGTGTGCTTGTACATCAGATTTACAATAATACACACGTTTTCCAATTTTCTTGGCTTTTAAAATACCCTGATTATTCCAATGAAACAATGTTGTCAAACTGACATCAAGGAGTTTTGCAGTTTCTTCACGAGTATAAAACTGTTTCTCGTTTTCCAGATTGTGGTTTCCTTTGTTAAATTTTTCTAATTCTTCACGAACTAATTTCTGTATGAATTGACCGAAAGAATCTAAATCGATTTGCATTAATTGAATGGCTTTGTTACCTATATTTTAATTTTATTTAAAATATAGGTAACAAAGCCAATACCAGGGAAAATAGGGATTTTATAGGGAAAATATTTTCTATCGATTTTTATTTAACATGTTGATTTTTAGCGATAAATATTTTAATTTATTTTTATTTCGGGGATTAGTTTCAATTTTTCCCTACGAATTCCTAAAGTTGTTTCAATTTCTGACAGGAATATATTCGTCCTTTTTGTAGCAAATGGATAATCTTTGCTATTTGGATTATTAATATTGATATAGTTTTTATGATATTGCTGTTTATTTTCACGCTTGTTATTTCTATTGAAGTTTACAATATCTTCAAAGGATATGATTGTATTCAATTCGTTTCCTTCTATTTCTTCAAAATAATCAAAAACATAAAAAAAGTAGCAAAAACGGAAAAAGTAAATATCTCTGCTTAAACTTAGATGTTTAATACCAATTTCATTATATCTATTTTCTGATAAAGCATTAAGTATTATTCTGATTTCATCAACATTGAAGTTTTTTCTTTTCAAAAAAATGGCAAAATTACTTTTTACATCAGCAAACCGATTAAATTCATCGTCTAAATCGTCTTCATTATTGGTTTCTTTTTCACCATATAGTAAGTGATTTAAATACCTTAATTTCATTCCATATAACGAATGTTCAGAATCAAATTCTTTGTAGACGTAAGGATTAATTCCATTTAAATAAAAATATGTTAGTAATTCCGTATGGGAATGAATATGTAAATAATCCCATAATGATTCATAAATTGTCAGAATTGGCATTACATTTTCAAAAAAACCGCCTAACTGTGGTACTTCAAATGAATGCTGAAAGAGTAATTTTTCGTTATCACGAATTAAACTTTCTAGATATTTTACTTTACTTGAGACATTATTTATAAGAGGGGAATTAATATTTGCTTCGACTTCTTTAACGAATTTATGTAGTTTATATAATTCTTTAGTCGATAGAAAATTTACTAATGATGCATAATAGCTGATGAAAATGTTTGGAAGTAACAATCTCAGGCTAATATACTCTTCAAAATACTCATTTAAATTGGATAAAGTGAGTTTCTTGGCATTTGCATTTAATCTCTCTAATTCTTCGGTATTTTTATTATATTCATCATATTCCGAAAGGAAAAAATTGACATTATCTAAAATTTCTTCTATTTCTTTCTTACTATATATTTCTTCTATAAATTCAATTGAAGAAAAATCAATACTATCATCTGTAGTAATATATTTTTTGATGTCAATACATGAATCAATGTATTCAAAATAATTGTCTGTAAAATGTGTATTTTCTATTTTTTCAAAAACTAATTCATTTGCATAATAGATTAACCTATCAAGACTGACACGGTTTAAAATTTTACTTTTATCATCATTCGTAATATTATATCCTAAATAATATTGATGGATATTATTTTGTATTTTATCATTAGCAATAAAAAAGGGAGTATGAACTCTTTTACTCCATTTTTGAAAGAAAAATCCATGTATTGTATCATCTGTTTGTGGCGTATCTGATGCTACTACATAAATGATGAAATCTAATGCTGTTCCTTGTTTGAAATTTATATCTTTATAATCTATCATATTAATAACCCAATCTGTTAAAGATTTTTGCAGTTGACTTTGCTTTTTCAACCTCCGTCTTGTTAATGTACGCTAACAACTGTTTCTCAGTTGTGTGACCCGTAAAATTAAGCAAATAAGTAGTAGGAATTTTCTCATAAAAGTTAGAAGCAAAACTTTTTCTTCCTATATGAGACGTAACAAGTTTATGTTTCGGAAAATTACCAAAAACTTTACGAGTAATATTTTTTCCATCTTTAGTTATTGTCTCGGTTCTACCGTTATATACAATCTCATCTATTTCAGCTATCTCACATACTTCTTTGATATAAAGATTTAGGTTTACATCCGATATTTTTCGGGGGAATTCTCCGTTTCGTTTTGCTAAAATATTTTGGACTTTTTTTAATAAAGGAATTTGCATCTTAGCATTAGTCTTTTGCTGTGTAAATTCAATGTATTTCTGTCCCTCACTATCCTCCACAATCATAGAAGAATTAAACCGCATATAATCACTCACACGTTGTCCTGTATAACAGGAGATAAGTAGCCAATCTCTTGCATTATCTAAATAATCATGTGGCATTTCTTTATGCTCTATTTTATCCAACTCATCAAAAGTTAAGTAAATTGATTTTGGGATATGCTTTGTCGCTTTTTCAACTTCAAATTTCCATAATTCCGAATGCTTGTGAACTTCAATATCAAAAGAACCTGCAACTTTACAAATCATTTTTAAGAATTTAAGGTTGCGATATGTAGTTGAAATCTTATAACTCTCCTTATTACAATAATCTTCAAAATCAATTCTAAAAGAATTATCTAAATCTTTAAACTTTAATCCTCTAAATGTTTTCTTTCTGATTTTTCTATCCGCTATATATCTTATCATTAATTGCTTAACAACATTAGCTTTCTTAATAGTCGATTCAGTAACACTATCTTTTTTTAAAGATATATAAGTATCAATAAAAGTAACAACATCATCCGAATAATTATTATCTTCGGCTTTTAAAGCTGTAGGTTCTACAATTGATTTCAGCCATTCTTTTAAATCGATTTCTGGATTATCTTCCGTATAACTTGAAATAATATTAGCTTCTAATTGTGAAAGACGAGTGTTTATAGTTTCCACATCATCTTTATGCATTTTTTTAGATGGCATTTTGCATTTTCCATCTTTCCAATCTTTCGGTTTACAGTTCAAGTATGGAACAGGAACACGTATATCAATATCCCTGTCTCTAAATTTTACCCAAATTGTACTTTCTTTATCCGCTACTTTTCCTCTGATAAAAAAACTTACTGATGCCATAATTAAAAATGATTAAAATTTAAAGTTGTACCCAAAGTTGTACCCAAAAAATTCAAATATAGTTTAATTTCAATAAATTCAACTTAATTAAATAACTTTAAAAAGCCTTTGTACAAAGCATTTATAAATTAATCAAGATTTTAACAGATTTAAAAATATAGTCCCTCCAACTCCACCAAAAATAAAAAACAGAAACATTTTAAAATGCTTCTGTTTTTTTATTTATTTCAATAATTTAAATTTAAGTCTTTAAACCTATCTTTTTTAATGCTTTTTTCGAAAGAAATACGGCATCAAAATTAAGAAGAGATTCTATAGTAGTATATTGTTGAAATTTACCTTCAACCTTATTGAAGGACAATTCAATATCTTTATTATAAGTAGCTACAATTCTCACAACAGAAAAACCATTGTATGCAACTTCAAAACCATCAAACAAACGCTTACTTTCTGCTTTATTATAAAATTTATATTCATCAAGCATTGAAGGAGATTCGTTTTCGTCTAACTCATTATTATGAGACAGAGATTTCCAATCTGAATAATTCTTAGGTTCTTTCAAGATATTACCAAGCTGATCTGTTGGCACAAACATTTCCAGCGACAAAAGCATCTTGAGAAAATTAGCATAATTATTCATTACTTTAAGGGTATGAAGATCTGCATATCCTTCATGCGAATAGTATTCAATTACAAAATCCGTCATCGGAACCAGCATATGAGAAGCAGTTGACATTGGGTATTAATTTTAAAACGCAAATATAAAATATAGAATCAATGCTTTTTAGTAGTAAAGCTATTTTAAAATCAATCAAAATAACCATAATGAATAATTTGATTATCATATAATGTACAAGAACCAAGTTAAAAAATATTTTAAAACTCAATAAAAAACACAAAAACTATAAAACACTGATTACGAAAACACTACCGCAAAATATAATAAATTATCATCACTCTACCGACAAAAAAGCTTAAAAAAATGTTTTATCGTAAAGAATTTTATATATTTGCACCATCTAACAATAAAAAAATAATTTACTATGTCAGACATTGCATCAAGAGTAAAAGCTATCATCGCTGATAAGCTTGACGTTGAAGAAACAGAAGTAACTCCTGAGGCTAGCTTCACAAATGATTTAGGAGCAGACTCACTAGATACAGTTGAGTTAATCATGGAATTTGAAAAAGAATTTAACATTCAAATCCCTGATGACCAAGCTGAAAAAATTACTACTGTAGGGCACGCTATCGCTTATATAGAAGAAGTAGTAAATAAATAATATTCTTCAACAAAGAAAATTTACAAAGTTTATGGAATTAAAAAGAGTAGTTGTAACTGGTTTTGGCGCAATAACACCCGTCGGTAATAATGCGAATGAATACTGGGAAAGTCTTGTAAAAGGCAAGAGCGGTGCCGCTCCTATTACTCTTTTTGATGCCACAAACTTTAAAACCAAGTTCGCTTGCGAGGTGAAAAACTTCAATCCATTAGACCATTTCGATAAGAAAGAGGCTAAAAAAATGGATAGAAACACTCAGCTTGGGCTGGTTGCTGCAAGAGAAGCAGTAAGCCATTCAAGAATCATGGAAGACAATGTTGATAAAAACAGAGTCGGAGTGATTTGGGGATCAGGAATTGGTGGTTTAGAAACTTTCGAAACCGAAGTTTTGGGTTGGGCAAATACAGACATCCCAAGATTTAACCCTTTCTTTATTCCTAAAATGATTGCGGACATTACACCGGGGCATATCTCTATTGAATATGGTTTCCATGGTCCCAATTATACTACAGTTTCTGCTTGTGCATCATCAGCAAATGCATTAATTGATTCTAAAATGCTTATTCAGCTTGGCAAAGCAGACGTTATCGTTTGCGGAGGCTCTGAAGCTGCCGTTACGGCAAGTGGTGTTGGAGGATTTAATGCAATGATGGCACTATCTACAAGAAATGACGATCCTACAACAGCATCAAGACCTTTCGACAAAGACAGAGATGGTTTTGTTTTGGGTGAAGGTGCAGGTTCTATTATTCTTGAAGAATATGAACACGCTGTGAAGCGTGGTGCAACAATTTATGCAGAATTATTAGGTGGCGGTATGAGTGCAGATGCACATCACATGACGGCACCACATCCTGAAGGTTTAGGAGCTTATTTAGTAATGAAAAATTGCTTGGAAGACGCAGGTTTAACTGCTGATGAAGTAGATCACATCAATATGCATGGTACATCTACTCCATTAGGAGATATTGCAGAATCAAACGCAATTTCAAGATTATTGGGTGAGCATGCTTACGACATTCAGATTAATTCTACAAAATCAATGACGGGTCACCTTTTGGGTGCAGCCGGAGTTATTGAAGCAATTGCTGCTTTAGGAACTATTATTCATGGTGTTGTACCTCCTACAATCAACCATTTTACTGATGATGAGAACATCGACAGCAGACTTAATTTCACATTTAATGACGCTGTAAAAAAAGATGTAAAAGTTGCCATGAGTAATACTTTTGGATTTGGTGGGCACAATGCTTGCGTTCTGTTTAAGAAAATCTAATTATTACTGAATGGAGTTACAGAAATACTTTTCTAAATTCCTTATCAAAAAAAGAAAAAGACAACTTACGGAAAGAGACTATTTCCTGAGCACAGAACTAAATAAAATTTTAGGGATTGAGGTTCAAAATGTCAGCTTTTATCGTGAGGCTTTTTCAATTAAAACTTCTTCTAAAAATCAGGAAAGCAATTACGAAAGGCTTGAATTTTTAGGAGACTCTGTTTTGGGTACAATCGTTTCGTGCCATTTGTTTCAAACTTATCCTAAAGCGAATGAAGGATACATGACGCAAATGAAATCTAAAATTGTAAACAGAAAGAATCTCAATAAATTAGGAGAAGATTTAAAGCTTACTGATCTTTTACAAAAAAACAATCATGCTGTCGCTTTGGGAGATAATATTTCAGGAAATCTCTTTGAAGCGCTAATTGGTGCTGTTTATTTAGACTTCCAATACGATATTTGTAAAAAAATCGTTTTGGATAGACTCCTTACGCCAACAGAAATCAATAAGCTTGAAAATAAAATTGTAAGTTACAAAGGTCTTTTGCTGGAATGGAGCCAGAAAAAGAAACTTAATATAAAGTACGAAACCTGTGAAGAAATTCAGGTAAACAAATCGATCGTCTTCCGATGTCATGTTTGGCTGGGGAATGAAAAGATTTCGAATGCCACAGAAACTTCAAAGAAAAAAGCAGAAGAAAAGGCTGCACAAAGAGCATTTTATATTTTAAATAAAAAAGAAAATATACTTGGAAATCCAAAAACTTTATGATCTTGACGATATAGAATTTGAAGATATTACCATCGCTTTGGTAAGATTAGTCAAACATATACCAGATCATGAGTTTTTTTTCAAAATCAATCAAAACAACGATTTAAAGTTTTCAAGAATAAAAGACCTTGTTTTTCACGGGTCTCATTATGATTTTTATTTTCCCAGGTTTGAAGCTTATCACAAGTATACGAAGACCTGTTTTACTTTTATCTCCAACAAATCTTCAGAAAGTAATCAAAAAAAATTACAAACTGAACTCTTCGCAGAAGAAGAAAACATTAAATTTTTATTAAATAATCATCCAGAAGTAGAATATATTCTGCACAGTTCGGAACAGTTTCCTGATTTTTCCGTAATTTTGCTGGCTGAAAATCTTGCTTTTCCTATTCAAGATTACAATTTGAGTTCTGAAGAAGAGCTCTATCAAATAATACAGTATTATGAATAAGTATTTAAAGAAGACAAAAATTATTGCAACACTAGGACCGGCTTCCTCTTCAAAGGAAGTTATGTTGGGATTGATGAGAGCGGGTGTTGACGTTTTTAGAATAAACTTTTCTCACGCCGATTACGATTTAGTTCGTTCCAATATAGAAATCATCAGAGATCTTAATAAAGAATACGGTTATTCCGTAAGTATTTTAGGGGATTTACAGGGTCCAAAACTTAGAGTAGGTGTTGTAAAAGAAGGTTCATACCTTAATCCGGGTGATATCCTTACGTTTACCAACGAAAAAATTGAAGGTGACTCTACGAAAGTTTACATGACTTATCAACAATTTCCTCAAGATGTAAATGTTGGTGAAAGAATTTTGATTGATGATGGTAAATTGGTTTTAGAAGTTCTTGAAACCAATAAAATTGATACTGTAAAAGCAAAAACTATTCAAGGGGGACCATTGAGTTCTAAAAAAGGGGTAAACCTTCCGAATACGAATGTTTCGCTTCCGGCACTTACTGAAAAAGATATTCAGGATGCTAATTTCATGATGGATATGGAAGTAGACTGGATCGCACTTTCATTCGTTCGTCACGCACAGGATATTATCGATTTGAAAGAATTGATTGCTAAACATCCAAACGGTAAATTTAAGACTCCGATTATCGCTAAAATCGAAAAGCCTGAAGGAGTAAAAAATATCGATCAGATTCTATTGGAATGTGACGGATTGATGGTGGCACGTGGAGATCTTGGTGTAGAAGTTCCTATGGAAGAAGTTCCTGCAATTCAGAAAAATTTGGTTGAAAGAGCCAGATTTTACTCAAAACCTGTAATTATCGCAACTCAGATGATGGAAACGATGATTAACAGTTTAACACCTACAAGAGCTGAAGTAAATGACGTTGCCAATTCTGTATTAGACGGAGCTGATGCGGTAATGCTTTCAGGTGAAACATCTGTAGGTAGATATCCTGTTCAGGTGGTAGAAAATATGGCGAAAATTGTGAAGAACATTGAAATGACCAATTTCTACCAGCACAAAAACGAGCCTATCGAAAAAGATTATAACTGTATCGATGAGCGTTTCATTACAAACAGAATCTGTCTTGCTTCGGTAAGAATTGCAAAAAGTACAAACGTTGCGGCAATCGTAACTTTAACAAGTTCTGGATATACAGCGTTCCAATTATCGGCGCACAGACCAAACTCTCACATTATTGTTTATAGTGGAAATAAGAGAGTAATTACGATGCTTAATCTACTTTGGGGAGTTCGTGCTTATTATTACGATATGAACAAACCAACTGATGAAACCATCATTCAGGTAAATATGTTAACGCACAATCACGGATATATTGAAACCGGTGATTTCGTAATCAACATCAATGCAACACCGTCTTACGAAGGTGGAAAAACAAATACATTGAGATTAACAACAATTTAATTATTGTTTTTGATATAAATGAAACCTCCCGAAATTTTTCGGGAGGTTTTTTTATTTCTTTTCTAATAATGGTAAAACAATTCTTTTTATCGTAGAAGTGTCATCTTTCCATTGAGGGTATTCTTTATTATCTTTCCAATTGGTTACCAATTGTACTTCGCCAGAATTATTCAAAACAATGTACTTAGACATATCAGAAATAGCTTCAAATTGACTTGGAGTAATTTCTTTTACAAAATCTTTATATTTTCTGCCATTCTTTTTCTCCCTGTCTTTTAAAATAACAATTTTTGCATCCGGATAGTCTTCTAATACATAGTCGATGGCTAATCTTGTCATTTTACTTCCTTCAGCATCCATTAACATTACATAAGAATCAACATTGTAATCTTTTTCTATCTTTTTAAAATTTGGAAGATGGTAAAGACAAGGTTCGCACCAGCGGGCAAATGTAAAAAATATAGTATTCTTTTTCTCTGAGTTTTTTGCCAAACATTTTAGATCTTCAGTATTGACTTTATAAATATTAGATTCAAGCTTTTGTAAATTGCAATTTTCTTGTTGGGCAAATACATTTTGTAAGAGTAATATTCCTGTAAGAATACCTAGTTTTTTCATGAGTTATTGCTTTTATTAAAGGCAAAACTAATTAAAAAATAACAACCTAAAACTGTTTTCTTAATTTATTTACCCAATATTGTTTTCGCCGTCACAAACTCTTTTAAAGCTAATAAAGAAAGCTCAGTTCCATATCCTGAAGATTTGGTTCCGCCGAATGGAAAACGGGGATCAGAACTTGTCATTCTGTTGATATTTACCGTTCCGGATTCTAAATTATCAATAAAAAACTGTTGGCGTTCTTCATTTTTCGTCCATACCGCATTAGATAAACCAAAAGGAATATTGTTTGCAATTTCTAAAGCTTCTTGATCGTTATGAGCAATCATCACCATTCCTAAAGGACCGAATAATTCTTCCTGCAAAACAGGATTTCCCTCTTCCACTCTTATTAATCCCGGAATAAATTCGTTATCAGAAATTCTTTCAAGAGGAATAATAACTTCTGCACCATGATCTAAAGCTTTCTGATATTGCTTTTCAAGATCATCTGCAAGATCCGGTCTTGCCATTCCGGCTAATTTTGTTTCTTTTAATTTAGGATCAGCAGGAACATATTTTTTGTATTCTTCAATAAACTTCGGAAGAAAATCAAACTCTACATCTCTTTGAATAATAAATCTTTTTGCAGCAACACAAGTTTGTCCGCAATTTTGTAGTCTTGCCAAAGCTCCCACTTTTGCTGCTTCATCCAAATCGGCATCATCTAAAACAATGAAAGCATCACTTCCTCCTAATTCCAGCAAAGATTTTTTGATATTTTTTCCCGCAGTGGCAGCAACCTCAGCTCCGGCTTTTTCACTTCCGGTAAGGCTTACTCCTTTAATGGTTTTATGTTCTAAAATTTCTTTTACTTCACCATGCCCTACTTCAAGATTTTGGAAAACGCCTTCAGGAAAACCGGCTTCAATAAAAACTTTCTCAATAGCATTTCCGCTTCCGAAACAAATGGATGCATGTTTTAAAACGACAGTATTTCCTGCCAAAATTGCAGGCGTTGCAAATCTTAAAACCTGCCAAAAAGGAAAATTCCAGGGCATTACTCCTAAAATTACCCCTTTCGGAACATAATGAATTTCTGAAATTTTATATTCAGATTCTATTTTTTCCGGGCTTAAGATATTTTCAGCATCCGCATAATAATTCATCATTAAAGCAGATTTCTCAACCTCAGAAATGGCTTGAGAAATGGGCTTATTCATCTCCTCAGTAATTAATTCACCAAAAACCTCAGCTTTATTTTTAAAAATTTCTGCAGCTTTTGCAATAAGTTTCTGCTTTTCTTCAAACGGAACTTTTTTCCATTCCTGAAAAGTTTGGTCAGCTTTTAACAGCTTGTTTTCTATTAAATTTTCCATGTTAAAAATTCCATTTTTAAAGATTCAAGAATTGCGAATCTTCTGCTTTTGGATTAAGCATTTTTAAGGCAACAAATATTGTTCCTTATATCGTATTTAATTAATGATAAATTCTATGAATTGTATTTATTACAGCTAAGAGAATTTCAAATTTAATTCAGTAAAACTAAATTGATAATGACTAAAAATATTTCTCTCAAAGATTCTAAATCATAAACCATTCATTCGCCAGACTCGCAGCCAATCTTGCGGTATGATCCTGAATATCAAGACCAGGATTTACTTCTGCAATATCCAAGGCAATTAATTTTTCATTTCTAAGAATATGTCTGTACAAATGCATAAATGCAGCATCTGCAAAAATCCCGTTGTAAGCCGAAGCAGAAACTCCCGGCGCAATTGAAGCATTGAAGACATCCATACAAATCGTCATATAAAGAAAGTCTACCGCTTCTGCCAATTCGTTAACTCTTTCATAGACTGAAGGAAGGTTTTCAAAAAACAATTCATCCGCCAGAATATATTTCATTCCCAACTGATGAGCTGTATCAAAAAGCTTCAAAGTATTTGAGTTTCTTTGAATTCCGATATGCAAAGAATTGATTTGACCTTCCTGAGCAATTTGCCAAAAACCTGTTCCGGAGCTTGCTCCTACTCCATTTTCAGGTTGTCTGTTATCAAAATGTGCATCAAAATTAATAATTCCAATTTTCTGTTCCTGAAAAGCAGTTTTCACACCGCGGTAATGACCAAAAGTAACTTCATGACCACCGCCAAGAACCAAAGACTTTCCCCCTTTTAGCAAAACTTTAGAAACATTTTTAGCCAATTCATTTTGGATATTTTCAAGATTTCCGTCTTCACAGGTAATATTTCCAAAATCAAGAAGTGAAAAATCCGGACGAATCACAGGAAAATTAGACATATTTTTTCGAATAACATCAGGAGCGTCTTTTGCGCCCTGTCTTCCTTTATTTCTGCGAACGCCTTCGTCAACGGCAAATCCGTGTAAAACGAAATCGTTAGTTGAAATCAAATCGTAATTATTCTCTGCTTTTACTCTCTGAAATATTCTGTGATAAAGTAGTTCTTCACCGTCTAATCTTCCTTGCCAAATCATGATTTTAATTTAATTTTGATTTACATTATAGCGTTCAAAACTCTGCCAATATTTGTCTTTATAAATTTCGAGTGTCATTTTATATTCAGGGTGATCATCTATTACTTTTTTCAAAATTTTTGAAGGTTTCCTGAAATCTTTACTTGCAAAATAACTTTCTTTCAGGTTATCTGCATTTTCTCTTCCGATGTATAAATGACCGTCTTCGATTTTCAATTCTTCAATAATCTGCTCTTCGATATTGCTTAATTTTTCGTAATCTTCTTTTTCGGGAAGTCCGTTATTATTTTCTCCGTTATACTGAACTTTCAAAATAGAAATCCACGGATAAGAAGCCTTTGAATCGTAAGTTAACAAAGAAGTATTGATCGTCGCAATAAGAGGACATCCGTTTTGCAGAGTTGCCTCAAAAACAGAAAATTTATCTTCTTCGCTGAAGTCTTTCACATTTTTATACTTTTCTGTAAACTCTCTTTCGCGCCAAGATAAAAAATCTTTCAGTTTCGTAACCGGCACCAATTCTTTTTGAGCATTATCTTTTCCAACCACATTAAAAGTATCGATTTGAGTGGCAAAATTAAGTTCGCCTAAAAAGTTATCCAGAAAAACGCATACTCCGGTTACAATAGCATTTTTATTTTCTTCGTTTAAGTTTTCATAAACAAATGTGATGTCGATTTCGTCGGGATAACCTTCGACTTCATTCTCATAAAAGAAAATATTATCAGCTGAAAATTTCCTGCCATCCATTTCAATTCCGCTTGTGAGATTCATTTCCGGTTTTAGAGCGGTAAATTTCCAGCGATCAAGTTTGGGAGCCATCTCAATAATCTCTTCAGCAAAAACTATATTTTTAATATCACCTTCTACGGTTAAAATCAATTCTGCAGTAGAATCATCACTCATTCCCGCAAGAAAATAATATCCTCCGTTCAACTCTTTAAGTTTTGGAGCAATAACATCAAAAAAGTTATTTTCTATATTATCGTGGTTTTTTACGACATCAAAAAAATCTTTTTCTTTAGTAAGAAACCAGTCCCAAAAATTTTTATAATTTTTAATTTCGCCAGCTTCTTTCTCTTCATTTTTACTGAAAAATTTATCGAAAATTCCCATATTATTTTACTTTAATCCCATCGATATAAACATTCTCTGCCTTCAAGCTTCCTTGGTTATAAAGAACATTTTGGAAATTGTTGGTTTTATAGGTTACAAAATCTGCTTTTAAACCATCTTTTAAACTTCCTCTATCTTCTAAACCTAAAGCAAAAGCCGAACGGAAAGTCATTCCAGCTAAAACTTCTGCGGTTGTTAACTTTTCAAATGTTGCTAAAATAGAAGCTTGTGTAATTAAATTTCCCATCGGTGCAGAACCCGGATTCCAGTCACTTGCAATGGCAACGATTGCTCCTGCATCCAATAATTTTCTTGCTGGAGTAAATTTTTCTCCCAATCCTAAACTTGCCCCTGGTAAAGCAGTTGCCACGGTTTCAGACTGTGCTAAAAACTCAATATCTTCATCGATTGTAGCTTCTAAATGATCTGCAGATTTCGCGCCAACTTCAACGGCAATTCGAGAACTTCCCGGTGTAAACTGGTCTGCATGAACCGTAATCTCGAAACCTAAGTCTTTAGTTCTAAGTAAGAAATCTTTACTTTCTTCCGGTTGGAATGCAGATTTCTCAATAAAAATATCAACTCGTTTTGCGAGGTTTTCTTCTTTTACTTTTGGTAAAATTTCGGTTAAAATATAATTTAAATACTCCTCGTTACTTCCTTCAAAATCTCGTGGCTTTAAATGTGCCGAAAGACAGGTCGGAACTAAAGTTGCCTGAGTTTTTTCCTGAGCTTTTTTAATCATTCGAAGCATTTTAAGTTCGTTTTCAACATCCAAACCATATCCGCTTTTTACTTCAATCGTTGTAATTCCTAGAGAAATTAAAAAATTAATTCTTTCTAATAAAGTTTTCAGCAATTCTTCTTCTGAAGCATTTCTGGTATGCTGTACCGAACTCCAGATTCCACCACCACTTTCGGCAATTTCAAGATACGTTTTCCCTGCATTTCGCATCGCAAAATCGTTGGCACGATTTCCACCAAAGCAAATATGAGTGTGAGAATCTACAAATGCGGGAAGTACGATTTTCTCGCCTTCAATTGTTTCTATTTCTATATTTTGATTTTCAGATTTTAAAGTTTCAAAATTTCCGATTGCATGAATTTTATTTTCATTAACTAAAATTCCGCCATCAACAATAATTTCGATTTGTTCGTCAGAAAGTTTTCCTCTTAACGGAAGATTCGCAAGTGTTACGACTTGCTTGAAAGGACCTATTAATTTCATTATATTAAGGTTAAGGTTGAGGCTTAGATTAAGGCTGTATGTTATTTAAACGATTTGTAATTTTATTTAAATCATGTATCACTTCACCAATCATATTCTGTATTTCTAAGCACTCGTTTTCTGAAAAATATTTTACTCTGTTTCCGTATATCAAATGGCTTTTTGTTTCAAATGCAGAACCTCTGGAAATATCATAAAATCTGCTTTTATCTTTTGATGTTCTTCTTCCGAAACCTTCAGCAATATTAGCTGAAATACTTTCTGCAGATCTTCTTAATTGTGAAGTAAGAGCATAGTCTTCTTTTTTAGGTAAGCTTGCAGATATATTGAAACATTTTTCAGCAATATCCATTGCCTTTTGCCAAACAGGCATCTCAGTAAAATCTTTTATCATTTGTTATTAATAATTCTCCTTTCAAAAATACTTAAAATATATCAATCTTGTAAAACGATAAAAAGGTCGAGCGTACAATCTTAACCTAAACCTTAATCTCAGCCTGAAATTAATCTAAATCTTAACCTAATTTTCCTATCTTTACGGTAAATGAAACTGAATTAATGCCCGATTTTTTACATCCAGATAAAGACAATTATTCGCACGAAGAACTCATGCAGGAAGAGCAGATTCGTCCGCAGAGTTTTAAGGATTTCGCCGGACAGCGAAAAACCTTAGAAAATCTTGAAGTTTTCGTTACCGCTGCCAAAAGACGTGGTGGTGCGCTCGATCATGTTTTGCTTCACGGTCCTCCCGGATTGGGAAAAACAACTTTGGCCAATATTATCGCAAATGAATTGGGGGTCAATTGTAAAATTACATCTGGCCCTGTTTTAGATAAACCCGGAAGTTTGGCTGGTTTATTAACCAATCTGGAAGAAAATGATGTGCTTTTCATTGATGAAATTCACCGTCTTTCGCCTGTTGTAGAAGAATATCTGTATTCTGCAATGGAAGATTACAAAATCGATATTATGCTGGAAACAGGTCCGAATGCAAGAAGTGTTCAGATCGGATTAAATCCTTTTACATTGGTGGGAGCAACAACCAGAAGTGGAATGCTGACCAAACCGATGTTGGCAAGATTTGGTATTCAAAGCAGATTGGAATATTACACTATTGAACTTTTGTCTATGATTATCATCCGAAGTGCGAGAGTTTTGGGCGTGAAAATCTATGAAGATGCAGCGATTGAAATAGCAAGAAGAAGCCGTGGAACTCCAAGAATTGCCAATGCACTTTTAAGAAGAGTCCGTGATTTTGCAGAAATTAAAGGGGATGGTGAAATTGAAATTGAAATTACCAAATATGCTTTAAATTCTTTAAATGTTGATGAATTTGGATTGGATGAGATGGATAACAAAATCATGCGCGTGATGATTGAAAATTTCAAAGGAAAACCTGTAGGAATCTCAGCTTTGGCAACATCGATTGCTGAAAATCCTGAAACATTGGAAGAAGTTTATGAACCCTTTTTAATTCAGGAAGGGTTTATTATCAGAACTCCACGAGGAAGAGAGGTTACTGAGAAGGCTTATAAACATTTGAATATTGCTGTTCCGAAAAATCCGGGAGAACTATTTTAGTTTAGTATTTTGAGTTTAATGTTCAAAGTTTTTAATCACAAAAGATTTCAACACTTTAGTTCTTTAAGCTAAATTAAATATAAGAACATTTAAGTTTTTAAAAATCTTTTCCATTTTTGTGAACTTGTTAATTTTTAATTATAAAATGTTTATACCTAAATTATATAAAAGTGAAGATTACAATGTGATGAGAGAAATCATCAGAGAAAATTCTTTTGCTTTATTAATTTCTTCGGTAGATAAAATTCGAGCGACTCATTCTATGATGATGCTGAATGAAGATGATCCGGAAAATATTTATATTGAAACTCACATTTCAAGGGCAAATCCACAAGCGAAAACCCTGACGAACGGAAATGAAGTTCTTTGTGATTTTTTGGGAGCACATACTTATATTTCGAGCAGTTGGTATGACCACATCAATGTTTCAACATGGAATTATGAAGCGGTGCAGATTTATGGAAAAGTTGAGCTAATGAATCATAATGAATTATATCAACACTTGGACAAATTAACTTCAAAATATGAAAGTTTTCAGCAATGTCCGATGATGGTGAAAGATATGGGAAAAGATTTTATAGAAAAGGAAATGAAAGGTGCTTTTGGTTTAAAAATCATTCCGACAGAGATTTTTATTAAACAAAAATTGTCTCAAAACAGAAAGGAAAACGATTTCCAAAATATCATTTCAAATCTTGAAAAAGGCGATGAAAACGGAAAGCAAATTGCTGAAAAAATGAAACTATTGAAAAAATAATTTTATTTTTCACCACAAAAGACGCAAAAGATATTAGTTTTGAAAAATCAGGAATTCAAAAGTTCATAAAAACTAACTTTTAGCTTAAAATACTTTTCATTTTTTTGTATCTTAAACATTAAGAAATTAAGATTTAATGAAATCTATTATTAAAAAACTTATGAAAATTAACATTATAGTTTTAAGCTATATATTAACTTTTGCATTAAAAATTAAAGTAAATAATACATTAAAAAAAATAAATATTATATGAAATTATATCCTATCCAATGCGGAAAATTTAAACTGGACGGAGGCGCCATGTTTGGGGTCGTCCCAAAGAGTTTGTGGGAAAAAACAAATCCTGCAGACGAAAGAAATTTGATAGAACTTGGAACCCGCTCTCTTCTTGTGGAAGATGGGAAAAAATTAATTTTAATTGACTGCGGTCTCGGAAATAAGCAAGATGATAAGTTTTTTGGTCATTATTCGCTTTGGGGTGATGATAATTTAGATAATAATTTAAAAAAATACGGTTTTGTAAAAGAAGATATCACTGATGTTTTCTTAACTCACCTTCATTTTGACCATTGTGGTGGCGCTATTGAATGGAACGATGATAAATCGGGATACAGACCGGCTTTTAAAAATGCACAATTCTGGACTAATGAAAATCATTGGCAATGGGCAACTGAGCCTAATGCGAGAGAAAAAGCAAGTTTTTTAAAAGAAAACATCCTTCCTATCCAAGAAAGTGGACAACTGAACTTTTTGCCACTTCCTGCAACCGGAAATTATGGCTTTGCACCAGACTTAAAAATGGATGTCATTTTTGTAGATGGTCATACAGAAAAGCAAATGTTACCCGTAATTCAGTATCAGGAAAAAACAATTGTCTTTGCAGCCGATCTTATTCCTACAGCAGGACATATTCCTCAGGTTTATGTGATGGGTTATGATACAAGACCATTATTGACGATAGAAGAAAAAGCAAAGTTTCTAAAACAATGTGTAGACAATGATTATCTATTGTTTTTTGAGCACGATGCGCACCACGAATTGGCAAGTTTAAAAATGACTGAAAAGGGAGTTCGTCTTGATGAGACTTTCAGTTTTAATGATGTTTTTGGATATTAATATTGATTATGGAAGAATTGTATTCAGAAAATCAAAAAAGTGAGCCTGATCCGAAACCTGCGCCCAAAATCATTGGTTTAACAGGAGGAATTGGTTCTGGGAAAACAACCGTTGCAAAATTTATAGAAGACTTCGGATTTCCCGTTTATTATTCAGACGACCGAGCGAAAGATATTGTGAATGATAACGATGATTTAAAGGCAAAAATAAAAGAACTTTTAGGTGATGAGTCTTATGATGAAAATGGTCTTTACAACAGGAAATTTGTAGCTGAAAAGGTTTTTAACAATAAAGATTTACTGCAAAGTTTAAATGAGATCATCCATCCTGCTGTTCGCTTAGATTTTGAGGATTGGGTAAAGAAGCAGACCAAGTATTTGATATTTAAAGAAACTGCTTTGCTGTTTGAATTAAAACTCAATAAACAATGCTATCAATCTGTTTTGGTAACTGCAGAAGACAATATCAGAATAAAAAGAGTGATGGATCGGGACGGAAAAACCTACCGTGAAGTACAATCTGTAATGGAAAAGCAAATGCCTGAAAAGGAAAAAATAAAATTAGCCGATTGCATCATCTATAACAATACCAATCTTGATGATCTGAAAGAACAAACCGAAAAGATTATTTTTGAGATTGAATAAATAACAATCCCGCTGAAGAAATTTCCAGCGGGATTTTTTATGTTTAAGAGCCTTTTAAATTTTTAGTAAATGTTTTTCTATTGCTTTTCTCTTAATTTTGACTACGTTGAAATAGCATTATCGACTGAAAGGAGATAATCTTCGATTTCTAAATTAAAATAAAATTGTCTATTCTTATTTTAACATTAAGGTATTTTAGTTATTTAAGCCGGAAATGATTAAGAAATCAACATGTTGATTTTGTATTAAGTTTTTTAAGTCAATAATCTTAATTTCTTAATGTTAAAAATAAATATCAAATTTAAACAGCCTCTAAGTTTTCAAAGAAATATTTGATAAAAAAATAAGCTCCCATTTCTGAGAGCTTATTCTATTTAATTAATTGACTATTCTTTAATGAATTTTCTTTGAGCTGTGCCCTGAACATCATCAATGTCAATCACATATACTCCGTTGATCAATCTGCTTACATCAATCTTATTATTTAAGATGATTCCGCTTGAGATTACCTGACCAGCAGCGCTGTAAATCTTGTACTTAGCTTTTTTGCTAACGTTTTTAACATTCAGAATTGATTTAACTGGGTTTGGATAAATCAAGATATCTGTCTGATTAAGGGTATTAACTGCCGGTAGTTTAGAGATTCTTACAGTGTAATCTTCTACTTCACCATCCGTAAAGCTGATACAGTTTACAGGGATCGCATCTTTAGCCATTGCAACTCTCATTACAACATATTTATCAGTAGATCCTATGAAAGCATCAGATGGTACATTGAATGTAGCACTTGCTGTAAGATTCGTATTCGGACCATCTGCTAAAATTCTTTCATCAAGATCGAAAGTTCCGTTTCTGTTGAAGTCAATCCAAACTGCTACTCCAGCTTTAGCTCCCGAACTAAGTGTTTTATCTACTATAATCTGGTTACCAACAGAACCTTGAACCATATCAATATACTTTAAAGGAACAGCAGTAAAGTCTGAATAAGCTGAACCTGTAGTAATATTAATCATCTCTGGTTTACCCGCTGGTTTCGCAGTTACTTTTGAAATAAATTCAGAAGCAAAGTTAGTTGAATGCATTGGGCAGTAAACTACTGTTGGTGTTGTAAAGTAGTATTCAGGTGTAAAGTTACCTGGTGTACCAGTACAAACATTTGCTACCTGCATTTCATATTTCGTAAGTTCTAATAATCCAGTTATTGTATAGGTAGTATTACTTACGTTAATAGTCGTCCAGCTTGGTATTCCTACCTTTCTGTATCTTAAGATATAATTATTTGTAGCTCCAGTACCTGTATAAGCATCCCAAACTACTTCTGCTGATGTAGGGTTCAACTGAGTGATTGTTAATCCCGGAGGCGGAATTTCACAAACTCTAACCGTAGTAAACACTTGAGATGTAGACCAAGGGTTGAAAGTTGTAGATCCAATACATTTATTTCTTACCTGTACTTCATACGTTTTGTAAGAGCTTAAACCTGTAAGAAGATAAGTATTTGCAGGAGGTTGAGGAGTCGTAGGCGTTGCAGCTATCCATGGTGTTGTACCAACTTCTCTCCATTGCAATTCATAATTAGCACCAGCTGCAAGCGGGCTCCAAGTTACTAAAGCAGATGTAGAAGTAATGTTAGTTACTGTTACGTTTGGAGGTGTTGGATCACATTTCGTCATAAATTCATTATGAGAGAACGCACCTACGTTGGTCACATTACAAACCGCAGCAACTTCCACTTCATACTGTGTATATGGAGACAAGTTTTGTGGGAAAGTATAGGTATTTGTAGCTCCAGGTACAGCAGCTACAGTAATAGGACCTGTTGTAGGTAACCATTGAGTAGAACCTACTGGTCTGTATCTTATTTGATAAGATGCTCCGCCTATATCTTGTGGCCAAGTAATAGTTGCCGCATTATGTGTAATAGAAGCTGGTGTTACTGTAACAACCGGAGTAGCTGTACTACAAACTCTCAATACAATATTATCAATTGCAACCGAAGGCTGAGTACCACCTCCACCGTCATTTCTCCATTGGAATACTAAACGCATTACACTATTGGCGAAATTTGTAAGATTTAAATTGGTGTTAGAGTAAGATTGCCAAGTACCCTGAAGGTTATATTGTCCTAAAGAAACTCTTCCTGCTCCTGCAGTAATTAAGGTTCCTGCAGCTGGTAAATATGTAGATGGTACTAACCAAACTTCCAAATAATCATACTTGAACGTGGTTCCTTCACCTTGTCCTTTCCAATCAAAAGAGAATGATGCAAGAGAAGTTCCTGCCGGAATTTGAATATCTCTAAATGCATGTACAGTACTTGTTGTATGTACATACCCATTTGTTACACCATTGTCATTAGATATATATAATGATTGAGCAGGATTTCCTGTTGCAGTACCACGTACCCATTTATTAGCCTGTGTACCGTTTAACAATCCTAAATCATTACCTCCAGTAAAGTTTTGAGTATAAGGAAGCTGCGCAGGAATTTGCGTTGTCATAATAGATACAGGATCTGATAAATCACTCTGATCTGTTGCGCTACATATTGCTCTCACCCAAATATAATATGTTGTACTTGGGGTTAATCCCGGAATTGTATAGTTAACTGCTGTACCAGGAATACCCGTTACTTGTGGTGTAGGAGGAGGAGTAGTTGTTGTACTATAATATATTTGGTATCCATTTGCAGGTTGTGTTGTTGGCGGATTCCAAGATATAGTAGCTGTATTTCCTGTAGCGCCAACTGCTACAACACCTAGAGGTTCTATACAAGTAGGAGCAATTCTCAATTTGAAATCATCAACACCTAAATACCAAGGAGTACCATTAGATGATACATTTACAGCAAAATTATATGTTCCTGTAACTGTAGGTGTATAATATACTTTATACTGAGTATAGTTAGCAGTACCTTGTGTTGCAGTGATGAATGCTCCTAAGTTTGTAGCACCTGTAGAAGATTGCGAAGAATTTACCAAAACGTTACCCGTGAATCCCATATTACCAGTATCTGCTCCACCAGTATGATAATAGAATGAAAATTCATAAGTCGATCCAGCTGTCAATGTAAACCCTGGTGTCCATAGCTGACTTGCTGTTGTATTCCCCCATTGAACTCTAACATAATTTGGTGTAGATCTTGGTCCTGGAGATGTAGTAGTCGCTGCAGCACTTGAAGATGTCCACGCATTGGTTCCAGTAATTTGCTTCCAACAAGAAGGAACAATTCCTGATCCTAAAGTTGTCATAGCATCAAAGTTTTCTGTCCAAGGAAGCACAGAAACCGGTACACACAAAGTCGTAAATGACTGCATCGGAGTCCATGAGCTTTTGTCTGTTGCACTACAGATAGATCTTACCCAAACATAATATGTTGTAATCGGTGCTAATGGTTGAATATTAGCAGTTGTAGTAGCAGTTTGTACAGAATTTGTTGCATTTAACGGAGTAGTACCTGTCGGAGCTACACCTGTTGTATTATAATATACATCATAACCATTTGCTGGTGGCGTAGCCGGAGCTGTCCAAGAAATATTTGCATTCGTAGCAGTTGTATTTACCAAGGTAATAGCTGAAGGTGCCAAACAAGTAGGAGCTGCGCCTTGAGTCATTGTTACATTATCAAAGTAATAATAATTATCTCCAGATGCTGCTGATGTTACATAAAATCTTACATATAAATTACCCGCAGAAGGATTGAATGTTACCGTTTTCGTAGCACATGTATTCGCAACTACGTGGTTCGTAGAGTTAATTGTGTAAGCTGTAGCCCAAGGTCCTCCAGTACTGCTTGCATATTGTACTGCAATGGTACCAAGATTTGCAGCAGTCGTAGCAACTGTTCCTGCTGACCAATTAGTAACTTTATAATCAAAAGACATCGTTACAAGCCCTTGATTATTACCTGGAATATTAGGGGATGTAAAATCTCCGGCATTTCCATTATATCTATTTCCTCTTATTGTACCTCCGGTAGTACCGCAAATTTGGTTTGCAGTGGTAGTACTAGAAAATACAAAATCTGTGGTCGTCCAGTTATTAAGTCCCGTGGTCGTCCAGTTCTGCGTATAATTAACCTGGGCCATGAGAAATGCACCAAAAAGCAATTGGCACATAAGTAGAAGTTTCTTCATAAATTAAATATTAAAATGAAAATGAATACCAATGTAATTTGAATCTATCATTAGGTTTTTCTGTATATCTACTTATATAATTTTTCATTAAAAAAACTATATTTTCTTTAGAAAACAGATAAGATAATCTATCGGTTTTTGTTAAAATTGGCTTTTTTAAAATACCAAAATTAATTGAACTTCGTAGATTTGAGAAAAATGTAAAGAATTTAGTCATAGGCAGTATTTTTTTATATTAAATACAAATCTAATCATTTTCTATAATTAAAATATAGATTAAACCATTTTTTTTACAATTACTTCATCAAAAACGAACTTATGATTTCAAAACAAAAAAATCCCCAGGGTTTTCCTGAGGATTTATTTAGTATTAAAAAGAATTTATTATTTCTTGATAAATTTAGAATTGAAACTTTCTTTTCCTTTATCTTCAATAGATATTACATAAGTTCCTTTTACTAATGATGAAACATTAATTTTTCCATTGTTAATATTTCCATTACCAACTAATTGACCAGCTGCACTATAAATTTTATAAGTAGCTTTTTTATCAGAAACTTTAGTTACGTTTAAGAAATCTGAAACTGGATTAGGATAAATCCCTATTTTTTCTAATTGTGCTTCAGACGTAGATAATGTAGTAATATTTACAGCTCTTGTTTGAGTAGTAGTATAACCTGTACCTTGGAAGATTACATTACCTGCTGCATCTTTTAAGTTATAATAACCTCCTGTATCATAAATTCCATCACCATAAGAATCGTTGATGGTAAATGTATAACAACCAGGTGTTAAATTCCAAGTCTCAGTAGTAAGTGCTGGTAATGAAGTTGTATCCGTATAAGGACCACCACTGTAAACAGTAACACCCGCACTATTTTTCATTGTCCAAGAAATCTCACTACCATAGTTATCTCTTTGTAGGTTAAATGTATAAGCTCCTGTAGTAGCATTTACAGCTCCTGAACCTACAAAATATGTTGTAAAAGAGTTATTCGTTGATCTTTGATCGGCAACACCGTTTACAGTAGTTACTGATACAGTCATTGTTCCTGTAGGCATTGTTGCAGGTGCAAATATATCTACCACAGCATAACGACTTGGTGCAATGTTACCATTCCAAGTATAAGTTTGAGTATTTGATCCTACAGTATATGTAATAATTGCAGAAGTCATGTTACTAGTACCTCTATTATATAATGCAACTGCAAAAGAGTTTCCATTGCCTCCATCGCAGATTGAATTGTAAGTTAAGCAATTATTTTCTAATTTCACTTCTGCGTCATTAGCAAACAAAGGAATTGCAATATCTGCAACAGATGTTTTTAGCTCTGCTCTTCTAATAGAGTTATTCATTACAGCAGTAATTCTCGCTTTCTGATCATTTGTAAAAATATTCATACATGTATCAGTTGTATAATCCATGTAATTTTGAATCATATCATTTCCTGGATCTGAAGGACAAGAATCTATCGTTACACAATTATAATTTGCAGCTGCCGCAGCTGGAGTATCTAAACAGTAATCATTATTACTATCCGTAGCATTTACAACACATGAAGATGTATCTCCCCAAATATGTCTCAGACCTAAAAAGTGTCCTACTTCATGAGTCATTGTTCTTCCTTTATCATAAGGTGCATCCAAATGGAATGTGCCATCATCATAATCAGAACTTCCAAATGTTGCATAGTTTGCAACTACACCATCTGTTGTTGCAAGACCTCCACTTGTATTTAGTCCTCCTAAACCAGAATTTGAAGGAAATTGAGCATATCCAAGAAGCGTTGAACTACTACCTCCAAATTTTACGCTCCACATATTCATATATTTAGTAGGATCCCAAATTGTTCTTGGTTTTACATATGAATTAACACCTGCCTGAGTCCAGCTAGTATAACAGAAATTTACTCTATTAATACCACTAGTTGGATTTCCGTTAGGATCCACTTTTGCAAGAGCAAACTGAATCATAACATCAGCACCCACAGGATTTGTATTATACCCAGGAGTACCTGCCAATTTTCTGTAATCATTGTTCATCACCGTAATTTGCGATTGTACCTGAGCATCAGTAATATTGGGTGCTACACCATAAGCTTCTCCAGCATGAATTACATGTACAACAACAGGAATTGTAATTATTCCTCCATTTTGAGACTTGTTTGCCTTTGCATTTTGTACTAATGGAGCCAGCCAAGCTTCAAACTGTGCATCCGTCATTCTATCTGGATATTTAGCTTGTAATTCACGCTCTTCTTCTACCGTCGCACATTTAATAACACCATTTACGGCTTTCAATTCACTCACGGTATAGGTTTTACCTACAACTAATTTGCTATCTCCTATTCTTTGACCGTAAGCTATAACTGATAGTACGGAAACGAAGAGAAGTGCAATTTTAGAAAAAATAGAAATCTTCATTGTTAACAATATTTAATCCAGCAAATATAATATTAATTACTAATATTTTATCGTTTTATTTTATAGTTAATACAAATTCTTTAAAAATGTTTTCATATCCATTTATAAATATTAAAATCAATATAAAAAGTCACAAAAAAAAGAACTGCCAATTTAAGCGTCTTGTATTTTCCTTTTGCAAGAATTTATTAACAATAAAAAAACTCCAGAAAAATCAGGAGTTTTTTAGTATTCAATAAGTAAAAATTTTAGAGAATCAGATTTTAAACTGTTTTATATTAAAACTTATATGCAATATTCCAGGCAAAGCCCATATTAAATTTATTAGAGCTTTTTCCAAAACCGGGAACAATCATTGGAACAACATCATCCTGCTTTGAAGTAACCATTAAATAACGTGGTTGCATACTGACATCGATGTAAAAATTAGATTCAAACAGCTGTACTCTTCCGCCTAAATTTCCTTCCAACCAAAAAGATGATTGCGAAGAAGAAGGCATTGAAACTGATGAGCTGTTTCCGGCAAAACCACGAACCGGAATCTTCATATATTCCTGATTATAAAATGATCCACCGATTTTTCCTCCTCCATAAAAGCCGTTGAAATCATTTTCGCGGTCTCTTGCCAACATATAAAAGGCTCCGATTTTTACAAAAGGTCCGCTTGTTTTAGCATCGTAGCCATTATTTTGGTAAATATTTTTATCAAAACCGGCTTCTATAATTCCGTGGAGATTATCTTTTACTTTGGAAGAAATAAATCCCTGAAACATTTGTCGGTCTGAGAAAAATGAAACTCCTGCATTCAAGACATCAACACCCACAATAAAATTGGGTTCGTATTTCCATTTTGGTTTTTCAGCCTCCACTTTTTCCTGTGCAGAAAAAATCAGCAAACCGAAAACACTAAAAATTAAAGAATAAATTAGTCTTGTCTTCATTTTCTATAAAATTTTGCCCTTGTTCTACACTTTTCAAAGAATTCGGTGTTGATAATACTGAATTTACATTTTCATAATTTCTCTTCACACCACATCCCGGTGAAACGTAAATAGATTTTGTCGTATAATTTACTCTTACTCTCGTAGAATCTTCCTGTGTAGTAGTTTTTACATAAATATCCGTAAAAGGAGAATCATCTACACGTAACGGTACAAATACAGAATCAACTTTTAGCTTCCAACCCAAATCTACTATTCCTGTACCAAGATCAGCATAAATTTTAATGGAATCGAGCACACTGATTTGACTACCTTTTCTAAATGAAATTTTCATTCGAGGTGTACCCTCACCGCTTTCGCAGATATCATCATCACTTCCGCAAGAAATAACCGATGAGAGTGCAAGAATGAATATGATGAATTTAAAATATTTCATACTTAAATCGTTATTTTGGATCTAAAGCTTTCTCAATACGGAAAACCAAATCTTCATTATGATATTTGCTGACCAAATCGTTAGAAGTATTTTTTGCTAAAAGATCTTTTTTAATGGTATTTAAATTTCCTCTTACAATAGCAGAAACATCAGATTTATCAGAATTTTTGTTATCAATTAATCTTATTAAAGTATCTACATAATTTCTCTGAAGATTTCTTCCGTAAATATCTGCGTTATCTTTTATAATAATTGAATTGTTTAAATCTGAGAAAAACTCAACCAAAGGATATGAATTTTGATCAACCGCTTCAGATTGATAAAGACTCTGAAGCACCATCGGGCTTAAAATTCTTCCCAAAACAACATTCTGAATTTCTTCAACTGTTTTTACCGGAGTTTTACCAGTCTTCTCAAAAATATCTTTTTTAAGCAACCATTGCGGAGTAGTGAAAACATTTTCACTTAAAAATTTCATCGCCTCTTTTTGGTCTTTTTTGGCAACAACTTCATAAACGGCACCTGTTTGCTCTACAGTTTTCGGAGTTTCCATTTGTCCACCGATATATTTTGAAACGTGACCTAAATATCTTTTAAATTGAGTCGTCACCTGATCGTACATCATGTCGAGATTTTTATAATCTTCGTTTGGTGTTTTCGTCCATTTATCTAAGTTATCAACAATTCTTTGTAAGTTTTTGATTCCGTAAGTACTTGCAATCATGGCATTGTCACCAACTTGCTCACTTTGAGATCTTGGATCTAAAGGATTGGTTTCTGTACCAAACCAAAGTCTCTCGTTTTTAAGATTTTTAATTACCCACTGGTTCAGATATTGTTTTTCTGCATCAGGAGTTTTAAACTGATTAAATCTTTTATATCCCCACTCGATTGCCCAATCGTCATAATCACCAATTCTTGGGAAAATTCCGGCATCACCGATTTTATCTTCGGGTTGTGCAACATAATTAAATCTTGCATAATCCATAATCGAAGGAGTGTGGCCGTTTTTCTCCAGCCATTTTTTATCTCTTAATTTTTCAACAGGAACGGTAGAGCTTGATCCGTAGTTATGTCTTAAACCTAAAGTGTGACCAACTTCGTGAGAAGACACAAAACGAATAAGTTCACCCATTAGCTTTTCATCAAACTCCATTTTTCTTGCTCTTTCATCATTGGGTGAAGCCTGTACAAAATACCAGTTTCTTAGCAACAACATTACATTGTGATACCAATTGATGTGGCTTTCTAAAATCTCTCCCGTTCTAGGATCAGCGATTGAAGGTCCTGAAGCATTCGGTACATCCGAAGGTTTATAAACGATTGCAGAAAATCTTGCATCTTCCAAACTCCATTCTGTATCTACTTTCGGATCCGGAATTTTTGCAACAATTGCATTTTTAAATCCTGCTTTTTCAAAAGCTTTTTGCCAATCATTAACTCCTTGCATTAAATAAGGAACCCATTTTTTAGGAGTCGCAGGATCGATGTAAAATACAATCGGCTTTGCAGGTTCTACCAATTCACCTTTATTATATTTTTCTAAATCTTGTGGTTTTGGCTCAAGACGCCATCTTTTAACCAAAGAAATCCTTTTTACACCTTGAGGATCTAAATCGAAATCGGTATACCCCACTGTAAAATATCCAACTCTCGGATCAAAATATCTTGCCTGCATTTTGTTTTCAGGAAGAAGTACGAAAGAAGAGTTAATTTCCACTGTATAATTTCCACTGATTTTTGGTGCGGGTCTTCCCGGAATTGCAGGTGTTGCAGGCGTTCCTAAAGTTCTTGCAAAAGTTTTAGTGGTATTAATTTCAATATTTGTAGGGAAAGATTTCACAAAATTGACGAATGACATATCTTTCTGAAAAGTCCCGACTCTGTAAGAATCTTTAGACCAAACCGAAAAAGAAGTCAGCTCGTTATCAGAATTCAGAACATCTGTAACTTCAATTACAGAAGAATTGTTCTTTACTCCGTAAGCTTTTACATCAAAAGATTTAATGATAGACTGCACATTATTTCTCGTCACCGAATTATACATTTGCGAAGTAGAATCTTTCGCATAATCTACGTGAGAAATCGAGCGCAACAATATTTTATCTTTGGGACCTTTTTCAAAAGCAATAACTTGCTGCCCGATTTGATCTCCTGCATAACCAGAAGTCCCTGAACGCATTCCTGCAGCTGCTTTTGTTAATCTTGTTACCAAAAGAAACTCCTTTTTCAGCATCGCATCCGGAATTTCAAAATAATATTTGTCGTCTACTTTATGAACCGTAAAAACTCCCTGATCTGAAACCGCTTTATCGGTAATGATTTCTTTAAATGGTTTGATCAGACTTTTCTTTTTATCATCTTTCTTTACTACGGCAGTATCTTTTTTTACAGCCACTGTAGAATCTTTCTCTTTTTCCTGAGAAAATAAATTCTGCTGAGTAAAAAATAATGCACCAACTAAGAAAACAGCTTTACAGTTCTTTATCATATTCATTAAATTTTTTGATTTTCAAATTTAAGTAATTATTTCTTGATAAGCAGAGCAATATTCTCCACATGGTGGGTTTGCGGGAACATATCTACCGGTAAAATCTTCACCAAAGTATAATGATCTTTCATTAAAGCTAAATCTCTAGCCTGCGTTGCAGAATTACAGCTTACATACACTACTTTTTCCGGAGCCAGTTTCAAAATCTGCTCAACAACTTTCTGGTGCATACCGTCTCTTGGTGGATCGGTAATCAACACATCAGCTTTTGGATGATTTTCTAAAAACTCGTCATTGAAAACGTTTTTCATATCACCACAATAGAATGTTGTATTGGTTAAACCATTCAATTCAGCGTGTTCGATTGCTGCATCAATTGCTTCCTGTACAGACTCGATTCCAATTACTTGTTTTGCGTTTCTTGCAACATATTGAGCAATCGTTCCGGTTCCTGTATATAAATCGTAAACCACTTCATCGCCTTTTAAATCAGCAAATTCAAGTGTTTTTCTATATAACTCTAAAGCCTGTTTGTAATTAGTCTGGAAGAAAGATTTCGGACCGATTTTAAATTTCAAACCGTCCATTTCTTCCATTAAAAATCCTTCTCCGAAATATACTTTGATATTTTGATCGTAGATTGAATCGTTTTGCTTAGGATTAATGGCATAAACCAACGTTTTTATTTGTGGGAATTGTTCCAGCAAGAAATCAAAAAGCTGCGTACGGTTTTCTTTTTCTTCTCTGTAAAGCTGGAATAAAACCATCCATTCTCCTTTAGAATTTTGTCTCATCATCAAAGTTCTTAAGAAACCTTCCTGGTTTTTAACATCAAAAAAATCTAAGCCTTTATTCTCAGCGAATTTTTTCACCGCCAAACGTATTGCATTTGACGGATCTTCCTGAAGAAAGCATTCTTTTAGATCTAAAATTTTGCTCCACATTCCCGGAATATGGAAACCTAAAGCATCTCTGCTTCCAAAGTTTTCTTCAGAACTTATTTCGTAATGACTCAACCATCTTGCATTCGAGAAAGAAAATTCCATTTTATTTCTGTAGAAATACTGCTCTTCAGCACCCAAAATAGGAACGGTTTCAAAATCATCGATTCCGCCAATTCTCTTGATATTGTTATAAACTTCTTCTTGTTTAACATCAAGCTGCTTTTCGTAGCTCATATTTTGCCACTTGCAACCACCACAAGTTCCGAAATGAATACACTTCGGCTCAACTCTGAACGGTGATTTTTCGACAATTTCTTTTACTTCAGCCTCAAAATATTTTGATTTTGATTTTTTTACTCTTGCATTCACCACATCTCCAGGAATAGCTCCGGAAACCAAAACAGTTTTCCCTTCTTCAGTTTTCCCTATCGCAACACCTTTTGCACCTGCTGCAAAAAGTTTTATATTCTCAAGAATTACGTCTTTCTTCTTTCTCATATCAATTTCAGTATAATGAAGATAACTTTCTACCCTACCTTCACCTATTTTCTATTTTTCTAATAATTTTCTCTGAAACCTTTCAGTTTCAATTTTGTCTGCAAAAATACAATAAAAAAAACCTTATCCGAAGACAAGGTTTTTTTATATTTTGTTTAAGCTAATTATTTTGCTTCAACCGGAACTTTCTCAACCTGTGGAGCCGCTTGTTGCTGTAAAGCTGAAGGGTCAATCTGCAATTGAGCTGCAGGATCTACCTTTGGAGCTGAAAGACCTGTTTGCTTGTCTAAGATTGTAATCAAATCCTGATCACCTAGATTTACAAAAGATCTGCTTGCTACTTTACCGTTTTTATCAACTACGATGAAGCTTGGTAATTTGAAACCATATACTCCATATTTTTTAGCAATATCAGAGTTTAAACCTCCGTCACCGTAAACATTAGTTCCAGGAATTCCTTTTAATAAAGCATTGCTTGTTTTTGTAAACTGATCTTTAGTATCATCTAAATTTACAAATACGAAATTCATTTTAGATTTGTAGAAATTCACAACTTCTTTCAAAACAGGCATTGTACCTTCAGCAATGTAAGGATTCCAAGATGCATAGAATACCATCATGTAAGGTTTTCCTTTGTTCTCGCTTAATTTATAAGCTGAACCGTCTTGTTTTACCAAAGCTGCTTCCGGAGCATCGTCACCAATTTTGAATCCGTTGATTACGAAAAGCATCTTTTTTAAATCTGCTTTAATCGTGGCATCTTTAATATCTTCTTCAATAATTTTTTTGATTTTATCAGTCGTAGCAGCTGGAGTTTGTGGATGTACATCAGACTGAGCCATTACAAAAGCCAATAAATAATCTTTTTCTGTTTGAGAAACTTCTTTTTTACCCTTCAAGAATTCATTGAATAATTCTGAAGTTGTAACATCTGTTTTCCCTTGTGCTTTTGCCTGAGCAAATGTTTGGAAATCCGGACTCATTTTTGTTAAAAGATACTGTCTGTAAAACGGACTTGTTTTAATCATGGTTTCTTTATTCTCCTGAAGTTTAGCTTCGTAATCTGTGAATACTTTAGCTAGTTTGAATGAAGGATTACCCAACATCTGTTTTTTAGTCATTTCATAATTTACCAATAAATTAAGAATTGCTACTCTAGCATC
This sequence comes from Chryseobacterium sp. YIM B08800, assembly GCF_026163565.1. GTDB lineage: Bacteria > Bacteroidota > Bacteroidia > Flavobacteriales > Weeksellaceae > Chryseobacterium. The sequence goes on from NZ_JAPDKN010000026.1 coordinate 47,259, forward strand.
AGTTCTTTTCCATTCAACCACTTCTTTTCCAGGATTAAATTTCTTTACATATTCGTCAATGTTTTTATTCACATCGGCTTCAATTTTTTGCATTGCCTTTACATAAGTTGCCTCATCACCTGAAGCCAACTGCTGAATATTCAAAGTCTGACCGTAAGTTGTTAGGAATTTCTGACAAGCCTGAAAGAAGTCGTTATCACTTTTTGCATCACCAGTCACTACATATTCGTTCGGAAAAGAAGCAGAATTACCTGAAATGTTAAGTTTCTGACCTCCTTTAAGGAAAATAAGGTTTTGCTTTCCTGCATAGTTAATCACGTACATTCCATTTTTTGGAGCTTCAAAAGTTCCTGTAAAGTTTCCGTCTTTATCGATACCAAAGTTAGCCAATGGCAAGGTAGCAACACCGGAAGCTTCTACAAACTCAATTCTCTCTAATGGAGAACTGCCTGCAATTTTTCCTTTTACTTCAACTTTTTTTGAACAAGACATTGCGAATATTGCAATGACAAACAACAAAAGATATTTTTTCATTTTTGATTTTAAATAATTTAGCAAAAATAAGTTTTTCAAATATACTAAATGCAATATTTGAAGGTAATTTATGAAAGATTTAACTAAAAAAATCGTCTCCGCAACGGAAGACGATTTTTTATAATTTATTTTAAAACAGATTATCCTCTGTCTGCATAAGCAGCCATGTATTCTCTGTTCATTCTTGCGATATTCTCAAGAGAAATTCCTTTAGGACATTCTACTTCACAAGCTCCTGTATTTGAACAGTTACCGAACCCTTCTTCGTCCATAGCTTTCACCATGTTTAGAACTCTACGTTTCGCCTCTACTCTACCTTGAGGTAAAAGTGCGTATTGAGAAACTTTAGCTCCAACGAATAGCATTGCAGAACCGTTTTTACAAGTCGCTACACAAGCTCCACAACCGATACAAGCTGCAGCATCCATTGCTTTATCTGCATCTTCTTTAGGAACTGGAATTGCGTTTGCATCTAATGTATTTCCTGAAGTGTTTACCGAGATAAATCCACCTGCAGCCATTACTCTGTCGAATGCGCTTCTGTCTACCATTAAGTCTTTGATAACAGGGAACGCAGCACTTCTCCATGGTTCAATAACGATAGTTTCACCATCTTTGAACATTCTCATGTGAAGCTGACACGTTGTAATCCCAGTATCAGGACCGTGAGCTCTACCATTGATGTAAAGAGAACACATTCCGCAGATTCCTTCACGACAGTCGTGGTCAAAAGCGATAGGTTCTTTTCCTTCGTTGATTAAGTTTTCGTTCAGGATATCTAACATTTCCAAGAATGAAGAATCTGTAGAAACATCTGATATTTTATAGGTCTCAAACTGACCTTTAGTTTTTGTATTTTTTTGTCTCCAAATTTTCAGCGTAAGATGAAGGCCTTTTTTTGCACTCATAATTATTTATTTATAGGTTGGAGATTATTTGTAACTTCTCGCTTTAACTTCGATGTTCTCATAGATAAGGTCTTCTTTGTGCAGAACTTCTTGTTTGATATCATCACCCTGATATTCCCAAGCTCCTACATATTTAAAGTTAACATCATCTCTTTCTGCCTCACCTTCAGGAGTAGAATGGTCTTCTCTGAAATGCCCACCACAAGATTCGTTTCTGTGTAAAGCATCGATAGCCATTAACTGTCCTAATTCGATAAAGTCTGCAACTCTGAATGCTTTTTCAAGCTCGGTGTTCATTCCTTCAGCTTCACCCATTACTTTTACGTCTTTCCAGAAATCTTTTTTCACTTGATCGATTTCTTCAATAGCTTCTCTTAAACCTTCAGGAGTTCTTCCCATTCCCACTTTATTCCACATAATGTGTCCTAATTTTTTGTGGAAATAATCTACAGAATGTGTTCCTTTATTATTAACAAAGAAGTTTACTTTGTCTTTAATTTCTTTTTCAGCTGCATCAAACTCAGCAGAATTTGTAGGAATTTCTCCTGTTCTGATGTCTGCAGAAAGATAATCTGCAATCGTGTAAGGAAGAACGAAGTATCCGTCTGCCAAACCTTGCATTAATGCAGAAGCTCCCAATCTGTTTGCTCCGTGATCTGAGAAGTTTGCTTCACCAATTACGAAACATCCAGGAATTGTAGATTGTAAGTTGTAATCAACCCAAACACCACCCATTGTATAGTGTACTGCAGGATAAATCTTCATTGGAGTTTTGTAAGGATCATCCGCAGTAATTTTTTCATACATAACGAATAAGTTACCATACTTTTCTTCAATCCAAGCTTTTCCTAAGTCGTAGATCTGCTGATCTGTAGGATTGTGAATATGTTTTTCGATAGCGGCTTCTTTACCTTTCTTAGTAATTTCTGTAGAGAAATCAAGGTAAACACCTTCTTTAGTATCATTATTTTCGATTCCGAAACCAGCATCACATCTTTCTTTACCAGCTCTAGACGCAACGTCACGAGGCACTAAGTTTCCGAATGCAGGATATCTTCTTTCTAAATAGTAATCTCTATCTTCTTCTTTAATGTTTTCAGGTCTCAATTTACCTTCTCTGATGGCAACTGAATCTTCAATTTTCTTAGGAACCCAGATTCTTCCAGAGTTTCTAAGAGATTCAGACATCAAAGTCAGTTTAGACTGCTGTGTTCCGTGAACCGGAATACAAGTCGGGTGAATCTGTACATAACAAGGGTTTGCGAAGTATGCTCCTTTTTTGTGGATTTTCCAGGCTGCAGAAACGTTTGAACCCATTGCGTTGGTAGAAAGGAAATATACGTTTCCGTAACCTCCTGAAGCAATTACCACTGCGTGAGCTGAGTGTCTTTCGATTTCACCTGTCACTAGGTTTCTTGCGATAATTCCTCTTGCTTTTCCGTCTACGATTACCAATTCAAGCATTTCGTGACGGTTGTACATTTTTACTCTTCCTTTTCCGATTTGACGGCTTAATGAAGAATATGCACCTAATAATAACTGTTGACCAGTTTGTCCTTTTGCGTAGAAAGTTCTTTTTACCTGAACTCCACCAAATGAACGGTTATCTAATTGTCCGCCGTAATCTCTACCAAATGGAACTCCTTGAGAAACACACTGGTCAATAATATTTGCAGAAACTTCAGCTAATCTGTAAACGTTTGCCTCTCTTGCTCTATAGTCACCACCTTTGATGGTATCGTAGAACAATCTGTAAGTAGAGTCACCATCACCTTGATAGTTTTTAGCAGCATTGATACCACCTTGTGCAGCAATAGAGTGTGCTCTTCTTGGTGAATCTTGGTAGCAGAATGCTTTTACATTATATCCTTGCTCAGCTAAAGTAGCTGCAGCAGAACCACCTGCCAAACCTGTACCTACAACAATAATATCAATCTTATCTCTGTTGTTTGGTGCAACAAGGTTCATATGGTCTTTATGATTTTTCCACTTATCCTTTAAAGGACCTCCTGGAATTTTCGAATCTAATTTACTCATAATTAGTATATTGATATTATTGAGTTACGTAATGAAAAATTGCAATAAAAATAAAACCTGCAGGAATCAAGATTGAATACCAGTTTCCGAAAGCTTTAATAACAGGAGTGTATTTAGGGTGTCTTGCTCCAATCGACTGGAAAGAAGACTGGAAACCGTGTGACAAATGCAGACCTAATAATCCGAAAGCCACAACATAAAGTGCAACTCTCCAAAGATCGTGAAACTTGTGGTGAAGCTCAGCGAAGTATCTTGTTTCATCTGGAGTATTTCCCTGAATGTATTTGTAATTCATTTCAGGAAAATAAAAATCGTAGAAATGCAATACCAAGAAAGCTAAGATCACAGCTCCGGAAATAATCATATTTCTAGACATCCATGTAGAATTAGCTGCTCCGTTGTTGTTCGCATATTTAATCGGACGAGCCTTGTTGTTCTTAATCTCAAGAACGAACCCCATTGCAAAATGGAAAATCACTGCAAACATCAAAATCGGCTGCATCAGATACTGCACCGCCGGATTGTATCCCATAAAATGAGAAGCCTCATTAAAAACATCTTCGCTGAAAACGGATGTCATGTTGGTAGATAGATGCATCACTAAGAATATCAGCAAAAACATTGCTGAAAGTGCCATAGCATATTTTCTACCTATTGTAGAACTTGTTAAACCTGCCATATTAAGTTTAAATTTGAATTTCCACAAAATTATGAAATGTTAACAATACTAAAAAGTGAGAAATCTCACTATTAGACAGTTTGTAATCTTTCTAAATAAGATTCATAAGTATATTAAATACAAGAAAAAGCATTAAAATTTGAGATTACTTTAATTGATAAATTTCACCTTCAAACTTTACCATTTTAGTCGAAGCCGGAAAGTTTTTGATTTCTATTTTTTTTATTCTGCGTGAAGAAACATACGGATTGATAATATATTGTTGAATTTTATCTTTATCCTCGGAAGAATTTATCCAAAAGATGACCTTGTTTCCTTTTTTCACGGAAATAACATTTTCTTTTTTATAATGATGAACTAAAAACTCATCTTTCTGATTTTCAAATAGGTTAAAAGAAATTCTCACGATAAAAAATACTGTAATCGCTAAAATTACATTTGAAATATTTCTAAAACTGAGTTTATCAAGCATAAATTTCAGAAAATAAATAATTCCAAACAGGAGAAAAACCTCAGCCAAATTCAAAGGAATATTTTCAAAGAAAACGGCATCGAAATCAGCAAACCAATGAATCACTTTCAGCAAAATCTTAATAATAAAATCGTAACACCCACTAATTATTTCAAAATCTAAATTAAAACCCATCAAAGCTGTCATTAAAAAAGAAAATATAATAATCAACTCAGAAAACGGAACGATTATAAAATTGGCGAGAATGGAAATCAATGAGAACTGATGAAAATAATATAAAACCAGAGGCAAAGTTGCCAATTGCGCCGCAACAGAGATTGAAATTGTATTATAGATAAGTTTTTTGAAAAAATTATCCTGTCTCGGAAGATATTTTAGAATGGGTTGATTGAGCCAATAAATACCTAAAACCGCCAGAAAACTCAACTGAAAACCTACATCAAAAATCTGTTGCGTATCAATAATCAAAATAATAAACGCCGAAAGTGCCATTGAATGGAGCAAATCTGGTTTCCGTTGAAGTAAAACATAAATAAAATATACCGAAATCATGATGCAAGACCTTACAACAGAATTTCCAAATCCAATGAAAAATGCAAAAATCCAGATGAATAGCAAACTGATAACGATGGCATATTTTTTCATACGAACAGACGAAAACCTCATCATCAGAAAATAAAACATTCCGAAAATTACAACGATATGCGTTCCTGAAATAGCAAGAAAATGCACCAATCCGGAACGGTTAAAATCCTGAACAGTTTCAGCATCAATTTCAGTGCGGTCTGCAAGAATAATTCCTTTTAAAAATTCACGACTGCGGAAAGACATTTCAGAATTATTGATTTTCTGTAAAGTTTCCAGACGTTTTTGCTTTATCTTTTCTGTAAAACTCAAATCGCTTCTTGCAGCAGAAGAAATTTCTCCGTTAATATAACATTGATAGAAAATATTTTTCCGCTTTAAATATTTTGAATAGTCAAACTGAAAATCGTGTTCCGGTGATTTGGGCTGAACAAGATAGGCTTTCGCTTTGTAATAATGATTAAAATCTAATTCTTTCTGAGATTTTTCAATATTAACAATGGCATCAAATATTTTACCATCAACTTCAATTGAGGTTTCATACTTCTTATATTTTTCGTTTGAATTTAATTTTTTAGAAACTTTAAAAATGATGGTTTCATTGGTTTTTAAATCAACCTTTTGAGTAGTAGAATTATTATAAAAATGAAAAGTAATTCCCAATCCGAAAAAGAAAATCATCAAAAGCAGGCTTCTGATTTTAAATAAAATATGAGTTTTCAGAAAAAACAATCCGAAAACAAAAATCAAAAAAGCGACAATTAAAAAGATTGAGTTTTGCTTTAAAGAAAACTCATCCTGAAAGAAAATCCCAAGAATAAAACAGAGTACAACAATCAAAAGAGGCTGCTTGTTCAAAATCATTTGTGTTTGAACAAACTAAGTTAGAAAATTTTAGAATACCGAAATAGATTTATTTCTATTTTTTGAGATTTAAAATTACATCAGCCGCATTTTCACTTGCCCCTTTTCCGCCCAATTTTTCTCTGAGTAATTTAAAATTTTGAAGCATTTCACTTCTTTTTTCACCATCAATAATGAAATTTAATTCTTTGACTAGATTTTTAGTATTAAGCTCGCTTTGAATTAATTCTTTCACCACTTCCCTATCCATAATCAGATTTACCAAAGAAATATATTTGATGTTTTTGACTAATCTTTTGGCGATGGCGTAAGAAATTTTGCTTCCGCGATAGCAAACTACTTCCGGAATATTCAACAGAGCAGTTTCTAAAGTTGCAGTTCCCGAAGTCACCAAAGCTGCTTTTGAACACCTCAGCAAATCATAGGTTTTATTGGAAACGAAATGCACATTTTCATCAACATATTTTTGATAAAATTCTTTTTCAAGACTTGGTGCACCCGCAATCACAAACTGATAATTTTCAAAATGCGGACGAACAGAAAGCATCATTTCCAACATTTTTTCTACTTCCTGTTTTCTGGAACCCGGTAAAAGTGCAATGATTTCTTTTTCATTTAAACCGTTTTCAGTTTTAAAATCATCAACAGAAATATTCTGAAGCGTAGAAATCGCATCCAATAAAGGATGACCTACAAAATGAGATTTCACACCATGTTTGTGATAAAAATCTTCCTCGAAAGGTAAAATCACCATCATTTCATCAACATATTTTTTGATGATTTCAACACGACCTTCTTTCCAAGCCCAAAGTTGAGGAGAAATATAGTAGACTACTTTTATGCCCAATTCTTTTGCAAACTTGGCAATTCGCAAATTAAAACCGGGATAATCAACCAAGATTAAAACATCAGGTTGGTTGTTTTTAATATCTTCTTTACAAATTTTAATATTATTTAAAATCGTTCGTAGATTCATCGCAACTTCCAAAAAGCCCATAAAAGCCAAGTCACGGTAATGTTTTACCAAAGTACCGCCTTGTTTCTGCATCAAATCTCCGCCCCAAAATCTGAATTCTGCGTTGGAGTCTTTTTCTTTTAAAGCTTTCATTAAATTGCTGCCGTGCAAATCTCCGGAAGCTTCACCTGCGATGATATAATATTTCATAAGCAACGAATGATGAGTGATAATTGATTTTCTGAATCTCAAATATCAAACCTCAAATTTCAAAATAGAAATGAGTAAATTTGCTTCAAAGATAATGATAAAAAAATGTCAGAAGAATTTGAAATAAAAAATAAAGTAGCAGCAAGCGGATTGATCAACTTTGACCTTACTGATTTGGTTCCCAAAGGCGCAAGAAAAGGGATTGATTTAAAAGATTTCCTTTTCATGGAAATGATTTTAAAAGAGAAAGATTTTCGTGAAAAAGTAGCAGCTATCAATACTGAAGAATACAAAGATGCTTTCGTTTACGTTTACAACTCTGTAGATGCAATTGTTCCGCTTTGGGCGTATTTTTTAATCACTGCTAAATTAACAGACATTACAAAGAAAATTGTTTTCGGAAATTTAGAAAATTTAGAAATAATCTTAATGCATGATGCGATCAACAGCCATGACTTTTCTGTAATGGAAGGAAAAAGAGTTTTGGTAAAAGGCTGTTCTGACAAGCTAATTCCAGAAAATGCATATGTAGAATTGGTAGAAAAAATTCAGCCGATTGTAAAATCTCTTATGTTTGGTGAGGCTTGTTCGAATGTTCCTATTTTGAAAAACTAAACTTACCATTCCATATTTCCGTCATACAAGTTTGTTATAAATTAAATCAGACATTGTCAATATTTTTGATAACTTTGAGTTTATTAACACATAAAAAACAAACACAAAAATGAGTTTAATTGATTTACTTACAGGAAATACGGGAAATCAGGTTGCAGAAAAGGCTGAAAACAAATTCGGAATCAGTAAAAACCAAATCCTTGCACTTTTGGCGGTGGCAACACCTCTTGTAATTTCTTATCTGAGAAACAAATCTCAGGACAATAAAGAAGCTGAAGCATTAAATAATGCATTAGATAAAGATCACGACGGAAGTATTCTTGATGACACTTCACAGTTGGAAGCAAGACAAAGCGAGGGCGGATCAATCCTTTCTCACGTTTTCGGAAGCGAAAAAGGGAATGTTGAAAATCAATTGTCACAAAATACGGGAATTTCTATTAATAAAATCGGACCTATCTTGGCAATGCTTGCTCCGGTAATCATGGGTTATATCGGTAAAGAAAAACAACAAAATAATGTGGGAGCAGGAGGTCTTGGTGATCTTTTAGGAGGAATTTTAGGCGGTGCACAAACTCAGGCTCAACAGCAACCATCTAGCCCATTAAACGATATTCTCGGAAGTGTTTTAGGTGGCGGACAATCGCAGTCTTCTGGAAATCCTTTGAATGATATTTTAGGAAGCGTTCTTGGCGGAGGCGGACAACAAAAGCAGCAACAAGGCGGAGGTTTAGGAGATATTCTTGGCGGACTTTTTGGAGGAAAGTAATATCTTATAAATTATAAATATTGAAAAATACCGGAGTTTGTTCTTCGGTATTTTTTAGTATTGAGTTAAAAATTCCACTTCTAAATATGTAAAAAGATTAAGATTTCTTAAGGTTTTTATTTCTAAGATTCTGTTAAAATCAATAATCATTTTAACAAACTTTCTTAAAGTTAGCAGCAATCTCACTTTCAAACAAACCAACTCACTAATTTTAGAAAAATTTAATAATTCATGAAAAAATATTTAATTTCGACCTTATTGATACTGGGTTTAAATTCTTTTGCTCAACAAAAAATCGAAAATCTCAACTTTGAAAGTTTTGATAAAGAGCTTCCTTCTCTATGGACAACATTTGGTGACAGTACAGCAAAAATATCTGCAGACTCAAAAGAAAAACAAGAAGGCAAGACTTCGGCTTTATTTCATGCTACAGAAAATTCAGGATTTAAAGCATTGATGTACACACTTCCGGAAAATTATGCCGGGAAAAAAATTACGCTTTCCGGTTACATCAAAACAGAAAATATCACTGACGGTTTTGCAGGTCTTTGGCTAAGAATCGATCCTGAAATTGCTTTTGACAATATGAAAAAAGTAGATTTAAAAGGAACAAACGACTGGAAAAAATATGAGGTAACCCTAAATATGTCACCAGAAAATACTCAAAAAATAGTTTTTGGTGCTTTGCTTTCCGGAAAAGGCAAAATGTGGGTTGATAATCTAAAAATTTCTATCGATGGAAAAGATATTAAAAATGCAAAAGTTTTTCAGAAAAAGCTGACCAAAGTCAATTTAGACAAAGAATTTGATCTAGGCTCAAAAATTTCAAATATAAATCTTGAGAAAGAAAATCTGGATTATCTTACAAAACTTGGGCTAATTTGGGGGTATCTTAAATACTATCATCCAAGTGTAGCAGAAGGAAATTACAATTGGGATTATGAGCTTTTCAGAATATATGAAAAGACAAGAGGAGTTCCATCTAATCAGAGAGATGAAATTTTTGTAAAGTGGATTAAAAATTTAGGTAAATATCAAACAGAAAAAAAATCTGAGGCAGAAAATGTGAAATTTAAACCTGATTTGGATTGGATCACAAATTCAGGCTTCTCAAAAGAACTTTCTGATGAACTTTTAAAAATAAAAAATGCGAAAAGACCCAGAGGAAACTATTATGTAGAATTCTTTAGCAATGCCGGAAATCCTGATTTTAAAAATGAAAACCCTTATCTAAAGATGACATATCCTGATGAAGGTTTCCGTTTGCTTTCATTGTACAGATATTGGAACATGATTCAGTATTATTTCCCATATAAAAATCTTATTGAAGAAGACTGGAAAGATGTTTTAAAAGAATTTATCCCGAAATTTATCAATACAAAAGATGAAACCGAATACGCTTTGGTGTCTCTTGAAATAATCACAAGAATACGAGATACACATGCGGATATCATAAATTATAATAAAAGAATTCATCATTTTTTTGGAACAAGATATACAGCTCTTCAGTTAATTTTTGCAGAAAACAAGGCGGTCGTTAATGATTTTTACAATGAAGGTTTTGCCAAAGAAGCCGGAATTCAGAAAGGTGATGTTATCACAGAAATTAATGGTGTGAAAACAGAAGATTTTGTAAATAATTTACTCAAATATATTCCGGGTTCAAATTATACTACCCAATTGAGAGATGTAGCACCCAATCTAATGAGAAGCAACAATGAAACAATCAAAATAAAATTGACAAGAAATGGAAAGACTGAAGAAAAAACAATTAAAACATACACTGGTCCTGAGCTAAAATACACAAGAGAGAAAAAAGAATTTTTCAAAATGCTCGATAACAATTTTGCCTATTTATATATGGGAAGTGCAAATGCCGATGATCTTCCTGCAATTTTTGAAAAAATAAAAGACACTAAAGGTTTGATAATTGATCTCAGAAGCTATCCTTCAGATTTCCTAACATTCAAAATGGGGAAATTATTAAAACCCGAATCTACAGAGTTTGTTAAATTCACAAAAACAAAAAATGACCAACCAGGACTTTTTACTTTCACATCAAGTTTAGAGGTTCCGGGATCCGGAAAAAATTCTTATCAAGGAAAAATTGCTATTTTAATTAACGAAACTACACAAAGCAGTGCAGAATATCATACAATGGCCTTCCGAACTGCTCCCAATTCAAAAGTTTTTGGCTCGCAAACTGCTGGCGCAGATGGTAACGTTTCCGATTTCTTTCTTCCCGGAAATATTAAAACTATGATTAGTGGAATCGGAATTTATTATCCCGACGGACAAGAAACCCAAAGAATAGGAATTGTTCCTGATGTAGAAGTAAAGCCGACAATCGAGGGAATCAAAAACAACAAAGATGAAATTTTAGAAAAAGCAATGAAATGGATTAATAATTAGCAACATGTATCAAAAAAATTAATTAGCTTTGTATATTGTTTAGATAAAATTAAAATTTATGAGAAAAATAATTACTACTACTTTATTATTTGGAATCGCTATTTTTAGTAACGGATTATTTGCACAAGAACTTTCTGGTGATAAGATGAGAATTTTCCAGACAGATAAAATAGAAGATGTAAAAAAGGTCTTCAAGAAAGATGAGCTTACTAAATGTTTCGACATCAAAGAAGTACCTTACAACCTTTTATCTTTAAGCGCAAGATACGAAAGAGTAAACGTAATCAACTATTTGTTTACAAATAATGTAGATGTAAACAAATCTTGTAGCGACACTACTCCGCTAATGTATGCTGCAATGTATGGATACACAGATACGGTAAAACTTTTCTTGAAAAAAGGAGCAAAAAAAGAGGTAAAAGATCGTAACGGCAAAACAGCTAAAGATCATGCTTTAGAAAATAAACACCCGGAAACGGCTGCACTTCTTTAGAAAAATTGATAATATTATAGCTTAAAACTTCCTTCGGGGAGTTTTTTTGTTTTAAAAACTTTCAAAAACCTTATCTTTGCCAACGAAAAATTAGACACATTAACGTCTAATATCTAACGTCTAATATCTAACATCTAAAACAAATGTTTCGATCGCACACAAACGGAGAATTATCTCTTAAAAATCTTAATGAAGAAGTTACACTTTCAGGATGGGTACAAACCATTCGTGATAAAGGATTTATGATTTGGATAGATCTTCGAGATCGTTACGGAATTACCCAGTTGGTTTTCGACCAAGACCGTTCCACAGCAGAATTGATGGAAAATGCAAAAAAATTGGGACGTGAATTTGTGATTCAGGTTACAGGAAAAGTAATTGAAAGAGTAAGCAAAAACCCAAATATTCCAACAGGAGAAATTGAAATTTTAGTTGAAAAATTAGAAGTTCTTAATGAATCTCAGCTTCCGCCTTTCACGATTGAAGATGAAACGGACGGAGGTGAAGAATTAAGAATGAAATACCGTTATCTTGATATCAGAAGAAATCCTGTAAAAGATAAATTGATCTTCCGTCACAAAATGGCGCAAAAGGTTAGAAATTATCTTTCAGACGAAGGATTTATCGAGGTTGAAACTCCGGTTTTAATCAAATCTACTCCGGAAGGAGCGAGAGATTTCGTTGTACCGAGCAGAATGAATCCGGGACAGTTTTACGCATTGCCACAGTCTCCACAAACTTTCAAACAATTGTTGATGGTTGGTGGAATGGATAAATATTTCCAGATCGTTAAATGTTTCCGTGACGAGGATCTAAGAGCCGACAGGCAGCCGGAATTCACACAAATCGACTGTGAAATGGCTTTCGTAGAGCAGGAAGATGTAATGAATGTTTTTGAAGGAATGACCAAAACATTGATTAAAGATATTACCGGTAAGGAATTCGGGGCATTTCCAAGAATGACATTCGCAGATGCGATGCAGAAGTACGGAAACGACAAACCGGATATCCGTTTCGGAATGGAATTCGTGGAATTGAACGAATTAGTAAAAGGAAAAGATTTCAAAATATTTGATGATGCTGAATTGGTTGTCGGAATCAATGTTGAAGGATGTGCAGATTATACAAGAAAGCAAATCGACGAACTTGTTGATTGGGTGAAAAGACCACAAATCGGAGCTTCAGGAATGATTTGGGCTAAATTCCAGAATGACGGTGTAAAAACTTCTTCTGTAAATAAATTTTACAACGAGGAAGATTTAGCAAAAATCATCGAAAAATTCGGAGCAAAAGAAGGCGATTTAATGTTGATTCTTTCCGGAAACGAGCACAAAGTAAGAACTCAGCTTTCAGCATTAAGAATGGAGCTTGGAAATCGTTTAGGATTAAGAAAAGGAGACGTTTTCGCACCACTTTGGGTTGTTGACTTCCCATTATTGGAATTTGATGAAGAAAGCGGACGTTATCACGCAATGCACCACCCTTTCACCTCTCCAAAACCTGAAGATATTCATTTATTGGAAACAGACCCTGGAAAAGCAAGAGCCAACGCTTACGATATGGTATTGAACGGAAACGAAATTGGTGGAGGTTCTATCAGAATTTTTGATAAAGATCTTCAATCTAAAATGTTTGATCTTTTAGGATTCTCAAAAGAAGAAGCAGAAGCACAGTTCGGTTTCTTAATGAACGCCTTCAAATACGGAGCTCCGCCTCACGGAGGTTTAGCTTTCGGATTTGACCGTTTGGTAGCCATTCTTGACGGAAACGAAGTGATCAGAGATTATATCGCATTCCCTAAAAATAATTCTGGACGAGATGTGATGATCGATGCGCCTTCTTCGATTGCTGATGAACAACTCGATGAATTGGAATTGAAATTAAATTTAAAAGCATAAATTAGAAGCGGAGATTTTTTCTCCGCTTTTTTATTATGAATACATTCATCTCAATACTTTGTGCTCTTGGGTTTATTTCCGCAATAATCGGAATTGTTTTTTTAATTTTATTAATCATAAAAAAATCAACGTATTACCCTCCAAACAAACAAGAAGAATCTTCAGAAAAAAAAGATAGGTTAACATATATTTCATTAACCCTACTTACAGCCAGTACTTTTTGTTTTGTTGGAGCTAAGGCAATTATAAAAAAAGATTTTCACAATACTTTAAAGAACAATAAAATTATTTCTACAGAAATTAATGGAATATTTTTTAGTCAAGAAGATTTGAAAGATGCTTTTAATAACTTTCAAGGTACAGAAGGACGTTACAGATGTGATCATTTTACAGGATATATCAATTTAGAAAATAATGAAGGTATTCCTATTGAAGTAATTAGGCATTGTTATGAAAAAAATAGATATATAATTATTTCTAAAAAATACTATCTGGATGCAGACATTGGAGATATTGTAACTGATAAATTAGATTATATTCAAAAAGACACTATTAATCCTCAATAAATAATGACAAAAAAAGAATTTACTCAATTCATAGACAACCTCAGAGCTGACTTTATTGAAAATAAAGAACAATGGGAAAATAAAACTCTTGAAGATTATTTAGAAGCAGTCTGTCGTTATACAGAAGATATTGATGGATATTATAAAAACACAAATCAGGAAATAGATTTAGAAAAAGTAGACTGGCAAATTTTCGCAGATATCCTGAAAGGGAGTTCCCTTTATGAATAATTATAATATGATTGAACAAACTCTTACCTACAACACTCCAAATTCGGAACAAATTTTAAGAAAAATAAACCAATATGAGTTCAAAAGAATATGGAAAAATAATTTATTAAAGAATCAAAAAAGGCTTGTAAGCGGTATTTTTTTTCTTGCGATGGCTGCGTTTATGATTTTTTATTTTCCACCATTTGGTTATTTTCTTTTAGGAATTGGTTTAATATATATTATTAATTTCTTTGACTATTTTTTAATTTACAAAAAACATAAAAGGGAATTTGAAAATATTTTGATTAAGGAATGTAATGAGCTTAAAGAAAATTCGAAAGATGTTATTTGGAAATTTACTCCCACACATTTCTCTTTTAAAAATTACAAATCTGAATATAAATATATTTGGGATGAAATCACATATTGTATTTTAGAAAATCAATATTTACACATCACAGCTTCAAATTTTATGACTTTTATTTTAGATAAAGCTAATGTCGACAAGGATAATTTAGATAAAACAATTCAATATCTCGAAAAGAAATCAAAATTTAAAGAAATCCCATAAGTACCACAGTCACAAAATAACTTTCTCACGGCACAATCATTGCAAGTTTTTCTAAAAAAGTAAGACAATGAAAGCAATTTGGAACGGTGCCATTGGTTTTGGCTTAGTCAATATTCCTGTGAAGATTTATTCTGCGACAGAAACCAGCAAACTCGATCTTGATATGCTGGATAAATCTGACTTTTCTAATATAAAATTCAAAAGAGTTAACGAAAAAACAGGCAAGGAAGTAAAGTGGGCAAACATTGTAAAAGGGTATCTTATGGACGATAAATACGTTGTTCTGGAAGATGAAGATTACGAAGCTGCAAGTCCCGAGAAAACCAAAATTCTTTCTATTGAGCATTTCGTAAAAGAAGCTGAAGTAGATTCTGTTTATTTTGAAACTCCTTATTTTCTTGAGCCACAAAAAAACGGTGAAAATGCTTACAGACTTTTAATAAAAGCTTTGCAGCAAACTAAAATGGTCGGCATCGGAACGTTTGTTCTTCGCGACAGTGAAGCGATCGGTATGATTCGTCCTTATAATGATGAGGTTTTGGTTTTAAACCGATTAAGATTTGATCAGGAAATCAGAGATTACAAACAACTTAAAATTCCTGCCAAAAAAGCTCCCAAACCTGCCGAACTGAAAATGGCAAAAAATCTTATCGAGCAGCTTTCAGAGCCTTTTGATCCTAAATTTTACAAGAATACTTATTCTGCTGAACTGCTTAAAATTATTAAGAAAAAAGCAAAAGGTAAAACCGTAAAACTAAAAAAATCAGAACCTGCAAAACAAGGCAAAGTGATTGATTTAATGGCACAGTTAAAAGCCAGTTTACAAAGTCCAAAATCTAAAAATGCTTCGTGATTATGGTACTTAAAGATTATAATAATAAGAGAAAGTTCGATGAAACTACCGAACCCAAAGGAAAAACAAAAAAAAGCAAAGACCAACTTATTTTTGTGATTCAGAGACATGCTGCATCAAGACTTCATTATGATTTTCGTTTAGAAATGGAAGGCGTTCTGAAAAGCTGGGCCGTTCCGAAAGGACCATCACTAAATCCCGAAGACAAACGTTTGGCGATGATGGTTGAAGATCATCCTTACGATTATAAAGATTTTGAAGGAAATATTCCTGAAGGAAATTACGGAGCCGGACAAGTTGAAATCTGGGACAGCGGAACTTATGAACCTTTAGACGAAACCAGTAAACTTTCTGATGAAAAAGAATTGTTAAAAGAACTGAAAGCAGGTTCTTTAAAATTTATTCTTCACGGTAAAAAACTAAAAGGAGAATTTGCTTTGGTTAAAATGAAAAATGCCGAAAACAACGCCTGGCTTTTGATTAAACACAAAGATAAATTTGCTGAAGAAAAATATGATGCCGAAGAAAATACTGCCAAAAATTCACAGGTTACAAAATTTTTAGAGGAAAAAAAAAGCCTAAAAAGCGGCAAAAAGAAGTCATAACTTCTGAAACAAAACCAAAATTTCAACGGTTCAATTCTTTAGTTGATGAAAAAAAACTCGAAAAATTCATCAAACCTATGCTCGCAAAATCTTCTGACGAAGCTTTTGATCACGAAGACTGGATTTTTGAGATCAAATGGGACGGTTACCGGGCTGTAGCCGATCTTAGCAAAAAGGATCCGCTCTTCTATTCCCGAAACGGTATTTCATTTTTATCAAAATTCGACACTATTGCCGAAGATTTCAGTCAGCAAAAACACAAAATGATTCTTGATGGCGAAATTGTCGCTTACGATGAAAACGGAAAACCCAATTTTCAATTATTACAGCAAATTGGCGACAACCCAAATCTGGCTTTAACATATCAGGTTTTTGATCTGCTTTGGCTCAATGGTCATTCTACCGAAGAACTGCCTTTAATTCAAAGAAAAGAGCTTTTAAAAGATGCTTTAATTGAAACAGACCTGATCAAATTCTGTGATCATATTCCTGAAAAAGGAATTGCCTTTTTTAATCAGATGAAAAAAATGAAGCTGGAAGGAATGATTGCCAAGAAATCGGACAGCATTTATACCGAAAACAGCCGAAGCTCCGATTGGCTTAAAATAAAATTTACAAATACCGAAGAAGCAATAATTTGTGGTTTTACAGAACCCAAAGGTTCAAGACAAGGTTTTGGAGCTTTAATTTTAGGAAAATACATCGATGGAAAACTGATTTATTCAGGACATACCGGAACCGGATTTAATAATGATTTGTTGAATGAGCTTCATCAAAGACTGAAAAAATTAGTGATAAAAACATCACCTTTTGAAACGATTCCTAAAACAAATATGCCGGTAACATGGACGAAACCTGAATTGGTTTGCGAAATAAAATATTCTGAAATCACAAAAGACGGAATGTTCCGTCATCCTGTTTTTGTAGTAATCAGAGAAGATAAAGATGCGAAAGAAATCAGTAATTCAGTTAAAAAAGCTAATCAGAAAACTGCCAAATCTAAAAATATGACGACTAAAAAATCCACCGAAAAAACAGAAAGTGATCTTGAAAAAGACACTGAAATTATACTGAACCGTCATAAAATAAAGCTCACGAATCAGGATAAAATTTATTTTCCGAAAGATAAAATCAGCAAAGGCGATGTTGTAGAATATTATCAGTCCGTAGCCGAATATATTTTACCCCATCTGAAAAACCGTCCGCTTTCTTTAAACCGCTTTCCAAACGGAATTGATCATTCAGGGTTTTACCAAAAAGACACTGGAGATTCTTTTCCTGATTGGATCAAAACAACAAAAGTTCATTCAGAATCTACCAATAAATACATCGATTACGCTATTTGCAATGATAAAGCGACCTTAGCTTATCTGAACAATCTGGGGTGCATTGATTTTAATCCGTGGAACTCTTCGCTTCCTGATCTGGAACATCCTGATTATTTGGTTTTGGATCTTGATCCTTCGAAAAAAAATAGTTTTAACGATGTGATTGAGACAGCGCAACAGGTGAAAGAAGTTTTAGATTCAATTAAAATAAAAGGGTATTGTAAAACTTCAGGAAGTACAGGAATTCACATTTATATTCCAATGGGCGGAGCGTACGATTATGATCAGGTGAAAGATTTTGCCCACATTCTGATGAAGCAGGTGAATGAAAAACTTCCAAAAATCACAACATTAGAAAGAAGTTTACAAAAAAGAGACGACAAAAAAATCTATCTCGATTATCTTCAAAACCGACAGGGACAAACTTTAGCGAGTGTTTACAGCTTGAGACCAAAAGAAGGAGCGTCAGTTTCAATGCCGATTGAATGGGATGAACTAAAAAAAGGCTTGAAACCTACTGATTTTACTATTGAAAATGCTTTGGAAAGAATAAAGGAAAAAGGAGATTTGTTTAAACCTGTTTTAGGAAAGGGAATTGATATGATGAAGGCGCTGGAGTTGTTGCAGGATAGGGAGTAATCTTATACTTTTGCGTAAAAAAACATGCTGGAAAACTCTTTAAAAGTTTTAATAAATTTTAATGAAAAAATTACAAGGAGACAACTTGAAAAATATTATTACCATTCTTGGAAGAAAAAATTTCCATCGTTATTAAAAAATTTTCTTTTTATTGTTTTATTATTAATAATCATAGACAGTGTATTTAAAGGCGATAGAAGTAGAATTGATTTTTTTAAAATTCTCGGTTATTTTTTCCTAACTTGTATATTCATATCCTTAATTCTCTTCTATTTTAATAAAGCAAACTACATTTCTAAAGTCAACCAATATATTGATGGCATCAAAAAATTCAGCTACGTAACAGAGCTATATTTCGATGATACCTCATTTCATATTAAAAGTGAGCCGTATGATCTCAGAAGTATCTGGAAAAATGTTTCTTATGAGATTTTAAATGAAACTATTTATATTACGATTGAAATAGGTAGCCCATTTACTTTTATTATTGACAAAGATGAAACGAATCAGTATCAAGAGATTCTTGATTTTTTAAAATGTAAATCAAGATTAAAAAAATAATTATGGCAATTTTGCCACCAAGCTTTCCGGCAAGATTTTTAAAATAAAATAAATCAATTTCCATTTAAAATTGGGAACGATCGTAAAAGAATTTCCAGCATTAACGATATGCTTTGCAACATAATCAGGTTTCATAAGAAAACTTTTATTGAGGTCTAAACCGGCATTAATTTTTGTATTAATATATCCACTTACTAAAACATTAACTGTTATATTTCTCTTAACTAATTCCTGTCTTAAACCAGCCAAGTAAGTAGTGAAAGCGGCTTTTGTACTTCCGTAAACGAAATTGCTTTTTCGACCTCTCACTCCGGAAAGAGAAGATAGCCCGATGATTCTTTCTAAGTTTTTATTGCTTTCATCCATCGCAATAATGTTCAGAATAGAAACTGCGCCCATGTAATTGACCGTCATCATTTTTTGGGCTCCTTTGAAATCTCTTAATGCTTTTTCATTATCAACTAAAAATCCGGCTGCGTAAACGACAAGGTGTGGTTTTATTGGAACTTGATCATAGAATTTCTGATGTGAATCAAAATCTGCAGCATCAAAAGATAAAACCGAAACTTTTGAATTAATATTATTTTGCTGAATAAAAATTTTTAAAGAATTGGTATTTCTGGAAGCAGCAATTATAGAGAATCCTTTTGCAACATATTGTAAAATACATTGTTTGGCAACATCAGAATTGGCTCCGAGAATGAGAACGGTTTTGTTTTGATTCATTGAGCAAAGATATTTTATTTTAAATTTTAAACACAAATTCCACTAATATTTTCACGAATAAACACGACGATTAAACGGTTTGTCATTTCGACGAAGGAGAAGTATTTTAAAACTTTAACCGTTAGGTTTTCGTTAAGTGGTTAAGGTTATTAAGATAGATTCTTCACTCCGCTTTGCTGCGTTCTGAATGACAACGCACTTCCCAAAGTACATATTTCGTTTCGGCGGGGTGAGCAAAGCTCACCCCGCCGAAACGAAATATTTTAAATTATTATACGTTTATAAAGATATTTTCAAGATTTGTTTTTTTGTGCCTTTTCTTCCAATGAAATAAACAGAATCACCAGAAATA
>NZ_JAPDKN010000027.1 GCF_026163565.1 Chryseobacterium sp. YIM B08800
CCCCGCCGAAACGAAATATTTTAAATTATTATACGTTTATAAAGATATTTTCAAGATTTGTTTTTTTGTGCCTTTTCTTCCAATGAAATAAACAGAATCACCAGAAATAGCGCCATTTGAAACCATAAACGGAACTTCATTTTCTTCATTATCTAAAATTTCCTGATAATCAAAATCTCCATTTTGATTAACACGGATAATATTAAGATTGGCTTTTTTGGGACTGGTTTGCCCAAACTGTATTCTGTCGTTGCTCAGTTTTTTTACTTTTTCACCTGTATTGATAAAGAAATAAGCATCGTTGCCAACAGCAGCTGAAGTGTAAGAAATAAAAGATTCGTCTCCAGCAGTTACCTGTCTTTTATTAATATTTCTTGCCCAAACAATTTCACCATTCGAATTAAGTCTTGCCGTAACAATATCATCATAATGATAATTGGTACGCGAATATCCGCCGCCTTGTGGTGATGAATAATAATATGATCTTATATAAAACTCTTCTGCATTAAAAATAATATCTCCGTTTTGAGTTGTAATTATTTTTCTAAAAGAGAGGTTTTTCAACTCTTTATCTTTGTCTTTTCCGTATTTATCAATCATAAATTGCTCAGTAAACGGATTGTATTTGGCTTTTTTCATTTCTAAAGTGACAGGATTTAGCTCGAAATAAGAAATTCCTTTGAATCTATAATCTCGTAAATCTGAATAAAAACCAAGGCATATTAAACGGTCTTCAAAAACAATTGGATTAAGAGATGCCACAAAATGTTCTTTAGAATCAAAAATCTGAGTTTTTTCGTTATCGCCTGTAATTCGAGTTAATTCATATTGGTATTTTCCGCCTTCTTTTTTCTTCTTTTTTTCATCGCTGTATACTTTCCCGAGAACATAAATTGTTTTTCCGTCTTTAGAAACATCAATATTTTCGTAAACAAATTTTCTATCTTTTATCTCTCTTTTAAAAGTATGATCAATGTTTTTCTGAAGCGATTGATCAAACACAAACATTCGATGTGTTTCTGCATTTTTGTCTTTTATATCTACTGTTACCGCAAATGCAGTACGATTTTCGTTAACAATCATGCTTGCTCCAGAATCACCATCAAAAACACCTGTATTAAAAAAAACAAATTGTTTTATTTCATCACTATTTACCCTGAATAATTCAGCTTTTTTAAAATTAAAATCATTGATATTTGCTGACATTGCAGAGCAGATGTAGGCTTTTTGATCTTTTTCATAAATAAAATCGATGATATTTACCTTGTCACCATCCATAATTACTCCTAAAACAGAACTCTGTCTTACCGCTTTAGAATAATTTATTTCATATTCGAATTCTTTAATGAGTTTAAGATTTGAATCGTAATGTTCAAAATAATAACCCGATCCTGAAGAAAAAACACCACCAACGTAAGAACGAATGACTACCACTCCACCTTTCCCATCGTCTTCCACAAGAACGATTGATGAACGTTTATATTCATCTTTAAAAATATCGCTTTTTTTAATTTCAAATGGAATTTTCTGTGCAAAAGAAATAATACTTAGCAAAGTAAGCGCCAAGCAAAGAAGAGTTTTTTTCATGGTTTTATTAGTCTTTTATTAATGGGCAAATATATTTTTTAAACATAAATTCCACAAACATTTTTATAAATAAACGCAAATCTCATCATCATGAAATGAATTTAGAATATTGAGATTTTGTTAAATAAAATTACATGAAAAAGAATCGGCGCGGTGAAACAAAGGAAACCCCCCCAAAAAAAAAAATATTTAAAAAAAAAATATTTAAAAAAAAAATATTTAAAAAAAAAATATTTAAAAAAAAAATATTTAAAAAAAAAATATTTAAAAAAAAAAAAAAATAACCGGCCCGGAAACAAAACCAAACCCCGCCGAAACACAATATTATTTAAAACTAAATTATTTCTTTTCAGTTTCTGCAACTTCTTTTTTATCAGCCATAGCTTTGTCTCCAAATCTAGTGGCTGTAAACTCTCTTGAGATCGCTGCTTTTTCAAATTTCAGTTTTCCGGAAAGCGTTTCAATAACTACTCCGTCTTCCTGAATCTGAGCAATTCTTCCGTGAAGACCAGAAGTAAGTACTACTCTGCTTCCCACTTTCAGCTCTTCCTGAAATTTTTTCTCCTGCTTCTGCTTTTTCATTTGAGGTCTGATCATCAGAAAATAAAATCCAATAACCATTACTCCCATCATCATCAACATGGTTGTTGAATTTCCCTGAGCAGGTGCTTGTAAAAATAATGTTAACATATTCATTTAATTATGGTTGAATATTAGCATTGAATGTCAATTTTATCGGCGCCTTTTCTACGTTAGCAAAAACATCAGCATATTTTTGTACGCTTCCGTCGAAGTTTGTAGAATCAAAGCTCAAAGTAATTTTACCTTTTTTACCCGGCATAATAGGATCTTTTGTAAATTCAGGAGCAGTACATCCGCATCCAGGCTTTACTTCAGAGATAATTAATGGGTTTGTACCTGTATTGGTTACTTCGTAAACGTGGTTTACTTTTGCCCCTTTTTTAATAGTTCCAAAATCGAAATTGCTTTCAGACAACGCAATTGTTGTGGTAGGTTGGTTAGATTTTACAGGAGCTGCAGTTTCAGTTCCGGCAACTGTAGGAGTTACAGGAGAAACTGTAGAATCAGTTGAAGGTGCTGCAGGTGCATTGGTAGAATCTACACCGATTACTTCTGCATTTTGCACTTCTTTATTTTCTTCTTTTTTGCAAGAAACCAATCCGAATCCGATTACAGACAAAGCAATAATTGATAATGTCTTTTTCATATTAAATTAATTTTAATTTATATTCTATTTAAATCTTTACAATATTTATCTAAAATACCGTTGATGAATATATTTGAACGATCCGTAGCAAATACTTTTGCAATCTCGATATATTCATTAATAATAACTCTTGAAGGGGTAAAAGGAAAATTGTCAAGTTCTGAAATAGCCGTCGTTAAAATAACTTTATCCATCAATGCTACTCTCTCCAAATCCCAGTTTTCAAGACGCTCAGAAAGTTTTTTCTCATTGGTTTCCCAGTTATTCAATGTATCTCTAAGAAGCTTGCTTGCGAAAGTTTTATCTTCTTCATCTTTAATCATTTTAATTAAAGTACGGCTTTCTTCATCTTCTTTCAAAAATCCGATTGTCTTTTGAACCATCGAATTTGCAATGTGAATATCGTCTGACCAAGTTAATTCTCTATCACTGATATAATCATGGAAATCATCATTCTCAGCAACATATCTTAAAAATAATTTACCGATAAATTTCTGATCATCTTCAAAAGAATAACCATCTTCCTTCATAAAATCCTGATAACGTTTTCCGGCAGTCATACGCTGAAAAGTTTTCACCAACATATCATCATGCAAGTCCCACTTCAAGTCTTTATGCTGACCAGAGAAAAATAATCTCTCAGGATTTTCCTCAAGCTTTTTTAAAACCTGATTGTTGATAAATTTTTGATTGGGATTGACATCTGAATCAGTCTTAAAATATTTGTTCTTACCAATTTCCATTTGATGTTCTGCAAGATCTTTCAGACCTACCAAAAAATTCAACTGAAAAATATAGAGATTATAGATTTTCTCTATTCCCGAAAACATGTTTTTTTCTAACACATCAAATTTGATCGGATTTTGGTAGTACGAATACACGGATTCTACTACTTTTTCACGGATTTGTCTTCTTCCTAACATTCAAAGAGCTTTTTATGGGTGCAAAGATATGAAATTTAAAATTTATGAAATTCTCAGTCTGCTTCAATTTTTGTAATTTTGTGAAACTTTATGAAAGCACTGAAAACTCTGAACCCTTACTTTTGGAAGCACAAAATATTATTGTTTTGGGGGTTACTCTTCATCATCGCCAGTAATTTTTTTAATATCTATAAAGTACAGTTTGTCGGAAAATCAGTCGATGAACTGACGAAGCATGGAAATTTGGGCTTTAATAAGCAGGTTTTAATCTATGTTGCCATCATTGTTGGCTGTTCACTTCTTACAGGATTTTTCACTTTTATGATGCGACAGACCATCATTGTTGCCTCAAGAAGGATTGAATATGAGCTGAAAAATAAAATCTACAGACATTATCAGGATTTATCGCTTACAGATTATAAGCAGACAACCATCGGAGACTTAATGAACCGATTAAGTGAAGATATTGTTGCGGTAAGAATGTATTTGGGACCAGGTGTAATGTATGTGGTGAATCTCGTTGTTTTATTATTGATTACCAGTTTTTATATGATTAAAACAGATGTTTCAATGACGGTTTGGACGTTGTTGCCGCTTCCTGTTTTGTCTTACATCATATTTAAAGTAAGTTCGATTATCAATAAAAAATCAAAAGTGATGCAGAAAAGCCAGTCTGCAATTTCCACTTTTGTACAGGACAGTTTTTCAGGAATACGAGTGGTAAAATACTTTGCAAAAGAAAAATATATTCAAAAAAATTACGGTATTAAAGTAAGTGATTACCAAGACAAAGCTTTAGATTTAGCAAAAACAGAAGCGTATTTCTTTACGATTATTTTATTTGTAATCGGATTATTGAATGTTGCGGTCATTCTGATTGGCGGACAAAAATATATCGCAGGTGAACTTACTGTAGGTAAAATTGCAGATTTCTTTATGTACATCAATATTTTGATCTGGCCGTTTTCTATGGTAGGTTGGGTAACTTCAATCAATCAGAGAGCAGAAGCTTCTATGCAGAGAATTAATGAATTTTTGGAAAAGCAATCTGAGATTTATAATAAAAACTTTGAAAATTATCCTATTAAAGGAGATATTGAATTTAAAAATGTGTCTTATGTTTATCCGAACACAGGAATTAAAGCATTAGATAATTTGAGTTTTAAAATTGAAGCCGGAAAATCTTTAGCCATTATGGGGAAAACCGGTAGCGGAAAATCGACCATTGCTTTACTTCTATGCAGATTAATCGATCCTACTGAAGGTGAAATTCTAATAGACGGTAAAAATTTAAAAGACCACAATCTTGAAAATTACAGAAACTTCATAGGATATATTCCTCAGGAAAGTTATCTTTTTTCAGATACTATTGAGCATAATATCGGATTCTCTATCGACAATCCTACTCACGAAAAAGTGGTAGAATATTCTAAAATCGCAGACGTTCACAAAAATATTGTTGAGTTTAAAGAGCAGTACAAAACCATGGTAGGAGAACGTGGAGTGATGCTTTCGGGAGGTCAGAAACAAAGAATATGCATCGCAAGAGCGCTCATAAAAGACCCGAATATCATTATTTTTGATGATTCTCTCTCTGCATTAGACACAGAAACCGAGCAGAATATCCTTGAAAATATTGACACCAAAATCAATAATGCAACTTCCATAATCATCACACATAGAGAGTCTAGCGCACAAAGAGCCGACAAAATTCTTAATCTTAGCGAAATTACCAATTCTGCAACCGCATAGTCAAAACATTTGGAATTGTTAAATAAATCATAAAAAAAATTTTGTGATTAAAAGAAATATTTTATATTTGTTCTTAACAAGATTAAAAAAAAATATCTAATAATGAGTGAATACAAGGAACGCCATGAAAATGAAATTTTCACTAAGGTGTTAAAAGCGGGGAGAAGAACTTATTTCTTTGATGTGCGCGAGACTAAAGCAGGAGATTATTATCTTACGATTACCGAAAGCAAAAAGAATTTCGGAGAGAATGGAGAAGCTACATTCGAGAAGCATAAAATTTATCTTTACAAAGAAGATTTTAAAAGTTTTCAGGAGATGTTTAATGAGTCCACAGATTTCATCATTAACGAAAAAGGTGAAGATGTAATTTCAGAAAAGCATGATAAAGATTTTAAAAGCAGAACTTACACTATAGATTCTGACGACGAAGTTTAAATCAAAACATATCTAAAAAAACACAAGCATCTGAAAAAGGATGCTTTTTTTATGGCTGATTATTTCCATTTTATTTTTGGAAATCCATTTACTCTTTTCTTAAACAAAAAAAACACATTTTCAAAAAGAAAATGTGTTTACTGTGGGGTGAATGAGGGGTCTCGAACCCCCGACCTTCGGAACCACAATCCGACGCTCTAACCAACTGAGCTACAATCACCGTTTTTGGTGGTGCAAATATAAGAAAGAATTTTTAATTACCAAACAATTCCATCAAAATTTTTCATTGCAATTAACTTCTCAGACGTAAATCCCTCAGCATAAGCCACTCCCGAAAGTCTCCCCAAATCCTGAGCACGGTACGTTAAGCTTTCATAAAAGTCTTTTGACGTAATCGGAGTTTCAGGTTCCTTAGAAGTTGGATCATAAAATTGAGTTTTAAATGCCATACAAGCTTCCAGCTTTTTTTCAAGATGTTCAGAGATATCAATAACAAATTCCGGTTGAATATGTTTCCACTGAATATAATGGAAAATTTGTTTGGGTCTCCATACTTCCTGAACTTCACCATTCAAAACAGTTTCAATTTTTCGCAGCCCAGCTAAAAAGCACGCATCCGACACTAATTTTGCAGCTTTTGCATGATCTGGATGTCTATCATCAATTGCATTGGCTAAAACGATTTCTGGCCTATATTTGCGAACCATTTTTACAACCTCCATCTGATATTCTTCAGAATTAACAAGGAAACCATCTTTTAATCCTAAATTTTCTCTTGCAGCAACTCCTAAAATTTTGGCTGCTTCAGTTGCTTCCTCCTTTCTTGTCTGATCTGTTCCTCTTGTCCCAAGTTCGCCTTTCGTTAAATCAACAATAACACATGTTTTTCCTTCTGAAATTAATTTAGCAATTGTTCCTCCACATCCTAATTCTACATCGTCTGGATGAGCACCAAAAGCAAGTATATCTGTTTTCATATTTTAATAATAATTTAAATAATGAAATTGCTTCACTTTTTTGATTTTAAAGTCGCAGTTCATCAATTCAAAGATAAGGTTTAAACAAAAACTTCCCAAACATTACGAATGGGAAGTTTTTATATGAATAATTTAAATTTTAAATTACTTATTGATTTCTGCATTTAGTTTTACAGCATCCTGATAAGAAGGATCTAACTGTAAAGATTTTGCAACATAATCTTTTGCTTTTGCAAGATCTTTATCTTTTTCAAGATATGCCACTGCAAAGTATGCGTAAGCAAGAGTTTGTTTGTTAGCCTCCACATCTGCAGGTTTTACAGTTGAAATAAATTTCTCGTAAGAAATTTTTGCAGCATCATTATTTCCTGCTTGCTGATAAGCATAACCTTGGCTATAATATGCAGGTGCCCAATCTGGAAGCAATCCGATCATTTTTTGCCATGTTAAAACAGCTCCATTCCAGTTTTTAGCATCCTGATAAGCATTTGCTAATTTGTATAATGCATCAGAATCTTGTGCGTTTGCAGCAACTAATTTTTTGAAAGACTCAATTTCCGGAGTGGTTGGTCCTGCATCTACAGAAGCCTGGGAAGCCCCTCCTCCGTTGATTTTAGCCAATTCCATATCCCACTTCAATGTTTCATCTTTAGCAGCTTTAGCCAAACCAATTTTTTGTTGAGCTTCTGCCTGTAAAGCTGATTTTTTAGCTGCATCAGTTTCAGTTTTAGCTAATCCTGCAGCAATTAATCCCATCAAACCCTGGTCAGCAGGCTGAACTCTTGATTTTTCAGCTTTAGACACGAAAGCATCCATATTTTGTTTTGCTTCCGCATATTGACCATCACCGTAATTTACGTATGATCTTAGTTTAAATTTAATAGGATCATCAATCTTATCAAAAATTTTATCTAAAATAGCTTTTGAGTTGGCATAATCTTCATTAGTAAAATACAATTTTGCAATTTCTAATTGAGTATAAGGATCTTCATCTGCATACTTTGTATAATTAATCAAATCCTGAGTTGCCTTCTCATTCTGCTGATATTTAATATCATAAGCTGCTAAAGCTTTGTAAGCCGGTGCATAAGTAGCATCTGTTGAAATTGCTTTATCAATACTTGTTTTAGCTTGTTGCCACTGTTGAGCCGCCATCCATAAAGTTCCTATTCTTGTATAAACTGAAGCTTTATTTTTTGCTAATGGCAATGCATTATCATACGCAGTCATTGCGTCTCCCGGAGCTCTTTTTAGTCTGTATGCATCTCCTAAAGTATAGTAATAATAAGCAGGAACTTCTTTTCTAGAAGCTCTTTCAATAGCTTTATTCAAAAATTGAACTGCTAAATCGGGAGAGTTATTTTTTTCGAATAAAGTCAATGCTTCAGCCGCTCTGAATAATACTGCTGCGTCTTTTTCTCTCGAATCTGAAACTATTTTCTGGATTTCTGCAATAGCAGATTTATCACCTTTACCAAGTTTAACTGTAGCTAAACCAATTTGATTTAAATAGCTTTTTTTATCTGCAGCCAAACCTTTATTAAAGTTTTCTGTAGCCTGAGCAAAATCTGGTTCGCCCTGTCTTAAAAAAGTATTTCCTAAATAGAAATAATTTTCTGCTGTAGGTTCTTTTGCAATCATAGACGTGAAATTGGTTTTCGCAGCAGCAAACTTATCGCTATCCATGCTGTTAATACCATCCTGCAATGTCTGTGCAAAGGCAAAATTGGTAAAAAATACCACTGATGCTCCTAAAGCAATCTTCTTTACATTCATAATCATTATATCTTTCATTATTATTTTTAAATCTGTATTCTAAAAAACCGAATTAGAAATACACAATTTTCAGACCAATATAATAAATCGGTTTGAAACATGGTATTTTTTAATATTTTTTAACGCATCTGTACCTCTCTCGGATAAATGTTATAAGGCTGTAAACCTTCCTTTTGAACGATTTTTTGGCCTAAATGGGTACAAGAATATCTTATAAAACCATTTGCAATATTAAAACCGCCTTCATTGGTAAGAAAATACAAAACTCTTGTAAAGGGATATTTCATTTCTCGAAGACCGCTAAAGTCTGGAGAGTAAGATTGACCTTTACTTACAACAGGAAGAATTTTGATCATTCCTCTTAATTTTTCAGCTTCTTTATCGTAAGGTCTACTGATTGTATTTAAACCGATTACCCCAATTTTATTAGGATATTTGTTTAATTCTTCGATAACATTTACACTTCCAGGAATAATTGAGAATTTCAAATCTTTAGGAAGCTTATTCAGTTTTTGAGCGACAAAGTTTAGGTTACTTGAATTTGTTCCGTCAAATACAAAATTCTTCTCATCAGACTGCAATCCAGAAGTAATTTCTTCCATTGTAATACTTGACTTCTCAGAATCTTTTGGAACAAAAAACACGACAGCATCAGCTGCAAAGTTTGCTGGTTCTATCTTCATGTCTACTTTATCTTCATAGGCTTTAACTTCTTCAGGAGATAATACTTTAGACATTACCGCAATTCTTGCTTTATTATTTAGTAAATCAAGAAATCCCAAGTCTTCTTTCTGTGTAACTACTTTTATTTTAGTATCAGGATAGCTAATCATATATCCTTCTGCCAAAGCTTCAGTAACACTTTTAAAAGATTCGTCTGTTAAAATTGTCATTTCGCCTTTGTTATACGAAACCGTATTTTCTACTTTTTTTGAACAGTTCGTCATCAAAACCATGAAAAAAAGCATTGAAAGAAAAGCATTAATCTTCATCTTCGTCAGTATTTCTGAATTTTGCTATTGCTCTCCAAATCCTGAAGATTCCGTAAAGTATTAATACTGCTCCCAGAGAGTATGCATATATTGGCTCGAGGAATTTGTAAACCATCATTACGATTCCTAAGACAACGTAACAAATTCCTGCGACCAAGGATAACCAATTGAACATCATACAACAAAAATATTAAAAAAAATAAAAAGAGAAGCATAAGCTTCTCTTTTTTAATTATTATTTAAAATAAATTAATAACTTATTCTGGCGGTTGCATTGCTAATGGAAGTCTGTATCTGTAACGTACAGTTTGACCATTAATTTTTGCAGGAGCCCATTTGTTTTTAATAGATTTTACGGTTCTTACTGCTTCAGAATTAAAATCTGAGTTTTTACCCGTTACTTTAACGTCAGTAATACTTCCGTCTCTTTCAACTACAAATGTCACTTCTCCTTTCACCACTCCATCTGCACCTTCAATTGCCGATGAATCAAAGTTTTCAGAAACTTTCTTTCTGAAGGCATTAATCCCTCCTGGGAATTCTGCAGTCTGCTCAACCTCACTATACACCTGAGTATCACTCACTTGAGGCTTAACTTCAGCTGTAGAGGTTTTATTACCTGTAGATGGTGGCGGTGGTGGTGGCGTATAAGCAGGAGCTTTTACCCCTTCCTGATTAACCAAACCAGTAGTTGTTTCTAATTGCTTAGAAATTGGAGGTGGCGGAGTCTCAACTTTGGGAGCTTTCACCGGTTCCGGAACTACGTTTTGGATGATCTCAATTTTTTCCTCTTCCACTGGCGGTGGCGGTGGCGGTGGTTCTTCTTCTTTTGGCTGCTCGATGATAGGATCTTCTTCGATAATTTCAACCAAATCAGATTTCACCTCTACAGCTTCCTTTTCATTCATACTCTTAATAGTCATATAAATAAAAGGAGATAAAGCAGTCACCAAGAATAATCCTGTACCGATGATAAAAGACTTTGTCAGTAATCTAGGATACTGATGTCTTAAATCGTAAGCACCATATTCTTTATTTCTATTTTCAAATACAATCTCGTCTAAAGTAAGATTTTGACTGTAAATATTTTCATCTGCCATTGTATTGCAAATTTAAATGTTATATACTTTGTAGTAACAAATTAGTTACCAACTTTCTTATCGTAAACAGCTTTTTCATAAGGCTTCAGATCGGTAACCCCATATCTTTCGCTTTTTGTAATCGCCATTTCGTCAAGAATATCTACAAAGTTTTTATATACTGCATCATCAGTAGGCTTAATAATCACTGTAAACAGATCTTTCTTTTTAGCCCTTGCTTTTGCTTGCTTAATAATCTCTCTAATTCCTTCTCTATCTAAGCTAGTTTCAATCATAGTCTGATCATTAAGACCTGCTTGATCCTGTTGATGCCAAAAAACTCTGTTGTCTTTTCCTAATAATAAAGTAATTGAATTTGATAAGTCAATTTCAGTCGGAGGTTGTTGCTGATTTTTATCTTTCGGTTTTGCCGGAAGACCCAAATCCATCACATTTGGTTTACTAAAGGTTGATGTAAACATAAAGAACATCAATAGTAAGAAATTAAGGTCAACCATCGGAGTCATATCGACTCTGGGGTTGTTTTTCTTGGATCGTACTTTGCCACCTTTGGCACTCTTATCCTGTACTTGTACTTCTGCCATTTCTTCTTCTTAATTATTCGTTAGGTTTACCTTCTTGAGACGTAATCAACCAAAATTTAAGAAAATCAATATCTCTTAAACCCTCAAATAAACTTTTTACTTTAGGATATTCTGTAGTAACGTCTCCTTTGATTGCTAATTTGTAATCAGGATTAACGCTTAAACTTTGCTCTACCCAGTCTGTTAACTGCTTATTTGTACTATCCATAGGAATCCCGGTAGGACTCTTATAATTTTTCTGCTCATCTTCAGGCAAATCCAAATAGCTTCTCAATTGGTTCATAGGAACACCAATCGCTTGTACTTTTTGGAATGAAGCTTTTTGTTTATCATCAAAAGTAACATTGTACTTTTTGCCCATTTTTTCTAAAAGCTTTAATCTCTCTGTTGCATTTTCTACAGGTTGGAAATAAAATTTCCCGTCCGGTGTAGCATTAATAGTCATTAAACTTGCATCAGGAAGTAACTTCTCTGAGATTGAAGATGGCGGTTTGATCTGCTCCACATCAGGCTTTTTGAACTGAGTGGTCATAATAAAGAACGTAAGTAGTAGGAACGTAACGTCGCACATTGCGGTCATATCCGTAACTACACCATGTCTTTTTGGTTTTATTCTCGCCATTATTTATTATCTAATTATTAAAACTTCTTTTTTTGTGTAAAAACACAGGTTCACTATTTCTTAGTGAAATTCTGCAAAAGACTGCTGAATGCTCATAGCGATCTCATCGATCTTATAAGTCAATCCGTCAATTTTAGAAGTAAAGAAGTTGTAAAGGATAATCGCTACTGCAGAAGTACCAATACCTAATGCCGTGTTGATCAATGCTTCAGAGATACCGATTGATAATGCAGCTGCATCCGGAGTACCACCTCCAGCTCCTAAAGCGAAGAATGCTCTAATCATCCCGATTACTGTTCCCAATAGTGCTACTAATGTTGCAACAGTACCTAAAGTAGAAAGAATCATCATGTTTTTCTCTAACATTGGCATCTCAAGAGTTGTAGCCTCTTCGATTGCTTTGTTTAGAGCAACCATTTTCTGCTCTTTGTTAAGAGTAGTATCGTGAGCTAAAGCTTTGTAAGTAGTAAGACCCTCTTTCACAACATTCCCTACAGAACCTTGTTGTCTGTCGCACTCTTCTAAAGCTTCGTCAACTTTATTGCTATTTAATAAACTTCTTACTTTTACTACGAAGTTATCTACGTTACCTGCACCTGAAGCTTTGTTTAAAACAAAATATCTTTCAAATGAGAAAACAATTACAGTAATCATGAATGTTACCAATAATGGTACAATAATACCTCCCATGTAGATCATACCTAAAAATCCTTCAGGATGCATCTCTTTACCTTCAACATCAGAAAACGCTACTGATGCACCTGCCAATCTTGGATCAGCTTTAAAGTTACCCGGGCTACCCAATACGAATAACCAAATACAAATTCCTATAACTAATAGAATAGGAATAATTACAGCTGGATTAAGACCTCCTGCTTTTCTAGCAACTACTTGCTCATCATTTTTTGAAACATTCATTTCCATATTTAACTAAATTATATTGTTTTAAAATTTTAAAGTTGTAAAATAAAGGCAAAATTAATTAAAATCCAATAGTATCAAATAACATTTTGCCTTTTTTTCATAATGATAAATTAATAAGATTCCGATATCGTAATTATATCTAAAAATTTTATTAATATTTATTAATTTTACAAAATACGTTAGAAAATCAAAAATTTAAAACCTCTAAATTTTTGATTTTAGCAATGTTAAATTTCTTTTAAATTACGATATTAACGATTTTTTTTGGCACAACGATGATTTTTTTAGGGGTTTTACCTTCCAAAAGCATTCCCATTTTTTCATTCTGAAGCACTAAATCTTCAACCTCTTTAGCAGATAATGTTGCAGGAAGAGCAATTTTAAATTTCATCTTACCATTTACGCTTACAGGATACTCAATTTCGTCTTCAATCAAATAATTTTCATCCAAAATCGGAAACCTTTCAAACTCAATAGATTCTTTATTTCCTAATAAACTCCACAATTCTTCACAAATATGTGGCGCATATGGAGAAATGATAACGGCTAAAGGTTCTAAAATATTGCGTTTGTTACATTTTAATTTCTGCAATTCGTTGACAGCAATCATAAATGAAGAAACAGAGGTATTGAAAGAGAAATTCTCGATATCGTAAACCACCTTCTTTATTAAGGTATGCAAAACTTTATACTCCGCTTTTGTAGGTTCTTCGTCTGACACCTCAAAAACCTCACCATTAAAATAAAGATTCCAGAATTTTTTCAGGAAACCGTAAACTCCGCTTAAACCTTGAGTATTCCACGGCTTCGATTGCTCCAAAGGACCTAAGAACATTTCATACAGCCTTAAACCGTCTGCTCCATATTCATTACAGATATCATCAGGGTTTACAACATTGTATTTAGACTTAGACATTTTTTCTACTTCACGACCTGTGATGTATTTTCCGTCTTCTAAAATAAATTCTGCATCTGCATAATCTGGTCTCCACGCTTTGAATGCTTCAGTATCTAATTCGTCAGTTGTCCCTTTTAATAAAGATACATCAACGTGGATTGCCTGAGTTTTATAATCTTTCGCTAAGTTTTTCGATACATATTGATTCGTGCCATCAATTCTATACACAAAAGCACTCATTCCCAAAATCATTCCTTGGTTGATCAACTTTTGGAAAGGCTCATCATGATTAATATATCCTCTGTCTTTTAAGAACATATTCCAGAAACGAGAATACAATAAGTGACCGGTTGCGTGTTCGCTACCTCCAATATATAAATCTACCTGTCCCCAATAATCTGAAAGTTCTTTATTGGTGAAAACCTCATCATTTTTAGGATCCATATATCTCAAGAAATACCAAGAGCTTCCTGCCCAACCCGGCATTGTAGATAATTCTAAAGGGAAAATAGTTTGATCATCAATTAAATTGGTATCAACAATTTTCTGATTCGCTTCATCCCAAGCAAAAGTTTTTGCATTTCCTAGTGGTGGATCTCCATCTTCTGTTGGTAAATATTTTTCAACTTCAGGAAGCTCTAAAGGCAATGCAGAAGTCGGCAATGTATAAGGCATTCCATCCTTATAATATATAGGAACTGGTTCTCCCCAATATCTTTGTCTTGAGAAAATCGCATCACGCTGTCTGTAGTTCGTAGTTCCATGACCAATTCCTTTCTTTTCAATAGCATCAATAATCAATGCTTTTGCCTCGTCGTAATTTAATCCGTTTAAGAAATCAGAATTTACACAAACGCTGGTTTTAGAATCAAAAGACTTTTCCTGAACGTCTTCTTCCGTTTCTACAACTTTTTTTATGTCAAGATTAAATTTCTTCGCAAATCTATGGTCACGCTCGTCGTGCGCAGGAACAGCCATTACAGCTCCCGTTCCGTAACCCATCAATACATAATCTGAAATATAGATCGGCATTTTTTCTCCGCTAAACGGATTGATTGCATAAGTTCCAGTGAAAGCACCCGAAACGTTTTTCACGTCAGACATTCTGTCTCTCTCGGTTTTCTTAGAAGTTTCTTCAATATAAGTATCTACTTCAGCTTTTTGTTCAGCCGTGGTAATTGTTTCCACTAAAGGATTTTCTGGAGCCAATACCATAAAAGTCGCACCGAAAATAGTGTCGGGTCTTGTTGTAAAAACCTCAACAATTTCGTCGTGACCATCTACACTAAATTGAACCTGCGCTCCCTGAGATTTTCCAATCCAGTATTCTTGGGCATCTTTCAAAGGTTGTGGCCAGTCTAAAGTTTTTAGACCTTGTAATAATCTTTCAGAGTAAGCAGAAATCCTCATACTCC
This sequence comes from Chryseobacterium sp. YIM B08800, assembly GCF_026163565.1. Lineage (GTDB taxonomy): Bacteria > Bacteroidota > Bacteroidia > Flavobacteriales > Weeksellaceae > Chryseobacterium. Next base: position 15,217 of record NZ_JAPDKN010000027.1, read on the forward strand.
ACTGCATCATTTTCTTCTGGAAAACAGGGAAGCCTCCTCTTTCAGATTTACCGTCTTTTATTTCATCATTTGCCAAAACGGTTCCTAAAGCAGGACACCAGTTCACCGTCGTTTCTGCTCTGTAAGCTAAACGATAGTTTAATAAAATATCTTCTTTATCAATTTCAGAAGCATTTTTCCATTCTTCTGAAGTGAAGTTTAATTCGTCATTTTGATTGGCATTTAAACCTTCCGTTCCTTTTTCTTCAAAGTGCTTGATCAAAGTATCGATAGATTCTGCCTTGTCTGTATCTTTATTATACCAAGAATGGAATAATTCAATAAAAATCCATTGCGTCCATTTATAATAAGAAGCGTCTGAAGTTCTCACTTCCCTACTCCAGTCAAAAGAGAAACCAATTTTTCTTAATTGCTCTTCGTATCTTGTAATGTTTTGCTCAGTTGTAATCGCAGGATGCGTTCCCGTTTGTATTGCATACTGTTCAGCAGGAAGCCCAAAACTATCATAACCAACCGGGTGAAGAACATTAAAACCTTGATGTCTTTTATATCTCGCATAAATATCCGACGCAATATATCCAAGCGGATGACCTACGTGAAGCCCCGCTCCCGACGGATATGGAAACATATCGAGAACATAAAATTTCGGTTTGTCTGTATTATTGGAAGTCTTGTATGTTTGATTGTCTTCCCAGTATTTCTGCCACTTTTTTTCTATCTGCTGATGATCGTAAAACACTTTTTATTATAGATGTTAGATGTTAGACTTTAGATATTAGAATTAATTTCACTATCAATTCTCAATCTAGTTTCACAAAAATAATGATTATAAAATAAATGTAAATTTAATTTTGAATTAATTACAATGTAATCCTCACAAAACAAAAAAAATCTCACCTAAAAGATGAGATTATATAGTAATATGAAATACTGATTATTATTGCGGAATTCTTTTAAAAGTATACGTTGTAGACTTGTAGATTGTAGGATCTGTAGTGTCTTCAATTTTCAGGTTTAAAGTTTCTGCGTCAAGCAAAGTTACTTTACCTTTATCTGCAACCACAGTTCCCTGGTATTTAATTTCGAAGTTTTTCTCAGAAGAATCGTACACATAAGTGAAGTTACGCTCAGATATTGTGCTACAAGTTGGCGTTATTGCTCCCGCCATATCTCTATTGGTTCTTTTACCCGAAGAATTTTCATTAAAAACCCATCTAGATTCTTTTTGACAGTCTGTGTAAACTATTTCGTCAGAAAATCCGACTCCATCAGCTGGAACCTGAGTTTTAACTTCTTTGGTTGGAGACCACGTTCCTACAATAGGAAATACCTGTTCCGGCGCGTCATCGTCGTTACATCCTGTAAAAGCCAATAATGATAATCCTGCAAATAATGCTAATTTCTTCATAGATCAAATTTTTCAAGCGTTAAAATTATGATTTTTTTTAAAAATTCAATCATTTTTTTTGAATTTTGAAGTATAATTTACATTTCCTTAGAAATTCGCCGAAGAAAATCTATTCGCAAAGCCTTATATTTGCAAAAAAAGCACATGCCCGAAGTTTCCATCATTACTCCTTGTTACAATTCTTCTCTTTTTTTAGAAGAAACCATCAGCTCGGTAATGAATCAAACTTTTACCGATTGGGAATGGCTTATTACAGATGATCAGTCGACAGATAATTCCGTAGAAATTATTCAAAAACATCAGGATTTCAGAATAAAATTAATTGTTGCTAAAAAAAACGGTGGGGCAGGTCACGCAAGAAACCTTTCTCTAGAGCAAGCCTCCGGAAGATTTATTACTTTTCTTGATGCCGATGATTTTTGGGAACCCAATTTCCTCGAAGAAATGATTAATTTTATGAAGTACGAAAATGCAGAAATTGCCTATTCTAATTATGCAAGATGTGATGAAAATTTAATTCCGAAAATTGAAGATTTTAAAGCCGACAAAGAAGTTACTTTTAATAATTTGCTTAAAACCTGCAGACTTTCTCTTCTATCATCCATGTATGATTCACAGAGAGTCGGAAAAGAATTTTTCCCGGAAGGAAGCAAAAGAGAAGATCACGTAATGTGGCTGAATTTATTAAAGAAAATTCCCGAAGGAAAACCGCTTCCGAAAACAATGGCGAAATACAGAATGCGTGAAAACAGCATTTCAAGAAAGAAGCAAAATATCATTAAAGACCAGTATCTAGTTTATAAAGATTTTATGAAATTTTCTACGTTAAAATCTCTTTACTACACTGCAAACTGGGCATTAAACGGATTTATGAAATATTCAAAAATATTTAATTAATGGAGTATTCTAAAGAATTTAAAGCAGCATTAAGTCAACTTTCATCAGTAGAAAAAGACCGACTCATTTTCAGATTATTGAGAAAGGATGAAATTTTATCTAAAAAATTATATTTTGAATTAATCGATGAAGAAACCGTTGATCAGAAACGTGATGCGATGGAAGAACTGATTAAAGAAAAAGTAGAATATGCTTCTAAATACATCAGCAATCAAAAATATTTCATTGTACTCATCCGAAAAATAAGTGCTCAGATTACAGAACACGTAAAAGTAACAACCGATAAATTTGGTGATATTAGTTTAAACCTTTTATTGATCAATGAAATTCTGGAAAGCAACGAAAAACTGAGCAGACAGAGATTCAATGATGTCTACAAACTTTATCTTTACATCATCAATAAAATTGTAAAAGCATTAGCTTTAACTAAAAAACTAGATGAAGATTATTGGATGGAAATCGATGAATACCTTTCAGTTGCACACGACAAAATCACCGCTAATATTTATCTTGAAAAACTATTTATCAATAACGGAATAGATTTCAATTGGTTCAACACCGATAGAATTCCGGATCATTTTGATTTAATTATAAAAGATATTAAGAATCAGGGATTTTTAAAGTGATAAAATTTTTTGAAGAATAAGCTCTGACGAATTGGGTTGCTTAGTCACAAATTGCTCAGCATTTTCAGACATCTCTAATCGAATTTTTTCATTTTTAAATAAATCTAAAACAAATTGAGCCGCTAAGTTTTCGTTCTCAAAAGATTTACCGCCTTTAGCTAAAATTAATTGATCTGCTTCAGGGTTTTTCTTGTAATGATTTCCGAAAATCACAGGAACACCAAAAGTTGCTGCCTCCAAAATATTGTGAAGACCTGCATCATGAAAACCTCCTCCTACAATTGCAACATCTGCATAAGAATATAATTTGGAAAGTAATCCTATGCTGTCGATGATGAGCGTTGGAGAGTTTGAGGGTTGGAGTGTTGGAGAGTTTTGCAATTCGCTGTATAAAATTGCAGAGGGAAAAATTTCTTTTAAATTATCTACTCTTTTCAAATCGTGTGGAGCAATAATTATTTTTAAATCTTCATTTTTTTCAGAGATTATTTTTGCAATTTTCTCTTCCGCTTGCCATGAACTTCCAAAAACAATTGCCTTTTTACCGCCGATAAATTCTTCAACGAAATCTACATGATTATTACGAAGCCTTAGTTGTTTTACTCTGTCAAATCGGGTATCTCCGGTTACCGAAGAATTTAGTAGACCAATATGTTTAGCCAAAACATACGAATGCTGTGTCTGATGAAAAAACCAAGTTACATTTTGTTTCAACTGTCTTACAAACCATTTCCCATACGTTGTAAAGAAAGACTGTCTTTCATAAAACAACGCTGAAATCACAAATATTTTTACATTTTTATGTTTAAGTTCTGCCAAAAGATTATACCAATAATCATATTTAACGGTAAAAAAAAATTCACAATCAAATAGAGAAACAAATTCTTTCACCATACTTTTTCTGTCGAAAGGAAGATAACAAACCGCATCTGCAATGTGTTTTTTCTTAACTACATTTTCATATCCCGAAGGAGAAAAGAAAGTAATAAGAATTTTATGATTCGGAAAGTTTTTTTTGAGTTTTTCTAAAACAGGAAGCCCCTGTTCGTATTCTCCAAGGCTTGCAGCGTGCATCCACAAAATTTTATCAGAAGACAAAAATGCAGACTTCACAATCTCCAAAGAACGCTTTCTTCCTTCAACGCCTTTTTTAGTTTTATCATTAAACAACGACAAAACTTTCATTCCGAAAATGAGAAGATTTACAAATATGGTGTATAAGAAAGTCATTAACTTTTCATTAATCCTCTAAAAAACTGAATTCCTCCAAAAATCACCGCACCGTAAGCAATTGGTCCGCCTTTTCCGCTTCCTAACGAAACCAAAGTAACAGCAAGACCGCCTACAAACCACAATCCGCCATACAAAACATCTTTATTGGCCTGTTTTTTTTCTACAACTTCTCTTTGGAACATTTGATCTCGTCTCAATTTCTCAAGCCTTTTATGGTCGTCATTTGATGTTTCTGAAAATGTAGATAAAGTGTTATAATATTCCTGATAATTGGCTACATTTTTACTTTCAAACAATTCCGTTTCAAGCTGCAAAATCGTTTTTCCCTGAGCTTCAGAAAAAGTTGTAATCAGCTTTTCAATTTCTTCATTAATTTGAATTCCTCTTCTTTTGATTTCAGAATATGCCAGAATCACAGTTTCCTCAGTATAATAAATCCAGTTTACCAAAATTTCTGAGAGCTGAAAGCCTTTAGAACTTGAGATTTGAGCTAATGTTTTTGCGGTTTTCATGATTAGTTTTAAAAATATTTTTTGTTTTTTATTTATAAATATAAGCCGAAATTATTGCAGCCATTACGCTGATAAAAATAAAAGGAATAAATAATAAAATATGAACTCTTGCTTTCGAGTCTGAATTAAAACTGTATCGAATTGTATAATCCTGAATATTTAAAAACATCAATAAAACAAGAAATAAAAGCCATTTCAGCAGAAAAATCATGATAAGAAACTGTGTTTTCTGGTTTGCTTCAGTAATCTCAAACGGAAAATTTCCGGTGTCGGGATGTTTTGTTATAAAAAAGAAAACCACATAAAATATGACCGCTAAAACAGGGAGAAAAAAAGCAAATCTTTTCCCTCCAAAATGATCAGGCTTTCCTTCAAAATCAAAATGAGTGGGAAGTTTTTCAGGAAGTTTTTTAAATATTCTTAAAGTATAAATCCATAAAAACAGAATCAATACTAAATTCAGAATATCAAAAACAGTAAGAATTACAGTTTCCATAAGAGTTTAAAGAATGCTTTTAATCACTCTCAGTTTGTGAGTATGTTTATTCATTTCTTTATTAAAAATCCCGCTGGAATCTAATGTGTCTATTCTCACTTTTCCGGAAGCATGAATAATTTTTTGATTGTCGAGCATAATTCCTACATGAATAATTTTACCTTCAGAATTTTCAAAAAAAGCCAAATCTCCTGGCCGGCTTTCTTCTACAAAAGTGAGAGAATCTCCTACTTCAACTTGTTGAGAAGTATCTCTCGGCATTTTCACATTGTGAATTTTATAAACGAGCTGTACGAAACCGGAACAGTCAACTGCAAAAAAGCTTTTTCCGCCCCACAAATAAGGAATGTTCAGAAATTCTTTTGCCGTTAAAGCAATACTTTCACGTATATCATGACTTCTTCTGGATGCAACTGCAGGAAATTCTACTTCAGAACCCATCGAAAGCAAAGTTTTCCCGTCAAGAGTCATTACAGAAGAAAAATCTTCCGTAATTAAAGTCACTTTTCTGTTGGCAAGATATTCTTCTGTAACAGGCTTGATCTGTTTGGTATCCATCCAGCCTTCATAGCCGTCGTAGTGCATTTTTATTTTCGTCCAGTTTTTATTTACTTCCAAAATATCTGCACTTTCGCCATACAAAATTTCAGTAACGATTTCTGCTCTATCCGAATTTTCAGCACGAACAGGCGCAACAGTCACGATACAAATTCCTTTATCCATCAATTTATATTAAGGTTATAGGTCGAGGTTGAGGCTGAGAAAAATACGCTGTAAAATCTTAACCTTAAACTTAGCCTTATTTTATTTCCTTCTTAAGAAGTTTACTCCGTCACGCAAAGGTAAAATAAGATTTTCAAAATCATCATCTTTTGCTACCAAATCGTTAAGCTCTTTAATAATCTGTGTAGATTTTTGCTTTGGATTTTCTTCTAAAACTTTTCCGTACCAAAGCACATTATCAAAGAGAACTACAGAGCCGGATTTTGTCTTCGGTTTGATTAATCTGAAATATTCAGCATAATTTTCTTTATCGGCATCAATGAAAACCAGATCAAAAACCTCATCAGTATTTCGTAGAAATTCTTTTGCATCCTGAATTTGAAAATCAATCTGATTTGAAAATTTACTTTCAGAAAAATATTTTCTCGGAAGGTAAGCCAAATCTTCATTTACATCAAGCGTGGTAATTTTTCCTTCCGGAGATAAACCTTCCGTAAGACAAAGGGTAGCATATCCTGTAAAAGTTCCTATTTCTAATACGTTTTTAGGATTTAGCATTTTAGAAATAATCGTTAAAAGCCTTCCCTGCTGATAACCGGAAATCATATGCGGCTGAGTGGTTTTCTGAAAAGTTTCTCTTCTTAATTTTTTAAGAATTTCGGGCTCAGACGAAGCATGATTTTCCAGATATCGATCCATTTCTGGATTTTTTTCTTCAAAAAAACTCATTCTTTTTTTTATTTGTTCAAATTTAATTAAAATAATTCTGAGTCCTAAACCAAAACAGAATATCCGTAAAAATACGGATTGTTTTCATGACGATAAGCTGATAAATTTGTGGTACTGCAAAATAAAAGAGGTAAGAATACTCAATGAAGATGATGAAAACAAATTTGTTACCCGTGAATGACGTACAAAATTACACGATTACTCAATCGTCATCCGCAAAAAAGAGCTCCCGAAAAAGAAGACGCAGTTTTTTCTTAGGTCAGATTATAAAGCTTCTTAAAAAAGAAGATGTAGTTTGAAAACAAAAATTCCGATAATCGCTTATCGGAATTCTTTATTTAAATTTTGCTTTATTATTTCTTAGGAGTGATATCCATCAATTTCATAAACTCATCCAGCTTAGGCATGATGATGATTTCAGTTCTTCTGTTTTCAGCTCTTCCAGAAACGCTCATGTTTGTCGCTTTAGGATTGTATTCAGAACGACCGCCTGCTGTAATTCTTGCAGGATCTACGCCAAACTGACTTTGTAATACTTTAGCAATCGCTGTACCTCTCAATGCAGAAAGATCCCAGTTGTCTCTCGGTAAGTTTGCAGAGCTTAATGGCGCATTATCTGTGTTACCTTCAATCAATACAGAATATTTATCATAATCGTTGATTACTTTTGCTACTTTACCCAAAACTTCCTGAGCTGCCGGTAAAACGTTGTAATCTCCCGTTTTGTATAATAATTTATCTGACAATGAAATCATCACAACACCTTTAAGAACTTTTACCTGAACATCCTGATCAGTTACATTATCCAAAGATCTTTTTAATTTGTTTGATAACGCTAAATTTAAACTGTCGTTTTTAGCATTTGCAGAAATCAATTGTTTGATATAAGAGTTTGATGCATTGATCTCACCAACCAATTTATCAATATTTGCCGAGCTTTTTCCGGTGTTTGAAAGACAAGCATCCAAAGATGATTTCAAAGCATCGTGCTGACTTTTTAATAAGTTATTTTCCGCCGTCAATGTAGAATTCTGACCTTTCAGATCCTGAATTTCACGTTGTCTCTCACCAATATTTTCAATACACTGTTTGTAGTTGCCACTTAGAGCATCATACTGCTTCTTACTAACGCAAGATGTCATTCCCAACACCACTACTGAAGCTACTAAAATTTTAAAAATCTTCATAAATAAACTTTTTAAACGATTTCAAAGGTAACAAAATTCATTTTAATAATTAGGATTATCTTTGTACAAAAGAAATTCTGAGCATTATGCTTACACAATCCGCATTTGAAAAACAGCTTCAAAATCTCGCTCAATTATCAGATAACCCAACCTATCTTTTAGCGGTAAGCGGAGGTGCAGATTCTATGGTTTTAGCCTATCTTTTTAACGAATTACAAGATTCTGGATGCGAATTTCAGGTTGCGCATATTAATTATAAACTTCGGGGCGAAGATTCTGATTCTGATCAGAAAGTAGTTGAAGATTTTTGCTACAAGAATAATATTAAATTTCATTTATATGAAGTTTCGAAAAAAGATGAGCAGCCGGAAAATTCTATTCAGCTTTGGGCAAGAGAACTTCGTTACCGATTCTTCAGAGAAATTCAGGAGAAAGAAAATCTGGATTTTTTGGTAACCGCTCATCATCTGAATGATCAGCTGGAAACCTTTATCATCAATCTTTCAAAAGCTTCCGGAATTAATGGTTTAAGCGGAATTCCTGCTAATGAAAATAATATTCTGAGACCATTATTAAATTTCTCAAAAGAAGAGATTTACCAATTTGCTGAAGAACACAACATTAATTTCCGTGAAGATCTTTCCAATAAAAAAAGTGATTACCTGAGAAATAAGATCAGGAATGAATTAGTTCCAAAACTTTCTGAAACCAACGATCAGTTCTTAGAAAACTTCAAAAAAAGTATTTCTTTTCTTAATCAGACCAAAGATTTTGTGACTCAACAGATTCAAATCATAGAAAAAGATCTTTCTGTATTTAACAAAGAGTATAAAATCTTATCAAAAGAAAAGCTGGCTCAGGAAAGTGATTTCGTGCAATTTGAGATTCTAAAAAAATATGGTTTTAACCGACCGGAAGAAATTCAGAAAATTTTCTCTGCAGAAAACGGAAGTTCATTTTTTTCAGAAGATTATCATTTAACTGTCGATAGAAAAGGTTTAATTTTAAAAGTAAAAAACTTTTCAAAAGAAATAAATCCTGAAATAATCTTAGTTGAAAATTTTGACTCTCACCAAGATCAGACATCTATCAATATTAAAAATTATATTGAAGATGGTAAATCTTTTAGTTGGGTTTTTGATACCGACAAACTTCAGTTCCCTTTATATCTGAGGAAACAAAAAGATGGCGATGAGTTTTATCCTTCGGGTTTTTCCGGAAAAAAGAAGGTGTCTAAGTTTTTCAGAGATGAAAAATTATCCGCTTTAACTAAAGAAAAAATATGGATTTTGTGCGATGCCAAAGATCAAATTTTAGGAATCGTTCCGCTAAGACAGGATCGCAGATCTGAGGCAGAAGTTAATACACAAAAAACAACCACAGTACAATGGATAGAAGAACAGCCAATTCTTTAGCCATAGAAGATTTCCAAAAAAACAGTAATGTAGCTTTCGGTATTTTGTACCAAAATTATTTTGTTTACGTAAAAAAATATATTCTTAATAATAAAGGAAATTCTGAGGATGCCGAAGATATTTTTCAGGATTCGCTGCTTATCCTTTATGAAAAACTGCATCGTGATAATTTTGAAGCCTACACTTGTTTGGGAAATTATATTGTAGGAATTTCTAAAAATTTATGGCTGAAAAGATTAAAAAACAGGCATTTTTATATCGAGTTTCCCGATACTTATTTCATAGAAAACCAGCAGGAAATTAACCTTGCGATCGAAAACGAAAAATATTATTGGGAAAAACTGACGGGATATATTAAAGCCATCTCTTCACATTGCCAGAATTTAATTCAGGATATTTTTATAAAAAATAAAAGCATTGAAGAGATTCAGGATAAATATAAATATTCCAGCAAGCATAATGCGCAAAACCAAAAATACAAATGCGTAGAACAGATCCGGAGAATAAAAGATAAAAATTTTCAAACTGAAAATCAATAAATTACAAAAAATCATCTGAAGAACGGGTGATTTTTTTCTTTTTAAAAGAACTTAATAAAAACAATCGTTATGTTCAAAACAATTATATTCAGCACATTAGTGTTTTTAGGGATTTTTGTAAGTGCACAAAAAGAAAAAGGCATCAATTTTCAAAATGTAAATCTTGAAGCCGCAAAAAAAATTGCCCAGAAAGAAAACAAACTTATTTTCATTGATTTATTTACAACCTGGTGCGGACCATGTAAACTGATGAAAAAAAATACCTTTACTGATGAAAAAATCGGAGAACTTTTCAATAAAAGCTTTGTAAATCTTGCGATTGATGCCGAAAAAGATAAAGACGGACTTGAGCTTGTAAAAAAATATAAAATTGTAAATTATCCTTCGTTTTTATTTTTAGATAAAAATGGAGAGTTGATTCAATATGATTTCGGATATTATAATGCACAACAGTTTTCGGGAGTTGGGATGGCTGTTTTAGATAAGGCTTTTTCAAAAAACACGGTTAAAACAATCGATCAGGTAAAAGGAAAAATGGTGGGTGATAAAATTGCCGATTTTTCTGCTAAAGATCATTTAGGAAAAACATTTACTTTATCAAAAGAAAAGGAGAAAATCGTTTTGGTTTTCATTCGTGGGCAATGGTGTCCTTACTGTAACAAATATGTGGAAAGTCTGCAAAATATTTCACCTGAACTGAAAGCAAAAAATGCAAGACTGGTTATTATTTCGCCAGAAAAACTTGAGTTTATTGAAAAAACCATCGCCAAAACAAAAACAGATTATACCGTTTTGTACGATGAAAATTATAAAATTGCCGAAATGTTTGATGTACTTTACACTCCGGAGCAGAAAACGCTTGATTTTTACAATTCAAGATTAAAAGGCGATTTTACAGACAGCAGATCTGATAATTCTGGAAGACTTCCGGTTTCGGCAACGTTCATTATTAATGAAAATAAAGAAATTTCGTGGAGACATTTTAATCCTGATTATAAAGAAAGAGCTTCACTGGAAGATATTCTGAAGCAACTATAATATTGTTTAAATTTACCCTTTGTACATTTGAATCTTTGTCTTTCTAAAATAAGTGAAACGGCTTTGTTTAACTTTATTTCAGTACTTTTTATAATTCCTTGTGTATCCTTGCGTTTTTTAAATCGCAATGAAAGACAAAGTTTTTACAGTAAATATTTTTTTAAGGTTAACAATGGCATTTCATTTAGCAAAGAAATACAATTATTTTATTATAAAATTGTTATGATGTCTGTAAAGTGTGTAACAGGTTTATATTTTAGTTTATCACATCATTTTAATTTATCCCACATGAAAAATCAATATTTCTACAGTTTTTGCTTCCTTTTGTTTGCGATGGCTACAAGTTCATTAAAAGCTCAAGGTTGTAGCGATGCAGGGTTTTGTACTGTAAACAGTTTGAAACCTCATCAGAATGATTCTATTTCTGTGCAAAAAAATCAGTTAAAAATTGGTTTTTCTGTCGGGAAAGCAGATAACGAGATTACGGCTTACAGTCAATACGCAGAATATAACAGACAGATCAATTCTAAATTTGCTATTAGTGCTAAACTTGCCTCTCTTTCACAGGCTGGAAACAATGTAAGCACTTTCGGTTTATCAGACATATATTTGAGTACAAATTATCGTTTAAATAAAAATCTAAGCTTTACTTTAGGTACAAAAATCCCTTTAACAGACGGAAATAAATATAAAAACGGCGGAGCTTTACCAATGGATTACCAAGCCAGTCTAGGAACGTTTGATCTTATTGTTGGAGCGGGATATCAGATAAAAAAACTACAGTTGGTTGCTGCTTTACAACAGCCATTGACCCAAAATAATAATCAGTTTGTTGCAGAGAATTACCCTGTAAGTTCTTCATTGAGAAATTTTCAGACAACCAAAGATTTCAAGCGCAATGGTGATGTTTTACTCAGAGTATCTTATCCTTTCAAAATAACTGACAAACTTCAGATTACTCTTGGATTGTTGAATATTTATCATCTTTCGAATGATCAATTCACCGATACGTTTGGAACAGAACGAGTAATTGACGGTTCTCAAGGTTTAACGGTTAATGGAAATCTGTTTTTTGATTATAATTTGAATGAAGTTCATGCGCTTCAGCTTAGTTTAGGAGCTCCTTTTGCCGTGCGAGACGTAAGACCAGATGGTTTAACACGAAGTTTTATCGCCAATCTTGAATACAGTTTTAAGTTTTGAAACTATATAAAATCAATAAAACTTATACAAAATCTGATATATAAAAACACTTATTATGCAGCTTTTAAAACAAACTTACTAACAAATATCTTTTATACATTAGATTCTTAAGTAAAAAGAAAGTTCCTTAGTTTTTTTAGGGACAAAAAATTAGCTATTTTAGCGAAGCAAAAAAATACGTCGATAATTGATGGAAGCAACGCTGTTTCAGGTATCACTTCCTTGATAAAATAGGCGATACGCAAAAGATGAGAAATCTAGAAAGGTTCTCACAATTTTTAATGAAAAAGTACAATGAAATTTAAAAACTGGTTTTTACTAATTCTCCTGTTTTTTGCAACAGGAATTAATGCACAGATCAAAAATCCTGTAAAATTCAAATTCACGGTCAACGAATTGGGTAATAACCAATACGAAGCTGTTTTGAATGCTACATTGGAAAGCGGATGGCACATTTACTCGAGAGACATCCCTGAAGACACAGGGATCCCAACAGAATATGTGGTTTCAGGAAAAAATATAGAACTGATTGGAAAATTTCAGGAAGTAGGAAAAAAGCATGAAGAATTTTCTGAAGCTTTCGGTGGAACGATTATTTACTATTCAAACTCTGCAGGTTTTAAGCAAAAATTTAAACTAAAAGACCCAACAAAAGCCGGAGATGTAGTTGCAGAAATCACATATCAGACTTGTGATGACAGAGTTTGTCTGGCTCCGAATACTTTAGAATTCAATAAAAAAATTACTCCGACCGGAGCAACAGAAGACGCAACAACTGATGATAAAACAGAAACTGCAAAAGATTCTGTAAAAGCTGTTGAAACTATTGTACAAAATCCTGTAAAAGGAGATTCTACAATCGTTGAGACTGCAAAATTAGATCCTAAACAATTAAAAGTAGCTTCGATTGATATTTCAAAACCATTAACAGATTGCGGAACCGGTTCATCGAAAATTGATGAAAATTATTGGACGTATCTTTTATTAGGTTTCATTGGTGGTTTGATCGCTTTATTGACGCCATGCGTTTTCCCGATGATTCCATTAACGGTTTCTTTCTTTACAAAAGGGAATAAAAACCCGGCAAAAGGAAAAAGAGACGCTTTGGTTTATGGATTTTTTATCCTTTTAATCTTTGTTTTATTAAGTCTTCCCTTCCATTTAATTGATGGAATTGCAGGAAATATTTTCAACGAAATTTCTACCAACGTTTGGCTCAATATCGTTTTCTTCATCATCTTTATTTTCTTCGCAGGAAGTTTCTTCGGATATTATGATATTACTCTACCAAGCTCTATTGCCAACAAATCTTCAAAAGCAGAAGAAGCAGGCGGAATGATTGGTATTTTCTTTATGGCTTTAACTTTAGTAATTGTTTCTTTCTCTTGTACAGGTCCTATTTTGGGAAGTTTACTGGGAAGTGCCATTACAGGTTCTGCAAACGTTCCGATGTTGTTAACATTTGCTTTGGCTGGTTTCGGATTGGCTTGGGCGATTGTTTTCGGATTATTGGCTTTATTCCCGCAAGCTTTACAAAGTCTTCCAAAATCTGGAGGTTGGATGAATACGGTGAAAGTTGTTTTAGGTTTTGTGGAATTGGCTTTGGCTTTAAAATTCTTATCAAAAGCAGATTTAGTTTCTAAAACATTCTTAATTAAAAGAGAGCTTTTCATCTCGATCTGGATCGTAATTGCTATTGGATTGGTTATTTATTTATTCGGATTGATAAGATTTCCACATGACGATAAGAAGCCGAAAATTTCTATTACAAGAAAGATCATCGGAGTTTTAGGAATTGGTTTTGTTGTGTATTTAATTCAGGGATTAATTCCTGCAGAACGACCAAAACTGTCATTATTAAGCGGAATTTTACCTCCATTGAATGTAAGTTATTTCCATGATGAAAAAGACGGAATTCTAGGAATGCATCCTGAACATGATTTCTTTAATGCTATAGAACTTGCCAAAAAAGAAAACAAACCAATTCTGATTGACTTTACTGGTTACGGTTGTGAAAACTGTAGAAAAATGGAAGAATTCGTTTGGAGTGAACCGGATATTTTACCAATTCTTCAGAACGATGTTGTACTTGCTTCTCTTTATGTAGACGACAAAGAAGAGCTTCCTGAAGACCAAAAAACCAAAATCGATTTGGGAGATGGACAGGTGAAAAAAGTAAAAACTATTGGTGACAGATGGAGCTTGTTCCAGACCGCTAATTTTAATAATAATTCGCAACCACATTACGTTCTTCTAACTCCGGATGGAAAAGTGATTAATACTCCGGTTTCAGGTTATATGGAAAAAGAGAAATTTAAAAAATTCCTGGAATGTGGTGTTAATTATTTTAAAAACAATAAATAGTTTCACCAAAATATATTTAAAACTCATGCTGAAAAGTGTGAGTTTTTTGTTTTTAACCAGGCTGAATTCAAGTTTCTAAATTATTCATTAAGATATGAATAAATTTATTTAAATTTGATTAACCAACCTACAATCAATCGCTTATGAAATATTTAAAATTTACTCTTTTATTTTTTTTACTTTCATCTTTTACAAAAGCTCAGATCCCCACAATACAATGGCAAAAATCTTTTGGCGGATCAAATAATGAAACCGCAAAATCTATTGTACAAACCTTGGACGGTGGGTACATCACCGCCGGATTTTCAAAATCTTCCGATGGAAACGCAACCACAAATCATGGAGATAATGATTTTTGGGTAGTAAAAATGGATGCTTCAGGAGCTTTGCAGTGGCAAAAGTCTCTTGGCGGATCTGGCGACGATCAGGCAAACTCAATCTGCACTACCTCAGACGGAGGATATGTTGTTGTAGGATTTACCAACTCCTCTAATGGAGACGTTACCCTAAACAAAGGATCTTCAGACTACTGGATTGTAAAACTAGATGCACTCGGAAATATCGTATGGCAAAAAACATATGGAGGTCAAGCTCCAGACATTGCAACCTCTGTGAAGAAAACTACTGATGGAGGATACATCGTAACCGGATATTCTAGCTCTAGCAATGGAGACATTACCGGAAACCATAGTCAAAACACAACCGATTACTGGGTGGTAAAATTAGACTCTTTAGGAAATTTACAATGGCAAAAATCTCTTGGTGGAGCCAGTAATGAAAGAGCTTTTGAAATTCAACAGACCAATGACGGTGGTTATATTGTAGCAGGAGACACCTATTCTTCAAACAGCGGAGACGTATCTAGTACCGCCTCCGGATCAGGACGAGATTTTTGGATTGTAAAGCTCGGAAGTACTGGTAATATTATATGGGAAAAACGTTTCGGAGGTTCCGGAGAAGAGAATGCTTACTCCATAGATCAAACTTCAGACAGCGGGTACATCGTGTCGGGTACTACCACTTCTACAAACGGAAATATAAGCTTTAATAACGGGCAAGGAGATTACTGGATCATTAAGCTCGATGCGTCAGGTAATCTACAATGGGAAAAAGCTCTGGGAAGCATTACCTATGATCAAGCATATTCAGTAAAACAAACACCTGATGGAAACTATGTTGCTACAGGATACCTCTCATCAAATACCGGCGTTGCAGAATCTGAGCCGTTAGCTTCTACACAATATTGGGTAGTAAAATTAGACACTTTAGGAAACTTGCTATGGCATAAATCTTATGGTGGAAGTGGAAACGAGGCAGCATACAGCATTATTTCCACCTCAGATGGCGGATTGGCTGTAGCAGGATCATCAAACACAAATCCCGATAGCGGAGATGTTACAGGAAACCACGGTCTGCTTGATTTTTGGATTTTAAAGCTAACCGGATCTAAAGAATTAGGAATCATGGAGAATAATACTCCTGAAAAACCAATAATATACCCAAACCCAGCAAAAGATTTTGTGAATATAGATAATCTTCCGTCTGAAAGTACAATAAGCATTACTGATGCATCAGGAAGAAAAATTTCGTCAAAAAAATATTCCGAAAAAAATATTTCAATTAATACTTCTGCTTTAACCAACGGAAACTACATTATACAAGTTGAAAATAAGGGGACAACTCTATTATCTAAGAAAATTATTATTTCAAAATAATACATTTTCAATGAAAACCAGAATTCATTTGTTAAATTTTTAACATTATTATAAATTAGGTACAAACTTTGCATCGAATCATTTTAAAGTGAAATATAATTTCATTGATTCTAAAAATTCGTTCAACATTTTAAAAAACTGAATTATGGCTGAAGTTGTTACAAAAGAAAAATCCGGAGGCAAGCAAAACAAGAAACCTATCAAAATCGATATGACGCCGATGGTCGATTTAAATTTTTTATTATTGATGTTTTTCATGTTTACATCAAGTTTTACAAAACCTAATGTGATGGATTTGGGGTTACCAGCAAAAGGAACTGATGCTCCTATTGGTCAAATAGGAGATCAAAATCAAATTACTTTTATCATTGGAGAAAACAACAGGATTTTTTATCATCAAAGCAATGAAAAAGATCTTACAGAAGCAGGTTTAAAAGAAACAGATTACAACGGATTGAATGTTTCAAAAATAATTTCAAATGCTTATGAAAAAGCTCCTAAAAAAGAAATTTTCACCATTATTGTAAAACCTACCGATGATGCCAATTACAAAAATTTCGTAGATATGATGGATAATATTTCGATCTCAAAAAAAGAACGATACGGAATAAGCGACATCAAACCCTGGGAAAAGAAAGTTTACGAAAACGTAATAAAATAATACTTTAAGCAATATAGCTTCATAGTTTTAAAATAACTTATTTCTATCTTTTCGCCACGAATGCACAAATCTTATTCAGTAAAACATTAGTGTATTCGTGGCGAATAAATTTTAAAACCTTAGAGCATTTTTATAATGCTCTTTTTTTATAAATTTGAGCGTAAATTTCAAACCATGATGAAAAACATTTTAATTTTAGCCGGAATGGGAATCCTGAGCTTTTCATGTTCAAAAAAAGAAACTACAGAAGTCAACAGTAAAGTTGACAGTACAAAAATCGTAGATTCCATCAATGCTGCAAGAACAAAACTGAACGACAGCATTAAAGCCAAAAACAGCGAAAACCGCTTCAAAGATTTCAGCGGAAGTCACAAATTCTTTTACCAGAATGACAGTTCACCTAAATACTCAGGATCTGTAAATTTCACAAAAATTGAAGGTGAAAGAGATAACTATAATGTTTCAGGAAGTATTAAATCAGGAAATAATTCAATTAACATTAAAGGTTTTATACAGGTAGTTTCTGCAAAACATATGAATTTCACCGGAGAAATCACCCAAAAAATCCCTGAAAACGACAACGGAAAACCTTACACAAGAAAAGGTATCAAAACTTTCGCATCTAAAGATGGCGGAAAAACCTACAGACTTCAGGATATGGTAAATGGTTCGGGATTTGTAGATTATATCGACATTCAATATTAAAATTTTAAGGTTATGCTCAATTTTGAAAAAAAAGGACAAGGGAAAGAGACATTAGTTCTACTTCATGGTTTCATGGAAAACATTTCAATCTGGAGCGACTTTGAAAAATATCTTTCCCAAGATTTTACTTTACTAAAAATAGATCTTCCCGGACATGGAAAATCGGATATCTTAGCAGAAGTTCACACCATGGAAATGATGGCTGAAGAAGTAAAAAAAGTTTTAGACCATCAAAATTTAAAAAATATCCATTTGCTCGGTCACTCGATGGGCGGTTACGTTTCTTTAGCATTTGCCGAGCAGTTTTCTGAATATTTAAAGAGTGTGACTTTATTTTTCTCTACTTATTTTCCGGATGATGAAGAGAAAAAAGAACAGCGCAAAAAAAGCTACAGAATCATAAAAGATGCCTTTGCTCATTATGCAAGAGCTGGAGTTCCCAATTTATTTAACCCTAACGAAAGAGACGTTCTGGAAGGTAAAATAGAGACCGCTTTGGAAGTTGCGCTTTCCACAAATAATCTCGGAGCTTTAGCCTGCGTAAAAGGAATGGTGGAAAGAACAGATAAAAAATATGTTTTAGAAAATCTGGATTGCCGAATTTTGGTTCTTGCCGGAAAACACGACAATGCAGTAAAAACTGAAAATACAATCAATCATCTTCCCGATCGTACCAATATCAAATCTTATGTTCTGGATTGCGGACATAACGGTCATTGGGAAAAACCTTCTATCTGTGCTGAAATTATCAATACCGAACTCCTTCATCATTTGCCAAAAAAATTGGTTCTTTAAAAAACATTTATCAATATTAGATACCATTTCTATATAAAATCATATCTTAGTAAGGCTTAAATTTTTCAATGAATTTATTTTCTTTCAAAAAAAAGAAACCCATTATAGGACTTACACTTTCCGGCGGCGGAATGCGCGGAATTGCCCACATTGCCGTTCTAAAAGCTCTGGAAGAATACAATCTTAAACCAGACATCATTTCGGGAACAAGTGCAGGTTCGATTATCGGAGCATTTTACTCGTTTGGGAAAACGCCCGATGAAATGATGGAAATTGTAAGAGAAACTACCTTTTTCTCTCGTTCTTATCTTAAGCTGTCTAAAAATGGGATTTTCAGTTCAAAATTTATTCTAAAACTTTTTACCGATCATTTTCCTGAGGACGATTTTAAAGTCTTAAAAATTCCTGTTTACGTCGCTGCCACAGAAATGACTCATGGTATTGTTGATTTTTTCTCTGAAGGAGAACTTTTCGGCCCTCTTTTAGCCTCTTCAAGCGTACCTTTTGTTTTACCTCCTGTAAAAATTGGTGAAAAAATTTATGTGGACGGCGGAGTTTTAGACAACCTTCCGATAGAACCGATTGTTGATAAATGCGATTTCTTAATTGGCTCTCACGTAAACTCCATCAGTTATGACGGATTGGAAAACATGAGTTTGATGAAAGAATTTGACCGTATTTTACATTTAGCCATTGCAAAATCTGTTTACTCTAAAGCAAGTCATTGCGACATATTTTTAGACCCGCCCAAAATGACAAAATTCAGCCTTTTCAATAAAAAGTTTCTGGATGTGATGTTCCAGGAAGTTTACGAATATACGTGCAATGACCTTGAAGAAAGAGGCTATAAGAAGTTATGAGTTTTGAATTATTAGTTATGAGTTTTTGCAACTAACTAACTACAAATTCTCCTCCGCAATTCTACTTTTAAAAGTCTCAATCGTATCTGGCAAAGATTCCATCGATTTTCCTCCTGCAGCATTGATGTGACCTCCCCCATTGAAATATTTTCTTGAAAACTGATTAACATCTACATCATCTTTACTTCTGAAAGAAATTTTAATAAAATCTTCGTAAAGATCTTCCATGAAAAACGCAGCCATTTTTACTCCAACAATACTCAGCCCGTAATTTACAAAACCTTCTGTATCACCTTTCTGGAAGCCATACTCCTGAAGTTCTTTTCTCGTTAAATACAAAACCGCAACTTTTCCGTCATTCACTACTTCGATTCTTCCTAAAATCAAGGCTAATAAATGCAAACGTGAAACGGTATTCGTGTCCCAAGTATTAGAAGTAATCACAGACGGATCTGCACCTTTTTCAATTAAATTAGCAACAATTCTATGCGTAGTCGCACTTGTAGAACGGAAACGGAAACCACCTGTATCAGTCATAATTCCGGTATAAAGGCATTCTGCAATATCTTGATTAACCAATTTTTCATCATTCATCGCTTCAATGAAATGATAAACCATCTGACAAGTCGCAGGAATAACCGTATCGGAATACACAAAATCAAAATCTTCAGGTTGTTGATGGTGATCAATAAGAATTTTCTTTGCTTTCGCTCTCATCAACCAGTCACCCAAAATCCCGATTCTCGCAGGAGAGTTGAAATCTAAACAGAAAATGACATCTGCTTCATTAATAATATCAAAAGCTACTTTTCTTTTGTACTCACCAATGATATTTTTTTTTGCTTCAGGCATCCATTTCAGAAATTTCGGGAAATCGTTGGGAACAACGACCTCAGCTTCCAAACCTTTTGCTTTTAAGTAATGTTTTAAACCTAAACTTGATCCAATAGCGTCTCCATCCGGATTGTAATGGGTAAGAATAACAATTTTATTTTCCGGTACAAGAAGCTTGTTGATTTCTAAAAGTTCTGAAGGTGTAAACATTTTTTTTTAATTTGAGTTTCCAAAGATAAAGGTTTTAAACGGAATGAATAGTAAATATAGAATAGTACAGAGCTAGTTTTTTAATAAATCTCTTTATAAATTGATTAAAAATATTTCAAAAAAAGAAAGGTAATATTTGTATCTATTAAAAAAATTAATATCTTTGCAACCTGAAAATTAATAGATAATTACGACTTAAACATATAGTAATGAGTAAAAGAACATTCCAACCATCAGAAAGAAAGAAAAGAAACAAACACGGTTTCAGAGAAAGAATGTCTACGCCAAACGGAAGAAGAGTTTTGGCAGCGAGAAGAGCTAAAGGCAGAAAAAGCCTTACAGTAAGTTCTGCAAGAGCTAAGAGATAATATTCTTTAGTCAAAATATACAGATCATGCTTGAAAAGTACTTTTTCAGGCATTTTTTGTTGTTAAAATATATTAATTTTTAGGTTTATAGAATATCTTTTTTTATTTTTAAAATCTGAAAAAAGCGCTTCCCGAAAAGCCTATAAAAATTGAATTTATGCCACATACACATATCACCGGAGACAGTATTGTAAGTCTGCAACATGCAAAGATTGCTCAAAAAAGTTTCACGGTACTTTCTGACGTTAACCTTAATATAAAGAAAGGAAGATTCTGTTATCTTATCGGAAAAACAGGTTCCGGAAAAAGCTCTCTTTTGAAGACTCTTTACGGACATATTCCTTTAGTTGCAGGAAAAGCCGAAGTGGTAGGTTTTGATTTGGCTAAATTAAAAGCATCTGATATTCCTAACCTTAGAAGAAAGTTAGGAATTGTTTTCCAGGATTTTCAATTGCTTTCCGATAGAACGGTTGAAAAAAATTTAAAATTTGTTTTGGAAGCTACAGGATGGAGCGACAAGCACAAAATTGACGAACGCATCAACGAAGTTCTTTCAAGTGTAAACATGAAAGGCAAAAAGCATAAAATGCCACACGAACTTTCTGGCGGAGAACAACAGCGTATCGCAATTGCAAGAGCGCTTTTAAATCACCCTGATCTTATTTTAGCAGATGAGCCAACAGGAAATTTAGATCCTGAAACTTCTAACGAAATTATGACGCTTCTGAAAAAAGTTGCTGAAGACAATCATGCCG
This sequence comes from Chryseobacterium sp. YIM B08800, assembly GCF_026163565.1. GTDB lineage: Bacteria > Bacteroidota > Bacteroidia > Flavobacteriales > Weeksellaceae > Chryseobacterium. The sequence continues at coordinate 36,490 of NZ_JAPDKN010000027.1, forward strand.
CTGTAGTAATGGCGACACACGATTATCACATGATTCAGAATTTCCCGGGAGAAGCAATCAGATGTGAAGACGGAAAAGTTTCTGTATTGGATACGTCTGAATTGTTTGAATAAAATGATTAAAAGATTTAGAAATTGAGAGATTAAGATATTACTAACTTCTAAAATCTAATTTCTAACTTCTTTAAAAACATGAAACTCCTTGGTGAGTTCAAGATATTGGTCCGAGTATTGTCTCGGACTTTTTTCTATAATAAATTCAGATTCTTCCAATTCTTTTTTCGTTAAAGAAAATTCCAGGACTAATCTTTTTACTTTTGAATTTTCGATTCCTTTAACATTGACTTGTCGAACAAGAAATAATTGATTTTCATGAGCAATTCTAACAAAATCACGTCCAGCTTCAGAAGGAATAATCACAGATAAAATACCATTTTCAGAAAGCAATTCTGAAGATTTTGAAATCAGTTGCAAAAAATTTAATTCAACTGTTTGTCGCGCCAATTTATCTTTATCAGAATCAGATTCTTCAAAATAAGGCGGATTTGAAATAATCAAATCAAATTTTTCTTCAGACTGAAACGCTTTGAAATCTTGGAGAATATTTTTTAATCTTAAATGAAATGGTGAATTTTTAAAATTGCTTTTAGTAAGATTTACCGCTTCTTCATTAATATCAATTCCTAAAAAATTTGCCTGAGAATTTCTTTGTGCTAACATTAATGAAATCAAACCCGTTCCCGTTCCTATTTCCAATACTTTAGAAACATCATCCACATTCGCTAAAGAACCCAGCAAAACCCCATCTGTTCCTACACGGAAGACGTTTTGTGACTGCTGAATTTCGAATTGTTTAAATTTAAAAGACTTCACTATAAATTGGTCGGTAAAGTAATCGTAAATGTAGAACCTTTTCCAACGATTGATTTCACAGAAATTTCACCTTTGTAGTCTTCCACCATTTTTCTGACCATCGATAAACCAAGTCCCATTCCACTGTTTTTAGACGTAAAATTGGGTTCAAATATTTTCTCGAACATATCTTCAGGAATTCCGATACCGTTATCCTCAACAGAAATAATAACCCTTCTCTGATGCTGCTCAATATCGACATTCACCAAAAGATTTCGATCATCACTTTGCGCCTGTTTCGCATTGGTAACCAAATTGGTAATAATTCTAGAAAGGAAAACACGATCCATGGTAATCATAATATTGCTCTTATTCGCATGAACGAATATCTGATCGTCGTTGAAAACCCTTAAAATATCTTCTATTTCACTATTCAAATTAATAACTTCGTTATTCTTTTCGGGAAGTTTTGCAAATTCAGAAAAAGCTGAAGCCACAGTTGCAATAACATCGATCTGATCGACCATTGTTTTACTCATCTGCTTTACCCTTTCGGTAACATTCGGATCTTGTGGATCAAATTTCCTTTCAAAATTCTGAATGGTCAATTTCATTGGAGTCAGTGGATTTTTCACTTCATGCGCCACCTGTTTTGCCATTTCACGCCACGCCTCTTCAGAAGCTTTAAAACGAAGTCTTTCTTTCTGATCCTGAATCTGAAGAATCATCCTGTTATAAGCTCTCGCCAAAGCATTCAGTTCATCATTTTTATAATATTTAATGGGGCGCATCTCATTCTCAAAAAGAGTGATACGGGTAATCATATCTGAGAATTTGGTGATATTTTTTGCTAAATTATTCGAAGTAACCCAACTGAGCCAAATACTGAAAACAATAATAATAAAATCTATCAAAAGAATGTAAATCACATACTTATGCAAAACCTCCATATATGCAGACTCATTATGATATAACGGAATATAAATAATCCCCACCGGTTCCCACATATTGTTTTTTAAAACAAGATAAGACGAAGTATATACCGCATCTTTGGAAGCATCGTACCCGCGAATATCGTACCTTGTTTCTTTTGACAAGATTTTGTTCACAATATCCATAGGAACTTTTTTGCGGTCAACGAGATTTAAATCTTTATTTGACAGTAAATAATTACCTTTCAGATCATAAACAATAATATCGTGCTGATTAATATCTGCGATTTCAAATATTTTATTTCCCAAAACTTTCTTTAGGTCTTCGGTTTGTACAGAAGTACGGCTCAAAGCATAATCGAAATACGCCATTACCGCATTGGTTTTTTCCTGCATATCAATTTTGCTCTGTTGCAGGGCATTATTCCGCAACACAAAATAAGGAACCAACGAAGATGCAGCAACACTTAAAAGACATATTAACAAGAATCCGAAAAACACACGGTTTCTTAAGCTATATCCTTTATATTTATCAAATGCCATTCTGCCTGTTAATTAATTTTGAAATGTATTTACCAATAATATCAAACTCCAGATTTACTTTATCGCCCACCTGAAGCGTATTCATATTGGTAAATTCCCAAGTATACGGGATGATTGCTACAGAAAACTGAAACTCTTCACTTTTAGCTACTGTTAAACTAATTCCATTAACTGTGATTGAACCTTGAGGAACCGTAACAAAATTACCTTCTGAATTATATTTTACAGTAACAAAATAACTGCCATCTTTGTTTTCGATGCTTACAATTTCTCCGGTTTTGTCTACATGACCTTGTACAATATGCCCATCAAGCCTTCCATCCATCTTCATACAACGCTCCAAATTAACAACGCTTCCCACTTTCCATTTGCCTAAATTTGTTTTTTCTAAAGTCTCATTAATGGCAGTAACCACATACTGACTATCTTTTATCTCAACAACCGTCAAACAACAGCCGTTATGGGCAAGACTTTGATCGATCTTTAGTTCGTTTGTAAAAGGACAACTTAGTGTAAAGTCTATATTCGTTCCGTTTTCCTGTATTTTCTCAATAACCCCTACTGCTTCAATAATTCCTGTGAACATATTATTTTTTGCTAAATTTGTAAAATTATAATCTTCAAAGATAATCAAAATGAGCCCAAAAAACCATAAAGTACGAGTAGGAATTTCAATTGGAGATTTCAACGGCATCGGCCCCGAAATCATCATGAAGTCTCTGACGGACAAAACCATTACAGATTTTTTTACTCCAATTATTTTTGGATCGGGCAAACTTTTCACTTATCAGAAAAATCTTTTTAAGCTTAATTTAAATTTTAATTACATCACCGAAGCTTCACAAGCCCAAAATGGGAAGCTGAATATGGTGAACCTTGTGAAAGAAAATTCTAATGTAGAGCTGGGAAAACCTACAGAAGAATCTACCAAAATGGCAATAGACTCGCTGGAAGCAGCAACTGAAGCTTTAATGAAAGGCGAAATTGATGTTTTGGTAACTGCACCTATCAACAAAGATGAGATGGTAAAAATGGGTTTCAAACATGCAGGTCACACCGGTTATTTTGAAGAAAAATTTAATAAAAAAGGCTTAATGTTTTTGGTGTCGGAAGACTTGAAAGTAGCAGTTTCTACACATCATATCCCGATTTCTCAGGTTGCTGAAAATATTTCTAAAGAAAAAATTAAAAAACAGATCCGCGCTTTAAACCAAACTTTAATTGAAGATTTTGCGATCAGAAGACCAAAAATTGCTGTTTTAGGCTTAAATCCACATTCAGGCGACGGCGGAGTTATCGGAAATGAAGAAATAGAAATTATTTCTCCGGCAATAAAAGAGCTTTCAGACAACGGAATTCTCGCTTTTGGTCCTTTTCCTGCAGACAGCTATTTCCAGCCTTCAAAATATAAAAACTACGATGCCGTTTTAGCAATGTATCACGATCAAGGATTAGCGCCTTTTAAAACTTTAGCGTATGAAGAAGGGGTAAATTATACCGCCGCACTTCCTTTTATCAGAACCTCTCCCGATCACGGCGTAGCCTATGATATTGCAGGAAAAAACGTTGCTGATGCGCAAAGTTTTATGGAAGCAATTTTCACAGCAATTAAAGTTTTCAACAATCGAAATGATTATAAAGATTTGATGAGCAATCGCCTACAGCCAAGAAGGATGCCATCCGACAACGGAATTGACGAAGATCTGCCAATAGAAAGTGAAATGTAAAATCTGTAAACGAATTAAAATTAATTTGTTATGAATTTTATTTGTAATATTAAAAAAAATGCATATTTTTGCACACTCATTTTATGGACAAGTTAAGGAACTACGACGTAAGCTTTTCAGGGTTAAAAACCGGTAAGCACGAGTTCAAGTTTGAGATAGATAAAGAGTTCTTTCAATTATTTGACACTGATCAGGAATTTACAAATCCTAAAATTGCAGTTGATGTTTTACTTGATAAACACACTACTTTTTTAGAATTTGAAATAAAAGTAGATGGTACAGTAGAATTGGTTTGTGACATCACCAACGAAGATTTTACTTACCCTATCGAAAACCAAATCGGTATTTTGGTAAAGTTCGGAGAAGAATATGATGACAGCGAAGAAGATGTTATCACCATTCCTGCAAACGATCACGCTTTTAATATTTCGCAATTGATATATGAAAACGTGGCACTTTCAATACCTATGAAAAAATTATCACCTAATGTAAGTGATGAAGATTTGGAAATCCTTGAAAAATTCAGTCCAAAAGAAATAGAAGACGAGGAAGAACATGAAAGCGATCCTAGATGGGACGCATTAAAAAATTTAAAGAATAAAAATTAAATAGTTTAATGATGAGATGATGAATCTCATCACTCATCAATTAAAAAAGTTATTACAAAATGGCACATCCAAAGAGAAGACAATCGTCTACAAGAAGAGATAAGAGAAGAACTCATTATAAAGCTGTAGTTCCTCAATTAGCAAAAGATGCAACATCAGGAGAAATGCATTTATACCACAGAGCTCACTGGCATGAAGGAAAACTTTACTACAGAGGTAAAGTAGTAATGGAAAAAGAAGTAGCTACTACTGAAGAAAACTAAGAGTCGCTTTTCATCGAAAAACACTCGTTTTAATACAGAAACCGCCCAATTTTTATAAAATTTGGCGGTTTTTTGTTGTTTTTTGTGTTTTTTTGGTATCTTTGACAGCAAATCAAATATCAAATTTATGGACATTAAAGACATACAAAATCTTATCAAGTTTGTATCTAAAGCTGAGGTTTCAGAAGTAAAATATAAAACTAAAGATTTCGAAATTACTATTAAAACTCCACTAGGTGGTAACGAAGTAAGCTATGTTGCTCAACCGGCAATGTATCAGCAAGCTCCACAACAAGTGGCTCCAGGTCATGCTCCTGCTCCAGTTTCTGCAGCTCCAGAAAAAACAGAAGCAGCTTCTGATGATAGTAAATATGTAACTATTAAATCTCCAATGATCGGAACTTTCTACAGAAAACCATCTCCAGATAAAGATGTTTTTATAAATGTAGGTGACGAGGTTTCTAACGGAAAAGTAGTTTGTGTAATCGAAGCAATGAAGTTATTCAACCAAATTGAATCTGAAGTAAGCGGTAAAATCGTTAAGATTTTAGTTGATGATGCTACTCCTGTTGAATACGACCAACCATTATTCTTAGTAGATCCATCTTAATTAGAAGTTAGATGTTAGACATTAGATGTTAGATTAAATTCTACATTAAAATAACATTATCTAATTTTCAAATTATCTAATTTTCAAATTGAAGAAGATGTTCAAAAAAATATTAATCGCCAATCGTGGCGAAATTGCAATGCGTATTTTACGTACTTGTAAAGAAATGGGAATCAAAACGGTTGCAGTATATTCTACTGCCGATAAAGACAGTCTTCATGTAAGATTTGCTGACGAGGCTGTATGTATTGGTCCTGCAATGAGTAAAGACTCATATCTTAAAATCCCTAACATTATTGCTGCTGCAGAAATTACTAATGCAGACGCCATTCACCCAGGGTATGGTTTCTTATCTGAAAATGCTAATTTCTCAAGAATCTGTCAGAAAAACGGCATCAAATTTATTGGTGCTTCTCCTGAGCAGATTGAAAGAATGGGAGACAAAGCAAACGCAAAAGCGACCATGAAAGCTGCAAACGTACCTTGTGTACCTGGTTCTGACGGTTTAATTGAATCTTACGAGCATGCGGTAAAAACAGCAGAAGAAACAGGTTATCCGGTAATGATTAAAGCTACTGCAGGTGGTGGAGGTAAAGGAATGAGAGCTGTTTGGAAAGCTGAAGACCTTAAAGAACATTGGGAATCTGCAATTCAGGAAGCTGTTGCTGCCTTCGGAAACGGAGGAATGTATATGGAAAAACTGATTGAAGAGCCAAGACATATCGAGATTCAGATTGCAGGTGACCAATTTGGTAAAGCTTGTCACCTTTCCGAAAGAGACTGTTCTGTACAAAGAAGAAACCAAAAATTAACTGAAGAAACTCCTTCTCCATTCATGACTGACGAGCTTCGTGAGAAAATGGGTGAAGCAGCAGTAAAAGCAGCAGAATTTATCGGTTATGAAGGTGTAGGAACAATTGAATTCCTTGTTGACAAACACAGAAATTTCTATTTCATGGAAATGAATACAAGAATTCAGGTTGAGCACCCAATTACTGAGCAGGTTATTGATTATGACTTGATCAGAGAACAAATTCTTTTGGCAGCAGGAACTCCTATTTCAGGAATCAACCATTATCCGAAATTGCATTCAATTGAATGTAGAATCAATGCAGAAGATCCTTATGCTGATTTCCGACCATCACCAGGAAAAATCACAGGATTAAACATTCCTGGAGGACACGGAATCAGAGTAGATACTCACGTTTATTCAGGATACACTATCCCTTCAAACTACGATTCAATGATTGCAAAATTGATTACAACGGCACAAACCCGTGAAGAAGCAATTGCAAAAATGAAGCGTGCTTTGGAAGAATTCTATATTGAAGGAGTAAAAACTACAATTCCTTTCCACAGACAGTTGATGGAAGATGAAGCTTATCTTTCAGGAAACTACACTACAAAATTCATGGAGAGTTTTGTAATGGATAAAAAATATGATAATCACTAAGATTATTTTAAAATACATATTGAAAACCGCTTTACTTCAAGCGGTTTTTTTATTTAAAAAAATTTAAATTCATTTCAAAAGATATAAAAACTGCAAGTCATAATTTGTTTGAGCAATATTTTCTAAAGGATTATTTCATACCATCAAAACACACTTGAATACATCTAATATTCAGCATCATTATTCTGTTGAACCATCTGGTTTATTATACTTAAATTTGTAAAAAAGCAAAAAAAATATGTCAATAGCAGAACAAACAAAAAACTCACAATATTTCATTGAACTCGAAGAAAAACATGGTGCACACAATTATCATCCGCTTCCGGTGGTTTTAGATAAAGGTGAAGGTGTTTTTGTTTGGGATGTAGAAGGTAAAAAATACTACGATTTCCTTTCGGCTTATTCGGCAGTTAATCAAGGGCATTCTCATCCAAAAATCGTTGATGCTTTGGTAAATCAAGCTAAAAAATTAGCTTTAACTTCCAGAGCTTTTTACAATTCAAATTTGGGAGAATACGAGAAAAAAATTACTACTCTTTTCGGATTTGATAAAGTTTTACCTATGAATTCGGGAGCTGAAGCTGTAGAAACAGCAGTAAAATTAGCCAGAAAATGGAGTTATGAAGTAAAAGGAATTTCAGAAAATGCAGCAAAAATCGTAGTTTGTGAAAACAATTTTCACGGAAGAACGACAACAATCGTTTCTTTCTCAAACGATCCTGATGCCAATAAAAATTATGGTCCTTTCACTCCGGGATTTGTGAAAATTCCTTACAATGATCTTGCAGCTTTAGAAGAAGTTTTAAAAAATGACGCTCAAAATATTGCAGCATTTTTGGTTGAACCGATTCAGGGAGAAGCTGGAGTTTACGTTCCTGATGAAAATTTCCTTAAGAACGCTTTAGAACTATGTAAAAAATACAATGTTCTTTTCATTGCAGATGAAGTACAGACAGGAATTGCAAGAACTGGTAAATTGATTGCTTGTCACCATGAAAATGTACAACCCGATATTTTAATTTTGGGAAAGGCACTTTCAGGCGGAATGTATCCTGTTTCTGCAGTTTTGGCGAATGATGAGATTATGAATGTTATCAAGCCTGGTCAACACGGTTCTACTTTTGGAGGAAACCCAATTGCTTGTGCTGTTGCCATTGCAGCTTTAGATGTTGTAGAAGAAGAAAAACTTTCTGAAAGAGCTGAAGAATTAGGAAAACTATTCAGAAGCGAAATTGAAAAGCTAATTGAAAAATCAGACCTAATTACCAAAGTAAGAGGAAAAGGTTTATTGAATGCAATATTAATCAATGATACTCCTGAAAGCTCTACGGCTTGGAATCTTTGTTTACAATTAAAAAAAAACGGACTTTTAGCTAAACCAACCCACGGAAACATCATCAGATTGGCTCCACCTTTGGTTATTACAGAAGAACAATTATTAGATTGCGTGAAGATCATTGAAAAGACAATTTTGGATTTCAAAAAATAAAATCAAATATTTTTTTAAATTTATAACACTCTAAATCAGAGTGTTATTTTTTTATTTAATAAATCGAACAAACGATTGTTTAACTTTTGCGTTTACTTTTCATCTAACTTTTTATAATGTGAATGGTATGGAAGATCCAAAAATAAGCGCTTTGTTAATTGTCTTTAATGAAGAGAAAAATATTGAAGAAGCTTTAAACTCGGTAAAATTTGCCGATGAAATTATTGTATTGGATTCTTTTAGTACAGATAAAACAGTTGACATTATAAAAAATAAATATCCAAAGGTAAAGTTCTATCAAAATAAATTTGAAGATTTTACCAAACAGCGTAATCTCTGCATTTCTTATGCAAAAAACGACTGGATTCTATTTTTAGATGCCGATGAGCGAATTACTCCAAAATTGAAAAATGAAATTTTAAAAGAAATTAAAAAACCTGTTACTCAAAACGCCTATTTTTTTAAACGAAAATTCTTTTTCATGGGTGAAAAAGTAAATTATTCGGGTACTCAGAATGATAAAAATATTCGTCTTTTTAAAAAAGAAGTAGCTCATTATGATGAAAACAAAAGAGTACATGAAGGGTTGAGCAATGTCGACAATCCGGGAACTTTAAAAAATTATCTTCTTCATTTTTCATTTGATTCTTATGAAGCTTATTACAAAAAAGTCATTCATTATGCCAAATTAAAGGCAAAAGATTTGCATGAAAAAGGCGTACATTATCAAATAGCAAAACAATTATCGAAAAGCGCATTTAATTTCTTTAAAATGTATATTCTAAAACTGGGTATTTTAGATGGCAAAAAAGGGTTAATCCTCTCCTATTTAAGTGCTTTAAGTTCTTTTAAAACCTATGAATTTCTAAAAGAGGAATATGCATAACAATTCTTTTTTATAGGATTTAAAATTCTGAAAATAAACTGTATTTTTGCATCAGTAAGTCATCCATCTATGAAGCTTTCTGTAGCAATAATTACGTTTAACGAAGAAAGAATAATCGAAAAAAATCTAAATTCAGTTCATGATTTAGCCGACGAAATTATTATTGTCGACAGTTTTTCTAAGGACTGTACAGAAGAGATTTGTTCTAAATTCTCGAAAGTAAAATTTATTCAGCAAAAGTTTTTAGGTTTTGGAAAACAGAAGAATTTTGCAATTGAACAATGCCAATCTGAATGGATTCTGTTCTTAGATTCAGATGAAATTCCTGATGAAGAGCTGAAGAATTCAATTAAAAAAACAATCTCAGAACCGCAAACCGAATTTAATGTTTATGATGTTGAATTCAACAATATTTTTTTAGGTGAAACGCTGAAATACGGAGGTTGGGGAAATATAAAAAGGGAAAGACTTTTCAGAAAAGGTTATGGTAAATATTCTGAAGACATTGTACACGAATCATTTATCACAACCGAAAACAAAGGTAAACTGAAAGGAAAAATCAATCATTATACTTACAAAGACATTTATCACCACATCGAAAAATCTAATAAATACACCTCGATGATGGCGGAAAAGATGTATAAAAATGGCAAAAAATCAAACATTTTTAAAATTCTTTTTAAGCCTATGTTCCAGTTCTTCAAATCTTATTTTTTACGTTTAGGATTTCTTGACGGTTTGGTTGGCTATTATGCGGCAGCAACAGCGGCTTTTTATACCTTTCTTAAATATAAGAAACTACACGAAATTCATAAATTCAGATAGAATATGATTCCGTTTTTTAAAAGAATTTTAGGGTTTTCAAACAAAGAAAGCATTCGGATCTTGATGTATCATCAGGTTTTACCACAATCTATCGCTTATAAAAATGATTTGATTGTTACGGTTGAAAATCTTGAAGATCAACTGATTTATATCAAAAATAATTTCAAAACTGTATTTTTTAAAGATTTGGAAGCGTCAAAATCTATTGAAAATAAAATTATTTTAACCTTCGATGATGGGTATTACAATAACTTACAATATCTTGTTCCACTCCTCGAAAAACACCAATTAAAAGCGACAATTTTCATTCCTACAGAGTTTATACAAAACAATCTGAATGGTGAAGAAAGAGTCTACATGAATTTTGATGAAATAAAATCTTTGAACCCTGATTTAGTGGAAATTGCTTTACACAGCCATTATCACAAGAATTTTTCGCAATTGACACTATCAGAAGCGGAAGCAGATCTTCTAAAAAACATTGAAATTTTAGAACAGAACGAAATCAATTTCACAAAAGTTTTGGCTTATCCTTACGGCAAATTTCCAAAAGAAAAAGAGCGCAAAAAAGAATTTTTCAAAATGCTCGACAGAATCGGAATTATTTCTGCAATGAGAATCGGAAATAATGTGGCATCTTATCCTTTTAAAAAGAGATTTGAAGTCAACCGTATTGACATTAAAAATGGTGATTCTTTAAAAGTCTTTAAATGGAAGCTTAGATTTGGGAAAACAAAGCTTTAATCTAAAAGTCTTTTGTATAATTCTTCATAAGATTCAGCCATGCTTTTATAACTGAATTTTGAAGCTCTTTCTTTCAATTTCGCGATATAATTTTCCTTATCTGCATTAAACTTTTCAATACCTTCATTATAAATTTTCTTCATAGAATCAGCCGAAAAATCGTTAAAGTAAAAAGCCAAGTCTCCCCCGATTTCAGGCAGACTTGTTAAATTGCTTAGAAAAACAGGCTTTCCAAAGAACATCGCCTCAACCGGAGGAATTCCAAAACCTTCTGCCAATGAAGGATGACAATAAGATTCGCAATGCTGAAGCAGAAAATATTTCTCATTATTCTCCACACTTTCTAAAATATGAACCTTTTTTTCTAATCCTAAATTTTTAACTTTTTCAAGGAATTTTTCTTTGTATTCAGACTTTGCTGAAGAAGTGATTAAAACCAATTCTCTTTCATTTCCAGTGATGAGATTGAGCAAAACTTCCTGATTTTTCTTTGGAAAAAGCACCCCAATATTGAGTATAAATTTTCTGCCGATAAACTCATATTTTTTTTCAGAATTAAAGGTTTCGTTTTCAGGAAAAGTCAATCCATTATAAATCACGTCGACTTTTACATCGTTCTTTAGGGAAAACAAATGCTTATTTTTAAGGAAATCATCCTTTACAAATTCTGAAATGCAGACGATAGCATCTGCATTTCCTATATTTTTCTGAACGAGTTTCTTAGATTTTTCAATTTTTCTGGCAGAACTTTTATCATGAAGAAAGTTTAAATCGTGCAGTGTAACTACTTTTTTCTGATTTGATTTTTTTGAATGAAAATAATCTGATAACTGATGCGTTACATGAATCAATGAGAAAGGTAAAGTATTTATTTTAATTTTTTTCTGCCAGAATTTCCAGTTAATGATCTTAAAATCAGACTGGGTTGCCGGAATATTTTTCTCTGGTCCGTAAAGGGTATAATTGAAATGGCACAATTTTTCGTCTAATCCTCTGATTAATGAAATGCAAACATTTGCAATTCCTGATCTTGGATATTTAAGTCGCTCAACATCGATAAGAATATTCTTTTTCATGAAAAATACGGGCTTTTTCCCAAAAATAGAAATTTAAACTTTAAAATCTTTACTTTTGTTTTATGAAAATTTGTTTAATCAGTTTTGATTTCTGGCACTATGATGAACATATCGTAAATAAACTGAAAGAGAAAGGTGTAGAAGCGTACCACATCAACATCGGAGCTTTTACGCACAAAAATTTTGGAGCGAGGGTAAAAAATGCAATGAGCAAAGTTTTTATCGGAAAAAATCTGAAGCATGAGAAAAGACAAGAATTTATCATCGATTCTCTCAAAGAAATAGGAAAGCAAGACCAAATCTTAGTTATCAATCCTGAAGGTATAGAAGAGCATGTGCATGAAGTGATCAGAAAGTATGCAGACCGAAATATTGCCTATTTATACGACAGCATGTCGAGAAATCCTGCTCAACATATTTTACATTTTTTTGACACTGTTTTCTCTTTTGATGATGAAGATGTGAAAGAATATGGATTTAAAAAAATAACTAATTATAATTATCTTAAATATTGCCCTTCTGAAGAGCAAAACCCACATCTTGATCTTTTTTACATCACTTCGTACGATACGCAGCGATTACAAAAACTTAATATTTTAATTAACCAGATTGATAATTTAAACATCAATTTCAAAACAATTGTTGCCGGAAAAAAAAGCTGGAAGAATAAAATCACTCAGATTGTTGATTCAAAAAACATCAATATTATTAAGTTCAGAACCAAAAATATACCTCAGCAATCATTACCGAAAATATACAAAAACACAAAAGTGATTCTCGATCTTCAGCGAGATAATCAAATGGGGCTTAGTTTCCGTATTTTTGAGGCGATGGCTTTGGAGAAAAAATTCATTACTGATAACCGTACTATTAAGAATTACGATTTTTATAATCCAGAAAATATTTTGATTCTTAATGATGATTTCAGTAATATTGAAAAGTCTTTTTTTGAAACCGATTATCAAAAACTTCCGGACGACATTTATTACAAATACACCTTAGATAATTGGGTGAATACTGTTTTTAATTTAAGCTAAATGACAAAAATTTCTGTTGCACTTTGTACTTATAACGGTGAAAAATTTATTCGTGAACAAATTGATTCTATTCTAAACCAATCTTTGAAAGTAGATGAAATTGTAGTGTGCGACGACGGATCAACAGATAAGACCCTTAGTATTTTAGCTGAATATGAAAATAGATTTCCCGATATTTTCAAAATTCATATCAATGAAAAAAATTTACGGAGTGTAAAGAACTTTGAAAAAGCAATTTCACTTTGTAGCGGCGAAATTATATTCTTAAGCGATCAGGATGATGTTTGGGAAAACAATAAAGTAAAAATTTTCATTGATTTTTTTGAAAATAACCAAAGTATTGATGTTGTCTGCTCAAACGGATTTATCATCGACGAAAGCAGTTCGCAGCAAAATCTGTATACTGTTTGGGATGTCCCCAATTTTTTAAGCGAAAACAAAAAAGAAATCGACTATTTTAAAATTTTCGCTACCATTGGAAATTTTGCAACGGGAGCTTCAATGGCTATGAGAAAATCGTTTATTAATCAGGCTTTGCCTTTTCCAACGGTTGAGGGTTTGCATCACGACGAGTGGATTGCCTTGGTTTCTGCTGAACAGAAAAAATTTGCCTTTATAAATGAAAAGCTCATCTCCTATCGTATTCACAGCGCACAGCAAGTCGGAGGAATTTCTTATTCTAAAGATAAGGCTTCTAAAGAAAAACTGATCAGCCGTTTTGATTATGCTAAAAAACCTAAGATTTTCAGAGATTTTAAAATAAAGCTGAGAACGCTTAATGATAAAGAACGAAAATTTTCTGCTTATCTTGAAAATGATTCTAATGAACATGTAAAGAAGTTCTTGAAAGAAGTTCAGCATGAAAAATCAGCTTTATACCAAAAACTAAAATCTGAACATTTTACTCTTTTCTTATTCTTTAAATATTTTTACCGATGAACAGAATCCTCATCATCATGCATAATTATGCAGGACTTTCAGACCTCATCAAAAAAAATCTTGAGTATCTGCATTATGACAATGTAGATTTTTTGCTGTATTCTGATGAGAAATTTAGGTATAAAAACTGGCGTGAGCAACTTAATAATGTTTACCGAAAAACAGTTTTAGGAGATAAAAAGTACAAAGAAATTCTAAGGAAAGCTTTCATAGAAAATACATTGTTAGAAAAGGCGAAAAGATTGCCCGAATACGAAACGATTCTAGTGATGACTACCGATTTTTTTTCGGAAGAATTTTTAAACATCATTAGAATAAAAACTAAAAAATTAATCGGGAATCATTGGGACGGTCTCAACAGAACGCCGAATGTTTATTCTAAACTTAAATTCTTTGACAGGTTTTTCGTATTTGATAAAAATGATGTTGATGAAAAGAAAAACATTTTTTTTCTGAGCAATTTCTTTTTTAATTTTGAAGAAGATAAAGCCCAATCAACCATCAAAAATGATGTTTTCTATATTGGAACGTATGTGGAAGAGCGATTTAAAACATTAAAAGAAATTTCAGCAATTTTAAGCCTGAAACAAATTACACAAAAAATACTGCTTTTCAGTTGGAACAAAAGAGAAGCTGAAGGAGAAATTCATTTTACCAATCAGTTTTTGACTTATGATGAAAATATGAGTTGGGTTAATAGCTCAAAAGCTCTTTTAGACTTAAAACTAAAAGAACATAACGGATTGTCTTTCCGGTTTTTTGAAGCGTTGAAATACGAAAAGAAAATCATTACAGATAATCCGGATGTAAAAAATTACGATTTTTACAAACAAGAGAATATCTTTATTATCGGTGAAGATTCTGAAGAAAATCTGAATAATTTTATTGAAAATCCTTATCAGGAAATTCCTGCAGAAATCAAAAATAAATACAGTTTTGAAAACTGGTTTAAAACACTTATTTCTTAAGACATGAGCGAAAAAATCTCCATCATCATTCCTTACTACAAAGGCGAAGATTATATTAATGAAACTCTTAAAAGTGTTTATCTTCAAACCTATCAGGATTTTGAAGTTATTGTTGTGAATGATGGTTCTGAAAAAGCAGCTTTAGATTTAATTGAAACAAACGAAGCTTTCAAAAATCTAAAAATCATTCATCAGGAAAATCAGGGCCAATCTTCTGCCCGTAACAATGGAGTAAAATATGCTTCAGGAAAATATATTCTTTTTCTGGATTGTGATGACCTTATCGACAAAACATTTTTAGAAAAAACACATCAAATCCTTTCAAAAAATAAAGAAATAAGAATCTGTTATACAAAAGGAAAATTCTTCGAAAAAACCGACAAAGAATGGGTTTTGCAACCGTTCAACACCTTTGATTTCTTAATTGAAAACTGCATTCCGATTACCGCTCTTATTTACAAAGAAGATTTTGAAAAAGTGGGTGGTTTTGATACTCAATTAAACTACTACGAAGATTGGGATTTCTGGATTTCTTTAGTTGAAATGGGCGTAAAAGTTCATAAAATTGATGAGTTTTTATTTTTCTACAGAATAAGAAATACAACAGATTCGCTGACCAATACAAGCATCGATAACAGCTCGAGACTGTCTGATAATTTCTTTGAGATTTATAAAAAACATTATACTTTTTACAAACAAAATGGATTAGATTTTCATAACATTATGAGCTTAATCCGTGAGAATAAAAAGTATAAAGCTAAATATTACAATGAATGGTACCGAAAATTGATGTATCAGTTTTTTAAGCCTAAAAAGTACCAAAAGATTTATAAAAATTAATTCCCAAAGCCTAAATACTGAAGCATCTTTTTAATATTCTGCTCCTGAGTTTCTATAGAGAATTTAGAAAGCGGCAAAAGACTGTTTTGATGTAAAGTCTGCCAAAGATTTTCATTATCATACAATTCAAGAATTTTATCTGCGAAATTTTGAGGATTTTCATCTGAAATCAAAGCTGTTTTTGCGTCTTCCAGACTCATTCCTTCCGCTCCTATTCCGGTTGTGATTACAGGTAATTTAAATTCTAAAGCCTGTCCGATTTTTCCTTTAACTCCAGCACCGTAACGAAGCGGGGCTACAAAAACTCTGGAATTTTCAAACCAAAAATCTACAGTTTCCTGATACCCTAAAATCTGAAAACGATCAGAATGGTATTTTTCTTTTAAATCGGCAGGAAAATCTGGTCCTAAAATCGATATTTTAATATGATTATTTTTCGCCCAAACTAATGGCAAAATTTGGTCATGTAAAAATTTCACTGCATCAATATTCGGCAAATGATTGTAACCGCCGATGAAAAGCAAACCTTCTCTTTCAGAAAAACTTAATGGAACATTATCTACAGGCTTGTGAATATTACTTACCGTGAAAATTTTATCTTTTTTGACTCCGTTTTCAGACACTGTGTTTTTTTCTTCATCACTGATAGAAATCACAGCATCTGAAATATTCATTCCTGCATATTCTTTTTCTTTAAAGAAACTTATTTCTTTTTCTCTTTCATTAGTCACCACGTCGATATAATTATTCTCACGCTCCATTCTCAGATAATGAAGATCAACCATATCATAAATGATTTTTTGACCGTTTATTTTCCCATTGATTAAATTATACCAATGATTAAAACCTAAAGGTCTGAAAATCCAAACTACATCAACGTATGACAAAGCATTCACAATCTGATCTTCTACTCTGATGATTTTATTTTGGGCATTTACATAATCTCTGCAAATTTCGACACCTGCATTTTGAAAATAAGGAATATAATCTGAATCTTTAGTTTCATCAAAATGTTTAACTGCCAAAACAATATGATGTCCGTTTTTCTGAAGAATCTTTATAATTTCCATAAACCTTCTTGAGCCGGAATCCTGATCAGGTTTTGGCATATTTTCCTCTAAAAAAAGAAAATTTGGAGTTTTGTAATGAGAACTATAATTGGTTTTCTCGCTTTTTACATTTTTTTTATCTGTAAAATAAGAATTCCAATGGTTTGCAAAATCTACTTTATCATTGCTATTTACTGTTTTAAAAGAATTATTAAAACAGCTAACTTCTGAAAGAGGTTGATAATAAGTATCTAAATTTCCTTCTTTTTTTAGCTTTAAACGCAAATCAGCTTCTGCAAAATATAGTGAAGAATAGGTTTCATTCAGTAAATTTAAGTCTCCGTTTTTATTAATTTTAGAGAACAACAAGCTTCCAGCGCAAAAATCTACTTTTCTTACAAAATTAAATTGGGGAGTATCAATTGCTTCAGATTTACCTAATTCAACGATTTCAGAATTTTCAAAAACTAAATTTCCGGCGCTGACAATATTATTCTCAGCAGAAATCATTTTAGAACCTACCGCTCCCACATTTTCTTTGGTATTAAAAACCTCAAGCAAAGTTGACAAATAATTTTCCTGAACCAAAGCATGAGATTCTAAAAGATAGATAAATTTTCCTCTTGCCTTTTCAATTGTATGATTTATAACTTGAGATAAACCATCGCTTTCTTCCTTGTTGATGAGGGTTATTCCTTTTACATTTTCTAAATATTGTTGAACTTCAGAGCTTTTATCATGAATAACAAAAATTTCTTTGGAAATATTTTGGTCATACTTTTCAATATGATGAAGACAATTAAGAACCATTTTCAAATCATTACTTCCGTGAATAATAATTGAAACTTCAGGATTGATTTCTGTAGAAAAATTAAAGGGATGACTCTTAAAAAAATCAAGATTTTGAAGATTGGCAGTCACCTTTCTTTGATTTTTGATAAATTGATAATCCTTGATTTTATTTTTAAAAAACCTTTTAATTCCCATTTTAAATTTATTATTTTGTCTAAGTTTTTTGCGAAAACGAATTTAAGCATTTATTTCCTCAACTTTCAAAAGACTCTCATCTTAAACAAAATCATTAATGAATTTTTCTAATAAAAACTTATTATTTTTCTTTCCGGAAAGCCCTTTCTCCAAAAGAGCAGGAAATGTTTTGCGTACTTATACCAACCTTAAGCAACTGAAATCATTAGGTTTAAATATTGATCTTGTTGGTGTAGAAGATTATTACAATAGCTTCGGAGATACTGCTGAAGGAATTGATTCTGAAATCATTAATGAAGTTTTTGTTCTGAAAACCAAACCACCAAAGAAAAAGCTAACCTTTCAATATTGGAAATATAAAATTCAGAAAAAATTTAATAAAGAAAATTCCAATCAATATCTTACTCAATATTTAAAAGATAATTTCACAACTATTCTTGACAAGAAGAAGTATGATTATATCTTTATTAATTATGAATTCTGGACAGACCTCATCCGCAATCAGGATTTGAAAGGAGCAAAAACCATCGTTGACACCCACGACTGGATTACTTTGAATGAATTTTATAACAACAAAGACCTTGATTTGGGGAAAAGATTTGGGGAAGAAATTAATAATCTTTCGTTTTATGATAAAGTGGTTACCATTTCGCAGGATGAATATTTTATTTTCAAAAGTTTTTTAGGTGATAAAGTGATTAATATTCCGCCAAGTTTTCCGGAAAATTTCGAAGATACAAATACCGAAAAAAAATACGATCTTATATTTGTAGGCAGTGACAATCCTTTTAATGTATTATCGATCAACTGGTTTGTTGAAAAAGTTTTGCCTATTCTTCCTAAAGAAATAAAAATTTGTATTATCGGAAGGATTTGTAAACACGTTCCGGATCATGAAAGCATTGAAAAAGTTTTTTTTGCAGATGATTTAGAGACATATTATCATGCAAGCAAAATTGCAATTTGCCCAATGCTGAAAGGAACTGGTATAAAAATTAAAGTTGTAGAAGCCATGTCTTTTGGCTTACCAATTGTAGGAACAGAAAAAGCAATTGATGGTTTTTCAGACAAAAAAAATAACGGTTGTAGGGTAAGTGATGATGAAAAAGTATTTGCGGATATTATCAAAAATCTTTTAACCAATTCATCAGACTACGAAAAACAAAAACAGGAAGCCATCCATTTTTTCAAGAATAATTTTTCTGAAAAAAAATCGGTTGAGCTTTGGAAAAAAACTTTAAACATCTAAAAACGATCACATTAAAGGAAATTTAATCCTGAATAATGTTTTCATAAATTTTAATAAGATTTTCTGCACTTTTTTCCCACGAAAAAAGTCTTGACCGCTCCAAACCTTTTCTAGAATATTCTTGTCTTAAAGATTCATTTTGATATAAACTAAGCATAACTTCCTGCAATGCATTATTATCTTGAGGATCAAGGGTAATTCCCGCATCTCCCACCACTTCTGGTAATGAAGAAGTATTTGACGTAACCGTAGGAACACCGCATTGCATAGCTTCTAAAGGAGGTAAACCAAAGCCTTCGTATAAAGACATATAATAAAAAGAATGAGCGTGGCTATATAAACTAGCCAAGTCTTCATCAGGAACTCTTCCCGTGATGATAATTTTATGTTTTAATTCTTCAGCATTATTGTATTGCTCGAAAATCTTGTCGTAATCCCAACCTTTTGCTCCTACAAGAACTAAACTTAAATCATCAATTTTATTTTCTTTAATCAACTGAAGAAAATTTCGAATTACAAAATCTACATTTTTGCGGGGTTCTAATGTACCCACACTCAGAAAATATTTCTCTGGTAAATTATATTTCTCTCTAATGATGTTGAATTTTTCTACATCCTTACAAACGTAGAAAAGTGATTTTGAAGCCGCTAATAAATTAACAAAAATTTGATCCGGATTCAGATGAGGAGCAAATTTCAGCAAGTCTTTCTTAGTATTTTCAGAAACACAAACCACATGATCGTCTTTTCCAATACTTTCAATAATTTCCTTTATAAAACCAGAAGTAAAATGAAGGTCAGGCAACAAAATAGGAATCAAATCATGAATTGTTACAACATTTTTTAAATTGGGAAACTTTCTGATTTCTTTATTAATAGGATAATAAAAAGAATGAAAAATCTGAGCTTCTTTAAGGGTTTCAAAATAGGTGTTGGCAAAGTTGGAAACTCCAAGCTTTTTGTACAGTTTTCTAAATAATTTTTCTTTTCTAAGAGGTAAAAATTTTCTTTTATCTCTATGATTCGCAGCTTTTATTTTTATGGAGTTCTCATTAAAAAAATTGTCTAATTCTCTCGTACTCGTTTCATAATTAAACAGGCTCAGATGAGCATAGAAGGTCTCTACTGAATTATTTTCGCCAAGGGCTTTGAATAGCTCATAAGTAACACGGAAAATTCCGGTACGGTTATCTTTATAGAAATCTGCAATAACATCAGCGTCTAAGATCACTTTCATCGGTGTCAAAATTTGATTTTTTAATTATAAACTAATTTTTTTCTGATACCATTTCAAGTCACGATTCCAGTTCGATTGAAGAACAATACCTAAATAATTCTCTTTAATTGAATCTCTTGTATGGCCTTCTTTTATAAGATCCTGAAACTGCTTCTTATAATGGAAAACTTTAAACAAAGGTTCTTTGGGAAATAAAGGAATAATTCGGCTCTTCAAAAGCCACTCACCATACCATGTAAATTCACTGGGAAACTCGTGAATAAGATCCGGATAATTGATATTGTTTGCGTCTAAGTAATTTTCTTGAAAATCTTTCCAAACTTTGTTTGACCAGATCGTTGGTGAAGGACCATAATCGTAGCAGATCCCCTTGCGTCCGAATTTAGCCATTACTTTTCTACTTATATCTTCAAAATATTGTTTAGGATCATCTTTAAAATGCTTACGATTATTACTCAACCAAGAAAACATCTCTTTCTGTTGATGAATGATCGTATAAGGAACATCATCCTGAATAAAATCAGACATATAAAAATCTTTGATAAAATAAGAATCTGAATCTAAACACACATAGTTTTCCGTGATATTTAATCTATGCAACTGAGATTTTACAATTTGTTGATACTGCCAAGGATCTTTATTTTCCATGGCAATAATATCACTGTCTTTTATAATATCAAAAAGATCGGTTTGTAGATTTTGTTTAAAAAAACTAATATCTTCGTCATTTACAGAGATCAGAAGTTTTATTTCATCTTTATTATATTGACTAATTGACTCAATCAGCTTACTGCAAGACTCAAAATCAGCTCTGTAAGTTTTTACGAATAATATTAATTTTTCCATTTAATTATTGTCTGTCATATTCATCATCCAGTCTCACAATATCATCCTCACCAAAGTAAGTTCCTGTTTGTACTTCAATGAAGACAACCGGTTTTTCTGAAAGATTCATGATTCTGTGTTTGGCTCCTAAAGGGATGAAAATACTTTCTCCATAAGATAATTTTATTTCTTTATCATCCAAAATAATAGTGGCATCACCTTCAATGATTGTCCATTGTTCCTGTCTTTTGTGGTGATATTGGTATGATAGTTTTTGCCCTGGATTTACCTCAATTCTTTTCAGTTTATAATTGGGTTCGTCTGCTAAAACATAATATTTTCCCCAAGGTCTTTCGCCAATTTCTAACATATTTTTTGAATTCAAAATTTATACAAATGTAAATATTAAGATTAAAAATCCCAACATAGAAAACATTAAACATCTTTAAAACATTTAATTTTAAGTAAATTTGCAAAAATTTTATTTAAAATGGAGAAAGTAAGAGTCCGTTTTGCACCAAGTCCTACAGGACCTTTGCATTTGGGAGGCGTAAGAACCGCATTGTATGATTATCTTTTTGCTAAAAATCAGGGCGGAGAATTTGTTTTGAGAATAGAAGACACCGATACTGCAAGATATGTAGAAGGAGCCGAAGAATACATTGAGGAAGCCTTAGAATGGTGCGGAATCATCCCCGATGAAAGCCCTAAAAAAGGCGGAAAATTTGCTCCATACAGACAATCTGAAAGAAGAGATATTTACGATAAATA
Source organism: Chryseobacterium sp. YIM B08800 (assembly GCF_026163565.1). GTDB lineage: Bacteria > Bacteroidota > Bacteroidia > Flavobacteriales > Weeksellaceae > Chryseobacterium. The sequence continues at coordinate 58,399 of NZ_JAPDKN010000027.1, forward strand.
CACAGAGCAGATCCTTAAGACAGATTATGCTTACATCGCTTTCGACACGGCGGAAGAATTAGACGCAATCCGTGCTGAATACGAAGCGAAAGGTGATGTTTTTTCTTATGATAATAAAACCCGAAACCGTTTAAGAAACAGTCTTGCCCTTTCTGAAGAAGAAGTTCAAAAATTGTTGGAGGCAAAAACACCTTACGTTGTAAGATTTAAAATGCCTGTTGACAGAACCTTAGGTTTGGTAGACATTATCAGAGGGAATTCTGCGGTAAATACAGATACTTTAGACGATAAAGTTTTGGTAAAAAACGACGGAATGCCTACTTATCATTTCGCCAATATCATCGATGATCACGAGATGGAAATTTCTCACGTTATCCGTGGTGAAGAATGGTTACCTTCTTTAGGTTTACACACTTTATTATATGAAGCAATGGGTTGGGAAGCGCCTCAGTTTGCCCACCTTTCTTTAATTCTAAAACCAGAAGGAAAAGGAAAATTAAGCAAAAGAGATGGTGATAAATTTGGTTTCCCGGTATTTCCTTTAAACTTCACAGACCCTGCAACAGGACACGTGTCTAAAGGATATAAAGAAAGTGGATATTTGCCTGAAGCATTCATCAATATGGTAGCACTTTTAGGTTGGTCTCCTGCAGATGATAAAGAAATTTTGACTTTGGATGAAATGGTGAAGGAATTTGATTTGCATAAAGTTCATAAAGCCGGAGCAAGATTCAGTAAAGAAAAATCTGAGTGGTTCAATCATCAGTATATTCAAAAAACTTCTGATGAAGAATTATTAACTATTCTTAAAAATTCAGATTTAAACTTAAATATGGATGATGAAAAATTATTAAAGATCATTCATCTGATGAAAGAAAGAGCGACCTTCCCGAAAGATATTTATGAAAATGGAAAATTTTTCTTTGAAGCGCCAACTTCTTATGATGAAAAAGCTTCAAAAAAAGCTTGGAATGACGAAACTTCAAATCTGTTGACTGAATTTGCTGTCACGCTGAGCGGAGTCGAAGCGTTTAATGCTGAAAACATCAAACAGAACTTACACGACTTTGCTGAAAACAAAGGTTTGGGAATGGGGAAAGTAATGATGCCTCTTCGTTTAGCTTTGGTAGGAGAATTGAAAGGTCCAGACGTTCCGGATATTTTGGAACTCATTGGAAAAGAAGGAAGTATCGCCAGAATAAGCAATGCTGTAAATAATTTTAAATAGGTTTTCATAATTTTTCATACATTTGAAAGATTTAATTTACTTCAAGAATGGAATATTTAAGTTTCGAACTTCCTATAAAAGAGCTGATGGATCAATATCAAACATGTTCTTTAGTAGGAGAAGAAAGTGGTGTTGATGTAAAATTAGCATGCAGCCAGATCGAAGACAAGATCAGAGATACAAAAAAAGAGATCTACGGAAATCTTACACCTTGGCAAAGAGTACAGTTATCGCGTCATCCGGATCGCCCATATACTTTAGATTACATCAAAGGTATGGTAGATAAAGGAAGCTTCCTTGAGCTTCACGGTGACAGAAATTTTGCAGATGATCCTGCATTGGTTGGTGGTTTAGCTACTTTAGACGGACAAAGAATCATGATTCTTGGAACTCAAAAAGGAAGAACAACCAAAGAAAGACAATACAGAAGATTCGGAATGCCAAATCCTGAAGGATACAGAAAAGCTTTAAGACTAATGAAGCTTGCTGAAAAATTCAAAATTCCTGTAGTTACTTTGGTAGATACACCGGGAGCTTACCCAGGTTTGGAAGCTGAAGAAAGAGGACAAGGCGAAGCCATTGCAAGAAATATTTTTGAAATGACCATGCTTAAAACACCTATCTTCACTTATATTATTGGTGAAGGAGCAAGTGGTGGTGCATTGGGAATTGGTGTTGGTAACAAAGTATATATGTTAGAAAACACTTGGTACACTGTAATTGCACCAGAAAGCTGTTCTTCAATTCTTTGGAGAAACTGGGATCATAAAGAAGATGCTGCAAACGCATTGAATCTTACTCCGAAAGATGCATTGAGAGAAAAATTCATCGACGGAATTATAGAAGAGCCACTTGGTGGAGCTCATTATGACCCTGAAGTTGCTTATTTAAATTTGAAAACTTCTATTTTACAAAACATAAAAGCTTTCTCTAAGTTTACAGGTAAGGAACTAGAAACTCACAGACAAGACAAATTTATTGCGATGGGGCAATTTAAAGGATAACAAAAAGCGGTTAAGATTTTTTTTCTTAACCGCTTTTTTATTTTACACTTTTTCTGATATTTAATCGGCAACATTCAGCTGAATTTCAATATCTCTTGTTACTTTTTTGACTGAAGAATATTTCGCATCACAAACCATGGTTGTCAAAACATATTCTCCTTTTTCAACCATTACAAAATTCTGTCCGTTTGGTGGCACATCAAGATTATAATATTTTTTTCCGTTTATTTTTACAATCAATCTGCATTTCGATTTATTTTTAATATTAATATAAGCTTCATTATCGTTAGGATCATTATTGAAGAGGTGAGTCAAATATGAAGCTGTTTTTTTTGCTTCAGCACTTGGCTCGGATTTTTTACTTGAACTTCCTACAGAAGCATAATTTACGGTACGCTCACGTTCCGGTGTTGTAGATTTTGTATTTGAAGCTAAAGTTTTACCTTTATTAAGCTCATTATTGCTTACAATTTTTTCAATTTTATTTTTGCTTAAAGGTTTTATGGTAGGTTTTGCTTCTGCAGAATTATCTGCCATAATAATATCAATAAGTCTTCTTTTCAACTTATCATTTTTTTCGTGCCCCGGATTTTGCTTTATAAAACCTGCTATAATTCTTGCTTCAGCAGTAGACTCAGCTTCTTCAAGTGTATAAATAATAACCGTTTCTTTTTCTGCAACGACTTTAGTTTTGGCTTTTTTCCTCTTTTGAGCAATACCAAGACTAAAAACGGAAAGAAATATGATTAGAAATAATTTTTTCATGTAAAATCTTTAAAAATTTATTAAATAAATACTATAACGTTAAAAGTCATTTTTTAGTTTATCATTAAAATCATTATCTTTGCCCTGCTCAAAAATAAACTATTAAAGTTAATTATAATTTTAAATAAAAAATAATAAATATTATGTCTTATTCACCAGCTGCTGCAGACGTAGCAAAATTAAGAAACCAAACAGGTGCAGGTATGATGGACTGCAAGAAAGCTCTAGTTGAAGCAGAAGGAGACTTCGAAAAAGCAGTTGATATCCTTAGAAAAAAAGGACAGAAAGTTGCAGCTAACAGAGCTGACAGAGATTCTTCTGAAGGTGCAGTAATCGCAAGAGTAAACGAAGATAACACTTTAGGTGTTGTTATTTCTTTGAACTGCGAAACTGACTTCGTTGCTAAAAACGAAGCGTTCATCGAGTTAGCTTACGAATTAGCTGAAATGGCTATTTTCGCTGCTACTAAAGAAGAATTATTGGCTACAGATTTCCACGGAATGACTGTTGCTGATAAATTGATCGAGCAAACTGGAGTTATCGGTGAGAAAATCGAGATCGGTGCATTCGAAAGAATCACAGGACCTTTCTTGGGAGCTTACATCCACGCTGGAAACAAAATTGCTGCAATCACTTCACTTTCTGCTAAAGTAGAAGGAGCAGATGAAGCTGCTAAAGCTGTTTCTATGCAAGCTGCTGCAATGAACCCAATCGCTCTTGACGAAACTAAAGTTTCTCAGGAAACTATTGACAAAGAATTAGAAATCGAAAGACACAAACTTACTGAAGAAGGTAAGCCTGCAAACATTATCGATAATATCTTGAAAGGTAAAATGCAGAGATTCTACAAAGACAACACTTTGGTACACCAAGATTTCATTAAAGACAGCTCTATTTCTGTAGCTGATTATGTAAAATCTGTAAACGCAGACCTTAAAGTAACAGGATTTGTAAGAGTTAGCTTATAATAGCTTTTCAAATTTAAAATACTAATCCCGATGATTCTTTCATCGGGATTTTTTTGTGATCATTTCAATTTAGGATATTAACAATATATGAAGTTAGTTTTAAATTTTCCACATTTCAGTAAACATTAAAAAAGTGTTAAAAAAATACTGTAAAAAATTGATTATTAATGCTTAAATTTGTCGCCCCTAAAACTGAGGCATGAAAAGATTTCTACTTATTATCTGTACATTTTGGTGTTTTATCCTTAATGCTCAACTCGATACCGAGCACTGGTTTGCTCCTATGTCTGCAAAGGCCGGAACTGGTGGTCTTGAAGGATATTTATATTTATCAACCAATGAAACAGTACCTTTTGCGGTACAAATCTTCAACAATAACACGTTGTACACAACGGTACAGGTAAGTAAAAATAACCCTGCACAAGTAATTATTCCTAATAATTTTTTGATTGCATCATCTCAAAACCAGTTGTTTACCCCGAATAACATGGGATTGAATGTAAAAGGATCAAAAAAATTCTTTGCCAATTATAGATTTGCAATGACCAATCATGCTGAAATTCTTACATCAAAAGGAGCAGCAGGTTTAGGAACAACATTTTATGCAGGTATGGCTCCTATTACAGGATCAGAAGATCACATGAATGCTACAATCGGAGTTACTGCAACTGAAGATAATACTGTTGTTACAATTTCCGGTTACAATCCGAATATCACTTTTTCAGACGGAATATCTTCACCTACAAGAACATTTACGCTTAATAAAGGTAAATCTTACATCTTAGATGTCGTAAGTTCTTGGTCGCTTGCCAATAAAACAGGATTAGTAGGCGCAAAAATTGTCGCAACAAAAGCTATTTCTGTAACTAATGGAAACTTTAATGCAGCCTACACTACTCAAAATCTTACCAACAATGATATTTTGATGGATCAGGCGGTTCCTGTAGATCGTTTAGGAAAAGATTTTGTAGTAGTAAAAGGAAACGGAACGGTGACTTCTCAAATGGAAACCGCTTTGATTATTGCTACCGAAAACAACACACAGATCACATTTAACGGAAGCGGAGCAACAACAACTCTTAATGAGGGACAATATTATTTAGTTCCTAGTGCAAGATATCAACATCAGGGAAATGGTCATTATAATATGAATATTTCTTCAACTAAAAACATCTATGTGTACCAGCTTCTTTCCGGTGCTACCAATGGAAATGAATATGCTTCCGGAGGAATGAATTTCATCCCGCCTTTAAGCTGTTTTATGCCAAATAAAATTGACGAAATAGGTTTTATCAACAGAATCGGAGGACAGACTTTTGCGACAAGATTAAATATTATCACTCAAGCAGGAGCAACCGTAACTTTAAACGGAGGTAATATTGCAGCAGGAAACGGGCCTTATCCGGTAACAGGAAATCCAAATTGGGTAAGTTATTCTATCCAAAATGTGACAGGAAATGTAACATTAAACTCGACGAAAGCAATGACTGCAGGAATTGCTGCAGGAAGTGGTGCTGTAGGATATGGCGGATATTTTGCAGGATTTTCATCAGTTCCGGCGATTACCAAAACCGGTGACTGCTACGCAGGAATTCTTTTACAGGTTGATAATAATTACGATGGCTATCAATGGTATTTAAATGGTGTTGCCATTCCAGGCGCAACTACTTTTTCCATTAATCCTGAACTGTATGGAGCAGGAGCTTATACCTGCTCAGTTACTAAGAACAATTGTGAAACAAAATTGACGACGATATACAATTACACACTTTGTCCGCCAATTTCTACAACAACTTTTACAATCGGGTCTTGTAACACCAAAGTGATTACTCCAGTATTTACGAGTTCTACACAAACTATTGTTCCGTCATTAACGGCAATTATTTCTCAGCCAACTAACGGAACAGCAACAGTAAACCCGACCACAGGACAAATTACTTACACCCCAAATGCGACAACCGTAAATACAACAGACCAGTTTATTTATTATATTCAAGGAAATGGAAATCCTTTTGCTTTTGAATATTTTAAAATCATCATCAACACAGATGTTCTTCAGGTAAACAATGCCTCAATAAGCATTTGTAATAGCGCTGCAGGAAATGGAACCTATAATCTAACGACTGCAAATGTTACCTCAGCTGTTGGAACTACTATTACTTATTTTACCAATGCAAATTTAACGGGGCAAATTACTGATCCAACAAATTACACCGGACCTGCAGGAATTATTTATGCCAATGTAACTTCAGCTTACGGATGTTCTAAAGTTGCGCAGATTACATTGACGATGAATCCTGCTCCAAACATCAATACAAGTACTTATAATGCGGAATTTTGTGATGATAATTCTTCTGGAGTTATCAACATCAATTTTGCAGCGGTTACTCCACAAATTGTTACCAATTCAGCAAATTTTACTGTAAAATATTATTTAAATCAAGCTGATGCAACTGCAGGAAATAACAATACATTACCTACTAACTGGAATTACACTACAAATACTACAGTTTATGTAAGAGTTGAAAGTACAAACGGATGTCCTCCTGCATTTGGACAAATTAATTTTGTTATTAAAAACAAAGTTCCTTTGCTAACTCCAACGCACGTTGTAGAAATTTGCGATACAGACATGAATGGTTCTGAAACGGTGAATCTAAATAATTATAAAAATATTTTCACGACAGACCCAGGAACTAACGTCACTTTCCACAACAGTTTGGCAGATGCACAATCTGGTGCAAACGCAATCCCTGCAACACAAACCATCAATAACGGAGCAACGGGAACTTTTTATTTAAGATTTACAAATGCAACACAGTGTTTTAATACTGCGAGTTTAGCAATCAAAGTAAATGCTGTTCCTAATATCAATATTGCGAATTTTAATGGTAATCTTTGTGACGATAATTTTGACGGAATTGTAAATGTAAATTTCAATACTATTACTCCGCAAGTGGTAACAAATTCTGCCAATTTCACGGTAAGATATTATTTAAATCAAACTGATGCTAATGCCGGAAACAACAATACACTACCAACCAACTGGACTTATACATCAGCAACAACCGTTTACATAAGAGTAGATGGCACAAGTACAACTTGCCCGACTGCTTTTGGACAAATTAATTTTACTGTAGGTAATAAAATCGCCTTAATTACTACAAACTTTACTGCTGAAATTTGCGATAATGATTTAAATGGTTCACAAAGTGTTAATCTAAATGATTATAGAAATCAGTTTACTGCAGACCCTTCGGTAACATTAACTTACCACTCTACTTTGGCAGATGCACAATCAGGAATCAACGGATTAGCAGTCAACCAAATTATTACCACTCCGGCTACATTTTATATCAGATTCACAAGTAATAACGGATGTCCGAATACAGCAACTTTGAAGATCAGCTTAAGATCACCAAAAAAATCTGAAGTTTTGAAAGATCAGATTATTTGTTCAAATGACAAAGCAGTTTTGAATGCCGGAGACGGATTTACATCTTATTTATGGAGTACGGGAGCGACTACTTCTACCATTACTGTCGGCGTAGGAACTTATTATGTAGACTTAGGCTTTAACGGTTGTACATACAGACAAAACGTGACGGTAACTGCGGCACAAGCTCCAACTATTACGAGCATTGTTGTTACAGGAACTACTGCCACAATCAATGTTACAGGAGGAAATGCACCTTATCAATATTCATTAAATGGTTCTGATTATCAAAATTCTAATATATTTACCGGTTTAACGAGAGGTCCGTACAAAGTTTATGTAATTGGAAGAGACGGTTGTCAACCTGTCATCAAAGATTTTTTAATTTTAAATTTAATTAATACGATCACTCCAAACGGAGACGGAAGAAATGATGTTTTAGATTATTCTGATTTAAGAATTAAAGATCAGGTAAGCATTGAAGTTGTTGACCGTTATGGCGCAGCAGTTTACAAATCTTCTGGCGACAACTACAAGTGGGACGGAAAATCTGGCGGAAGAAATCTTTCAACAGGAACCTATTGGTATATCATCAAATGGATTGAGCCAGATACAAAATTACCAGTTTCTCACGCTGGATGGTTGTTAATAAAGAATCGAGAATAGATTTTAAATTTGATTATTAATAAATCATATCTTTTATAGCAATCAAATTCATAAATAAAAAAGGAGAATTCATAATGAATTTTCCTTTTTTATTTACACAACAATATCTAAAAAACATGTTTAATTGCGTTCTGCATGGTTTAATTTTAATATCATTAATTTGTAATTTCAACAGGCCACACAATAGAATCGGGAATAAATTTTAAATTTTGTTTATGATTTATTAATAATATATTAAATATTATTTTAATTTTGTAGAAATCCTAATTCCATAATTTTATGAAAAGATTTCTACTCAGCTTAGCATTAATACTTGGCATGTTTACATCTCTGTTTGCGCAAAGAGACACAGAGCACTGGATTGCGCCCTACTATGCTACCGCTGGAGGGTACACAAATAAATTATATTTGTCTACCGACAATGCAGCCCCTTTTGTAGTTACCGTCTATAACAATAATGCTGTTATAGGGACAGTAACAATTAGCAAAAACAATCCGATGACCTTCGATATTCCGGTCGCTACCATCTCAGCCAATCTTGCTGCGGATGCATTTAATGTTATTACTAAAGGAGTGTATCTCCAAGGAAGTAAACCATTCTATTGTACGCTAAGATTGGGGCAATTCTCACATGGTGAGATTGTTACGAGCAAAGGTAAAGCCGGTCTTGGTAAAGAATTTTACGTTGCTAATACTCCATCTACTGCAACCTCAAACAATTTTACAGCCGGAGTGCTTGCTACAGAAAACAATACAGTAGTTACAGTAACCTGGAATGGCACTATCAATTTTTTTGGAGCGCCCAATCCAGCGCCAGCAAACACCCATACTTTCACTTTAAATAAAGGACAATCTTTTATTTTCGCAGGAAATACTTCAGGAACAGCACCTTTTATGGGCGCTAAAATTGTTTCTGATAAACCAATTACCCTTACAAACGGAAACGTGAATGGGAATTTTGGAAATAACACAGGATCTGGCTCAGACGCAATTTTAGATCAATCTGTTCCGGTAGAAAGACTAGGTAGTACTTTTGCCATGGTGAGAACGAAATCTACCACTTCAGATTTAGAAGGTGGAATTGTAATCGCTACAGAAAATAATACAGACATATATTTAAATGGTGCGGGAGCCGCTGTTGCTACCATCAATCAAGGGCAATGGTATAGAATTCCGGGAAGTGCCTATCAATTACAAGGAACTAATAACCACTACAATATGTTGGTTACAACTTCCAAAAATGCATACTTATATCAGTTGGTTTCTGTAAATGATAATAGTGCAACTTGTGGTTTTAACTATATTCCACCATTGAACTGTTTCTTACCTAGGAAAATCGATGAAATTGGAAAAATTAATGAAATGCCTGGTTATACAGGTACGATTAATCTAAAATTAAATATTTTAACGGAAGCAGGAGCTACAGTATTAGTAAATAATGTACCTCCAACTCCAGCACAGGGACCTTACCCTCTTACAGGAAATACAACATGGGTAACCTATGCAATTGAAGGAATACCAGACAATTTAACTATTACATCTACCAAAGCCGTTACAGCAGGTATTAATGGTGGATATGAAACAGCAGGATACGGTGGATATTTTGCAGGGTTCTCTTCAATTCCGGTAATTTCAAAACAGACTGGAGAATGTATTCCCGGAATTATTTTAGAAGTTGATGATGGTTATGACAGCTATCAGTGGTTCTTGAATAATACGCCAATTACAGGAGCAACGACAAACACAATAACACCTGCTGTTGCCGGAAACTATACTGTAAAAGTAACAATGGGAACTTGCCCACCAGTGACAACACCTATCTACAAAGTATTTACTTGTTTGGGGCAAACTACTCAAAATATAAATATCTGTGGTACAAAAGCAATTGTTCCTACATTTACAAACTCAACCCAAACACCAGTACCAGGAACTGTGCAAATCATTACACAGCCAACGAAAGGAACAGCAACCCTTAATCCGGCTACTGGAGTAATTACTTACATTCCAAATCCAGGATATTTAGGTCCAGATAAGATTGTTTATAAATTCTGTGGTAATGCCCCTGAATTTGTAGATTGTGAACAGATAACTTTAAATTTAAATGTTGTTCCTTTTGTATTGACAGACAGAACAATCCAGGCTTGTCAATATGCTGGAAACGGATTTTTTGATTTAACGACAGCAAACGTGACAGACAATACTGTACCGACAACGAAAAAATTCTATCCAACTCTAGCAAATTTAGAGGCAAACACTAATCAGATTACCAATCCTACAAATTACTTCTCAGGATTAGGTTCAGTATATGTAAGAGTTTTAACAGCTGAAGGATGTGTAGGAAATGCTAAAATTACTTTAGATTTCTTCCCTACTCCAGTAGTTACAGAGGCAACCTTAACGGAATGCTTCATAGAGAACAACGAAACTCAAGGAAGATTTAATCTTTTGAGCGCAAATGTAACAGCTGAAACACCAGTTACGAAAAAATTCTATCCTACTTCTACCGATGCAAGCAACGGAACGAATGAAATTTTAGGTGTTGATTCTTATATTTCAGCAAACGGTACTGTATATGCAAGAGTTTTTAACTCTCACGATTGTTATGCAATAGCTAAAATCAATCTGAAAGTAACTCCTCCAAAAAGATCTCCATTATTGGTAGATAAATACATTTGTATTGATGACAGAACTACTTTAGATGCTGGTCCGGGATACCAATCTTACCGTTGGAGCACTGGTGCAACTACACAATCAATAGTAGGAGTAGCCGTTGGCGATTACTGGGTAATTCTTCAGGATGCGGGATGCTCTGTGAAACAGTTTGTGAGCGTAAAGAAAGCACAAGACCCTGTTATTACTTCAATTGAAATAGCTAATAATACAGCTACAGTAATTGTGACAGGCGGAATCGCTCCATATCAATTCTCTGCAGACGGAGTAACTTGGCAAGACTCTAATGTGTTTACCAATCTTACCAGAGGACAACAGACATTCTATGTAAAAGATTCTTTCAACTGTACTCCTATTTCAGTGGAAGTTACTGTTCCTAATTTAGTAAATGCAATTACTCCTAATGGTGACAACGTAAATGATTACATAGATTACAGAGAATTAGCTTATAAGGATAATCTTGTTTTCGTAATTTATGACAGATATGGCAACAAAATATTTACAGGAGATAGATCTAATAACTACAGATGGGACGGAACCCATTCTAATAAAAAGATATTAACCGGTACTTATTGGTATCATATCAACTGGAATGAACCAAATGAAGCAAAAACTCCAATTAAATACACAGGTTGGATCCTTGTTAAGAACAGAGAATAAGGCTCACCACTTTATACCAAGCCACAACCTAACAGTTGTGGCTTTTTCTTATCTATAATTAATATTTTATAATATTTTTTTACAATACTTCTAAATTATTCTATTATTTTTGTACAAATCCTAATTCTACGTTATGAGAAAACTTTTACTCACTTTTTTATTGATGCTTTTTAGTAGCAATATACTCTTTGCACAAAGAGATACAGAGCACTGGATAGCACCTTTTTATGCATCTACAGCAACAACTCAGGCGCTGTATTTATCCACAGATTCGGTAACACCTTTTGTAGTTACCATTAACAGCAATAATGTTGCACTGGGAACGGTAACAATTAGCAAAGGAGCTCCTCAAATCTTTACTGTTCCTGTCACAAGTATTTCTACCAATAATACTACTGAAGCTTTTAGTGTAATTAATAAAGGGTTATATATTAAGGCAGAAAAACCTTTTTACTGTACTCTTAGATTGATTAATTCAACTCAACATGCCGAGGTGGTAACCAGTAAAGGTAAAGCTGGTATTGGTACAGAGTTTTTTGTTGCGAGTACACCTTCTACTCAAGTTGATAGTTCTAATAATTTTACAGCCGGAGTTTTAGCAACAGAAGATAATACAACAGTTACCGCTACTTGGAGCGCTACAGCCGTTTTCACGTTTTTTGGAGCCACTCCAACAACCAACACCCACACTTTTGTTTTAAATAAAGGGCAGTCTTTTATTTTTGCGGGTCCTATTTCTGCTACAGTTCCATTCATGGGAGCAAAAATTGTAGCCAACAAGCCTATTACCCTTACTAACGGAAATGTTACTGCCAATTTTGGAATTAATACTTCTTCGGGAAGAGATATCATTTTAGATCAATCTGTACCAACAAGCAGACTTGGAAACACTTTTGCAATGGTAAGAACAAGATCTACCTCCGCAGACTTAGAAGGAGGAATCGTGATTGCTACTGAAAATAATACCCAGGTATTTTTAAATGGATCTACAACTCCGGTTGCAACTTTAGCTCAAGGGCAATGGTACAGAATTTCTGGAAGCAGCTATATTGTACAGGCTGGAGGAACACATGCAAATATGCTAATCAGTACTTCAAAAAATGTGTATTTATATCAACTCGTTTCGGTAAACAATGACAGTGCTACTTGCGGTTTCAATTATATTCCACCTTTAAACTGTTTTTTACCAAGAAAAATTGATGAGATTGGTAAAGTGGGCGAAATGCCTACAGGCACAGGAGGAGCGAGTGTGGTACCAAATGGTACTATCGTAAAGCTCAATATCTTAACTGAAGTAGGTGCTAACGTTACTTATACCGTAAATGGAGGAGCACCAATAACTCCAACGGCTGCGCAAGGACCATTTCCATTGACAGGAAATCCTAACTGGGTAACCTATGCAATACAGCCTATAGTTGGTAATATAGCTATACAATCTAATAAAGCAGTCACTGCAGGAATTAACGGAGGACACAGTACCTCAGGATATGGTGGATATTTCGCTGGATTTTCTTCAATCCCGCTTATTGCAAAACAGACAGGAGAATGTATTCCGGGATTAGTTTTGGAAGTAGATGATAGTTATGACACATATCAGTGGTTTAGAAATGACATCCCTATTCCTGGAGCAAACGGCAATTCTTATACACCAACCCAATCTGGAAATTATACGGTGAGAATTACCGTAGGATCTTGTATCCCTGTAATAACTCCTGTATATAAAGTATTTACTTGTCTTAAAGAAACTGCTCAAGCAAAAACTGTATGTGAAGGATATTTAAATATCATCCCACAATTTACTTCATCTTCGCAAACATTTACTCCAGGTAGTGTTCAGATTATTACACCTCCTGCAAATGGTACAGCAATCATCAATCCTATAACCGGGGTTATTGGATATACTCCAAACAATGGTTTTGTAGGTATAGATACTATCGTTTATAAATTCTGCGGTAACGATCCTGAATTTGTAGATTGTGAGCAGATTACTCTTACATTAACGGTAGCAGAAAGCCCGGTAGTAAATGATACAACATTAAGAACCTGCTTCCTTGAAGAGAATATTGCTACAGGATTATTTAATCTTACCAATGCAATTGTAACTACACAACTTGGTACTACAAAAAAATATTATCCTTCTGTAACTGATGCTCATAATCAGACAAATGAAATATTAGCTCCAGATCAATATGTAGCTCCTACTGGAGTTGCTTATGTGAGAGTAAGTAATGCAAATGGATGTTACCGTGTAGCAAAAATAAATTTGGTTGTTTTAGCACCAATAGAATCTGCTGTTTTGGTAGATAAAGTAATATGTATCGAAGACAAAACCGTATTAGATGCAGGACCTGGATTTGACGGATACGAATGGAGTACAGGAGCTACTACACAAACCATCAGTAACGTTGGAGTAGGAACTTATTGGGTAAAGCTAAAAACAGGAGACTGTATTACTAAGCAAGCTGTAAAAGTGTACGCTTCTGAGCAGCCGGTTATTACCAACATTGAAGTTACAGGAACAAGTATTACCGTAAATGTTACAGGAGGTGTTGCTCCTTACGAATATTCTATAAACAATATCAATTGGCAGTCTTCAAACGTATTTACAGATCTTCCGAGAGGTGATGTTAAAGTATATGTAAGAGATACATACACTTGTGTACCGATTGAAGTAGAGATTACAATTCCTAATATTGTTAATGTAATTACTCCAAATGGAGACGGGGTGAATGATGTTTTAGATTATTCTGCTCTTGCTAATAAGCCTAATTTGATATTAGGAATCTTTGATCGCTATGGAGTGCAAATCTTCGAAGGGAACAAAGACACTGGTTATAAATGGGATGGAACCATTAATAAAACTAAAAAAGTTTCTACAGGAAATTACTGGTTTAGTATTACTTGGAATGAAGCAAAAACAAAAACTCCAATCAAATTCTCAGGCTGGATTTTAGTAAAAAACAGAGAATAACCAATTTTTAAATCAAATATTATTAAAAACCACGATATCATTATCGTGGTTTTTGTTTATTTTTAAAACTATTAACGTATTTTATTATTAAATTTGTGGTAAAATCGAGTTCAAAATGAAGAAAATTTTATCTTTTTTCCTTATTTTTTATATATTCTCTACTTCACTTGCTCAGCTGGATCGAGAACATTGGTTTGCTCCCATGGTAGATCGTACAGGAAACCCAAACCCTTATCAAAAACTTTATCTTTCCACAAACCGTACGACTCCATTTGCTGTTACCATTTACAATAACAATGTTGTTATTGGTACAGTTACGATTAGTAAAAATAATCCACAAAAATTTGATGTCCTTCGAGACTATATTATTACAACCTTACAGACAGATTTATTTACTCCAACCTCAAAAGGTTTATATTTAAAAGCTGACTTTCCCTTTTATGCGAATCTAAGATTTTCAGTTTTTAACCATGCAGAAATTATTACCTCAAAGGGAATTGCTTCTACAGGCACAACTTTTCATGCAGCTTCTGCTCCTATTACGGTAAATAATGATATCCTCAATTTCATGACCAGTGTTTTGGCTACTGAAGACAATACAACAGTTACCATCTCCGGATATAAAAATACCGTACAGTTCTCAAACGGAACATCAGGAACAACGAACCCTACTCTAACTTTTACATTAAACAAAGGACAATCTTATATTATTGACGGAATTGGAAATATTACCGGAAATTTTGATGGTTTTATTGGTGCTAAAATTGTCGCCACAAAACCTGTAAATATTACCAACGGAAACTTCAACGGACAATATGCCGGAAACAATTCTAACAGTTCTGATATTCTGATGGATCAATCGATACCGGTAAGCAAGCTTGGGAATACTTTTGCCCTTGTAAAAGGTAACGGAAACATCGGCAGCAATATGGAAGGAGCTGTGGTAATTGCCACTCAAGATAACACAGCAGTTTATGTAAATAATGAATTAACACCTATTGCCAATCTAAATACCGGACAATACTTTGTAATCCCTGATACAAAATATCAGCTTCAAGGCACCTCTCATTATAATCTTTATGTGGTAACAACCAAAAATGCTTACGTGTATCAAATACTTGCAGGAGCAGCTACCACAGGAAACGAAGTTGCAACGGGTGGTTTTAATTTCATTCCGGCGCTTAACTGCTATCTTCCAAAGCAGATTGACGAGATTGGACTCATTAATGAAAACTTTGTACATACCAATAATAACCCAGCAGGAATTCTTACCATTCCAACCAAATTAAATCTGATTACAGAAAGAGGAGCCGCTGTTTTGGTCAATGGAAATCCTCCTCCAGCAGGAACTGGACCGTTTGATATGACGGGTACAGCCAACTGGGTAACTTATGGAATTCCCAATACAACAGGAACGATTACAGTAACTTCAACAAAAGCAATCACTGCTGGAATTACCGCAGGTAGTGATGCTGTAGGATACGGCGGATTTTTTGCAGGATTCTCTACACAACCCGTTATTTTAAAATCTGGCGGCGACTGCGTTCCGGGAATTGTACTTACTGTAGATCCTGTAATCTATGATTCTTACCAATGGTATGTAAATGGAAATCTTATTCCGGGAGCTACATCATCTTCCTACACCCCTACCGGATCAGGAAATTATACCTGTGCAGTAACTATGGGAACTTGTGCCGCACTTGTAACAGCACCTTTCAAAGTTTTAAACTGTATGAAACAAACTGCTGTAACGTACAATATTTGTGATACAAAAGTTATTACTCCTACATTTACAAGCTCTACACAGACTCCGGTAGCTGCAACTGTTGCCATTACCACCGCACCAACTTTGGGAACAGCCACTATTAATGCTGCAACGGGAGTTATTACTTATACAGCGACAAATCCTTCAGCTGGAGGAACCGATACATTTGTGTATACTTTCTGTGGAAATGATCCCAACTTTACAGATTGCGAAACTGTTACAGTAACTATTAATATTCATCCTGTAACCGTAAATAATGCTACATTAAACGCCTGTAATGTCAACGGCAACGGGACTTTTAATCTTACAACAGCTGTTGTTACGACAAACACTCCGGTAACGATTACGTATTATCCAACCCTACTTGATGCACAAAACGAAAATTTAGCTGCATTAATAACTGTTCCCACTACATATCCTGCACCGAATGGAACTATCGTATACGCCGTTGTAAAAAATCCTACAGGATGTAAAAATATTGCACAGATTACATTAAATCTGTTTCCTTTAGCAATCGTTACTCCTGCCAATATGGGAAATCAGTGTGACGAAAATATGGATGGAACTGTGAATGTTGTACTTTCAGATATCACCCAATTAATATTAAATAACCCGGCTTATTTTACTAATGTAAGATACTATGCTCAATTAGCAGATGCCAATTTAGGAAATGCCAATACGCTTCCTAATAACTGGAGCTACAACACCAATACGACTATTTTCATTCGTGTAGAATCTCCTGATGGATGTGCTCCTGTTATTCAGCCAGTTAATTTTACTGTGGGTACAAAACTTACTTTAATTAAAAATGCTTTCAACACCGATTTTTGCGATGATGATTTAGATGGAATAAAACCTATAAATCTATCATTTTTCTTAAATCAGTTTACAGTAGATCCACTTGTTACCGTTACTTATCATGCAACTCTTGCAGATGCACAGAATGACGTTTCACCAATTAGTGGTGCAGTTACACTTACCGGATCTCATACTTATTACATCAGGTTTGAAAAAAGTGGTTTCTGTCCGGATGTAGCTACCATAAGAATCAATCTTAAAGTTCCTAAAAAATCTGATATTTTATCAGATAAAGTAATTTGCCCTAAAACGAATACAAACTTAGACGCAGGTCCGGGGTTTGATTCTTATCTTTGGAGCACAGGAGCTACAACGCCTGTAATTTCTAATGTTCCGGCTGGTAATTATTGGGTTGAGCTTGGGTTTAACGGATGTGTTTACAGACAATTTGTAAATGTTTCAGAATCTACTTTACCGGTGATTACATCCATTGACATCAACGGATCTACTGTGACAATCGGCGTAAGTGGAGGTACACCGGCTTATGAATATTCTCTTGACGGTTTTATTTGGCAGACTTCTAATGTATTTACCAATGTTGTAAGAGGAACCTACACGATTTATGTGAGAGATTCTTTGAATTGCGATATTGTAAAAAAAGATTTTGTAATCATTAATCTGATTAACACGATTACCCCAAATGGTGACGGTAGAAATGACCACATAGACTATTCTGCATTGATGAGCAAAGAAAATCTTGAATTCAGAATTTTTGACAGATATGGTGCCGAAGTTTTCCGTGGAACACCTTCCAACAAATTTACCTGGGACGGAAATATGAAAGGAAGACCGGTTTCTACCGCAACATATTGGTATTTTATAAGTTGGACAGAACTTGGGAACGTAACCAGTGTAAAATATTCGAGCTGGCTACTGGTAAAACACAGAAACAATAGTCTGTGGGACAAATAATTTTAATGTTTTAAACAAAAAAAATACTTTCTATAACATACATTAACATGTTTGATATAAAGTTTAATATAATTTTAACCACATATTGATAAATCTCACACAAAAACTGACGTAATTCTTATGTAATTTTGCACAACATATGAAGAAACTCTTATTAATTATATTGTTGGTTTTTATAAGTAAGATTAATGCGCAGAATTATTCCGGTGAAGTCTTTTTACGAGACAATTCGGTGTTGTATCTTAATCAGGTTTATGTAACCAATCTTACAACACTCAAAACTGTTCTTACAAGCTATAGTGGAGAATTTAATATAAAAGCAGAACCCGGAGATGTTATACGTTTTACATCAATTATTACAGAAAGAAAAGATGTAAAACTGACGCCGCAAATGTTCAGCTCTAAAAATCTAGTCGAATTAAAAGTAGCGTATTACGATATTCAGGAGGTTGTTATCAGCAGATTCAGACCTACCGGAAACTTAAGATATGATGTAAACTCTATCCGAAAAGAAGATAAAGCACTTGCTTTGAAAAAAGTAATTGGTCTTCCCGAGCCAAAAGGCGACGGTACTTCTCCTGTACTTCCTGTTGCTGGTTTCAGAGATGGAGGTCTTACGTTTAGTTTAGAAAGTATATTTGATATTCTTTCTGGTGATCGTAAGAAAAAGCAACGTTTGGTAGCTTATGAAAGAATGAACAGCTCTGTGACTAACATCAAAAATTATTTAGGACATGATTATTTCACAAGGCTTAAAATTCCTGAAAACCTTATCGACAACTTCTTACAGTTTGTTTATACTTCCGAGAATATCGAAGTGTATATACAAAGCGGAAATTACGAAGCCATAAAATTACCTATCGAAAAATACCTTCCTATTTATCAGAGAAGATTAAAAAATTCGCATCTTCAGGATGTTGTAAAATAATTAGGATCATTTTAAGGCAAAATTTATTAAAAACAAATCTTAACACTTTAGTTTTAAAAAATTGCCTAATTTTAGTAAAAGCAACTATTATCAAGAGTTTAAATAATTTTTATAAGAATTAATTTAAGCATTATCACCAAACATACTATTTCAATGAAAAAGTTAGTTTTACTTTTCACCACTTTATTGTTTCTTACATTCTCGGCACAGAAGCAAGGCAAAGATTACAGCAATATTCTTAAAAGCAAGAATATCTATGAAATCAATGCCTTTCTGAGAGATGCACATCCGGATGACCCTCGAAGATCTATTCTAAAGCCAAGAGTAATGGATTTTATGAAGGAGTACATCAAAAATGCGCCACCCGGTGACAGAAAAGTAAGAGAAATGCAGGAAAATCTTGCGAGACTGAAGAGAGGACCATCTACAAAAGTTTCTTTTGAGGAGATGAATGCTATGATTAAGCAGAAGCAAATCTTAAAATATCAAAAACAATTACAGGTCGGTCAGTCAGCAGTTGCTTATACGCCAAGTTCAGCGCAAAACGTTTATGTAACCTCTACTTCTGCCACGAAAAACACCAAAGTAATTGCAGATACAGAAGCTTCTGAATTTAATATGTTGATGGGAGAAAATCCTATTGAGCATAAAAATAAAACCGTGAAAATCCTTAACTCTCTTTTTGACAACGATCCCAATTCAAAAGAATGTATCGTGATGATTGAGAACAAATCTGATTGTAATATTATCGTAAGAATTGAAGGTATCGGAAATACAAAATACAGACTTCCTATTCCGGCTCATGGCGACAACTCTATTGTTGTAGAAAAAGGAGATTATTTATTTACAAGTATTGTTTGCGGAGCGCAGTATGCATCGCAAAAAACCGTTCAAAAACCATTAATGGTGGCTTTAGGAAGTTCATCAAAATAGGCTCTCCTACTTTTCGTTCAGATTAAAAATTTAAATGCTGCATAATTTTCGTAATTTTGCGGCATTTCATATAATTCATGGGCAAAAATAAATTAAGAAGATTCGCAGAAAACAAAACATTACCAAACGTTGTACAACCTACAAGAGAAGAAGCCCTTAAAGGTTTTGAACTAAAAGGAAACTGGAGAAAAGATTTCTTTAAAAACGACCAACCGATTGTTTTAGAATTGGGTTGTGGAAAAGGTGAATATACTGTAGGTCTTGCAAAAACTTTCACAGATAAAAACTTTATCGGTATTGATATAAAAGGAGCAAGATTCTGGTTTGGCGCCAAAGAAGCTGCAGAAAACGGAATGAATAATGTAGGTTTTCTAAGATCTCAAATCGAATTGATAGAATATTATTTTGCTGAAAACGAAGTTGACGAAATCTGGATTACCTTCCCGGATCCGCAGATTAAATATAAACGTACAAAACATAGATTAACCCACCCTGATTTTCTTGAAAGATATAAGAAATTCTTAAAACCTGGTGGAATTGTACATTTAAAAACCGATTCGGAGTTTTTACATGGCTATACTTTAGGTTATTTACAAGGTGCGGGTTACGAAATCATCTCTGCGCATCACGATATTTACGGAGCTTTGGAATACGATCCGAATACGCCTCATTTAAGAGATATCCGTACATATTATGAAGAATTGTTTTCGGCAAAAGGAAAAACAATTACTTATATAAAATTTAAGATTAATTAAATCCATTTTGAAGCTGTAAATTATTTTGCAGCTTTTTTTGGGCAATAAAGCAAGCTTTTCTGAGTTTAATAAAAAGTTTAAATTTACTTTCAGAAAATATTAATATGAAAAAGCTTCTTCTCTTTTCTCTTTTTATCATCCTATTTCTTAATAGTTGCGGTACTACCAATCAGAACACAAGACAACCTATACGAAGACCTTTTCCAACAGCTTCAAATACCGGAACCAAAAATAGTTCTGCCGCACAAACCGAAAGAGAATATCAGGCTTTATTAAAGACCTACAAACCAGAAACTGCAGACGTTTTAAACAGCCTGCTGAATGATTCTTCAAACAGCCCAAATGTTTCTATTTCCGTGGAAAATAAGTCGAACTGCAATATGGTTTTAACAATTAGTGGTAAAAATTATTTCAAAAAAATTCCGATTGCATCTAATAAAATCGGGTCTGTAATGGTTCCAAAAAATCAGAATTACAATTTATCGGGGATGCTTTGCAATTCGGTTTATGAGAAAACAAAATACGTTACCAATTCTTTCAGTATAAAATTATCAAACTAAATAGTTTTTAGTCTTAATTTGATTAAATTTGTAATCGGCAAAACTTCCGGATAGTATTCGGAAAAAATAAAAAAAACACAATTTGATGAAGAAAAAAACACTTACATTTTTCTTCTTCGGTCTCATTCTTTCATCTTGTGCAAGTAATACGGTTGACAAAGTTGACGTTCTTAAAAGTACAAATATTAGTGAGATTGAAGAATATCTTGGGAAAGCACATCCCGAAGATCCTAAAACAAGAATTCTAAAACAGCGTATCATTGCATTAAAAAATGCTGAATGGACGAAAGGCGCAAAAAATGCAAAACCAATGGAAGCTAGACCTGTTTTCGTTGAATTACCCAATCAATTAACCAATAAAAGAAATTCTGAAGCCAATTTACAGGTTTTTAAAAAACTAATGTCTGAAACTTCGGAAGAACATAGAGAGAAGACCAAAAAGCTTCTGAATAATATGTTTAATGAAGATATTACTCACAATGAAGCCATTCTTCTGCTTAAAAATAATTCAGACTGTAATTTGATTTTAGAAATATCGGGAAAGAAATTTTACAATCTTGCCGTTCCGGCGAAAGGTGAAAATTTTATCGTTTTGAATAAAGATACCTATACTTTCTCTGGAAATGTTTGCGATGTAAAATATCAAAGCTCAAAAGAGATTAACAAAAGTCTGGTTATTGTTTTGCAAAATCCAGGATTTAAACCTGTACCCGAAAAAGATTTGATCGCAGAAAATAGTCTCAATAAAGATCCTGAAAGGGAAAAACCTAAACAAAATATTACCTCTAAAAGAAAGAAGAAAAAATAACAGTTAAGTTATAACAAACAAAAACCGCTGAGTAAATTCAGCGGTTTTATTATTTTTAAAGATAGTCTTCAGATTATTCAGCAGAATCGAAATCTGCATCTTTATCAGCAGAAACTACTTCTCCTTCTTCTTTAGATTTTTCTTTATCAGCTTTTCTCTGAGACTGACCGTCTTTGATAGATTCTGAAACAACGCTCAAGATCATATCGATAGACTTAGAAGCATCATCGTTTCCTGGGATAACGAAGTCAACTTTTCTAGGGTCAGAGTTAGTATCAACAATACCGAAAACTGGAATACCTAATTTCTTAGCTTCAGTTACAGCGATGTGTTCTCTCATGATATCTACAACGAAGATCGCAGAAGGAAGACGCACCATGTCAGAGATAGAACCTAAGTTTTTCTCTAAGTTAGCTCTTTGTCTGTCTACTTGTAATCTTTCTTTTTTAGATAAAGTTTCGAACGTACCGTCTTTTTTCATTTTGTCGATAGAGTTCATTTTCTTTACAGCTTTTCTGATTGTAACGAAATTCGTTAACATACCTCCCGGCCATCTTTCTGTAATATAAGGCATATTAAGTTCAGCAGCGTGCTTAGCAACTACTTCTTTCGCTTGCTTTTTAGTAGCTACGAAAAGAACTTTTTTACCTGCAGAAGTTAATTTTTCTAAAGCGCTGCACGCTTCATCCAATTTAACAGCTGTTTTATGTAAGTCTACAATGTGAATACCATTTTTCTCCATAAAAATGTATGGAGCCATATTTGGATTCCACTTTCTAGTCATGTGACCGAAGTGTACACCAGCCTCTAGAAGGTCTTTTACATTTGCTTTTGCCATGTTTTCTGTTTTTGTTAGTTTACTTTCCGTTTCTTAAACAATCAACAACTTCTTTAGATGGGAGAAGCGTTTGGATGCTAAACGTAACGGGCAATTTTAAATTTAGATTAATAGATTTCAGATATAAGATACCAGACAAGAAAAAGTCTGAGATCTGACATCTCCAATCTGATGTCTGAAAAAAATTAACGTTTTGAGAACTGGAATCTCTTTCTTGCTTTTTTCTGACCTGGTTTCTTTCTTTCTACCATTCTTGCATCTCTTGTAAGTAAACCTGCAGGCTTCAATGCTAATCTGAACTCAGCGTTGATCTCGCAAAGTGCTCTAGAAATACCTAATCTGATAGCTTCTGCCTGACCTGTATTACCACCACCGAAAACATTTACGGTAACGTCGTACTGACCAACAGTTTCAGAAAGGATAAACGGCTGGTTTAATTTGTAAACCATCACGTCTGTAGAGAAATAAGTTGCAGCATCTTTACCGTTTACTGTAATGTTACCAGTTCCTGGCTTTACATAAACTCTCGCTACAGAAGTTTTTCTTCTTCCGATTTTGTGAACTATAGACATAATTAATTATTTAAATTCGTTAACATTAATTGTTTTAGGCTGTTGAGCTTCATGCTTGTGCTCTGTTCCTTCATATAAATAAAGGTTTTTAAGCAATGCAGATCCTAATCTGTTTTTTGGAAGCATACCTTTTACAGATTTTTCCAATACTTTTAAAGAATCTTTTTTCTGAAGTTCAAGAGCTGTCATAGACTTCTGTCCACCAGGATAACCTGTATGCCAGATGTAAGTCTTATCGTTCCACTTGTTTCCTGAAAGAGTAACTTTCCCAGCATTCAAAACAATAACATTATCACCACAATCTACGTGAGGTGTAAAGTTTGCTTTGTGCTTACCTCTCAAAATCTTTGCAACCGTAGAAGCTAGTCTTCCTAACGGCTGTCCTTCAGCGTCTACCACAACCCATTCTTTATTAGCAGTAGCTTTGTTCGCTGAAACAGTTTTGTAACTTAATGTATTCACACGTTTTAGTTAAAGATTAAACATAATTTACCCCTAAAAGGGTGTGCAAAGGTACAAATATTTTTCTAATCTGAAAATATATTTTAAATTAAAGTAAAAACAATGACATTTAATAAGTTAGCAATTTTCGGAAACGATCAAAAAAACATTGCTTATAAATTGAAAGAAAGATTTAATCTTAAATAAATCGAGAAATCAATAAATATTTTTGTTCAAATTAATTACGTAGTGATTTACTTCCTCTGAAACTTGCAAATAAATAATAAGCCACAAAAACTGTCGAAAACTTAATAATAGAAGGAATTGCCAATTCTAAATTAAAAATAAGAGCTCCAACTGCAACCAGAAGCGCCATCGCACCGAAAGACAATCCCATTTTTTGGAAAAGAGAAAACTTCACATCATCTAAAAAATAAGCTAAACCCCACGCAAGACCGAAAGCAATAGCATAATAAAGCTCTAAACCAAGATCTTTGGTTTCCATAAACAAATAGTTGAACATAAAAATAATTCCGGTTCCTACTATAAAATAAATCAGCGCTCTTTTCATACCATAATATATAGTGCAAAAATAAAGAATTAAATTTTGCAATCATTTTAAACATATCGATTACGCTTATATTTATTTTAAAACACATATTTTAATAAAACATTTGAACCCAATATTTAATCTATAAATATCTAAACAACAGAACGAATGTTTGTTAAGTTGAAAAAAAGCACTTCACAACAAACACGCCAACTACTTAAAAATCAATACCTTAATCATAGATTATCGGTTTTTAATTTATTGTTATATTTGGAATTCAGAAATTTCTAGATTTTTTATGGAAACCCAAAAATATACTCCAACAAATAAAGTAAGAATTGTAACCGCAGCATCGTTATTCGACGGGCACGATGCAGCCATCAATATTATGCGCCGTGTGATTCAGGGAACGGGATGCGAAGTCATTCACCTTGGTCACGACAAATCTGCAGAAGAAGTTGTAAATACAGCGATTCAGGAAGATGCCAACGCAATTGCTCTAACATCTTATCAAGGTGGTCACAACGAATATTTTAAATATATTTATGACCTTTTAAGAGAGAAAAACTCACCACAAATCAAGATTTTTGGTGGCGGTGGCGGTGTAATTCTGCCTGAAGAAATCGAAGACATTATGTCTTACGGAATCGACAGAATTTATTCTCCAGACGACGGTCGTGAACTTGGTCTTCAGGGAATGATCGATGATTTGGTAAAAAGATCAGACTTCGCAACAGGAAAAGAAGTAACTGCAGAAGATTTAGATTCAATTAGTTTTGAAAATTCTACAAGCATTGCTAAAATTATTTCTGCTGTTGAAAACTTTTCAGAAGAAAAACCGGATTTAGTAAAAGCGATTGACGAAAGATCAAAAGACTTAAATATTCCAATCATCGGTATTACAGGTACAGGTGGAGCGGGAAAATCTTCTTTGACAGACGAATTGGTAAGACGTTTCATCCGTTCAAATCCAGATAAAAAAATTGCGATCATTTCAATTGACCCTTCGAAAAAGAAAACAGGAGGTGCGCTTTTGGGCGACAGAATTCGTATGAATGCGATCAACGATCCGCGAGTTTATATGCGTTCAATGGCAACGAGAGAAAACAACGTTTCTGTTTCTCCATTTATCCATTCAGCTTTGAATGTTTTAAAATTAGCTCATCCAGATGTAATTATTTTGGAAACTTCGGGTATCGGACAATCTGGTTCGGAAGTTTCAGATTTTGCAGATGTTTCAATGTATGTAATGACTCCTGAATATGGAGCTTCCACTCAGTTGGAAAAAATTGATATGTTGGATTACGCAGATTTAGTTGCTTTAAACAAATCTGACAAAAGAGGAGCTCTTGATGCACTTCAAGCCGTTAGAAAACAGTTCCAGAGAAACCATTTGTTATGGGAAAGTCCGTTGGATGATATGCCGGTTTATGCTACAAAAGCATCTCAGTTCAACGATCACGGAACGACAGAATTATATAACAGATTAATTTCAAAAGTAAACGATAAGTTTTCAGGTTTAAATCTGCAAGGATTTGTTGAACAGGAAATTACCGACGAAGTAACGATCATTCCACCAAAAAGAGTGCGTTACCTTTCTGAAATTGTTGAAAACAACAGACAATACGATGCTAATATTGAAAAACAGGCTGAATTAGCAAGAAAAATGTATCATATTGAAGGGGTAAGAAATTTCCTTTCCAATGAAACTTTAGATGCCGAATATCAAAAAGCCGAAAAAGAACTTCAACAGGAAAATATCGACTTTCTAAAAACTTGGGATGATACGAAAAAAGCCTTCCACGCTGAGTTTTATTCATACTTTGTAAGAGGAAAAGAAATTAAAGTGGAAACCTCAACAGAATCTTTATCACATTTAAGAATTCCAAAAATTGCTTTACCAAAATACAATGATTGGGGTGATTTGATTAAATGGAAAGGTCAGGAAAATCTTCCGGGAGGATTCCCTTACACAGCCGGAATTTATCCTTTCAAAAGAACTGGTGAAGATCCAACAAGAATGTTTGCCGGAGAAGGTGGTCCTGAAAGAACCAATAGAAGATTCCACTACGTTTCTGCGGAAATGGACGCAAAACGTTTATCTACAGCGTTTGACTCTGTAACTTTATACGGACAAGACCCTGCTTTACCACCAGATATTTATGGTAAAATCGGAAATGCGGGAGTTTCAATCGCAACATTAGATGATGCAAAAAAATTGTATTCCGGATTTGATTTGGTGAATGCAATGACTTCAGTTTCAATGACGATCAACGGGCCTGCGCCAATGTTGTTGGCTTTCTTTATGAATGCTGCCATCGACCAAAATGTTGAAAAATATATTGCTGAACATAAACTTGAAGCAAATGTTGAAAAAGCTTTAAAAACAAAATTTGACGATAAAGGTTTAGAAAGACCAAAATATAACGGAGAATTGCCTCCATCAAACAATGGTTTAGGTCTAAAATTATTAGGACTTACCGGAGACGAAGTAATTCCTGCGGAAGCTTATGCTGAAATTAAGGCTAAAACGATTGCGACCGTTCGTGGAACTGTTCAGGCAGATATTTTAAAAGAAGACCAGGCTCAAAATACTTGTATTTTCTCAACTGAATTTGCGTTGAGATTGATGGGTGACGTTCAGGAATATTTTATTACAGAAAAAGTGAGAAACTTCTACTCTGTTTCTATTTCAGGATATCACATTGCAGAAGCAGGTGCAAATCCGGTTTCTCAGCTGGCGTTTACGTTAGCAAATGGTTTCACGTATGTTGAATATTATTTGTCAAGAGGAATGAACATCAATGATTTTGCACCGAATTTATCTTTCTTCTTCTCCAACGGAATCGACCCTGAATATTCAGTGATCGGACGTGTAGCAAGAAGGATCTGGGCAAAAGCGATGAAATTGAAATATGGAGCCGACGAAAGAAGCCAGATGTTGAAATATCACATCCAAACTTCAGGACGTTCGCTTCACGCTCAGGAAATTGATTTCAACGACATCAGAACAACTTTACAGGCGCTTTACGCAATTTATGACAACTGTAATTCACTTCACACGAATGCTTACGACGAGGCAATTACAACTCCGACTGAACAGTCTGTAAGAAGAGCGATGGCGATCCAATTAATTATTAATAAAGAATTAGGTTTAGCGAAAAACGAAAATCCGCTTCAAGGTTCATTTATTATTGAAGAATTGACTGATTTGGTGGAAGAAGCTGTTTATGCAGAATTCGACAGAATCACGGAAAGAGGTGGCGTTTTAGGTGCAATGGAAACCATGTACCAACGTTCAAAAATTCAGGAAGAATCAATGCATTACGAATGGTTGAAGCACACTGGAGAATATCCAATTATCGGCGTAAATACGTTCCTTGGAAAAGACGGTTCGCCAACGGTTCGTCCGGGAGAAGTTATCCGTTCGACTGAGGAAGAAAAACAATTCCAAATCGAAATGCTTCATAATTTCCAGAATTCTAATGAAGATAAATCTGAAGAAGCTTTAAAAACTTTGCAACATGCAGCCATCAACCAGCAAAACTTATTTGCCGTAATGATGGATGCCGTAAAATATTGTTCTCTAGGGCAGATTACCAACGCTTTGTTTGAAGTGGGCGGTAAGTACAGAAGAAATATGTAGTCCGACCCGTGTCGGGCAGACAATTATTGACTACTAACTGTTTTAATAATTATAAAGTAAACCTCAAGGAATTTTCTTTGAGGTTTTTTGTACTTTTACTTTCAAGAAAAATATTAACAATGAAAAGTTTTATCAGAACAATTTCAACAATTTATTTAATGGTATCTGTCGTCTCGTGTAAATCTTATCCGATGGAGCCTCCTCAAAAAAGCGATGTCGATAGAAATTCTGAAGAACTTCAAAAAAGACAAGCTGCGGAACGTGAAAAAACAGAGGCTAGTCATCTAAATAATTATGGAAAACCATCAAGCAAATAGCTTAATTTAAGCTTTGTCACTACAGAAAATTTTCAATTTTTTTTTTTGAGTTTTTTTGTAATTTAGATTTAAATAAAACTTTAATGATGAATATAATACAAATAGAAACCCCTTGTGAAGAAAATTGGGATAATATGCATGATATTCCCGAAGGAAAATTTTGTGATTTATGCTCAAAAAAGGTATTGGATTTGACTCAAAAGACAGATGATGAAATTTCTCAGCTTTTAGATGCATCGAATGGAAAGATTTGTGGTAAAATTTTCAGGCATCAATCAAATAGACATATTGTGAGTTCCGAAAAAATTGTCATTGATTACGAACAAAGAAAGGGATATTCTCGTCTTGTTGCAGGATTGGCAATTGCTGCAAGCTTAACAGGAATTCAAACTCATGCTGCAAATTTTGAAAAGCCTTCAATTCAAATCTCAGAAAATAAAGATTCTGGAGAAAAAGATTTAGATAAAGAAAAAATATCTGATAACGATTTTATTATTTCGGGAAGGCTTATTAACTCTGACACGGGTAAACCCTTACCAAATGTTGAAGTTACTTTCATTACAATAGAAAAAATTTTCAAAGTTAAAACCGATCAAAATGGAACATATAGAATGACTGTGCCTGATTTCCATATTCGCAAAAACAACAATGTTTTACACTTTGATTTTGGTGGTTATAATGATAAAGATTATATTCTTACGAAGGAAGAATTAAAGAATAAAGAGTTTTCTTTTGAAAGTTCTGAAATTAATGAAATGGTATTTGTAACAGGAGGCATTTCTTCCAGAAAACTCGAACCTACATTATTTTTAGATGGCAATGAGATTGAGGAAGAAGAATTATATAAATTAGGCATAGAAAATTATAAATCATTTCATTTTTCTGGAAAAACTGCACAAGCTTTATACAAAGATGTTTCAAAAGACGGTTTATATTTGTTCTATTCAAAATAACATGAAACCAAAAGCCCTATTTAATTGGAGTAGCGGAAAAGATTCTGCGCTCGCTTTATATAAAACTCTAAAAGAAGACCAATTTGAAGTTACGACACTACTGACAAGCGTCAATAAAGAATTTCAAAGAATTTCTATGCATGGCGTTCATATTTCGTTATTGGAAAAACAGGCTGAAAGTTTAGGCTTTCCGTTAATAAAAATGGAAATTCCCAAAGAACCTTCGATGGAAGAATACAGCGAAATCATGTCTAAAACCATGAATGAAATAAAATCTCAAGGTGTTACTCATTCTATTTTCGGAGATATTTTTCTGGAAGATTTAAGGAAGTACAGAGAAGACCAATTACAAACTATCGGAATGAAAGCCATTTTCCCATTATGGAAACAAAACACAACCGAGCTCATCAACGAGTTTTTAAGTTTAGGTTTTAAAACCATTGTCACTTGCGTTAACGAAACCTATCTTGATAAGAGTTTTGCAGGAAGAATCATTGACCAGGACTTCATTAAAAATTTACCCAAAAATGTAGACCCTTGTGGAGAAAACGGAGAGTTTCATACTTTCGCTTTTGACGGACCTATTTTTAAAAACCCAATAGACTTTGAAATTGGTGAAATTGTAAAGAAGACATACCCTAAACCAAAATCAGATGAAAACGAAGAAGAGGGAGAATACGCTTTCTGGTTTTGTGATTTAATCGAGAAATGACTTCACTTTTACAAGATTTTTCTTATTTTTAGTAAAAACGAACTTAATGCTGAAAAAAACCTTATTCCCTTCCCTAGTTTTTCTTTTATTCTTTTCATGTCAGAAAACAGAATCGGTACGACAGCCTGTTAATAAAAAAGAAATTGCAGACTCCGCAGTCGCAACATTTCAAAAAAAATTATATAAAACCCAAATAGATTCTGTTTTTAATCAATACAATTTCAATGGCAGTGTTGCTGTTTTTAAAGATACTATTGAATTATACCGTCGAAATAATGGCTTTGCCAATTTTGAAAACAAAACAGAGATCAACGATTCTACTATTTTTTCTATTGCATCGATCAGCAAACAATTTACAGCAGTTCTTATTCTCCTTCAAATGGAACAAGGAAAACTCGACCTCAACGATAAAGCTTCAAAATACATTAAAGATTTCCAGAAAAAAGAATACGAAAACATTACCATTCAGCAGCTTTTGAATCACAATTCTGGTTTAAATAATTTCGGAGAAAAACTATTGTTTAAAAGTGGTTCGGGATTTAATTATTCTAATGATGGTTTCAATGCTTTAGGCAAAATCGTGGAAACTGTTTCCGGGAAATCTTTTGACGATAATATGCTGGAGTTATTGAAAAAAGCAGGAATGAAAAACTCATCAACCGGAACAGCTTTCCAAGGAGAAAAATTTGCACAAACTTATGTAGGAAATTCAAAAACTCAGAAAAAAGTTGAAAATATGCCGAAAAGACTAGGGAATAAAGAAATTGGAATTCCTGCAGGTGGAGTTTTGTCGACAATCGATGATTTACACACTTGGAATAATGCTTTATATTCAGGAAAAATCATTAAAACCGAATCTTTGAAAAAGTTCATGGCAAAAAGCACTGAAAGACATCATCCAATTTTAGGAACGATGGGTTACGGTTTAGGAATTATGATGAATAACAATAAACCTGTTTCTTATTTTCACAGCGGTTATGTAAAAGGTGCGCCTTCGCTCAATATCTATTATCCTAAAACCAAAACTTCGGTCATTATTCTTTCTAATATTGCCGATGAAGAAAAAGGCAAGTCTGCGTCTTTCAGACCTCATATCAAGATCAAAGAAGTTGCAGATATTTTGGAAAATATTAATTAGACACCTTAAAATTTTCTTCCAGATAAGGAATAATCTTCTTTATTATTTCAAGATATTTCAGTTGGCTCACGATAATCGCAGCTTCAAAAGAGAAAAAGAATAACAGTAAAAAATTAACAAAAATTCCTTCAGCCAGATTTATATTCAAAAAACCATCATTTGATTCTAAAATAAATCGAAAAATCCAGGATGCAGACATTGGAAGAATAAAGAAAGAACTTACCAAATTTTGATAAGCAGAAAGGCGGATTTCTTTATATTTTTTGGGCAGATCAAAATATTTTTTCTCTTTCAGGTAAACAATAAACGGAAGAATAACTACAAGAGCAACCAAAACGGTAAAGCCTATTCTGAAAATTTCGAAAGGAATAAAAAGATAGCATAAAATCATTATAGCATAGCCCATCACACCAATTAAAGCTGATTTTCTCAAAACTGAAAACAGCTTTTGTCTTGTTGATTTTTTAATAAGTATCGAAGAATTTTCCAAACTCCAGTTTCCGTCCCAAAAGAGCTTCAGATCATCATGCCATGCAATAATCGCTACATTAAAAGCATCATCAAAAGGCATTTTTTTTTCAATCTGAAGTTCATTAATCTGGCTTAAAAAATGATCTTCAACTTCTATCATTAAGTCAATGGGAAGTTTCTTCGCTAAGAGATAATCTCTTACTTCGGTTTTTTGTTCTTTCGTCATGTCAGTAAAACATTTATTTTTTTATTTCTGAAATAAAGCAACTGAATCTGAAGCGTCACTGAAAAAGTTACCGCCATATGATGGAAAGAAAAATCCCACAAATTTTTGGTTGTAAAAAACATCGTATTTACAGTAAGAATAATTAGCATCAACAATATATTCCTCAACAATAATGGATGAAAAGACATTTTTCTGTATTCGAAAAAGCTCATTTTTCTGAATATAAAATGATACATGAGAAATAATAAATGGATGGTGATTAAAGTACCCTGAACAACCAAATAAATATCTTCATTAAAATAAAATACAGCTCCCACAATCAAAGAAAATACAAAAGATAATATCATCATCTTTCTGAATCTATACTGTAAAATATTTTTCTCAATTTTTGCAATTCTTTTGAAGGAAAACAGGTCTGCTTTCACCATTTCCAGTTCGCTCTGCCAATTTATTTTTGTCTGCAAAAATGCTTCTGTAAAACTGATTTTATTACCATTCATTAAATCTGAAATCTGCATTACAAAATGATCATAAACCTCAGCAAATACGGATGAACTTAGATTTTTACTTTTCAGATATTTTTCTATTTCTATAAGTTGATTTTTTTCCATAACACTTAATCATTAGCAATTGCAGTTATACTTTTTAGTGTCTTTTTATGTTCGAAAAAATTCATAATTCCGGAAATAACAAAACATTGCACAAAAAGAGGTACAATAAATGTTAGAAGAGTATAAAAAATATGTGTGTGATCATCTGTTCTGAAAAACCAGTATGCATATTTTCCTTCTTTCATCGCAACCTGTACCATTGAGATCGTAGAAATAGCAAGTAGACCAACGTTTTTTTGATACATTGTATAAAAGATCTTTCCCTTGAATTTAAAGTCAGCTCTTATATATTTCAGAAGTTTATAATTCAAAACTAAAATTATCGATGGAGCCACTACAAAAAGAGCATTCTGTAAATGGAAAAAGGTTTTATATTGCTCAACATTATCTGCATAAAAAACAAGCAATATACTAATGAAAAAAGACACTAATGCAAACACAAATGCTTTTTTAAAAATCTGACAATATTTTTCTTTAATGATCTTCTTAACAATGAGAGGTATCTTTTCATTTCCGTAAAACATCCAATATTTTGTTAATGAAAAATTATCTCTCCAAGATAATTCAACCTTTAAAAAAGCTTCTTCAAAACCAATTTTATCATCTTTCATCTTATCTTCAATCTGCAAAATCATATGATCTTTCACTTCCAGTAAAATATCTAAAGGCAATTTTTTAGAAATAAGATAGTTCTCAACCTGCAATTTCTCTTCTGCTGAAATCATATATCAAAAATGGTTTTTAGATTAAACAAATAAGACCTCATCTCATCTTCCTGAGTCGCCTGTTGCTTTTTTCCCTTGTCGGTAAGCAAATAATATTTCCGGCTTCTTCCGTTGATCTCCTGTACTTCAGATCTAATAATTCCATCTGCTTCCAATTTATGTAAAAGCGGATACAATGCGCCTTCCGTCATTTCCAGTTCGCCTTCTGTCAATTCTTTTGCACGCTGCGTAATTTGATAGCCATACATTTTCACTTCTTTTGAAAGCAATTTTAAAATGATATTCTGAAGCGTTCCTTTGTAAAGGCTGTTTTTTTTCATCCTGAAGATTTAATACCTAACAAATTTATGCATAATTTTCTTATGCATATAAATTAATTTTAAAATTCGAGAGAAATCTTACATTTACAGTATGAAAAAAATTTACTTCATTGCTATTTATCCTGATCAGAAAATCATTGATGAGGTGAGAATTTTTAAAGAAGATTTAGCTTTAAATTTCGGAAATTCTAAAGCTTTGAAAAACGATGCCCACATTACATTGTTTCCACCTTTTGAAAGAGAAATAGAACTGGAAGAAGACATTCATACTGCTTTTCAAAAAATCGATACTAACATCGCTCCTTTTGAGATTATTTTAAACGGTTTTGGAAATTTTCCTAATCCTAAGAATCCTGTTTTGTTTATAAAGCCTGAAGAAAATGAAAATTTAAAACAGCTTTATTACAATGTAACAGAAAAGTTTAGTTTTGGAAAATATTCATTCAGCCCGCACGTAACTGTTGGTTACAGAGATCTTACTTATGAAAACTTTCTAAAAGCTTGGGAGACTTATCAAGACAAAATCTATAAAACGAACTTTTTAGTTGAAAAAATCTCACTATTAAGACATGATGAAAAATGGGTTTCTATTAATGAAAAGAAATTATCCCAGGAATAATAATTGAAATCTAAAATAAAGAAAGCTGTATCTTTGCAAAGATGGTTTCAGCAGAGAAAATAATTTTAGGAATTGACCCCGGAACAGCCGTGATGGGATTTGGTTTGATATCGGTAAAAAAAGGAAAAATGGAAATGATTTCCATTCATGAATTGATTTTAAAAAAATATCCGAATCATGAAACTAAGCTTAAATATATTTTCGATAAAACATTAGCATTAATTGACGAATTTCATCCGGACGAAGTCGCACTCGAAGCTCCTTTCTTTGGTAAAAACGTACAGTCGATGTTGAAACTGGGAAGAGCTCAAGGTGTTGCAATGGCAGCAAGTCTTCACAGAAATATTCCGATTACAGAATATTCTCCAAAAAAAATAAAAATGGCAATCACCGGAAATGGTAATGCCAGTAAAGAACAGGTGGCAGGAATGCTTCAGAATCTTTTAAATCTTAAAGAATTTCCTACAAAATATTTGGATGCTTCCGACGGTTTGGCTGTTGCAGTCTGCCATCATTTTAATTCGGGAACGATTACTGATACAAAATCTTATTCAGGATGGGATAGTTTTTTAAAACAAAATCCTGATCGGTTGAAATAATTATTTTTTTCTTTGATAGAAGTCTTCAATTTCGGTCACGTTTCCATTAATAATATCACTGTATATAATTGAAAATTTATTCACAGAATAAATTTTCAATTGATCTACTTTTTTAAGGTCTTCTTCTCTGTAAGAAATCATATCACCAGTTATCATGACCAAAAAATCATCTGATTTACTTTTTATATTACAATCTTTGCCTGTAGCAAATGTTTTTGTCATAAATGTTTTTTGATCTTTATTTTTAAATATAAGCTCATACTGTTTCATACATTCATGAAGATTAAAAACTTTTGTTTCTCCACCTTCTTGAAAATTCTTTTGCACAAACATCCATGTTCCTGAGAAATATTTTGCGTTGGTTTCATGATTTTGTTGGTCAACAATTTTCTGTGATTGGCAACTGATAATTAACAGGCAGAAGAATAAAACGCTGAATAGTTTTTTCATATTATTTTAGAATGAAATAATAAAAGCCCTTGAAAAAGGGCTTTTATTGAGTTTAGTTATTTAAGAACTTCTTAGAAGCTTGTTGGTCTCCATCAGAATAATTAATGATATATGAACCTTTAATTAACGGCTGATTGATGCGAACTTCATTAGTATCAGAATTTCCTTTCTGTATCAATTTACCACCCATATCATAAATTTGATAATTCCCGAATTTCAAATTTTTGTTACCCAAAAGCTGAAGTTTGTTTTCTCCTTTGATATAAACAATTTTTGTATCTGATTTATTCACTGTTTCTGAAGTAGATAATGCTCCTAATATTTTAACAGCATAATCTTCTATCTGACCATATTGTAATGCAGAACATGCTGTAAATTCCGGTAGGGTTACAGAGTTTCTGGTAGCTGCATCTACTCCAATTCTTACTCTTAAATAGGTATTTTGTACCGCATTTGTCGCAGGAGTTACATTTACGGTATAAGTACTACTCTGTCCTGATGTTATATTATTAGAAAGATAATTAGCAACTAATTCTGCATCTTCGAATGCACCGTTATTATTATAATCAACCCACGCTTTTACTCTGAATTTTTCTGTTTGTCCAAAACCATTCATAAAAGTAATTTTTAGCGGAGTTGCAGTACTAGAAGGTATTTCTGTAGCATAAGCAGGTCTGATACATGTAGCATTGGCATAATCTGCATAATAAATAGGATTCGCCTCATCAGAATCATATCCGTTGGTAATACTGTTGATATCTCCAAAAACCACTCTGTAAGGTCCTGTTGCAAAATTGTTATTGGTAGGATTTGCAATACCGGAAGGATTACATTGCGCATTAATTACAGAAACTGGTGATGGTATAACTGTTGCAGGATCTTTTGCACCTAGGGAATTCAGAAGGTTTTTTCGATATTCCATCATCATCAAAATCGCTCTATCACGTTGTCCAGCTGTAAACTTTCGGTTTGAGTTGGTATAATTCATAATATTATACTGAGTTCCGTCATAGTTTTGATTGGTACACGGATCGGTTGCATTATTATTTGGAACAGAAACTCCATACATACTTCTTGATGGAGATGTATCGCAAACTCTGTCACCATCTGTAGCACAGTTATTGTTTACAGGACAAGATGTCTGGCTATTAGCCGAAATTCCCTGAAAAGTATGATAAAGCCCAAAAGCATGACCCAATTCGTGGGTAAGTGTTGTATCATTTTGATTCTTTATCGTTGCCACTTTCATAAAGCTTTCATAATCGTAATCATAAGAACTAGGGAATGCAGCATAACCCATAAGACCATAAGACAACTGCTGTTGGCCATCAAAACCAATAACCACATAAATGTTAAAGTATGAGTTTTCCGGCCAGTGTGGAGCTAATTCATTTTTAATTTGAGAATCTGTAGCTCCCGTATCAGTTACTCCATTTTGATCGTAATCAGGAAGTGTGCTTCCGTTATATCTTATAATACCAGTTGTAGGCATACAACTTGGTGATCTTTTTGCCAGAACAAGTTTAAAAGGAATTACATTTCCACCTGTAGCACCGGTTCCTTCAGGATAAAAGTTTCCACCATACGTAGTTGCATACATACTGTTTGCTCTTGCTATCCAATTAATAATTTCCTGATCTGTAACCGCCAAGTTAGCATTTGCGGGATCCTGAGATTCAATTACATGAACAACTACCGGGATTTCATAAATCTGTCCTGTATAAAGAGCATTCTTTGAAGTTGTAGCGCCAACTTTACTTAGAAAAGCCTGTTGATTCATTCCAAGAATTTTTTGCTCTCCCTCTTCTCTGTATTTTTTTAGGCCTGGATGTCTGTCATCCAACTTTTTCATTACTTTATCAAAACCGCATTCTTTATGAAAATCCTGCGAAAATACATTAATAAAAAACATAAGTACTAAAAGGGTACTGAATTTTTTCATTTTATTTATTTTTATTTAATATTCGATTGCAAAACTATCATTTTATTATCAAATTCAACATAGTAAAGATCAAAAATTTAAAAACTGCTTAGGATTTAACATATTTTAAAATCATCATCACAATCAGCACTTTAAAATTACTTGGTAAAACATATTACTATTTGTAACAATGGTATGCTTTTTAATACTAATTTTGTATAAATTTTCTACAATGAAAAACGCACAAGCAACTATATATCAAACGAATCACAAGATAAACTGGTTCCAAAAGTTTCTCTTGGTTTGTTCAGGAGGGAACATCCACATCTTGAGAAAAACACCAAGTGAATGGAATAAATTTGCAGGAATAGGCGGAATTGTTCTTTTCACAGCAGTTTTCGCAACATTATCTGCAACCTATGCAATGTTCACCATTTTCGATAATCTTTGGGCATCAATTGGCTTTGGAATTCTTTGGGGCTTAATGATTTTTAATCTGGATCGATACATCGTTTCATCCATCAAAAAAACAGGATCTTGGTGGAATCAGATTCTGATGTCTATCCCGAGATTGATTTTGGCAACATTTTTAGGAATTATCATTTCCAAACCTTTAGAATTGAAAATCTTTGAGAAGGAAGTCAACAAACAGTTGAATACCATTATTCAACGTAATAAAACAGATCTTCAAAAACAAATGAACGGCAGAATTCTTCAACAGAGCGGACCTTTCGAAACTGAAAAAAAACAAATCTCCGAAAAGATTGCGCAGTATCAAAAATCTTACGATTCTGCATCTGTTGAACTTGAAAAAGAAATTTTAGGAAAACAGACCAATCTAACAAGTGGAAAAGTAGGTTTTGGTTCAAATGCAAAAAGAAAACAAGAACTAAAAGAACAACGCAGACAAGACTTAGAAAATTATCAAAAGCAAGTAGCCACAAGATTAGAATATCTAGACAAAGAAATTTCTAAAGTCTACACCAACCTTGAAACAGAAAGAAAATCTACAGAAACATTTGAAGATAAATTCAACGGGTTTGCGGCAAGATTACAAGCCTTAGACGAATTAGGAAAAAACTCAGCAATTATCGCCACTGCAGCAGCATTCATTATGGGTTTGTTTATCACCTTGGAAATTTCACCGGTTTTAATTAAATTGATTTCTTCAGTTGGTCCTTATGATTATCTTTTAGAGAAAACGGAAAATGATTTCCGTCTCTATTCTAAAGAAAAAATTGAAAAAGGAAATGCATTAACTGATTTTCGGATCGATGATTTTAAAGATCAATTGAAAAATTGACAATTTAACAACACTAATTTTTATAAAATCAAAAAAACTCGCAAATAAATGCGAGTTTTTTTGATTTAAATAACATTAAATTAAATATTCATTACCCATTTCATTATATAGATAAATATCTACAAACATATTGACATATATCTAAAGGATTTTTTATGATTGAGTTTATTATGTTAATAAATTTACATTATAAAAGTTGAGAGAAAAACCTGATGATTTTTAGCTCAGATTTTATAAAACACAAATGATGAAAATTTAGTTTTCAATAGAGGTAAAAACTCAGTGATGAAAAATTAGACTGTTTTTACTCGATGAGCCCGAAAAAAGGCTCTCGGGTAAATACGAAAAAAA
>NZ_JAPDKN010000028.1 GCF_026163565.1 Chryseobacterium sp. YIM B08800
GGCTCATAACCCGGAGGTCGCACGTTCGAGTCGTGTCCCCGCTACCAACAGGAGAGTCAGAAATGGTTCTCCTTTTTTGTTATTAATGCTAAAATTTAAAACAAAAAATCCCGCTTCATTGAAACGGGATCTTTTTGTTTATGTAGTTAGTTTCCTTATTTAACCAAAGTATCGAAAGGAGCCAATTTGAAATCTTCAGATTTTACCTGCTCAAAGTAAGATGCTTTTGCCATACCTCTTAATTTACCTGCTGCTTTTGAAGCTGCAGTAAAGTCGGTATCAATTTTAGTAGCAATTTCTGTAGGTTTAAAATCTTTTTTCACAGAATCATCTTCTACTCCTAAATATCCGTTTTTCTTTGTGATATAATTGATGAAGTTATCATAATTACCTAATGTATTTCTGAAATATAAAGTGTGGTAATTCATGCATTTTGTTGCTTTTTTAGAAGATTTATTGACGATACAGCTTGCCATATTTCCTCTGTAAAGATCGAATTCTAATGCAACAATATCGTATTCTTTTTTAAGAGCATTTTTACCATTGGTAAGAATGGCATTGTCATTTTGCGATTCGCTTATTTTTTTTAAATGTTCCAAAACCAAAGGAACGGTGTTTTCAATTTTTGTTTTTGCTTCAGTAACCGATCCGAAAACAGAAGATGTCTGCGCTGATGTTACACTAAATATCAACAACATTAAGACAGAAAATAGAGTATATCTTTTCATTAGAAATTTTTAAAGCACTAAAATAAATATATTTTCTCATTCTGTGCATATTCATTTTAATTTTATTTAATAAAATTTAACAAGTTTTAAGAATTTACACTCATATTTAGCTTTTCTCTGATGATTAATAATTGCCTATTTTCTGTTAATTAAAAATTTAACATATTTTAATATTTTTTATAACACTGATTATCAATTACTTATTTGTTTTTAATTTTTATCACTAAAAAAATAGTTGTTCGGATGAAAAATATTTCTACATTTGTATAACTAATTTATTAGTGATACGATTTTTTTAGTAATTTTATCACTTAATCTAAATTAAAATTATGGTCATCCAAACTTTAACAAAAGCAGAAGAACAGGTAATGCAGTTTTTATGGAAACTAGAAAAAGGTTTTCTTAAAGATGTTTTGGATCTTTATCCGGAACCAAAGCCTCATACCAATACAGTTTCTACGATTCTGAAAGTTTTAAAAGATAAAGAGTTTGTAGATTATAATGTGTACGGAAGACAGCACGAATATTTTCCTTTGGTAACCAAAGAGCAGTATTCCGGGAAAACGATGAAGAGTCTGGTGAAAAATTATTTTAAAGGTTCTTACAAAAGTGCCGTTTCTTTTTTGGTTGAAAAAAATGAAATGACCGTTGAAGATCTTGAAATGTTATTAAGCGAACTTAAAAACAAAGACTAATATGGAAGCGCTGATTTTTTACTTCGGAAAAGTAATCATCTGTTCGGGTGTAATGTTTTTGTATTATCAGTTGTCTTTAAAAGACAAGACTTTTCATCATTACAACAGATTTTATCTTTTGTCGGCAATGTTGATCTCGATTTTGCTGCCTTTGATTAAAGTGGAAGATTTTACCATTGAGGTTAATGAAAATTTGTTTTTGCTGATTAATAAGATACAGAATTTAAATACAAATAAAACTATAAGCCATGACTACATTTATTTTAGAATTATTTTTTCAGCTTTGGGACTGGT
Source organism: Chryseobacterium sp. YIM B08800 (assembly GCF_026163565.1). Taxonomy (GTDB): domain Bacteria; phylum Bacteroidota; class Bacteroidia; order Flavobacteriales; family Weeksellaceae; genus Chryseobacterium. Next base: position 1,718 of record NZ_JAPDKN010000028.1, read on the forward strand.
TTCTCTCTATTTTTTAGGGAAATTCATGTACGGGATTTTCAGAATCCAACAGCTCAAAAATCAGTTTAAAAAAGAAAGTTTTGAAGGGGTAAATTTTTACCAGACCAACCTTTCTGAAGCTCCGTTTTCGTATTTCAAAAATCTTTTCTGGAAAAACTCTATTGTTATCAACTCAGAAGTTGGGAAGCAGATTTTAAAGCACGAAATGGTTCATATTGAACAAAAACACTCTATCGACAAGATATTTATAGAGATTCTCACTTCTGTTTTTTGGTTCAATCCGTTTTTTCACATTATCAAAAAAGAAATCAATTTAATACACGAATATCTGGCTGATAAAAAAGCCGTAAAACAATCGGACACAAAAGCATTTGCGCAGATGCTTTTAGCAAGCCACTTTTCCGGAAAACCGTTGCCTGCGACCAGTCCGTTTCTAAGTTCAAACCTTAAAAAACGACTCAAAATGTTACAAAAACCTCAAACAAAATTCGGGTATGCGCGCAGAATATTTGCCTTACCGGTTTTATTCACCGTTGCATTCGCTTATATGGTTAATGCAAAAAACAAAGAAATAAAAGAAGTAAATAACGAAATTGAAAAAGCAGTTGCTGAAATTAAAAGAGACACTATTTCTCCAAAAAATGAAACAGAGCAGATTGTAAAATTGCAACAGGAAAAAATTTCAAAAGCTAATGAAAAGCTGAAAATTCAGTCTGAAAAGCTTAAAACTTTAAGTGAAAAATCAAAAGAAAAAGCTGCAGAACTTCAGAAAATAGCAAAAGAAAAAGGGGAGAAAAGCTATGAATTTGAATTAAAAGCTAAAGAGCTGAAACAGCTTTCAGGCGAAATGGATAAGATTGCCCGCGACAAGCAGTTTTCTATGGATTTTGATGATTTGCTAAGCAGAAGAGACAAAATGCTGGCTGAGAAAGATGCTAAAGTTATTCTTAAAGACATGAGTTTTAAAAGAGTATTTCCTGATGGAGATAACTATAAAATAAGCGTTAATGGAGAAGAACTTGATTTAGAAAAAATGTTTGATTCTAAAGAATTCAAAGAAAAAGCAGGCTTAACTGATGAAAAGATTGAGTCTTTAAAAAGTACTTTTTTATCTCCTGAATTTAAAAAGAAATATAGCAATATTAATAAGTTTTATATCAACGGAAAGGATGTATCTACAATTAGCCCAGAAGATTCTAGAAAACTAGAAGTTTTTAAAGATTATGGTTACAGAATTTTAAGTGATAATCTGAATCGTAGAATGGAGCAAATAGCGAAAGGTAAAAATAACCTTTCTAAAAAAGACCAGAGAAAACTTGAAAGATTATCAAAAGAAAAAGCAGAACTTTCTAGAAAGCAAGCAGAACTATCTAAAAAACAAGCAGAAATCATTAGAGAAAAAGCACAAAACAATCCGTGGATGATTTCTGTTGATGCTCACGCACCAAAAGTAAGTTACTCAACAAGTTCTTCTTATACAGATTCTTCATTACCTTCGAATAATAAAATTAAAATTCTTTCTACAGGAGGAACCTTTCAAACAAATGTGAAAGATATGATTAAATCTAATTCTGTGGGAGATATAAAATATTTCATTGACGGGAATGCAAGTTCTAGTGAAGAAATGCAAAGTCTTGATCCAAAAAATATCGAATCTATTAATATCAACAAAACGAAAATTTCCGGCAAAGACGCAGGGGAAATTCATATCAAAACAAAACAAAAATAATCTTTAAAGATTTAAAATACTCACAAAATAAGTTTTTAGAATGAAAAAACTAATAACAGTTTTCAATGTATTGCTGATCGGGATTTTTGCCAATGCTCAAAACAAACGCTTTACGTATGAATACCGTTTCATACCAGATTCTACCAATGTAAGCGATGTGAAAACAGAGATGATGAATCTTGATGTTGCCGATTCTGGATCTAAATTTTACAGCTATACTGCTTATCATTCTGATTCTATTATGAAAGTTGATTTAGAAAAACAACTGGCTTCAACGGGAATGATTAATATAAAAACCGATGATCGAAAAGGTTCGGTAAGATATTCAATTTCCAAAAAATATCCGAAATATGAAGTTTTCCTTCATAATAGAATTTTGAGAGATCAGTACAAAGTTTCTGATGACCGAAAAATAGATTGGAAAATAAGTTCCGAAAAGCAAAAAATAGGAGAATGGAATACTCAGAAAGCGGAAACTGAATTTGGAGGAAGAAAATGGGCGGCATGGTTCACTTCAGATATTCCGATTCAGGATGGACCTTACAAATTTCATGGTCTTCCCGGTTTGATTGTAAAGTTGGAAGATCTTAGTAAATCTCATGTTTTTAATCTGCAAGCTGTAAAAAATCTCACAGAAATTCCAAAAGATGTTTTTGGAGAAAAGGAAATTTTAGTCAATCAAAAACAATACGATAAATTGGTTAAAGAATACGAGAATGATCCTACAAAAGGATTAAAGCAAATGCAGATGGGCGGTGTTACGATGATTATGAAAGAAGGTACCGGAAATCAAATGAAAGATCAGGAAGAACGTCTGAAAGCAAGAATAAAAAAGGATAACAACAGAATAGAACTTAATAAAACAAAATAGCATGAAAAAAATATCTTTAGCGCTGTTATTAGTAATAGGATTCTCTAGTTTTGCTCAAAACCGTTTTTTCTACGATTATAAATTTATTCCGGATTCTACAGATAAAACAAACGTTTTGAAAGAAATAATGCTTTTGGATATTGATAAAAGCGGATCAAAATATTACGGTCAGGAAAAGTTTATAGCAGATTCTACTTCTCGGGCAGATTTAGAGAGACAATTAAAATTGAGTCCCAACAATATTAGTATCAGCAGAAACGATAAACCGGGAATGATTACTTATAAGGTTACCAAACAATATCCGGATTTTAAAACTCATCTTTTCACAAAGATTTCCAGTGACAATTATAAAATTGAGGAAGATAAAAAACCTGAATGGAAAATTCTTCCCGACAAGCAGAAAATTGGTGAATACAATGCTCAAAAAGCGACGACGAAATATGGCGGAAGAGAATGGACGGCTTGGTTTTCTTCAGATCTACCTTTTCAGGACGGACCTTATAAATTCTACGGACTTCCCGGTTTAATCGTGAAAATTGAAGATAAAACAGGTTCACATTCTTTAACTTTAGTAGGAAATAAAACGATCAAAACTGTTGACGAAAAAGAGATGAATCTTCCGCAGGGAGTTCAGCTTTATGGAATGGGAGGGAAGGATATTGAGATTAATAAAGCTCAGTTTAAAAAAGCATGGAAAGCATATAAAAGTGATCCCACGAAAAATATGCGAGAAATGATGTCTAAAAATTCTGATACCAATAAGATTGTTTTCAAAACAAAAACAGCCGATGGAAGAGAGATTTCAGATCCTAATCAGGTTTTCAGAGAGATGGAGAAAAAAGCAAAGGAAGGTTTTAAAAAGAACAATAATCCTATTGAACCGGAATTGTATAATTAGTTATTAGTTATTAGTTATTGGGTTTTAGTTTAACCTATAAAAAATTAACCTATAAATACTTTCAGAAACTGTAAAATCTCATTCATAATAAAACAAGCGAGGAAATTTTTCCCCGCTTGTTTTTATTTTAAATTCTTTGAATAATATAATTTTTTGATTTTTAAATAAGGTATCAAACCATTAACGATCAACTAAAAACCATCAACAAAATAAATTACTTTTTTCCAGTCAACCACTGATCCTGAAGTTTCTGTTCTGCAGGAGTAGGATTGGCTTTAAATGTAAGCGTTTCCAGTGTTATTTTATCTAAAATAGCTTTTCCTTTTAAATCAATTTTATCCATTTTATCGCCGTTTTTACGAAGAATGGTTACGGTAACGTTTTGCCCGTCTTTAATCGATTGTGCGTAGCTGATAAATTCCTGTGCATTTTGGATATTGATAGTTTTTCCGTCTAAAGCAAGAACCTGATCGGTAATTTTCATTCCGATGCTTTTTGAGAATGGTGACAATGCAGAATGATCATCAAAAGCAAAAGCATTGTTCTTCTCATCATATCCGGTTTGTGCAGGATCTTTGATAAACCAAAACATTGGCGGAGTTTCCTGTTTTGTGATTTCAACAGCAACTTCTTTCAGATATTCTGCATAAGGAGTCGGCTGGCTTCCTGCAATATATTTATTATAAAAATCTTTTACTTGCGGATATCCTGTAATGGTTACCAATTCGTCAATCAGTTTATCATCTTTAAAAGGTTTGTTTTCACCAAATCTCTGAGATAATTTTCTGATCATATCACGATAACCCATTTCTCCGTTTGAGAGTTTTCTCAGTTCAATATCAAGACACATCGTCAAAAGCGTTCCCTTTTCGTAAACATTTCTGTACTGATCTTTGTATTGATCCTGAAGAATATTTTTACTCATCACCGTAAAAGGCATGGTGTCATCATAGCTTTTAGAATTTTTGATTTTATCTCCGATTCTCTGTAAAAACTGATCTTTGGTAATTAAGCCTTCCTGAATCTGAAATAAATTGGCAAAATATTCGGTTCCGCCTTCATACATCCAAAGATGCTGAGACATTTTAGGATCTGCATAATCGAAATAATGAATTTCTTCAGAATGGGTTTTCAAAGGATTTACCGTGTGGAAAAACTCATGAGATACTACATCAACAATCGATTCGTCAATAGCTTCTTTAGGCATCATTTCGTGAAGGACAACACTTGTAGATTCGTGATGTTCCAAAGCTCCGAAACCTTTAATTTGCGGACCTTCAGTTCCTGCAAGATAAAGCATGATCGCATATTTCTTATTGGTATTCATATCGCCCAAAAATTTCTTTTGAGCAACGACCATTTTTTCTAAATTTTCTTTAAAATCTGCCGCTTTATATTTTCCTGTCGGAGAATAAACGCCTAAAACAAGATCCATTCCGCCTGCATTAAAACTGATGTAATCAGGTTTTGAATACATTAAAGGAGAATCGGTCAGTTTAGCATAATTTGCCAAAGTAAATGTATCTGTTGCTTCAGATTTATCCTGATCTACCAAAGCGGTCGTTCCGTAAAAATCATTAGGTTTCTGAATTACCAATTGATACGGAACGTCTTGCATATTATCGATGTAGCCTACAAAACCGTGGGTATTAATTAAATAAACTTTTCCCTGCTCGATATCTGTTCCTGAAGGCGAAAATACTGCTTTATGCTTATCGGTGTCGTTTTCCTCATCGAAACTGTCGTTTACCCAATACGTAATTTTACTTAAAGCTTTTGCATTTTTTAGGGAGTAGGTATTGTCATTCACTTTGGTAAAAGCGATTTCTTTTCCTTTGTTGTCTAAAAATTTTATTCCTTCTATAAATCTTCCATAATCATCCACAGAATAAGTTCCGGGAACCGTTTTCGGAAAGTGAAACTTCACGTCATTCGATTTCATTTTCGGAAATTCCATCGTAACGGCGATTTTATCGTCTTTTACATTCACCAAATCGATGTTTGTTTTTATAGATTGCGCTTGAACGAATGCCACCGCAAGAATTCCTAAACTAAGTGCTATTTTTTTCATTAGGTTTATTTTATTGATAAGTAGTTGATTTTAAATTGAGATTGTTACAGAGTGATTTATAATTTTTTGCTAAACTTTAGTTAAAAAAAGCAAAACCATACTTATGATTTTGCTTTTTAAAATTTCATTAAATCTTTTTATATCTGATATAATAATTTTTGCTAAACTCTACCGGATTTGAATTTTTAAGTTTCAAAGTCTGCCAAGATTCGTTTGGTGAAATGGTATATTCGTCAAATCTTATCGGAAGTTTTAGGTTTTTTACACCATTTACAAAACGGTATTTCAATTCAGTTCCTTTTTGTGTGTATTCTAAAACAGGAACATCGGTTGTCCGTAAATATTGGTTGAAAATCGTTGTAAAGTCAAAACCTGCCTTCTCTGAAATATATTTTTCAACTTGCTCGGTTGTAACGGTCTGATGATAAAAATCTTTATTTAAACCTCTTAAGATTTGTCTGAATTTCGCATCGTCATTAATAATCTGTCTCATTGTATGTATCATACTTGCGCCTTTCGCATACATATCGCCGCTTCCTTCATTTCGCACACCATATTTACCGATAATAGGAACGTCGTTTTCAATATTATTCTGAATCCCCTGCGCATAAATATCTGCAGATTTTTTATCCATATAATTTTCGGTGAAAAGAACTTCAGAATAATTGGTAAACGCTTCGTGAATCCACATATCGGCTTGATCTTTTGCCGTAATATTATTAGCAAACCATTCGTGCCCGCTTTCGTGAATAATGATGAAATCCCAGTTTAAACCCACTCCGGTTCCTGAAAGATCTCTGCCCAAATATCCGTTTTGATAGCCATTTCCATAAGCAACATTACTTTGATGTTCCATTCCCAAATAAGGCGAATCTACCAACTTGTAAGAATCTTCGTAGAAAGGATAAGGCCCAAACCAATATTCAAACGCTTTCAGCATAGGTTTTACCTGTTGAAACTGCTTTTTTGCTTTATCTAAATTATAGTCGATTACCCAATAATCAAGATCCAGTTTTCCTTTTTCTCCAGTATAAGAATCTTTAAAATTCACATATTTTCCGATATTCGGAATGATAGAATAGGCATTAATTGGATTTTTAACTTCCCAGATAAAAATATTTTTATTGTTCTCAGTCTTTTTGCTGATTAATCTTCCGTTTCCGACTCCAACTAAATCTTTTGGAGTAATAATTTTCATGACGATTCCGTTATCAGGTTCGTCACTCCAAATATCTTTTGTAGGAAGCCAGATCGAAGCACCAATTCCCTCATCGGCAACGCTCATCCACGGATTTCCTTTTTCATCTTTTGTGAAAACCCAGCCTCCGTCCCAAGGTGCTCTTTTGGCGATCGTTGGGTTTCCGGAATAGCCAATATCAATGGTGTATTTTTCTCCCTTTTTAAAGTTTTTATGAGAGGAAATAAAAATAAAATCACCTTCTCTTTTAAATGGTTTTGGAGTAGGGAAACTACATTGTACAACATCAACTTTCATTGGTTGTTGTAGATCAATCTGAAAAACAGGATTTGAAATATCTTTCGTAATCTCAAAACTTATTTTATTATTTCCCGCGATACTTTTTTGCTGAAAATCAGCTTCTACAGAAAGTTCATACTTTTTTACATCCCAGAAATTTCTGAATTCAGTATTAGAACCTTTTAAAGTGTCTTGCTTTGTAAAGGTTTTGCCTTTTTCGAAAAACTGACCGAAAGCTAAACCTGAAACTAATAAAATTGAGTAAGATATTTTTTTCATTAAGATGAAATTTGACTAAAGTCAAAATTAGAAAATATTATTAATAATGTTTGTATTTTGATAAGTATTCTGAAAATAAGCGGCGCGAAAATCGAAGATTTTCGCGCCGCTACTATTTATATTAATTTTTAAGATTTTTGAACCGTTTTTAAACCGGTATCACGTTTTTGAACTTTTTTATAAGTGTAACCACACATTACTATACTGAATTCATATAGTAATAAAAGCGGCAATGCAGCCATCATCATACTCAAAACATCGGCAGGAGTAATAATTGCAGCAACAACCATAATTAAAACAATAGCGTGTCTTCTGTATGTTTTCATAAACTTTGGATTCAGAATTCCGATGTTGGTCAAGAAATAAATTAAAACCGGAAATAAAAAGACAACGCCCATTCCTAAAACAACCTGTAAGAATAGAGTAGTATAATCACTAAGGTCATAAAGGGGGATAATAATGTCTGAAATTTTAAAAATAACCCCAAAATTAACCGCAAAAGGTAAAATAAGGAAATAACCGCATAAAACTCCGGTCATAAATAAAATCCAAACCGAATTGATGATAAAAAGCGAATTTTTTCTTTCATTAGGATGCAAAGCCGGACTGATGAATCTCCACAATTCCCAAACGATATAAGGAAAAGCTGCAACAACTCCACCAAAAATAGAAACTGCCATCATCACGTTAAATTGCTGATACAATCTCTGAACTCGCACCGGAAATTCATCCGGCAAAGTAATACTGTCTTCACCCAAAATCCATTGTGAAAATTCATTCACCAGTTTAAACGTAGGAAAATCATTTCGGGTAGGACCAAAAAAGATATGATCCATAATCCAGTTGATATTAAAACCGACAACAACTGCCGCGATAACAATAGCAAGAATAGAGCGGATTAAATGTGCTCTTAATTCCCCAATATGCCCGAAAAAGGACATGTCTTTATCTTCTGCCATAAATTTATGTTATGAATTCTGAGATTCAATTTGCAATGATAATAATTATTTTAATTAATTATTGTTTTGATAAGCTAATTCTTTATCTAATAACGTTTTTAATTCAGAGTCAGGAGAAAACTTCACATGAAATGTAACAGGAGTTTTGTACCAAATCTCTTCTTTAATAATATATACGCCTAATTCTTTTAAAATGGATTTTAAAACTTCAAATTGTGGTTGAGCATTGGCAACCGAAATTTCATAAACTTCATACTGATCTCCGCCGTCATTTTCTGTTTTTATATTTCCATGAATTAAAAATGAACCCAATAAATACGATAGCAACTGATTTTTTGTTCCTTTTAAAACTTTTTCAGGATTTAATTTCCCGTTATAATTTTCACTACTTTTTGCTCTGGAAAAAGAATAAAATTGATTGATTTCTTTTTCATAATGATCAGAATTGAGAGAGCTCCAGTCTTCTAAGGTTTCAGAACTAAAGTTTGAAAATTTTAAACCGGAAATTTCTTCAAGCCTATTAATTATATTGGTTTCATTCTTCTTGATCTTTAAAACATAGCCTTTATAATCACTGTTTTTTAGTTCATAATTTCTACCTGAATAATTATCAACTGCTCCTAATAAATAATACGTTTTATCAATTTCCTGAGCATTTAGATTAAAAGATAAAAAGGCAAAACAAAATATAATGAAATTTCTCACTTTAATAATCACAGAAAAATTAATTAATTCCTTCGTCTAATAATGTATGCAGATCAATAATTCCAAAGTACTGTCCGTTTTCTGTTACAATTAATTGTCCGATGTTATTGTCTTTTAAAATTTTCATGGCTTCTTTCGCCAAAACATCTTTCTCGATTGTTTTAGGATTTGCAGACATAATATCTTTTGCCAAAACTTTAGAAATATCATCTCCTTTCAATAACATTCTTCGCAAATCTCCGTCGGTAACAACTCCGATAATTTTATCGTTATCTGTTACTACAGTGATTCCATGACTTGATGCACTGATTGAAATAATAACATCTCTGATTGAAGAATCTTCTGAAACCTGAGGTTTTTGTGAAGAAAGGAACTGTTCAACTCTCGCCGTTAAGTTTTTACCTAAACTTCCACCCGGATGAAATTTGGCAAAATCATTTTCTTTAAAGTCATTCATTTCCATAAGACAAACAGCCAAAGCATCGCCTAAAGCCATTTGATTGGTGGTTGAACTTGTGGGAGCCAGTTTATTTGGGCAAGCTTCCAAATCTACATGAGTATCTAAAATAACATCAGAAAATTCTGCAAGTTTGCTTTTTCTGTTTCCTGTCATGCCTATTAAAGCCGAAGAATAATCTTTTAAATAAGAAACAAGATTGGTAATTTCTGGCGAATTTCCAGAGTTGGAAATGCATAAAACCACATCCTGCTTTTGAATAACCCCCAAATCTCCGTGAATGGCTTCAGAAGCGTGTAAAAATTGGGAAGGAGTTCCTGTAGAATTCAGAGTGGCGACGATTTTATTGCCTACATGAGCCGATTTTCCGATACCCACTACGATAAGTTTTCCGGTAGCAGAATGAATCAGTTCTACTGCTTTTACAAATTCATCTCCAATTCTTTCTTTTAATTTTTCCAGTTCGGAAATTTCTATGGTCAATGTGCTTTTTGCTATTGAGATAATATTGTCTCTTTCCATTTTTTATAACGAAATTAGTATGTAGATTACCAATGATTTGAATTTATACTTAATATAAATTTGATGACTAAAAATTCTATTACTTTTATTTTAAGTAAAAATTTTATAACTTTGGATTGGATGCAAATTTAGCAATACAAAATTAGATGAGCGCAAAAAAAGCCAATTTATCAGGCGAATTAAAAAAATACTTCGGATTTTCTACCTTTAAAGGACAGCAGGAAGAGATCATCACTAATCTCTTAGATGGAAAAGATATTTTTGTACTGATGCCTACAGGAGGCGGTAAATCACTGTGTTATCAGCTTCCGGCCCTTATTTCTGAGGGCACGGCTATCGTTGTTTCACCGCTTATTGCTCTTATGAAAAATCAGGTGGATGCGGTAAACGGTCTTTCTTCCGAAACAGGTGTAGCCCACGTTCTTAATTCTTCTCTTAACAAAACTCAGACCAAACAGGTCTTTGATGATATAAAAAGTGGTAAAACAAAACTACTTTATGTAGCTCCGGAATCTTTAATTAAAGAAGATTATTTGGAATTTTTTAAAGATGTTAAAATATCATTCTTTGCAATAGATGAAGCACACTGTATTTCAGAATGGGGGCATGATTTCCGACCTGAATACAGAAATTTAAAGCAAATTATCGATAAGATTGCAGATGTTCCTGTAATCGCTTTAACGGCGACGGCGACCCCGAAAGTACAGGATGATATCCAAAAAACTTTGGGAATGACAAATGCTTTGGTGTTTAAAGAAAGTTTTAACAGAGCCAATTTATTTTATGAGGTTACTCCAAAAGTAAATATTGATAAAGAAATTGTAAAATTTATCAATAAAAATAAAGGAAAATCAGGAATTGTTTATTGTTTGAGCCGAAGAAAAGTGGAAGAATTTGCCCAGCTTCTTCAGGTAAACGGTATCAATGCGCTTCCTTATCATGCAGGTCTCGACCAGAAAGTGAGAGTTGCCAATCAGGATAAGTTTCTGATGGAAGAAGCAGATGTAATTGTAGCTACAATTGCATTCGGGATGGGAATCGATAAACCGGATGTACGCTTTGTGATTCATTATGATTTTCCAAAATCTCTGGAAAGTTATTATCAGGAAACCGGTCGTGCAGGTCGTGATGGAGGAGAAGGGTATTGCCTTGCTTTCTACGATCCTAAAGATATTGAAAAACTGGAAAAATTCCTGGCTCAAAAACCTGTTTCTGAAAGAGAAATCGGTTTACAGCTTTTAAATGAAGTAGTAGGTTATGCCGAAACTTCGATGAGCCGAAGACAGTATATTTTATATTACTTTGGCGAAACTTTTGATCCTATAAACGGTGACGGAGCCAAAATGTGCGACAATGCAGCAAATCCGCCAAAGCTGAAAGATGCTACGGCTGATTTAAAGAAAACCTTAGAATTAATCAACGAAACAAAGGAGAAATTTAAATCAAAAGACTTAATTTCTGTAATTGTTGGGAAAGAAACAGCGGTTACAAAGTCGTACAAATTAGAGCAAAGTTCGTTTTTCGGTTTTGGAAAATCAGAAAAAGATAATTACTGGAAAACAATTCTAAGACAGGCAACCGTACAGAATTTTTTACAAAAAGATATTGAAACTTACGGTGTTTTAAAAATTGCAGAAAAAGGAAAACAAGTTTTAAACGGAGATTTTAAAGAACAATTTTTAATTGCCGAAGACCGTGAATTTGACCTTTCACAGACAAAAGCAGAAAGTGATCAGGTGCAAATGCAGTCTGGTGGAGGTTTAGACCAAAACTTGTTTGCACTTTTAAAAGAACTTAGAAAAAAAGTAGCCAAAAAACACGGGATTCCACCTTACACGGTTTTTATGGATCCTAGTTTGGAAGATATGACCGTACAATATCCTATTTCTGTTGAAGAAATTGCCAAAATCTACGGGGTCGGAGAAGGAAAAGCTAAGAAGTACGGAAAAGAATTTGCAGATTTCATCGCAAAATATGTTGAAGACAACAACATAGAACGTACTCAGGATATGGTTTTGAAGCAGGTTGCGAATAAATCTAGTCATAAAGTTTTTATCATTCAGAGTACCGACAAAAAAATTGATCTTGAAGATATCGCAAGAGCCAAAAATCTTTCGATGAATGATCTTTTGAAAGAAATGGAACGTATTGTTTATCAGGGTACAAAATTGAATATCGATTACTATATTGAAGATAACTTTGATGAAGATGTAGTAGATGATTTTATGGAATTTATGAACGAATCTGAAAGCGACAGTATGAAAGTTTTGCTTGATGAATTCGGAGATGAGCTTTCTGATGAAGAAGTAAGAATGCTGAGAATAAAATTTATCAGCGATGTAGCCAATTAATTTTTGAAAAAAATTAAAAATGGAAAATCCGATATTAGAAGCAAAAAAAGAACTCATTCAATGGATAAAAGAAATGGATGAGCTTGAAGATATTGCAGAATTGCTTGAGATTAAGAATAGAAAAACTTCCGTAAGTAAAGTTGCAGAATCTCAAGCTGAATATGTTGTGAAGGATGATTTTGATGAACGATTTGCAAAAGGAATTCCACATGATGAAATGAGGAGAAGAACATTTGAATTTATTGAAAGTTTGCCTTGGAAACAGTAATTGTTTATAAGGATAGGTTTGAAAATGAAATTGACAAATTACTTGAAGTTTTATTTGTAAATGAATATTTTGGCTTTGAGGATTCTGCCTTGAATTATGTAGAGAAAATTTATGATTTTATAAAGAATAATATTTCCAAACCTATCAGCAAAAATTCACCATTAGCTTATCAGAAATTTGGTAAAAAGTTTATAAAATACAAAGCAAACAACAATACCTATTGATATATATTTTTTGATCAGAAAGAGCATAGGTTTTTAATAAATCATATTATAAATAATCATTCTCAGGATTTTCCAGACCTATTGTGAGACTAAATTCCTTTGAAAAATATTTTAAAAATCTTAGGATGAATAAGAAAATTTCTGTCATGTTTATTCTGCCGGATCTTGAAACCGGAGGTGCAGAAAGAATCGTTACCACCATTGCAAATCATCTTTCCAGAGATCGTTTTGAGCCTATGATTTTGCTTTTACGAAAACAAGGCGGTTACTTAAATTTTCTAAAAAAAGATGTAGAAATTATCGACATAGATACCGAAAGAATCAGACATTCTTTAAAGCCTATTCTTTCACAAATTTACCGTAGAAAACCTGATATTGTTTTTTCAGGATTTGGTGAAGTAAATGCATATTTGTCTGTATTTATCAAGCTTTTCCCGAAAATTAAATTTATTGCAAGAGAAACCAATGTCGTTTCAGAGCATGTTACACGAAAAGAAATAAAATTTTTCTATAATTTTTACAACAATTATCAACAGATTATTGCGCAAAGCGATGATATGATGAATGATTTGGTGAGTAATTTTAATATTAAAAAAAATAAAATCACCAAAATTAATAATCCTGTAGATTTTGAATTTATCAATGAAAAACTTCTGATTTCTACAAAACCTGAAAGTTTTAAATACAATTATAAAAATGTAGTTGCCATCGGCAATTTGTCTGCAAGAAAAGGGTTTGATAATCTGTTGAAAGTTTTTTCAAGACTGAAAAATGAAAAAATTATCCTTCATATTCTAGGAGATGGCAGAGATCGGGAGATTCTTCATCAAATGAAAGATTTTTTAGGTTTAAAACAGGTTATTTTTCATGGAAGACAGGAGAATCCGTATCAGTTTTTGAAATTTGCAGATCTTTTTATTCTTTCTTCACGTTATGAAGGTTTTCCGAATGTTTTGTTGGAAGCCGGAGCTTGCGGAACATATTCTTTGGCAAATAATTGCAGAGGTGGAATCAACGAAATTATTCAGCATAATACCAACGGCGAAATTGCAGATATTGAAAATCACGAAGACTTTTCACAAAAAATTATGCAGATTTTGCATCAGTCATATGATCAGGATGCAATAAAAAATTCTATAAAATCTAGATTTTCCAAAGAAATTATTTTAGATAGATATGAAAAAATTTTATTGGATTTAATAAAAAAATAGGTTCTATAATTTCAAAAATCTTAAATGCGAAAACTTTTTTCTTTAATATTTCTACTGCTCCTATTTTCCTGTAAAAAACAGGAAGCTATAGTAATTAAAGAAAATAAAGATACGATCGAATACGAATCCACAGACTGGCAGGAAGGTTTTGGTCTAACTTATTCAATTGATCTTGATTCCGTTTGGGGGAAACCTATGAGATATTACATTACAAATAAAAACTGTGATCCTGTTGCAAGAGATTTTTATTTGGGAGTTTACAGACCCAAAGACGAACCTAAAACGGAAAGACTATTAAATTTAGTTACAACGGATAATGATTCTTTAAGACCTTTTTATCGATGGATTTTAGATAAGACGATACTTATTCAGGATGGAGCTTTAGGAGAATACACCGGACTACCTGCAAGAAAATATGCGGAAAAATATCCAAAAGAATTTTTTGACTACATGGATTTTGATGAATCTGGAAAAAAGTATTCTGATTGGTGTAATTCTATTTTGTACAGTGGTTTTAATGATTTTGAAAATTCGGATAATACAGAAGAAATTAAACAAAGTTTTATTAAAACAATGACCCAAAATTGTAATAATTGTAATGCAAATTTTGAAAAAAGAATAGTGAAATTTGCTGATGATTGTTTTTCAAATGGGAATATTGCTAAATAAAAGCTTTTATATTTCCTTAAATTTACAATTCAATTTTATTTAAAATCAATATTTCATTCATGAAAAAACTTCCGAAACTGGGGTGTGCCTGCGAAAAACACGACTTAATTGAATCCGAATATAGAACCTCAATAGTAGGAACAGATGTTACTCATGGCAAAAATGCTGAAGTAAGTATTATTCAATGCAGACTTTGCCAAAGAATCTGGCTTAAATATTTCGTAGAATCAGAAAAATCTCCCGAATTAAGCAGATGGTACAAAGGAATTATCGCCAAAAAAGAAGTTGCAGAAATGAAACCAGAAAACGCAGTAGAATATCTGGAAAACCTTCCATGGTACATTTGCGGCGGTTCTTATTTTGGAAATAAAGAAGTTTTTGGAGAGGGGAAATTGAATACGGATTTATAGATTCTAAAATTAAACGGCATATTCTTTTCTAAACATATTAATTGCAGTGATGAAACATGAAAAAAATAAATCTACTAAATGTAAATGCTGTGGTCTTGTAAAAGATAAACATGATGTTTCAATTTGTCTATCAGTTTTAAAAAAGATAGATTTTCTAAAAGATTCTGATCAAAAACACGATCTATATGAATCGTTAATTGATAATAATTTTGAGTGGGCTTGTGATCAATGTATAAATGATAAAAGAGCTTTAATCGCAAATCCTTCACAGCAAAACCATTCTTATTATTTTTATTTTGTGTACTATGATTCTAATATAAACTGTAAAAAATGTAAGAAGGAATTTACTTTTACTAAAGAAGAAAAGAAATTTTGGTATGAAAGTTTAAAATTTCGTAAAGAATCTACTCCTATTCACTGTTTAAGTTGTAGGAAGGAAATAAGGAAAGAGAAATTACAAAACAAAAGACTTTCAGAGATCTTAAAAAAAGATTCTAAGGATATGACAATTGAAGAGTTATATGAACTTGTTCAAATTTATGATGAGTGGGAGATAAAGGATAAATTTAATTTTTATAATAAAATTCTTAAAGCAAAACAAAATTAAAAATGTTTTAAACTTCCATCCTCTAACATCCATCACCCCGCAACAAAAAACTTGACAAAACTCACTTTGTGGCGTGGTAATTAATCAGTAAATTTGTAAGAATTAATCATTTCAGATAATAATAAATAAAAATATAAAATGAGTCAATTTGATGTTACCGTAATCGGTTCCGGTCCTGGAGGTTATGTAGCTGCAATTCGCGCTGCACAATTAGGTTTCAAAGTAGCAATTATCGAGAAATATTCAACTTTGGGCGGAACATGCCTTAATGTTGGATGTATTCCTTCAAAAGCGCTTTTAGACAGCTCTGAGCATTTTGAAAATGCTAAACACAATTTCGAAAACCACGGAATTATCATTAACGAGCCAAAAGCTGATATCGCAAGAATGATTGCGAGAAAAAACGAAGTGGTAGAGCAGACTACAAAAGGTATCAACTTCTTGATGGACAAAAACAAGATCACTGTTTTTGAAGGTCTTGGAAGCTTTGAATCTGCTACTCAAATTAAAGTGACTAAAAACGACGGTTCTTCAGAAACCATCGATTCTAAATATACAATCATTGCAACAGGTTCTAAACCTTCATCTTTGCCTTTCATTACTTTAGATAAAGAAAGAGTGATTACTTCTACGGAAGCTTTAAATTTAAAAGAAATTCCTAAGCATTTAGTAGTAATCGGAGGTGGTGTAATTGGTCTTGAATTAGGTTCTGTTTACTTAAGATTAGGAGCTCAGGTTACTGTGGTTGAGTTTATGGACAAAATCATTCCTACAATGGATGGAGCTTTAAGCAAAGAATTGACTAAAGTTCTTAAAAAACAAGGAATGAAATTCATGCTTTCTACAGCGGTTTCTGCGGTTGAAAGAAACGGAGATTCTGTGAAAATTACTGCAAAAGATAAAAAAGGAGAGGAAGTTACTGTTGAAGGAGATTACTGTTTGGTTTCTGTAGGAAGAAGACCTTTCACAGACGGACTTGGATTGGAAAAAGCAGGTGTTGAGCTTGATGAAAGAGGAAGAGTAAAAACAAACGATCATTTACAGACAAACGTTGCCAATATTTATGCAATCGGTGATGTAATTAAAGGGGCGATGTTGGCTCACAAAGCTGAAGAAGAAGGAGTTTTTGTTGCTGAAACTTTGGCTGGACAAAAACCTCACATCAATTATAACTTAATTCCTGGAGTGGTTTACACTTGGCCGGAAGTTGCCGGAGTTGGTAAAACTGAAGAGCAATTGAAGGAAGAAGGTGTGGCTTATAAAATCGGAACTTTCCCAATGAGAGCTTTAGGTAGAAGCCGTGCAAGTGGTGATATCGACGGTTTGGTAAAAATTATTGCTGACGAGAAAACGGATGAGGTTCTTGGTTTCCACATGATTGGAGCGAGAGCTGCAGATTTGGTTGCTGAAGGAGTAATTGCAATGGAATTCCGTGCAAGTGCAGAAGATATTGCAAGAAGTTCTCACGCTCACCCAACTTATGCTGAAGCTGTAAAAGAAGCTGCTTTGGATGCTACAGGAAAAAGAGCACTTCACATGTAAGAGTTAAGTAAAAAGTAAAAAGAGCCAAGTTTTGGCGAAAATATAAAAGAGAAGTTTCGGCTTCTCTTTTTTTGTTTGAATTTCCCTTGGATTCGATATTTTGAACAAGGTTAAACCAAATGATTTTAAATTTTATTTTAATTGAAATTGCCTGTTTTTGGCATGAAAATAGAGAGCGAATTCACTATAAAATGAAATCATTATGAAAAAAATATTTACAGTTTGTACAATCTTATCCGGGCTATTGTTTTTTGCGCAGGAAGCAGGAAAAGCAGGTGAGCTTTTAAAAAACGAAGTATCGAAGCGAGAAATTGGAACAACAACCAGCAAAAGGCAAGATTCACAAAATAGAAATTCAGATAATTCTTCAGGATTCAGAAATTCAAATAATCAGAATAACACAAACAGAAGACCTGCAAATCCCAATTATCAATGGAATAATAATTATGGATATGCAGAAGTTTTTCTGAGAATTCCGGAGCAGGGAAATTTTAGTGTGGAATTGGCAGATCAGTTGATCTCAAACAACTCAGGTAAATATAGATTCTTTGATCTTCCATCGGGAAGAATTCCTATTTCAATTTACGAAAACGGATTTCTGATGTACAGAACGACTTTGAATGTTAGAAATAACAGCAGATTGGTTCTCGATTTTTTCACGAATGAAGGTTTGTATCTTTTAGATTCTTATCCGCTTCAAAATGGCTATTACGGGTTTAATAACTGGAATGATATCTGGAATAATCCTTACGGGAATTCAGGAAACATTGGCAACATAAATTATCCTAATGTAATGGATAATCAGACTTTCCAGCAATTTTTCAGTACGATGAAAAAAGATGCATGGTTTGATGATAAAAAAATCACATTTATTAATCAGCAAGGTCGTCACGCTATGTTTACATCGGAGCAAATAAGTGTTCTGGTAAAAGATCTGAGTTTTGATAAAAATAAAATTGCTTTGGCAAAATCTTTATTCTCGAAATGTGTTGACAAACAGAAATATTTTGTTGTTGGAGATGCATTAGATTTTGAAAGTAGCAGAAGAGATTTGATGGATTTTGTATCTAATTATTAAGATATTTCAATGAAAAAATTGATTCCGTTTTTGCTCATTGTTTTATCAGAATTGATTTCTGGTCAGAATATTGAGCCTGTAAGAAAAGCTGTTCAAAAAATTAATCAAACAAAAGGTTTTAAGATTAAAACAGTTCCATATTCCTATTTTATGGATAGATCTGAGGTAACG
Organism: Chryseobacterium sp. YIM B08800; assembly: GCF_026163565.1. Lineage (GTDB taxonomy): Bacteria > Bacteroidota > Bacteroidia > Flavobacteriales > Weeksellaceae > Chryseobacterium. The sequence goes on from NZ_JAPDKN010000028.1 coordinate 20,217, forward strand.
GATAATGGAATTGAATTGAAAGGGTTTTATAAAAATGGTGTGCTTAAAAAAATGGAGCATTTTGTTGGTTTATCAGCCTGGAACATTGTAACCGAATATTTTTTTTCCGAGAATCATCAATTGGTTTTTGTGCATTCTACAAAATATCAAACGGTTGACGAAAACGGATATTTAGAAAAACCTCAAAAGTTGTCTGAATTGAGATGTTATTATGAAAATGATAAACTGATAAAATCTGTCGGAACATTTAATACTGATGAAAAAACAGATTATCTGAAAGAATCCCAAAATCTTATCAATGATTTGAAAACATACAGATAAAGAGACTGAAAAGTTTTAATACGGCGTGTTGTTTTAACCGCAAAAGCAACAAAAGACTTTATGGTAATTTAAGTTGTTCAAAAGCTGACAAAAATAAATGAACATTTACATTTTGTGAACTTTTGTAATTCTTTTTTTCCAATCATATCTTTTGTTGCTTTTGCGGTAAAAATCTATACAATACTTTTTTCATAAAGATAAAACTCATTAATTCTAAAACTCTCCGACTCAAAAACACTTAAAACTCTCCAACATATTTTCCTTACCTTTGCAGACTAAATTTATCATTAATGCAAATCGGAAAAACCCAGACCTTAAAAATTTCAGAAAAAAATAACTCTGGATGGATGCTTGAATCAGAGACAGGCGAAAGTGCTTTTATGTCTAAAGTTTTCATTCGTGATGAAAAAGAAATTGGTGATGAGATTGAAGTTTTTGTGTATCAGGATGATAATAAACTGAAAGCTACGACTGAAATTCCTTTGGCTGAAGTAGGAGAGTTTGCAGTAATGACTTGTGTGCAAAGTCTTCCAACCGGTGCATTTATGGATTGGGGAATCATTAAAGATGTTTTCATTCCTTACAAACAGCAGAAAACAAAGATCATTGAAGGTAAAAGATATCTTGTGTATTTATATGTTGACAATGATTTGAAATTAATTACCGGAACTACAAAATTCAAAAGAAATCCACAGTACGAAAATCTTCCTTTCAAACAAGGAGACAAAGTAGATTTGCTGATGATGAATGAAAGTGAACTGGGCTGGAATGTAGTAATCAACAAAAAGTATATCGGATTAATCTACACTTCGGATGTTTATAAAAAACTATATCCGCTTTCTGAAGAAGAAGGATATATCAAGGACATTCGTGAGGATGGAAAAATTGATGTTTCGCTGCAGCCTGTAGGTTTTGAGAATATCGATGAATTCAAACAAAAGATTCTTAATAAATTAGAAGAAAATTTTGGATTACTTCACCTTTCAGACAAATCTTCACCAGAAGAAATCAAAGATGAATTGCAAATGAGTAAAAAGAACTTCAAAAAAGCTTTAGGCGGATTGTATAAAGATAAGATCGTAGATATTTTAGAAGATAAAATTAAGTTAGTTTAAACAAAACTAATTGACCAACATAAAAAAACGAGCAGAAATTTCTGCTCGTTTTTTTATGTTTTTAACTTCATGAAAATCCTTTATAAACCATTCTATAAGAAGTATTTTGCTTTAAAGAAGTATAAATGTTTAAGTCATTAACGAGTGTTATACAATTAAAAATATGACGCAAATCATATTAATAATTTTGTTTAACAATTTTGTCAAAACAAATGATTGACATATATTTGCACAAAATTGTTTAACAAAAATGTCAAAACAAGAGAAAAAAGATCAAACCCAGGAATTAATCAAGCAGACTGCAAAGAATTTATTCTTTGTGCAGGGTAAGTTTGATGCCACAACACAGGAAATAGCAGATGAAGCAGGTGTAAATAGAACACTTATCAACTATTATTTCAGATCCAGAGATAATCTTATCCAGATTATTTTTGATGATGCACAGAAAGTAGAAAAAGAAAAATCGGAAATTATTATGAATTCTGATCTTCCTTTTAAAGAAAAAATATCGCAGTTTATTGAAGGAAGTCTCTCTACAAGTCTTCAGTATCCTTATTTAGAAACCTACATCGTTTCGCAGATCAATAAAGGAAACTGTCGCAAAAAAGATATTGAAACCGAAGATTTAGAAAAACTTTACAAGGACATTGAAGCAGAAATGGAATTAGGCAACATCGAGAAGATGAAACCGGTACATTTTATTCTGAATATGATTGCCTTACTCATTTTCCCCAGTGCAATCCGACCATTATTTATGGAGAATATGAATGTAACTGATAAAGAGTTTGATAAAATTATTTCAGAAAGAAAAGAAATCATTCTTAACATGCTTTTTAAAAATTAATTAAAAACTGTTAAAGTAATTTAAGAATTAAATCGTCCTTTAGGAATAAAGATTTGAACAAAATAAAAAAATAAACGAAGTATAAAATTATGAACAGAAAACGTATAACTGCTAAAAGGCTCAAAATTGGTGTAGCTGCAGCATTTATGATGTTGGCCTCTTCATCAGCTTATGCGCAACAGCAGATTTCTCTGCAGGAAGCTATTAAACAGGCGTTGCAAAATAAAGCTGAAGCTAAAAAAGCGGCTTTACAGATTAAAAAAGCAGAGTACAAAATCAATGAGGCGAGATCCGGAGCTTTACCTCAGATCGGAGCTACTGCAGGGGTAACTTACAACCCCGTAATTCAAGAGTCATTGCTTGAATTTGGAGGCGAAAGAATTCGTGCACAATTGGGGCAGGCTTGGCAATCACAAGCTGTCGTTACTCTTAACCAGACTATTTTCGATCAGAGAGTTTTTACAGGTCTTAAAGCAGCAAAATCTACCAGAGAATTTTATGTTTTAAATGCTCAGTTGACCAATGAACAGATTATTGAAAATGTAGCAACAGCTTATTACCAGGTTTTTGTACAAGAAGAAAATCTTAAAACTTTAAATGTAAGTTACACCAATACCGAAAAAGTAAGAAATGTAATTAAAAGTTTGGTAGATAATGGTTTAGCAAAAGGAATTGATCTAGACCGTACCAATGTTCAGTTAACCAATATCAGCTCAAGCAGACAGCAATTGGTAAACGCAGTAGAACTTTCAAAAAATTCTTTGAAGTTTTATATGGGAGTTCCTATTGATACCGACATTGAGCTTGAAGAAAAAACAATTGAACCCCAACCTCAGCTTTTAGCAGATGCTGTAAATCTTGAAGGTCGTTCTGAGCTTAAAGTTCTTCAAAAAAACAGAGAGCTTTTGGTATATAACAAGAAAGCTACTGAAGCTTATCTTTATCCTACTGTTGGATTGCAGGCAAACTACGGTTGGTCCGGAATGGGTAAAAAATTCCCTTTAACAAATGGATTGAATAACGGAGTTCTTTGGAGCGATTATTCTGCGATTGGTTTAAATATAAACATTCCGATTTTTACGGGTGGCTCTACAAAATCAAAAATTCAGCAGGCTGAAATTGATATCTTAGATCTTGATCAGGATATTCAGAATACGCAGCTTCAGCTAAGTCTTGAATATAAAAATGCAGTAACCAATATTGAAAATTCATTGATCAATATTGAAAGCATGAAAAACAACGTTACACTTGCCGAAAAAGTACAGAAAGACACCCAATCAAATTATCAGTACGGTTTAGCAACATTAACTGAAGTTTTAGATTCTGAAAATGCATTAACAGACGCGAAACAGAATTATACCACAGCATTATTGGATTACAAACAGGCTGAAATTAAATTAATAAAAGCTAAAGGCGAGCTTAATACTTTACAAAACCCATAAGAACATGAAAAAAACTTTAATATATATCATCGTAGCCGCTGTACTTGTTGGTTTGGCAGCTTGGAAAATTGCAGATAACAAAAAGAAACAGGAAACTGAAGTAAAAGAAGTTGCAAAACAGGTTGACAAGATCAACGTGAATGTAATTACTGCTTCAAGAGAAAATATAAATACCGACTATAGCGCAAACGGAACTTTCCTTCCTAAGCAGGAAATGCAGCAGTCTTCTGAAATTTCAGGACGTATTGTGAGCGTTTTGGTAAAAGAAGGTTCAAAAGTTGGAGCTGGACAGACTTTAGCAACGATTAAAAGAGATGCAATCGAAGTTGATGTTACTCAGGCTCAAAACAATTTGCAAAACGCAATTATTGACAATCAACGTTACGAAAATGCGTATAAAACTGGTGGTGTTACAAAACAACAGCTTGATAACTCAAGATTACAGTTGAAAAATATGCAGGCTGCAGTAAGAGCTCAAGGAGTTAAAATCAACGATACAAGCATCAGAGCGGGAATCAGCGGTACAATCAATAAGAAAATGGTTGAACCGGGAACTGTGGTTTCTCCAGGAACAGCTTTATTCGAAATTGTAAATATCAATTCATTGAAACTTTCAGTTTTGGTTGACGAAAGCCAAATCGGAAGAATTCAGTTGGGTCAGGAAGTTCCAATTAATGTAAATGTTTTACCAAACGATTCTTTCAGCGGAAGAATTACATTTATTGCTCCTAAAAGTGATGCTTCTTTAAATTTCCCGGTTGAAATTGAAGTTCAAAACAGAGGAAACTTAAAAGCGGGTATGTATGCTACAGCGACTTTCAAAACCAATAATGGTGCTGAAACTCAAAATATGTTGACTGTTCCTGCAGAAGCTTTCGTAAACGGAGTAAGTTCAGGACAATTATTTATTGTAAGCAACGGAACTGCTAAATTAATTAAAGTTCAGACCGGTAAAGTTTACGGTGACAAAGTTCAGATCCTAAGCGGATTGAATGGTGGTGAACAAGTAATTACCAGTGGACAAATTAACCTTGATAACGGTTCAAAAATCAATATCGTAAAGTAACAGCAGATGAAGTTAGCAGAAATATCCATTAAAAGGCCGTCCCTCGTTATCGTATTGTTTACGATCCTTACGTTGGGAGGTTTATTAAGCTACTCCATGATGGGGTACGAGTTGATTCCGAAGTTTGAAACCAATATGGTAACGATTTCTACGGTTTATCCGGGAGCTTCGCCTTCTGAGGTGGAAACTTCGGTGACCAGAAAAATTGAAGACGCCGTAGGTTCTTTGGAAAACGTAAAAAAGGTAGAATCTTCATCTTACGAAAGTTTATCAGTAATTATGGTTCAGTTGAACACGGGTGCTGATGTAAACTATGCTTTGAATGATGCACAGAGAAAGGTAAACGCTATTTTGGCAGACCTTCCTGAAGATGCAGATCCGCCTTCACTTCAAAAATTCTCATTAGATGATTTACCGATCATGACAATGAGTATTACCAGTGATAAGCTGAATAATAAAGAATTATACGATCTTTTAGATAAGAAAATTGAGCCTATTTTTTCCCGTGTAAACGGAGTTGCTCAGGTTGATCTTGTTGGTGGACAAGAGAGAGAAATTCAGGTAAATTTAGATGAAAAGAAATTGCAGGGTTATGGTCTTTCTATTGGAGACGTACAACAGGCAATTCTTTCTTCCAACTTAGATTTCCCAACGGGAGCTTTGAAAACAAGAACTTCAAGATCTACCATCAGACTTTCCGGAAAGTACAGAGATGTAACTGAAATGAATAACCTTGTAGTTTCTAATAAAGATGGAGCACAGGTTCGTCTTTCAGATATTGCTACGGTTTTTGATACTCAGAAAGATGTTGAAAAAGTGGCAAGATTCAACCAGAATCCTACGATTTTACTTCAGGTTAAAAAACAATCTGATGCCAATGCAGTAGCGGTTTCAGAATTAGTTCAGAAAACTATTGCTCAAGTTCAGGATAATTACAAAACTCAAGCAATCAAAGTAACGATTGTAGATGATACTACAGACTTTACACTTGATGCAGCCGATCACGTAATTTTCGATTTATTCTTAGCGATTATTCTTGTAGCGATTGTAATGCTATTGTTCCTTCACAACATCAGAAACGCATTTATCGTAATGGTTTCTATTCCGATGTCTTTGATTGCTACAGTAATCGGAATGTATTTGATGGGATATACGCTAAACTTGATGAGTTTACTTGGACTTTCATTGGTTGTGGGTATTCTTGTGGATGATGCGATTGTGGTTTTGGAAAACGTTTACCGTCACATGGAGATGGGGAAAAGCAGAATTCGTGCAGCGTACGATGGTGCTTCAGAAATTGGATTTACTGTAACGGCAATTACCTTGGTAATCGTGGTGGTATTCTTACCGATTGCGATGAGTTCAGGATTGGTATCTGATATCTTAACACAGTTCTGTGTAACGGTAGTTATCGCGACATTATTATCATTATTGGCTTCATTTACCATCATTCCTTGGTTATCTTCAAGATATGGTAAATTGGTTCATTTGACAGGTAAAAATCCTTTCGAAAAATTCATCCTTTGGTTTGAAAAACAATTGGAGAAATTTACACACTGGATTACAGGAATTTTAGAATGGGCTTTAAAAACAACTTTAAGAAGAATCATGACGGTGGTTGTCACTTTCATTATTTTGATTGCTTCGTTTATGTTGGTAGCATTCGGATTTATCGGTGGTGAATTCTTCCCTAAAATGGATAGAGGACAATTCCTTGTTCAGATGGAATTACCAAAAGATGCTTCTGTAGAAAAAACCAATCAAATAACTCTTGAGGTTGAAAAATATCTTAGAGCAGATAAAGATGTTGTAGATATGATCACAACAGTTGGTCAGCAATCATCAGGTTTCGGTGGAGCGCAGGCAACTTTGTATCAGTCAGAAATTCAGGTAATCTTAGTGGATAAATCTGAACGTAATGAAAGTACGGATATTAAATCTGCTAAAATTAAAAGAGCCTTAGAAGAAAAATTCACAGGAGTTGAGTTTAAAACAGCACCAATCGGATTAATGGGAGCAGACAATGCACCAATCGAAATGGTAGTAACAGCTCAAGATAACGAAACGGCAAATAAAGAAGCTAACAGAATTCTAGAATTACTTAAGAAAGTTCCTGGTTCTGTAGATGCTGAATTATCAACTGACTCAGGAAACCCGGAAGTTCAGGTGAATATCGACAGAGATAAAATGGCTTCTTTAGGCTTAAATCTTTCAAGTGTAGGACAAACAATGCAGACCGCATTCAGTGGAAATACAGACGGAAAATTCAGAGCCGGAGAATACGAATATGATATCAACATCCGTTTTGGAGATGCCAACAGACAATCTATTGAAGATGTAAGAAACTTGATGTTTACAAATCCTCAAGGTGAACAGATCAGACTGAGTCAGTTTGCAGAAGTGAAAATGGGTTCAGGACCAAGTTTACTAGAACGTAGAGATAAAGCACCTTCTGTAAAGGTAAAATCTAAAGTTGTAGGTCGTCCTGTAGGAGATGTTGCCAACGAATGGGCAGCGAAGTTTATGGACAACGAAAAAACAAAACCTGCAGGTGTTACTTACATTTGGAGTGGTGACATGGAAAACCAGACTGAAGGTTTCGGTACTTTAGGAATTGCTCTATTAGCGGCTATTGTATTGGTATATCTTGTAATGGTTTCGTTATATGACTCGTTTGTATATCCGTTTGTGGTATTGTTTTCAATTCCTTTGGCATTGATCGGGGTAATGGTAATTTTGGCCATCACCGGAAATTCATTAAATATCTTTACGATGTTAGGGATGATTATGTTGATTGGTTTGGTAGCGAAAAACGCGATTATGATTGTCGATTTTGCCAATATGAGAAAAGCGGCTGGAGCAACAACTCATGACGCTTTGATTCAGGCAAACCACGCCCGTCTTCGTCCGATCTTGATGACAACTATTGCGATGATCTTCGGTATGATCCCGATTGCGATTGCAAAAGGAGCAGGAGCGGAGATGAACAATGGATTAGCTTGGGTAATCATTGGTGGTTTGACTTCATCATTATTCCTTACTTTGATTATTGTACCGGTAGTATATTCACTATTCGACTCAATTTTAAGAAGAATGGGTAAACATGAAAAGCCAGACTACGAAGCTGAAATGAAAGCCGATTACGAACATAGAGAACTAAGTGAAGACGGATTTACTCCGAAACACGTAGACTAATATAACAATCTTTAATTAACCTAAAAGCGTATCAATTTATTGATGCGCTTTTTTTGTCATTGCGATGAGCAAAGTGAAGAAGCAATCTTAAAATATATCTTGCGGATTTTGCAGATTGCAGATGTTTGTGTTGTATCATTTGTGTTTATTTGTGAAAAATAATTTGTGTGATTTGTGTTTAAATAAAAAAAACTTCCGGAAAACCGAAAGCTTTATCATTCATTTTTCATGCGGAGCATTAGTCTGCCATCACTTCACCAGACTTTCTAAAGATAAAATTTCCATAGATATGTCTTCTTGCAAAGCGGCTTGGCGAATCTGCATTCACCATTTTAATATAGGTATTTCTTGGAACACCAATGTATTCAAACATTTTACCATTCAAGTGCTGAACTTTTAGAATAGATTTCTCCAAATAAAAATCAGTAATGATTGAAGTGGTAATCGTTTCTGTGTATTCTTCTTTGTATTTTTCCTGCGTTTCAGGGTTGATGCTTACCAAAAAATGATAGGCCTCAATCACAGATTTGCTTTTTTCTTCTGCAGCCAGTTTCCCTTCTTCATCATTCACGAATTTATCAGGATGCGTATCTTTCATCACATTTCTGTAAATTGTTTTCAAATCTTTCAAAGTAGCGGTATTGTCTACCTCAAGAAGTTTTCTGTAATCACCTATTTTTTTCATAACGTACAATCCTTATTTCGGGGTGCAAAATTAAGGATTTAAATTGAGAAAACCGTAAGTTTTTGATTATTAATTTGTTTGATATTAAAAAGATATGTTTAAATTAAGATTTGAGAAAATTTAATAATACTAAATTAAACTTTGATTAGCTTTTCATTAACAATTTTAATAATTTTTCCAGTACCAATTATTTGTAAATTTTCATATAGCTTAAAAACCCATTCCTGCTTTTAATTTTGCGTGAAAATATGCTTGAGATAGGATGTCGATTTCTGCATTTACCATATCTCCAGGGAAAGCATAATCTGTCCCAATATAAATTTGACGAGCGGAAGTTTTGTAATTATCAAAGTTGAAAACCAATTGACATCTATAATCACTTTTTACATAATTTTTTCTCCCTCCTTCATTTTCTTTTTTAAAATGAATTTGAGCTATAAAATCACATTTTGAATTTTCAGTTTCTAATTTATTCTCATGAAAATATTCATAAGCATAACCTTCTAAATCTCCACCTTCAGAAATTAGATTGTCTTCTTCATCATAAATTTTAAGGGATTCTTGTGAATCTCCAATACTTGCCGAACCATCTAAACCAAGCAAAATTGTATAAAAGGTATCATCTAAAAGATAAGAAATGATTTTTTTAAATTTTTCAGTTTCAATATCATTAAGATTTAATTCTTTAATTTTAGTTGAAACAAGAGTTCTATGTTCTGATTGAATATCAAAAGTTGAATGGAGAATATTTTGTTTTTCTTGGTAGAAGTTTTTTACGAATTCTTCGACAGTCATTTTATAATATTTTAATTTAGGTTCTAAATTTACCACCAAGTAAGATAATTTTTAGAAGTTGAATGATGAGTATTACTTTTGGTTTTATTACATGTTTCACAACTCAATTGAATATTACATGGATCATTGCTCCCATATAAATCAAGGGGAACCATATGATCATAGTTCTTATTTACTAAAGTATTAAAAATCATAGTTAAATCAGTATTGCAATATACACACCTCCCCTTATCTCTATGAAAGACTGCTTTTTTTACCCATTCAGGTATGTTTGTCCTTTTTATTGTTCCTTTTTTTGTTTTATTCTTTATATTAAAAGTATCAATATTATCAGTAATTATTTGTTTCATCAAATAATTAAACTTCAACATTAAATTTCTATTATTAAATGTAATATAAAACGATTCTTCGGCTAAGTAATGAAAGAGTAACGAAAATTCTTTTTTCCTATTTAAAAACCATTTGTAAATAGTATAACTTTCTTTAAATTTATATACAGGAACATAAATTTCATATGCGTCAAAAAGCTCATACCATGATTCAATAACATCTTCTTCTTGATAATAATCTTCATTTTTTTTAAAATCTCTATTGAAATGATTATATAATATATTCACCGCATATAAATGAAATAATGTAGTTTTTCTAAAGTTACATGAAGAATCTTCAAACTGTTTTATAGGATAATTCCACAAAGGCCAATTTATATCTATATGTGATTCAATAATTGCAGTAAAATCATAAATATTTTCAAATTTATATTCGGTTAATGATGACATTAGTTTTTATTTTCTAATTTAAAAATATTTATTGATATATTAAAACAGGAGCCCCAAAAGGCTCCTTTAAAAATAAACATTCATAAATTAAAGCGTCTCCAAAGCAAACTCCTCACTCATTTCCCTCGAAGCCTTCACCATTGCGATCAGTGCCTTTTCCGTTTCATCCCAATGACGGGTTTTCAAACCACAATCTGGATTCACCCAAAGTTGCTGTGCAGGGATTACGGCTTGTGCTTTTTTCAGCAATTCTACCATTTCCTCTTTCGAAGGAACTCTCGGCGAGTGAATATCATAAACTCCCGGTCCGATCTCATTCGGATATTTGAAATCTGCAAAAGCATTCAACAATTCCATCTGGCTTCTGGAACATTCAATTGTGATCACATCGGCATCCATATCGGCGATATTTTGGATGATGTCATTAAATTCAGAATAACACATATGCGTATGAATTTGCGTGGCATCTTCCACACTGCTTGCCGAAATTCTAAAGGCTTCAACTGCCCATTTCAGATAATTTTGCCAATCAGATCTTCTCAACGGAAGACCTTCACGAATTGCAGGTTCATCGATCTGTATAATTCTGATTCCCGCTTTTTCCAAATCATTTACCTCATCACGGATCGCCAAAGCAATTTGTTTACAAGTCGTTGAACGAGGCTGGTCGTCACGAACAAAAGACCATTGAAGAATCGTTACAGGTCCTGTCAACATTCCTTTTACCCATTTTTGAGTTAAAGATTGCGCATATTCCGACCAATAAACCGTCATAGGATTCGGTCTGTGAACATCTCCAAAAATTACCGGAGGTTTCACACAACGGCTTCCGTAACTTTGAACCCATCCGTTTTGAGTAAACGCAAATCCGGCCAACTGTTCGCCGAAATATTCTACCATATCGTTTCGTTCAAACTCTCCGTGAACTAAAACATCGATCCCAATTTCTTCCTGCCAACGAATCGTTCTTTCGGTTTCCTGTTTCAATAAAGTATCGTATTGTTCGGCATTCAATTCTCCTTTTTTGAATTTTGAACGCCAGTTTCTCACTTCTTTCGTCTGCGGAAATGAACCGATTGTAGTTGTCGGAAACAAAGGAAGTCGCAACACTTCCTGCTGCGTTTCTTTTCTTATAGTAAATGGCGAATTTCTTTGTGCATCTTCTTCCGATGTTACATCAATACGGTTTTTCACATCCTGATTGTGAATTAAGGTTGACGTTTTACGGTTCTCAATTGCTTTTTTATTTTCAGCTAAAGCCTGTAAAGCATTGTAATCCGGATTTTCTGAAGCTAATTTTTTTAAATGAACAATCTCATAGACTTTCTGTTTAGAAAAAGCCAGCCATTGCTTGATCTCAGGAGATAAAATGTCTTCGTTTTTCTCTGAATCAAGGTCGAAAGGAGAGTGGAGTAGTGAACAAGACGGAGCGATGAAAATTCTTTCTGAACCAATTTTTTCAACAGCTTTTTTAATAAAACTTAAAGACTGGTTGAGATCATTTTTCCAGATATTTCTTCCGTCAACGATTCCTAAAGATAGACTTAAAGTTTCCGGAATTGTATTTAAAACTTCATCCAATTGTTCAGGACAACGAACCAAATCAATATGCAAAACATCGATCGGAAGGGTAGTTGCCAACATAAGGTTGTCTTTTAACCCTTCAAAATAAGTCGCAACAATGAATTTAAGTTTCGGAAATTCTTTTCTGATTTCAGTATAAATAAACTGATACGTTTCTTTCGTTTTTTCATTTAGATCTAAAGCTAAAAACGGCTCATCAAACTGAATATATTCCGCACCATGATTTTCAAGTTCTTTTAAAATCTGAATATAAACCGGAAGCAAATTTTGAGCTAGATCTAATTTATCAAAACCTTCTTCTTTCTCTTTTCCTAGTAATAAATAGGTCAACAAACCGATAATCACAGGTTTGGCATTAATTCCTGCCTGTTTTGCGCTGATGAATTCTTTGATGATTTTATTGGAGAATAATTTAAACTCCTGATCTTTCTGAAATTCAGGAACGATGTAATGGTAATTGGTGTCAAACCATTTCGTCATTTCCATTGCGGTAATATCCAATCCATCTTTCTGAAAACCTCTTGCCATCGCAAAATAAAGATCGATTTCAGATTTTTTGAAAGCAATTTCCTGATAACGTTCCGGAATCGCTCCAACCGTTAAGGTCATATCTAAAACCTGATCGTAATACGAAAAATCGTTGCAAGGAATAAGGTCAATTCCTGCTTCCTGTTGTAGTTTCCAGTTGCTTTGAGTGATGGTTTTTCCGACCTCTAATAATTCGTCTAAAACAATTTTGCCTGACCAATATTGCTCGCAGGCTTTTTTGAGTTCTCTGTTGCTACCAATTCGCGGATAGCCAAGAAGATGTGTTTGCATTTCTTAAAAACTTTTAAATTAAATAATGATTTTAAAAGTTCTTCAGATGCTTCGAAATGCTCTCTTAGAAAAAGTTTTGTGGAGTAGAGTAGATACGGTGAATATGTAATTTTCTTATTAAGAATTTAAAATTTAACCATTAAGAAAGTTTAAGCAGTTAAGATTAATTAAGAAAACATTAAAAATGTTTTAAGCATCCTGCTTAATAATTTGAAAATCAAACTACCTTAAAAACTCATTTCTTAAACTTAAAATTCTTAATGTTGATTCTTTTTTGACGCAAAGTTTTAATTTAAACTTGAAAACATGTAAAGAGGCAAAGATTTTATCAATTTCATTGATTTGAGTAAGCTCCTGCATAAACATAAGCTTCATCAGCGACAAAGTCGCAACTCTTTGCTCCTTAAAAATTAAGAAGTCATAACAAAAAATCTTTGCGTTTAAAAATTAAAAAAGTTAGAATTTTAAACCAAAATTACATTCAAAAGTATCATCTGTAGACCTAAAAACTCCAATTCGCGAGAGCATTGATCATTCGGAACAGGCAGGTCTCCTGACTTGTAACAGTTTTTGTCATCCTTCCCGTTTTCACAGTGGATATTCTCGGACAAAAACTTTTGGTGTGTTACTTACAGTTGCGCGACAGCTCGTGATTCTCACACGATTCCCTATTAATTTACCTTAAGTAAAACCTTTTCCGTTTGATGAAGTATGTGAAAGAACAATTTCTTTGGTAAAGATAGGATTAAAGTTAATTGATTGGTTTTAATTTGAAAATAAAGGGTATTGTTCTTTTTATTGTGATTATAAAAGAATTTTATTCTTTAAATTTGAAAATTGTAACCCCAAAAAGAATATTATTCTGTGGAAAGACTCGACGAAAAGGATCTACAGCTACTAAGGATCCTCCAAAAAAATGCAAAACTGACCGTAAAAGAGTTGGCTAAAGAAGTAAATCTTTCAGCATCGCCTGTTTTTGAACGGATGAAAAGACTGGAACAGGAAGGATATATTAAGCATTATGCAGCCGTTTTGGAAGCTGAAAAGCTGAATCGTGGATTTACTGTTTTTTGCCAAATTAAACTCAAAATTCATGACCGTTCTGTAGGAAACCAATTTGTGGAAGATATTCTACAGATCGATGAGGTGGCAGAATGTTATAATATTTCCGGCGATTTTGATTTCTTACTGAAGGTTCAGGTAAGAGATATGAAGCATTATCAGGATTTTGTTTTTAATAAATTAGGAAGCGTAGATTCTATCGGAAGTACACACAGTACTTTTGTGATGGCGGAAGTGAAGAATATTTATGGGGTGAGTATTTAAAAGAAGGGAAAAATAATTTGAAATTATAGTTATCATACCTTATTTGTTATCCTTTTTCTTGTAACACTATAGTTGTCAAATTGTGGGTGAAACCAAAATTCTTTAAGTCCAATTTCATCATAAATGGTAATTTCTTCGGAATAGATAGGATAGAGTCCTGCAATATTTATTTTATAATCCGTACCAATATCGATGTCCAAATAATCTTCTTTTTGCAAAGTGCTTGGTGCAAATATTAAAAATGCATCCATTTCAGAATCTTCACTAATCTGTTCTCCAAAATCGATAGTTTCTCCATAACAAAAAGGAGATTTTCCTCTAAGCTGATTGGCAATAAATCCTGCTACAATTCCCCAATCAAGATTTTCAGATTCCACAGAGATACATAATTCAGGTCTGCTAAATTTCCAATCTGGATGGACAACTAATGAAAGACCATAAGTTATGGCTGTTATGAATCCTTTTTCCGGAATATTTCTGTAAACAATTGATGTTACACCTTTCATTCCTTCAATTAAGCTTTCATTATTATAAAATTCAGGTTCTTGTTGAAATATGTTGTCTAAATGTTCAAGATATTTTTCTATTGGAGTCATTTGATTTATAACCTTTTTGTAAAAATATAATAAAATTCGCTATTCATTAATTACTTCAATAATAATTACTCACCTCTATCAAATTCAAATCAGGATCTCTGAAATAAACCGATTTAATCTTTCCGGTTGCTCCAGTTCTTTCTATAATTTCTTTGATGATCTCTATATTTTTCTGTTTTAGTTCTTCTAAAACATCCTCAATATTGGTTTCTGCGATAAAACATAAATCTGCTGAACCAAATGTTTTTTTTAACATAAATTATTTCAAATTACGATTCGTGTGATAAATCGAAGCGAGTTCTTCTGTAGGAATTCTAACTGAATTTACATCATAAATATTGAAGTTTATCGACTGATAATCTTCATAAGTTTCAGCATAAAAAACTAGTGCATATTTATTATTTCTAAAATAAATCGGTTTCGAAAAACTATAAACAATAGAACACATCAATTTTTGTTCTTTGGTTGGGAAATCTTGCTTCAAATTACGATTGATGTTTAACTCTTTAAAATATAAAGCTTTAGAATTTGGAAACAAATGATCATTCCACATAAAAGTTTTTAACTTATTCAATTCTGAAATAAGATATTCCCGCTCAGATCTAGAAATAGAAAAGTAATTCTTCTTACCATGATCTTTTTCGAACTTATTTGTTTTCGTTAAAATTTCTATAGCTTGATCAATTGATTCGCCGTCAATGTCTTTTGTGTAATATAAACTGTCACATTTTACATTTCCATAACTTTCTCTACTCTTCATTTCTAAAGGGATATCAAAATAATCGAACTTTTCTTGACTTGAAAATAAATTAAAACTTAAAAATAAAATGATTAAAATAAATTTTTGTTTCATTTTTTACAATTTGTTTGATCTATTCAGTATCAATATACGTCAGTTTTGCCCCTTTAATAAATTCTTCCAAAGAAATGTCTTTTGTAGCTTTATCATTCATCAATTCAAAAAGATAGGTTGAGGTTGTGTTTAACCGGATGTCTTTTAGTGAAACTTTAAATCTCTTTGTTTTTATGTTTGAATTAAAAAAAGCCAACTCAGAAGTGTTGCTCAGCTTGATATTATTCACATCAAAAGAAGCTTTTGGATCTTTCTGAAGTTTCAAAAACCTTTTCTGTGTTTTATCAGTTGACTCATCTAGAAACTTCTGCATTTGATAATCGGTTAAAAGTTGCGGATAAATCAAACCTTCTTTCAGAATTGTACCTGTGATTTTATCGGATTTGTCATAATAAACTGTCTTATCATCAAACTGTATCAGATTATCTTTTACAAGAATTTTTCCTGCAAATTTTTTATAATTTTTCTTTTTATAATCGGTTTTAAAATGCTCAACGATGGCAGCATCTTTCGTACTTAACTTATCATTTTTCTGGGCAAAAAAATTAGAAGAAAGCAATAGTGAAAGACCAATTGTGAATATAAATTTCATAATATTTTATGTTTTTGTTTAATTAAAATCTTAAAACTATGCAAATTTCATTTTTTAATACATTGATTTTAATCCATCAACTATCAACTAAAAAACTATTTACAAAATATTTTTCAGACGAAGATGCTGTAAAAGCATAATGGTTTTGGCATCTTTTATTTCGCCCTTGTCGATCATAGAAAGAGTTTCTTCAAACTGAAGTTGCAATACTTCGATGTTTTCGCCTTCCTCTTCCAATCCGCCACCTTCGTTTATTTTCATATCATCAGAATATTCGGCAATAAAAAAATGCAGAATTTCTGTAACCGAACCGGGCGACATATAAGCTTCGAATATTTTTTCTACTTTCGAAATTTTATAACCGGTTTCTTCTTCAGTTTCTCTTTTAATACAATCTTCGGGATTATCGTTGTCTAAAAGTCCGGCACAAGCTTCAATCAACATTCCGTCCAGATTTCCGTTGATGTAAGTCGGAAGGCGGAACTGTCTCGTTAAAATTACATTTTTAGTATGCGTATTGTACAGTAAAATAACGGCTCCGTTTCCTCTGTCATAAGCTTCTCTGCTTTGAATTTCGGTTTGCCCATTTTCTTTTTTTATATTGAAGGTTACCTTCTTTAAAGTGTACCAATTATCTGATAAAATCTCTGTTTTCTCGATACTTACATTCGTCTCTTGCATTCTATATTGTATATCTTTTTATTTTAATGATAGTTTTTATTAAAAAACTCTGTGTTCTTTGTCAAGTGAAACGCCTTTGCCTCAATTATATAATTAATTTTTTATTTGAATCGGCGAAACTTTGTTTTGCGAACTTAAAAACAGTTAGTAATTAATAAATCTTTGCGTCCTTTGCGTTTAAAAAATTAATCACGGCATTATTTTTTCAGTAAATCTTCCAAAGCCATTTTCAAATCAGGAAATTGGAATTCAAAACCAGCTTTCTCTATTTTCTCTGATGAAGCTCTAGAACCTTCCAGCAAAGCGTCTGCCAATTCACCAAATATCAATTTTAAAATAAATGACGGAACATTCGGCATCAACAAGGGTTTGTTTAAAACCTTCGCAATTAGTTTTGTTAAGTTTTCATTCGTTGTATGTTGTGGTGCTGAAGCATTATAAGAGCCTTCAATTTCAAGATTTTTTAAAGCAAACTCATACATCCTGCAAATATCATCAATATGAATCCACGACATATATTGTTTTCCGCTTCCAAGTGGCGACCCAATTCCGAATTTTATTGGAGTCATCATTTTTGCCAAAGCGCCTTCATTTTTAGAAAGAACAACAGCTGTTCTTATTTTTACCACTCGTTCTGCGATATTTTGCTCTTTAAATTCATCAGCAGCTTTTTCCCAAACCACAACAACTTCACTTAGAAAGTCATTTCCGGGAGCATCGTTTTCAGTGAAAATTTTATCTGTAGTTTTTGTTCCGTAAAAATTAATTCCGGAAGCTGAAATGAATGATTTTAACTTTAAATTTTTCTTCTTAAGTGTATTTAAAATCAATTTAGCAGAATCTACACGACTCGAAATCAATTCTTTTTTTCGGTCTTCAGTCCAGCGTTTTTCAGAAATATTGGCTCCTGCAAGATGAATGATGTGGCTTACATTTTCAAAAGCGTTTTCCTCAATAATCTGGTTTTCAAGATCCCATTCAAATTCGTTTTCAGCTTCTTTCTTGCGGGTTAAAAAACGTATTGAATATTGATTTTCCAGTTTTTTTGAAAGCACTCTTGCAATGGTTCCGCTTGCACCGGTAATTAATACAATTTCTTTCATCTCTTTTTTTAGATTATTTTTTTAATACCTGATTTTTTTAACCACAAAAGCAACAAAAGATTTTATGATGGAATAAGCTATTCAAAAGCTAACAAAACAAAAATAAATTAAAATTTTACATTTTTGAAACTTTTGAATTTCTCTTTTTCAATCATTTCTTTTGATACTTTTGCGGTTAAAATTATATTTTGAATTTTTTATCAAGTATCAAACTAATTTTTTACAATTAAAACGTAATCTTCTTCAAGAATTTTATAGCCGTGATCGTAAATAAACTTGTATTCCGAACCGTTTTTATACACTTTTATATTGGTGAAATAATTAAAATCAAAACCTAAGCCATCAAGTTTAGATTTCGGAATTTTGGTTTTCCCTTCGATATTGATTTCATTCAGAATGCGGTAGTTTTTACGGAGCTTATTATTCACATTCCGCATCAGGTTGCTCGAATCTTTATTTTGCTTATTGTTGTAAGCATTTCTACAGGCATCATTGCAGAATTTTTTATCAGATCTTCCAATGATTTTTTCGCCGCATTCTATACATTCCATACTTTTTAATTTTTCAAATTGTGTCTGTGTCTTTTATGTAAAAGTTGCTTCCATTTTGTACTGTTGGGATAGCTTCTGTGTTTGGTCATATTATTAAAAACGAAAGCCACTAAAAGTAAAATTAAGCAGCCAGAAAGAACCGGAGAAACCGCATACCAATATCCCAGTTCAGGAATTTTACCCGTAGAACTTACTGCAATTAAAGCTGTTGCTCCACCGGGTGGATGAAGCGTTTTGGTGTATTGCATGGCAACAATTGAAAAAGCAACAGCAAGCGGTGCAGAAAGCCAGATAATATCAGGAACAATTTTAAAAACGGTAACACCGATCAATGCTGAAATTACATGTCCGCCAACAAGATTTCTTGGTTGAGCCAATGGACTTTGAATGGCTCCATAAATCAATACACAAGAAGCTCCGAATGAGCCGATTAAAAAAATGCTTTCTTGTTTAAATAGATATTGAGACTGCAGAAAAGCAATCAGTCCAATCCCGAAAAACGCACCCAGAAAAGACCAGAAATGCTCTTTATAATCAACAAGAGTTTCTTTATAAATGACATATTTTGAAACTCTGAGCGTTCTTTTGAAGTTTTTTTTCACAATAAATTTATTTGAGATTTAAAGGTACAAAATATCCGTTTGCAAACGGGTATGAAAATAGATTGATTGAATTTCTTTAAATGTTATCTTTTGTATTTAGTGGAACCTATTTCAAGTTTTCCTTTTAATTTCTGAGATTTATGTAATTGACCTGAGTTAAGAGTGAGAAATTCAACAAAACCTTTTACGCAAAGATTTTAATTTTTAAACTTATTATTTTAAGGAGCAAAGAATTGCGACAAAGTCGCTGATGAAGCTTTAATGCAACGAGAGCTTAATAAAAATCAATTTATTGATTCATCTTTGCTTCTTAAAAATGAGATTTGAGAAAATCAAACTTTGCGTTAAACAAGCGACGAATTAAAAATTAGAAGTTCATAGCTGTTGCTAATCTGTATTTAGGTTAATTAAATATTTTTCATCTGCAAATTTGCAGAATCAGCGAGACAATTATTTCTGTTTTAATTTTTTATTTTCAAAAATAAGCCTCAATTTTGCTCCATCAATGGGGTGCTGCAAATTGCGGCTGAGATGATACCCGGGAAAATTTTCCACACCTGATTCGGATAATGCCGACGTAGGGATTTTTTGATTTATCATCTCATCATTTAATTTATATAAGTTAATTTGATGCAGGACATTTTACAACAGACAACATGGCAAGAATGGCTTGGTGTCTTCTTTTCAGTATTTCAGGTTTTATTGGCAAGAAAAAATAATTCAAATAATTATCTTTTTGGTATTGCGGGGATTTCACTAACGCTTTATGTGATGATACAATCTAAACTCTACGCAGAGTTTACGCTTAATCTTTACTATCTGGTAATGAGTATTTATGGATGGCTGTATTGGAAGTTTGGAAAAAGAAGATCTGAAACAACAATTTCTGAAACGACCAATAATGAAAAATTAAGTACTGCAGGAATTGTGATTGGAACCTTTAGTATTTTTTATTTTTTCCTGACAAATTTTACAGATTCTGATGTTCCGATCTTGGATTCTTTGGTCAGTGCTTTTGCATGGGCAGGAATGTGGTTAATGGCTCGTAGAAAAATTGAAAACTGGATCTTACTCAATATCAGCAACATTATTGCAATCCCCTTGTTGATTCATAAAGGCCTTTATTTGTATGCAGTTTTGACGGCTTTCTTGTTCATCGTCGCAATTTCTGGTTATTTGGAATGGAGGAAAAGTATTAGATCTAAACCGGTTGTTGTTTAATTAAAATGCTTAAACGAATCGAGATTATCTGCTTGATCTGTTAAATCAGCGAGAAGTAGTTAAACGCAAAGTTTTATATTAAAAATACATATTATAAAGGAGCAAAGATAACACCTTCGTTGCTGATGAAGCTTGAAAACATACGCTTAAAATCAATTTTATTGATTATTCTTTGCCCCTTAAATAATAAACATACAGAAGTAAAACTTTGCGTTGACAAAATAAGAATTATAAAGTTCCATTTAGATTAAAGAAATTAATCTGTTTAATTATTCAGAGATAGATAGAAGGTATGTTTACACCTAAAGAAATAAGAGAAAAAATGTATGGAGCTTCTGAAGTTCCACAATCAATCATTGATCAGATTTATCATGAAAGATTGCTTCAGATTTGGGTTCCGAAAAGGTATGATGGATTAGGATGTCGTTTAAATCAAGGTTTGCAAATCCTTTTTGATTGGTCAAAAATCGATGGAAGTTTAGGCTGGATGCTCACTTTATGTTCAGGAGCTAATTTTTTCTCGAGAAACTTAAACCCCAATATAGCTAAAGAACTTTTTTCCAATTCAAAAACCTGTTTTGGCGGAAGCGGGATGATTGGCGGAACAGCCGAAAAACAAAACGACGGAACTTTTTTGATTAACGGACTTTGGCATTTTGCAACGGGTGCTCCTCATTTAAGCCATTTTACATTGAATGCAAAGCTTACCGACAACGGAATTTCTTTGCTTGATGAATCGGGAAATGAACTCATCAGATCTTTTGTTATTTCTAAAAATCAGGTTGAAATTATTCCAAATTGGAAATCGATGGGAATGAAAGCAACCGGAACGTATTCTTTTAAAGTTGATAATATAAAAGTTTCTGAAGATTATAGTTTTATATATGATGAGTTTTTTACGGATGATGTTTTAGATAAAGTTCCGTTCAGAATTTTTGCAGATTTGACCTTGTTGGTCAATTATCTCGGAATGGCTTCTCATTTTGCCGAAGAAGCGATTAAAATTAGACCTCATCTTGATTTAAATTTTTTCGATAAAAAAATAGAAGATGCGATGGTAAAAGTGATTGATTTTGCCAATGAAATTAAAAGTTTATTAAACGAATTTCAATGTATAAACCAAGAAAAGCAATTTGAAATTCACGATTATTCTTCAGATTTAGTTAACGATTTATCCCAAAAGATTTTGCAGATTTACATTCAATTAGGAATAAAAGCAAGCCATACTGATTCTGCAGTCTATCAGGTTTTTTGTGATTATTTTACGGCAACGCAGCATTCTAATTTTAGGAGGGAGTTTGTGATTAAATAAATTTGATAAAACCGACTACTTTATTTCTTCGATAGGAATTTGATTTTTCGAGTTACTTATCAAAACGGCATAATCAATAAAATTTGTAGTAGATTTTCCTTTCAATTCTTTGCCGTTACTTTTTTTTAGAAAAAGTTTTACTTCAATCAGGTCTGTTCCAAAATTGTAAGGCGAATTTTCTTTATTTAATTTATAAAGTGTTACATCAGATAGTTTCGTTTTCTTCAGATATTGAATACCCTTAAAATATTCTTTCCAATAATCTCCAATCCCGTAACCTTTTTCGGTTGTGTAGGATTGATAATTTCCTTGTTTGTCATAAATTTTATCCCAAAGAACCTCACTTTTCGTTAAATACCCGATAATGGTGATTACCTTATTTCGATTATATATATTCTGTTTTATCAATCTTGTGAAAAATGAAGGATAATTTTCTTCTCGTTCTTTTTCGATATGAAAAAATCCATATTTAGCAAATTGTTTTTTGGTTTCGAGATGGTATATATTTTTTAAGTAAAGATAATTGTCAAAAATTATTTTTTCACGGTCTCTTTTTTTGTCAAAATTGTAAGCAATGTTTTTAAGTATATGATGAAAACTTATGGTGTCCTTAATTTGCGGAGCATAAAGATTTTTATTCGCTTTATAATCTGTAATAAATTTTTCTAAAAGTTGAGTTATTTCTTTATTTTGAACATTAAAATCTGCATTTTTTTTTGATAGCTTTATTTTTAGTTTGTCTTTCAATTTCCAGTTGGAAATATTTTCAGCTAAATATAAAATATGTTTTATTGGAAACCGATATTCGTTGATAATATCAAAACCAATTACTTTTATTGGGCTGTCTTTATATGATTGATTTAGTAATCTTAGATTTTTCCAATGTTTAAAGGTTTCGATTGTTCCTTCCTGCTTTACAATTGTTTGAAAAGCTAAAACCAACTCTTTCAACAAGTCTTCATTTCCTGTTTCTAAGTATTGTTGAAAGAAAAAAGCTTGACTAAAATTGGTTTCAGGAATATAATAATCAAGAGCATTTTGTTTTTTTAGACTTTGAATAATGGCTAATTCGGCTTCATAAGTTTTAGCTCCTCCATGATAAGCTCCAAAACCAATTATATTAAAACTTGTTTGTGGAAATTTAAAATTAGTTTTCTCAAGATCGAACCGGTTTTGTCTTAAATATTCTTTTTTGCTTTGTGAAAATACGGCTAGGGAAATAACCAGAACTAGAATTGTAAATATTTTTTTCATAATGTGTTTAAATTAGGTAATCAAAATAATGTTTTCAAATTCAAGTGATGTTAGTTCTTCATTTGTTTGCTGTTGGTTTATAATTATTTCTGTTGACATTCAAATTTATGCAATTTTAAATAAATGTGTTTTAAGTGGTGATAGTTAATTGTTTATCCGTTTTCAAACGACTACAAACGAATTTAAACAGTTTATTACCGACTAATTTTTGCAATCTGATGAATCTTTGCAACAGAGATTTGAGAAAACAAGTGAACGTCTCTTATCTAAATTGCTAATCTTAAAATATAAAGTTATGTCACTAAGAAACAAAGTAACCTTAATAGGTTTCACAGGAAAAGAAGTAGAAACAGTAAACTTCGAAAACGGAGGGATGAAAATTTCAGTTTCACTGGCTACAAATGATCATTACACCAATGCAAAAGGTGAGAAAGTAGAAGAAACACAATGGCACAATCTGGTTGCTTTTGGGAAAACTGCTGAGATTTTTCAGAAATATGTTCCAAAAGGAAAAGAGATTGCTATTGAAGGGAAATTAACGTACAGATCGTATGACGATAAAGACGGCGTGAAAAGATATATTACCGAAATCAGAGTAGATGAACTTCTGCTTTTAGGAAGTAAATAATATTCGTTTTCAACCTACACTTTTTTACGATAAACTACTTTGAGCTCTTTGCTGAGTTTATGCCTTTGCGAGCTTAAAACAGTGAGTTGTAAAGAAAACTTTGTGCACTTTGCGTTAAAATAGTTGTAGGATTAAAACGGAAAATCAAATAATTGCTAAACTTTAAAATCACAAATAATGAAAATAAAAGTTTTAAAAATCAGAATTGCAGATGAATTTCTGCGTGAAGACCAAAAAATATTTGATCATTTTCTTGAAAATCATGAAATTATTAAAACTGAAACGGCATTTGTGCACGACGAACAGTTTTGGTCAGTTGTACTGTATTTTAATGATGTAGAATCTACAGTTAATAAAACGAGTGTAAAAGATTCTAAAGCTGTAAAATATTCAGCGGAAGACGAAGTTCTGAATAATGACGAAATAAAAATTCTGGATGCCCTGAAACTGTGGCGTTCCGAGAAAGCAAGAGAACAAAATCTTCCGACGTATTTTATTGCAACCAATAAAGAACTCGTGTCTGTTGCTAAGTATAAACCTGCAAAAAAAGAAGAGCTACTCGACATCAAAGGCTTCGGAAAACATAAGATTGAAAACTATGGTGAAGAGATTTTAGAAATCCTGGAAAGCGTGTAAAATGAATACCCTAAAACACAAATGATGAAATGAAGGCCGGAGAAATAAAATCTGCGGCTTTTTTATGAGTTTAAAAGTCCTTTCAATTCCTTATTTTTGCAATCAATTACTGATTACTTATTATTCATTACTCATAAATATGAAGCCAAGCTTAGCAAAAGGAACGAGAGATTTTACATCGCTGGAAGTTTCAAGAAGAAAATACATCATCAATATATTACAAAAGAATTTCGAATTATTTGGATTTCAGCCTTTGGAAACTCCTAGTTTTGAGAATCTTTCAACATTGACCGGGAAATATGGTGAAGAAGGAGACCGTTTGATTTTTAAAATTTTAAATTCAAGCATCAACGAAGCTAAAGAAGAAAAGAAAACTCAGATGTTGACCGATTTTCAGAAAGCTTTAGATAAACCATTTAGCGCAGAAAGTCTTACAGATAAAGCTCTTCGTTATGATTTAACGGTACCTTTCGCGAGATTCGTTGCCATGAATCATGGGAAATTAACATTTCCGTACAAACGTTACCAAATTCAACCGGTTTGGAGAGCAGATCGCCCGCAAAAAGGAAGATTCAGAGAATTTTATCAGTGTGATGCCGATGTTGTAGGAAGTGAAAGTTTGTGGCAGGAAGTTGATCTGGTGCAATTGTATTTAAAATCTTTTGCTCAGTTAAAAGTTTCGGTTACGATTCATATCAACAACAGAAAGATTCTTTCAGGTTTGGCAGAATATGCGGGAATTACAGATAAACTGATCGATTTCACCGTTGCTTTAGATAAGTTAGACAAAATCGGGAAGGATGGAGTAGTGAAGGAACTTTTAGAAAGAAATATTTCTCAGGAATCGATTGATAAATTAGATTTCCTTTTCAATCAGTCGAATGATGCTTTGGAGAATCTTCTTCAGTTGAAAGAAAAATTTGTAGGAAATGAAGTTGGTTTGAAAGGTGTTGAAGAACTAGAATTTGTGATTACTCAATCTCTAAATTTGGGTGTAGATATTCAGAATCTTGTTTTTGATATTACTTTGGCGCGTGGTTTAGATTATTACACCGGAGCAATTTTTGAAGTGAAAGCAGATGAAGCGCAAATGGGTTCTATCGGTGGTGGTGGAAGATATGACAACCTTACTGAAGTTTTTGGTGTAAAAAATGTTCCCGGAATTGGAATTTCTTTTGGCTTAGATAGAATTTATCTGGTAATGGAAGAGTTAAATCTTTTCCCTGAAGAAGCTACTTCAAATGTAGAATATCTGTTTGCCAACTTTGGTGGAGAAGAAACTTCGGACGCTTTAAGATTAATCATCCAATTAAGAGAAAAAGGAATTTCTGCAGAACTTTATCCTGAAAGCGCAAAAATCAATAAGCAATTCACTTACGCTGAAAAGAAAGGAATTAAAAACCTTGTTTTCTTAGGTGAAGAAGAGCTAAAAAATAATACCGTTACTTTTAAAAACTTAGAAGCAGGAGAACAGAAAACGGTTTCTTTGGAAGAGTTTCTTAATTCTTAAGCTTTTTAACAGATGAAAACTTTTCACATTTTGAATGGCGATTGTTTAGCCGAAAAATTTCCAAAAAATTTGGAAGGTGAAAGTATTATCTGGCGTGAAGTTTTAATTGATGGACCTGTTTCGGACAATAAATTCTTTGAAAATCGTAAAAAATTTATAAAAGAAAATTACGATTCAGAAAGCGACTATGATGAATTGGTTGTAAAGGAATTTCAGAAAATGCAAAATATTCCTGAGGATTCTGCTGTATTTTTCTGGTTTGAAGACGACTTGTTTTGTCAGGTGAATTTTTGGTTTTTAATTTCGAACTTGAATTTAGGTAAAACAAAGATTTTTAGAGTTTTCCCAAAAGACATAGAAAAAGGATTTGCAGAAAGTGATGAAAACGATTTACTGGAACTATTTGATTCGGCAAAAGAAATTAATGATACCGAAAGAAAATTAATTTCAAATCTTTGGGCAGATTTCCAAAAGAATAATTTATCGAAAGGGAACTCATCTGAAATTGTAAAAAACCTTGAAGAACTGATTACTGCAAACGAAAATAGGTTTAACGGAACTTTGGAAAATCAGATAAAAGATATTCAAAAAACAGCAGAAAGTTTCGAAGAAATTTTCAAAATATTTAATCAAAAATATCCTGTTTATGGTTTTGGAGATTTGCAGTTAAAGAGATGTATTGACCAGTTTTTCAGATGATTTTTTAAAGAATATTGAAATAATCGTTTAGGAAATAAAAGTATAATTTTGTAGATGAAATATTAGAATTCCGGCTCGAAGAGCCGGAATTCTTTATGTTATTTAATTTTAGAAGTAGAAGAGAAGGATTGTTGTGAGGATTTTTTTCGTGATTTCCTCCATTCCCAAGGCGCGGTCGGGTTTTTGTCATTCCATAATCCTAATTTCAGCTTTCTTGCCTGCTTTTCCAGATCATCATAGCTGTTGTCTTTAGAATATTTTTTGTAATGCCAAGCAAAACCATTTTTTACAAGCTCTTTATTAAGATTTTTTCCGTTTGATAATATAATTTCGGCAAGCAATCTTTTATTGCGATCTTTTTTCCAGCCTGTAGAAAGTTTAACTTTTTTTCCAAAGCACAGATCTGATGCAAACTGTTTTGCATTTTTTCCGAACGGTTGTTTTTTTTCAGGACAATCAATATTCGAAAGTCTCACAGTTTGTGGTTTTCCATCTATTAATATCTCCACAGTATCACCGTCTTTTACCCCGATTACTTTGTAAGATTTGTTTTGCGAAAAGATTATAATTGGAAAAAGGAAGAGAAGAAAAGTTTTATAAATCATTTTTTTAAGAACAGTACAAAAAAGCTTAAGTATCTTTTTTGCTGCAAAAGTATCAAAAGAAATGATAAAAAAATCTATTCAAATGGGATGTATTCCATTAATTTATTTTATCCATTTTTAAAACACTTACTCTCAGGATATTGGCAAACTGAGAGTAAAAAGTATGGTTATTGAAATTTTATTTTCAATGATCTGCGCTCTGATAAGTATTTATTTCGGATACATTTTTATCAGAAGGTTTTAAGTAGAATGGTATTTTTAGTAATAAATCTTTCCTTATTAAAATCTTTTTTGAATCGAATGCATCAATATTTTCTTTAATTAAATCATCTGCATAATCGTCCTTTTGAAATTGATAAACATCCTTGATTATCTTATTTTTTTCAAAAATTAAATTTACAATCTCGTCAACATGTGTTGTGGTGTCCGTAAGTTTATTCAAATCAAGGTTTTTGTTCTCTGCATTCAAAGCCATTTTATTAGGCAAAGGATTAAGCTTGCTTTTCCATAAGCTGTCTTTTTCTGAAACTTCATCTGTAACTGTTTCTTGAGATACGGGAGAAACGTCTGGAATTACTTCCTGCTTCTTTTCTTTCTCGTAAAACATTGTGAAAAACACCAATGCACCTATCAATAAAAGATTCAAAACAAAAGAAATAATGAGAAAAACTACATTTTTATTTTGCTTTTCTTCGGTATGATGAGAAAATTCTGACAAAGACGGTCTTTGTAACGGAAAAGAACTCGTATTTCGATTATTGGTTAAAGATGAAATTTGGTTTGGATGATCTAACTTTTTCTTTTCGTCATAAAACTCTTTCTCAATCTGTTTTATAGAATTATTAACCTCTTCAAGCTGTTTTCCAGATTCCAAAGCAGAAATAAATTCATTGAATTTGCGTAAAAAATTTGCGTATAAGCTATTTAAATCAGCTAAATTTTTGTCTGCTTTCTCAATTTTTTTACCGTTTTCTAAATGTGTTTTTTCGTCTTGCTCAATTTGCTTTTTTAAATTTTCATATTCTGTTCTTCCCTCATCTTCAATTTTTTTACTTTTCTGTTTCAGCTTTGAAATGGTATTGATCAACTGCTGCTTTATTTCATTTTGAAAATTTTGAATTTCTTCTTCTAAAATATTGATGTCAATTAATCTGAAAAGCCTTTTTTGAGACACAAATTCAGCGATTTCTTTACTGTCAATAAAAAACAGAGTCTCGTATTTTGGTAAAATTTCCAAAGCTTTTTTAAATAGATTCTGGATAGAATTATTGTCTAATTTATTGGTGAAAATAACCAAGTTTTTATCTGAACTTTGCCAGTCTATAAAACCTATTTTTCTGCTGTTGTATTTAATTTTTTCAAAATCCTGATCAAAAACATTGGTGAGATTAAACTCTTTTGAATGATTAATATTTAAAACATTATTGCTTACACTATTGTTTTTTAATTTCTGGTGAATCTGGTGCAACGAGTTTAATATCAAATTTTCATCGGCTATTTCATCAGAAAAAATCAAGCTTGTTCCGATAAAAGTACCTGTTCTGTTAGAATTTTTTTCTTTTGCATAGGTATAAACAGAATAAGAGATCAAAAACTTATCGGCAATACCTTCTTTTCTAATCGAATAAATACGGTCATTGGGAGATAATAATTGTATAGCATCTGTTTTTAAATCGAAAGTTTTTAGAGCTTTTTCTAAATTTTTGTTTCCATAAATACAGGATTGTGTAAAACCATTCGGTGTCCCAAATGTTGCATAACCAAAGACATTTATATTTTTCATTTATTTTGAAAAGCTAAATTTTATTTTTTCCCAGAAAGTACCTTCGTAATCCAAATTGTAACCAACAATATTGTGATAGAGCCACTTTGCAATGACTTCTGCTGACTCCAGATTCAGGAGTGTTATTTTTTCAATTCCGGCCTGATTTTGCACGGTTCCTATTGTAAAATAGGTTTTGCTGAGGTTGTAAGTATCAATTCTGTTATTGGTCATACTCAATCTTTCACTGATGAAATTTTCAAGATGTTGCTCGTTATCTACGCCCGTATTTCCAGATTTATCCCATTTAGAAATCACAAGAAGTACGTTTACATTTTTTAGATTTTTCCCCTTTTTTTCCAGATAATCTAAAAACTCTACGATTTTAGAATCCTCATTGTGCGCTTTGTCATAGCTTGTTACAATCAGAAAGTTTAGCGGAATATCTGAGTTTAAATACGCTTCAATATCTGCATGATATCTTCCGCCTCTTGAAATTTCGTTATGATTTTCTCCTGCTGTTTCCAAAAATGAAATATTAATGGAAGGAACTTTTTTCGATTGATTATTCGGGTCAAATACAAAATCTAATCTTGTCACCTGATCTCTCGTACTTCTGTTGGGAAGAATGCCCTTTTTTATATTTTCAAAAAAATCAGCCAATAAAATTTGCGCTTCCCTGGAATTCGGACTTCCCAATTTGGGTCTTAAAACTCCGGCATAAGAGTTTAAATAATACAAAATTGCCGATAAAATAACAGATTTCCCTGAAGCAGATGTTCCGTAAAAGAAAACGAAATTACTGTCTTTATTTTTCACAGTGGTTGTACTTCCATTTGAAGTGGGAACAAAACCGTTGTCTTCTATTTCAGGATGCGTGTAAATGTTTTCATTCGTTACAATCTCGTTTTGAGACTCTGTAAAATCATCGAATTTTTTAAAATCGTTATCATAATCATAGTTATCGAAAGAAAAAGGTTTGTCATTATTCATCATGGTAATTATTTATTTGGGATTAATGTTTTGCCTTTTTTTCTGTTTCCTAAAACGCTGTTATTGGTTCTGCTATCCGGACTTGTCACCAATAAAATAATAATTACAATCACAAAATCTAACAAAATACATCCCGCCAAAACAACAAACTGATACATTCCGAAGTTTTTAATTGCGTGCTCAAACGCATAACCTATTTTTCCAACGTCTTGCGTTTTAGAAAGTAAAGGTTCGAATTTAAATTTTTCTTCTCCTAAAACATTACTTCCTCGGTTGCCAAGTTTGTTATAATCTGTTAAGGCATTGTCTATAAGCGCTTGTGCTAAAAGATCTTTCTCTTTTTTAGGCAACAATAAGAACTCTTGTATTCTTTTATTCCATTTCAGAACAGAGTTGTTGATGTCAGATTTCAGATTTCTTTCGTCCGGTGACAAATCCATCACCATATTGTCGATTTGGCTTCCCATTCTTTGCGCTAAATCTTCATAATCATTTCCAATCGGAGTTAATAAATCTACTTTTTGCCCGGTCATTTTTTCAATATCTCTGATTAATGATTGCGCTCTTGAGCCGATTCCCTGATTTGCAGGATCAATAATTTGAGCCATTAATTGTTTTTTCTTAATCTCAATATTTCTTGTGGTTTCTTTCGGGTATTTATAATTTAATTTAGCTTCAATATTGTTTTCCAGCGTATTAAAATCTTCATTAATCGTTTTTAATTCAGTGGTATAAATGTCTGTACGCATAAATCTTGTGTATAATGCGTTGAAATTGGCAATAAAACAAAACGATGCAATGAATATGTAAATTCCTACCAAGCTTCCGGTAGATTTACCTTCAAGTTTTGCGGCACGAAGCATCCAGCAGAGGAATAATAATAGCAAAGAAAGTACGAGTGCTATTACGAATGATGCGTTGCCGAAGATCTGTTCAAGCCCGACCCAGGTTTGATAAAAGCTCACGCTGATTAATAATATTGCGAGCACGCCTAAAAATAGATCTGATGCTCCTAAAGAATTTTTACTCATGGTTGGTATTTATAATATTGTTTTTTTTTCTTTATTCTAAAACAAGAATTTCAGTGTTCTAATTTTCTTCAAAACTACAGTGGCATTCTTGTATTTTTTTACGGGAAACCATAAAGCGCGAATGTTTCAGGAAAAAAATTATATTTACAGAAAAATAACAATGGAAAATTATTTAGACATCAACAGAAAATCCTGG
This sequence comes from Chryseobacterium sp. YIM B08800, assembly GCF_026163565.1. GTDB lineage: Bacteria > Bacteroidota > Bacteroidia > Flavobacteriales > Weeksellaceae > Chryseobacterium. The sequence goes on from NZ_JAPDKN010000028.1 coordinate 51,013, forward strand.
AATGCCAAAGTAGAACCACATCTGAAATCTGATTTCTATTTTTTAGATGAATTTCTAAAAGGAAGAACTTCTTTAAATTCTATAGAATTGGAACTTTTAGGAGATGTAAAAAGTAAAACAATTCTGCACTTGCAATGTCATTTTGGGCAGGATTCTATTTCGCTTTCAAGAATGGGAGCAAAAGTTACCGGAATTGACCTTTCAGATAAAGCAATTGAAGCAGGAAGAGATTTAGCAAAACAATGCAATACCGATACTGAGTTTATCTGCTCTGATGTGTATGATTTACCAAATATTTTAGATGAAAAATTTGATGTTGTTTTTACAAGTTATGGCACAATTGGCTGGCTTCCTGATCTTGAAAAATGGGCGGGTGTAATTGATCATTTTTTAAAACCAAACGGACAATTTATCATAGCAGAATTTCATCCTGTAATTTGGATGTTTGATGATAATTTTAAAGATATTGCGTATAACTATTTCAATGAAAGCCCAATTGTAGAAACCTACGAAGGAACGTATGCAGACTTTTCTGCCGAAATCGTTCAGGATTACGTAATGTGGAATCATTCATTATCAGAAGTAATGCAGAGTTTGATAAATAAAAACTTAGTAATAGATCAGTTTCAGGAATTTGACTGGTCACCTTATCCTTGCTTTAAACACATCGAAGAATTTGAAAAAGGAAAATGGCGAACGGAAAAATTTGGTAATAAAATACCTATGGTTTATGCCCTTTCAGCACAAAAAAAGTCATCGTAATGATGACTTTTTTTATATGAATGCTTTAAAATTTTAAATTTTAGAAGCAGAATCTTCAACTTTCGCTTTCGCTTCGTCAAATTTACTTTGAGCTTGGGAAGCCACTTCATTTGCTTTATCTTTCAAATCGTTTCCCCATTTGTTCAAATTATCCTTTGCAGAGTTGATTTTGTCTTTTACAGCTTGTTGCTGTTCCGGAGTAGATTTTTTGTACTTCCAATATGCTAAAGCACCTAGTCCTAATAAAGCTAATAATCCGTTTGTCTTATTTCCCATGATTTCTGATTTTTAAAAGTTATAATATTAAAATTTTGTTATTAATAACTATGTAAAATGTGTGCCAAAAAATTTATGGGAATAATAAAAATATGTTAAAATTATTTAAAGATTTCAAACTGATTTCCATCAAAACTTGCAAAAACCATTGTAGGATAAGAATCTTGATGATAAATATTTCCATTTTTATCAATGGCAATAGCTCCAGCAAAACCGTCTATCACTTTTAGTTCAGCAAAAGTTTTGTTGAAAGCGTCTTTTAAGCTCATTCCATCGGTCACTCTGGTTACAATTTTGGCAGAAGTTGCATTGCTTACAATATCTTCACCAACACCGGTACAGCTTACTGCGCAAAATTCGTTGGCATAATTTCCGGCTACCGTTGCAGAATCAGAAATTCTTCCCGGAATCTCAAAACCTTTCCCTCCGGTAGAAGTTGCAACGGCTAATTTTCCGTTTTTATCGATCGCAACGCAACCCACCGTTCCTTTTCCGCCGTTTTTTAGTTTCGCTTCGTATTCTTTTCTTCTTTGAGGAATTTCTGTTGGAAAATTTTCAAATCCGTTATTATTAGCATAAATTTTAGCTCCGTTTCCTCCTAAAACCCGGTCGTCTTCTTTCATTAGTTCTTTCGCCACAAAAATAGGATTCTTCACATCCTGAATATTGATAACGCCGCTCATTTTCTGAGTTTCACCATCCATCAATGCCGCACTCATTCTGATAACGCCGTCGCTTTGAATTTGCGAACCGATTCCTGCATTAAACAATTCGTCATCTTCCAAAAGAGAAACTGCATACGCAACAGTGTCAACAGCTGAATGGGTTTCTAAATATTGATATGCTTTTTCTGCAATATTTTTTAAAGAATTTTGTTTGGCAACTTTCACTTCATGGCTCTGGTCGCTTTCGGAGAAAAATCCGCCGTGGATAATGATTTTCATATTGATTATTTGATTTTAAATATATAAAAAAAAGTGCTTTGCTTTTTCTAATAATCGAATACAATTTGCCAATTTACTTTCAAATTACCGAAAAGGACATTCTTTTCTATCATAAAATCCGTAATTTCTAACAATATTTCCTACTCTGATTTTGTAATCGTTAAAAATAGAACTGCGACCTTTTTGCTGCGCGCTTTTATGTTGTTCAAAATTTCTCCATTCAGAAATAGCGTTTTCATTTTCCCAAAAAGACAAAGAAAGAATTTTTTGGTCGTCAGAAAGACTTTGAAACCTTTCTATGGAAATAAATCCTTCAATATTTTTCAGCTCTTTCTTTAGCGCTGCGGCTATATCCAGATATTCACTTTTTTTGGATTCATTGATCCAAACTTCAAAAATTACAGCGATCATTTTATTTTGATTTTAAAAATAGTTCAACTTCTTCGTACAAATGAAATCTTCTTTTTTCCAAATGCAGAACATGGGTACTTTTATCGATCAGTACATATCTTTTAACGGGCGCATTTTTTATTTCAGAAAACACTTTATGCGCTTCTTCTTCATTAAATGCAATATCCCATTCGCCTCTTATCAGCAAGGTAGAATTTTTAATTTTCGATGGATAAAAAAAACAGTTTCCATTCCAGCATTCAAAAAGATCTTTTTCCCAAGCCGAAGGAAAACGTATGGTGTGAGGAAATCTTTCTTTAGCTGAAGGATCACTTTTTAACCATTCGTTTCCCCATTTTGTGAAAATTTCATCTTCTAAAGTCATTTCACAATCATCAGGAATATGGCTCAAAAACTGATTTATCCTTTCTGATGGTGATAAATCTGTATAAACTGTTGTAGGTTTTTGCCAAGATGTTAATCCGGATCTTTGGACAATGGGTGCAAATAATATTAATTTGTCTATTTTGTCTGGAAAAACTGTTGCATAATATCCGGAAATTGTTGCACCCCAAGAATGACCTATTAAATGTATTTTGTTGTAAATCAATTTATTAAAAATATAATCTATCGCAATATCAATATCTTTTACCAAATCTTTCCCGTTGCAAGAATTGACAAATTCATTTCCCAAATCCGACATATAATCGTATCTATCTGATTTACCGTAACCTAAAAAATCTAACGCAAAAACATCATAACCAGCTTCTGAAAGATAGTCTGCCCAAGAAATTCCGTTCATTTGAAATCCCGAAGAAAGTTGCGAAGGAAATGTTGCGCCATGTATAAACAAAACAGCTTCGTCTGCGTTTTTATATTTGGCTTTTTGAAAATTCAGATTAATTTGCTTTTCGGGTATTCTGCTATTTAACTTTACATCAGTTTGTTTCATTTAAAAAAAAATATTGCAAATCTGGATAAGATTTTTGATTAATTATATTGCAAAATTAAATACTTAAAAATCTTAAAAGTTCATTCTAAAATGAATTATAAATTTTAATTGTTTCCTAAATTTGTCATTATGGAAATCGAAAATGAGTTTACAAAAATAGCTTCACTTATCGGCGAAAGAGCGCGCGCTTTAATTTTGTGGTCTTTGCTGGATCAGAAAGCTTACACCGCTTCCGAATTAAGTATTATAGCAGATATTTCGCGACAATCGGTAAGTAATCATTTATCAAAACTTATTGATGCGAAACTCGTTTGTGCCGACAAACAAGGTCGTCACAGATATTTTCGACTGACCGATGAAAATATCGCGCATGTAATTGAATCAATGGCGAGTTTGATTCCTCACAAAAAAATAGAAATTAAAAAAAATGCAAATGCAGAAAAACTAAGTTTTGCCAGAACCTGTTACGATCATCTTGCAGGCAAAATTTCTGTTGAAATTGTAAATGCTTTGCTCAATAAAAATATAATCTGTCTAGACAAAGATTCTTTTACAGTAACTGAGTTTGGTGAAAAATGGTTTGATGAGATTGGAATCAATATCGATAATTTAAAAAATAAAAATCGCTCTTTTGCCCACAAATGTTTGGATTGGACAGAAAGAAAACATCACATTGCAGGAGCTTTAGGCAACGCCATTTTAGAAAAATTTCTGGAAAAAGACTTTATCCGAAAAAAGAAAAACAGCCGTGAAATATTAATCACGACTGTCGGGAAAAAATTCTTTTATGAAAAACTGAACATAAGTTTATAATTTTATAAAATTATTCAGACTAATTTTATTATTTCGAAACTACGTTTGCGGTATCGGATTAAACTGAGAGTTCTCTATTGTCAGTTTTCTTGTCGTCAAATCATAATGATCGTTCATCGACATCACATGAACGGTAAGATTATCTATTGAAATAGGTTCACCTAAATTAATATTGGTAAGATTGGTGTCTTTAATGAATCTTCCATCAACAATAATTACCAAACCAGATCCTACTGCAGTCATGGTATCATTATGAATGAAAAGTCCGGTGTCTTCACCCAAACCAATTCCTAAAGTTCTGGGATTGTTTACTACAGCCTGAAAAAGCCTTCCGATTCTTCCTCTTTGTACAAAGTGAGTGTCTACAATGACGTTGTCGATTAAACCTAAACCCTGAGTCGTTTTAATTTCACCTTTTAATAGAGCTTCAGAACTGCTTCCTTGGTAAATCATATTTTCAGAAGCAGCAGCAGCTCCTGCAGACGTTCCGGAATAGATAAAATCTTGCTCTTGATATTTTAGTAAAATAGCATCGTGAAATCTTGTTCCGCCCAAAATTGAGGTCAGTCTCAATTGATCTCCACCCGTAAACATCACGACATCTGCTGCATTGGCTCTTGCAACAATAGCATCAGAATTAGCTTCTTCACGGTTATGAATATCAAGAATATTGACGTTTTTAGCTCCCAAAAATTCAAAAGCTTTTTTATATTCGGCACCAACAATTTGAGGAATTTGCGACGCTGTAGTCACTACCTCAATCACAGAATTTTCCTTGTTTTTAGATTCAGTAATAATCTTTCTTAAAATTCCTCTTTCAAAAAAGTTAAGATTTTTTTCAACATTCTGATCGTAATCGGTCTCAGAAAAGCTGCCTTTATTCACAGCTCCACCGATAATAATTAATTTTCCAACAGGTTTCATAGCTTGCAAATTTAAAAAATAATAAATTGTTAATGCAATGTAAACCCATTTTTAACGTATTTCCTTTGATTTTTAATCGATTACAGAAATTGCATTTTTTTAATAAATCTTTAATAACGCTATGGTTTTGTTTATGGTTTTGCATTATCTTTGATTTAGAAAGATGTTTTTATTAAAGTAATTAAGGCATAGAAAAACTATGAAATCATAATTTTTTTAATTATTAAATTATAATTTTAAAATTAAAGATGATAGATAACAAATGGAAAAAAAATTAAGTAGCTGCATATGAAAATTGAGAAAATACAGGCTTTACGTGGTCCGAATATTTGGAGTATAAGAAGAAAGAAGCTAATACAGATGCGTTTGGATCTGGAGGAAATGGAAGATTTCCCTACCAATAAAATTGAAGGTTTTCGTGAAAGAATAGAGCAGCTTATGCCTTCGCTCATTACTCATCGTTGTTCTGAAGGAACGAGAGGCGGTTTTTTTCATAGAGTAGAAACGGGGACATGGATGGGGCATGTGATTGAACACATTGCTTTAGAAATTCAAACTTTAGCCGGAATGGATACCGGATTTGGAAGAACTCGTGAAACAAAAACTCCCGGAGTTTACAATGTAGTATTTGATTATATTGAAGAAAATGCAGGGATCTATGCAGCCGAACAAGCGGTAGAAATTGCCTTAGCTTTAATTGAAAATAAAGAATATGATATTAATGCCTGTATTCAAAAATTAAAAGAAATCAGAGAACGTGTAAGATTAGGACCTTCAACAGGTAGTATTGTTGAGGAAGCGGTTTCAAGAAAAATTCCGTGGATACGATTGGGAAGCAATTCTCTGGTTCAATTAGGTTACGGGGTTAATCAGCAAAGGTTTCAGGCGACGATTACCGGAAATACAAGCTCGATTGCTGTAGATATTGCCTGCAATAAAGAATTGACGAAAAGAATGCTTCATGATGCTGCAATTCCTGTTCCGATGGGAGATTTAATTGTGGACGAAGAAGATCTACAGAGAGTCATCAAAAAAATTGGTTATCCTATCGTTATCAAACCTTTGGATGGAAATCATGGGAAAGGTTCTTCAATCAATGTTAATGATTGGGTTTCTTCTGTGACAGGTTTAGAATACGCTCAGAAATATTCAAAAAAAGTAATTGTTGAAAAATATATTACGGGATACGATTTTAGAGTTTTGGTAATCAATAATAAAATGGTTGCTGCTGCGAGAAGAGTTCCCGCTCATGTTGTTGGTGATGGTGAGTCTAATCTTGAGAAACTCATTGAAAAAGAAAATAAAGATCCAAGAAGAGGATATGGTCACGAAAATGTTCTGACCGAAATCACAGTTGATAAAGACACTTTAGAATTACTTGAAAAACTTCAATATACTTTAGAAACAGTTCCTCAAAAGGGGGAAGTAGTTTATCTAAAATCTACCGCTAATCTTTCTACAGGTGGTACTTCTATTGATGTAACCGATATGGTACATCCTGAAAATATCACAATGGCAGAAAGAATTTCAAAAATCATCGGTTTAGATGTCTGCGGAATTGATATTATGGCAGAAAATCTTACACAGCCTTTGAAAGAAAGTGGCGGAGCGATAATTGAAGTGAATGCAGCTCCTGGTTTCAGAATGCATTTGGCTCCGAGTGAAGGTCTTCCGAGAAACGTTGCCGCTCCGGTTGTAGATATGTTGTATCCGCAAGGAAAACCTTTTACCATTCCGATTATTGCAGTTACAGGTACTAACGGAAAAACAACAACGACGAGATTAATTTCACATATTGTAAAAAGCAATGGCTATAGAGTAGGTTTCACCACATCAGACGGAATTTATATTCAGAATACGATGTTGACGAAAGGGGATACAACAGGTCCTATTTCAGCCGAATTTATTTTGAAAGACCCAACTGTAGAATTTGCAGTTTTAGAAACCGCACGTGGCGGAATTCTTCGTTCCGGTTTAGGATTCGGACAGTGTGATATCGGAGTTTTAACCAATATTAAAGAAGATCATTTAGGAATGAATGATATTCACAACCTGAAAGATTTAACCAAAGTAAAAAGGGTAGTACTCGACAGTGTAAAGAAAAGCGGATGGAGCGTTTTGAATGCTGAAGATGAATATTCTATGAGAATCATCAACGATTTACCGAGTAATGTCGCTATTTTTAGTTTGGATGAAAATAATGAATACATTAAAAAATTCGCTAAAGAAGGACGCACAACTTGTGTTTACGAAGAAGGCTATGTAACCATCAAAAAAGGCGATTGGAAGATCAGAATCGGAAAAGTAAAAGATTTTCCGATTACGATGGAGGGAAAGGCAAAATTTATGATTGATAACGTTTTGGCAGCGAGTTTGGCTTGTTATCTTTATGGTTTTGGGATTGAAGATATTTCCAATTCACTTCGTACATTTATTCCAAGTGCGCAATTGACTCCGGGAAGACTGAATGTATTTAAATTTAAAAACTTTAAAGTTTTAATAGATTTTGCGCACAATCCTGCAGGTTACGAAGCAATTGAAGATTATCTTAAAAATGTAGAATCTACCAAGAAAATCGGAATTATTTCCGGTGTGGGAGACAGAAGGGATGAAGATATCAGACTATGCGGAAAGATTGCCGGAAGAATGTTTGATCATATCATTATCAGAAATGAAAAACACCTTCGTGGAAGAACAGAAGAAGAAATCAACGGTTTGATTATCGACGGAATGCAGTCTTCAGGAAAAGATGTAAGCTATGAGATTATTCCTAAAGAAATCGATGCGTTGAAACATGCGATGGGAATGGCAGAAGAAGGTACTTTTATTACCGCTTTAAGTGATGTAATTTCTAATGCAATTGACCTTGTTCAGGATTATCAGGCGAGAGAATTGCTTGAAGACGATAAATTTTAAAATAGAAAAAGGAGTAAGTTAATTTACTCCTTTTTTGTTTCTGGTTGTTCAGAATTAGCGTAAATCATGCCAATAGTAAGGTTTTTGTAATCCTTTAAAATCTGTTGATTAGATTTATTTTTTAGGCTGTCTCTATAAAATCCGATCCTCTTTGTTTCAGAATAAAAAAGCTTATTGGTTTCAACGTCTTGTTCTTTAATGAAAAGCGTTAATCTTGCAGGTTTTATTCCTTTTTGCTGAAGTTGATATTCATCTTTTCGATTACTAAATCTTAAAACAATGAAACTCATTTCTTCAGACCAGCCACCGCCAACGTAAGCTATCTCAAAATTTACTTTAAGGTCTCTTAAAAGGTCTTTTACTTTTTTATTAAGGTAAAACTTTTCATTTTCTTTAAATTTTCCAATTTCCTGTTTAGAATAAATTTTTTGTTGAGCATTCAGCTTAAACGTAAAAACTAAAATAATCGGAAAAAAGACTTTTAAAACATATTTATTCATTTTCATAAACTATTCTTCCTCAAAAAAGCATTAAAATTCTTATTCAAATTTTATTTTTTTTGCTACCAGTTTTTTTCTATTTTTTGAAGCTTAATCAAGTAAGGAATTAAAACAGCAACTTCAAGTCGTAATTCAAAGTTTTTAGTAAAAAATGGTAAAACAAACATTGAAATTCCGCAAACGGCTAATCCAATAACTGCATCTATTTTTGCGATTTTTATTCCCCAATCTTGCTCAAACCACAGTCCGTACAAGACAATACCTTTTAAAATAAATAAAGCTGTGAGGAAAAATCCTATTAAACTATATGCTTTATCAGTTTCAAACCCGTAAAGAGACAAGTTAATTTTACCCATGAAAAATCCGAAAGCCAGAATTAAAACACCAATAAAACCGCAAGCAAAGAAAAGCCAGGTGAAAACTTTTATCCATATAGGCAATAGATTCCTTCTTCTTTTTGTGGTTAACTGATGATCAAATTCATCAAAAACTGATTTTTCTTCCATATACAATTACTATTTATTCTTCCCCAAAAAATGCATGAGAACTGCCAATCCAGATTGCATCTTTTTTATTGAAATCTACATTCACCATCGCAGCTTTTGTCATTCTTGAAAGGTTTTGAAGTAAAATTGGTCGTTCTTCATTTTCTTTCCAGATATAAAGCAAACGAATTTCGGCTCTTGAAAAATCTCCGTTGATATCTTCAAAAATTGGCTCGTAGTTTACTTTTCGCTGCAAGATATAATTTTTTTTATCTAAAATAGAATCAGTAATCTCTTTTGTGGGATTTAGATTCACGCCGCTACCTGCAAAAGAAAACAAAGGTTTCAAAACAAAATTTTCAAGGCTTTCATTTTCAGGAAATTCGTCCAGGAAATAGCTTTTCGGAACAAATTCATGTTTTAGTAAAGGCAAAAGATATTTAGAAATCTTGAAGAACCAATTCGGGTGAGTGATCCATTCTACATCTACGTCTTCACGGAAATTAAACTCAGTTTTAAGGTCTGGAATTTTATCAAGCTCATCAAAAATAACGCGATTATAAATTCTTTTGATTCTGATCAGTTCACCATTGTGCTCATAAAATAATTGATTTCCGTGTTTTTTTACTTTAGTGAGACAAACAGTTTTTATGCCTAAAAGTTTTTCGGTTAAAGCAAAATCAATAGCCGTTTTCTGTTTTTCAGGATAAATTTCAAGCAAAATAACGTTTTTCGGATCTTCTATACCAACAATTAATTCTTGTAAATGCTTCTGATAATCGTCATCCGAAATATTATTTTTCAATTGATTTAAGAAAGGATAAACCTCACAAAATGTCTCTTCATAAACATTCTGAAAAGCATACAGCGAAGGAAAAGCTTGTAGCTCTATCAGTTGAGGTTCTATTTTACCGTTTTCGCTTCTGCAAATTCCAAAATCTATGGTAAAAAAATGAGGCTGTTTGGTATCGTTGGGAACTTTGCAGTTTTCCGGAATCGAATTTTCTAAAGTTCCTTCAGGTAAGTTTTTAATCTGATCAATAATACTTTCACTTGCTGAAACTAATTTTTCTTTGAATTCTTTAGTAAAAAAAATGGGGCTTTCAGACAATCTGAAGGTAGGCTGTATGCCACTTTTTTCTTCCAAGATTGATTTTAGCTGATCATACTTTTCGCTGGTGAATTCTTCGTTGAACTGTTTTCTGTATTTTTGGATCATAATTTTTTTCTTTTGTGATTTAAAAAATCGAGCAAATTATGCTCGATTTTAATTATTTTTTATTTGAATTTTTATCAGGCTGTTGCCGTCTTTTGTTTCAAAATATTTTTCTTTGCATCGCTTAAAAAACGAGGAAGAATCTGAGATTGTGTAAGAACGATTTTGTCTTCGTCATTAATTCGGTCTACGGTTTCCAGATATTTTTCCATACCGTAATTTTCAATCATGGCTTCTTTATTTTTCTCGTCTTTCAGGTTTTCAATCATTCCGTCGGGATTGGCTTCAGGATGAAACTGTGTGCCGAAAATTTCATCAGAAAAACGAACTGCCATAATTGCCCGTTCCAAATCAATGTGAGGACGGGATTTTTCAATCGCCATCATTTTCATTCCCAACTCTTCAAAACGCTCTGCATTAGGCTCAATAAATTGATATGCTCTGGAATCTACAGCATAAAAAGGATCAGGTAAGTTTTTAAACAGAAATTCATCTTCACCCTCTTCTGTTTTGTGAATAGGCATTATCCCGAAAGAATAAGATCTTCTTTGGCAGATATTGCCCAATTCCCAATGAATACTCGCCAATTGAAAGGAATGACAAATCAGAAAAAGATATTTTTTAGCATCATTATGCTTGTTATATTCATAAACTGCATCTAAAAAATCTGCAAATTTCTGTTCCCATTCAAAACCTTCACGGTGCGGATTTCCCGGTCCGCCGGAAGAAATGAATATATCAAAATCTTCAATGTTTGGAATCTCGTTTTTATATCTTACATCAAAACCTGTAATGCTTATATTTTCTTCCGATTGCTTCTGGAAATTCTCAGAGATTTCTTTAATATTTTTAAATCCCTGATTTGCCTGATTGTTGTTCATATCCAGCAAAGCAATTCTTACATCTTTCATAACTACATAATTTCTGCAAAGTTATGAATTTATTATAAAGCAATTTGGCTGTGCGTGATGCCGTATTCGGTTTCAGCAATCATATAATCAACGACTTTCTTCAAATCTCCGGTTTCTTTATAGACCGCCAATTGCCGATCTGCACCCGTTCCGTTTTCCAAAATTTTCCAGGCATATTCTACTTCTTTTCTGCATCCTAATTCATCCACAACATCATCAATAAACTCTAAAAGTTCCTTTAAAAGATCAGGGTAAGGTACAGATTCTTCTTTACCAAAATCAATCAGTTTAGAATGAATTCCATCTTTAGAAGCACGCCATTTGTTTTCGTTAAGCAACAATCTTCTGTAGCTTCTGAAACTTAAATTCTGCTGATGAAGTTTATAGATTTTAGCCACTAAACTCTGCATAATTGCAGCCAAACAAACCGTTTCTTCAATTCTTAAAGGCATATCGCAAATCCTGAACTCAATGGTCGGATAAAACGGGTGAACACGCAGATCCCACCAAATTTTCTTGGCATTATCAATTGTTCCTGTTTTTACCAAAAGATCTACATAGCTGTCAAATTCCGCCAAAGAAGTAAAGTAACTCGGGATTCCGGTTCTTGGGAATTTTACAAAAATTTCCTGTCTGTAAGATTTAAAACCAGTACTTCTTCCAATCCAGAAAGGGGAGTTGGTTGATAAAGCATAAACATGCGGAAGGAAATAGCGCATTACATTCTGTATTCTTACGCCTTCTTCACGGTTTGGAATTCCAATGTGAACGTGCAATCCGAAAATAAGATTTCCACGGGCAACATCGCCCATATCGTCTACAATTTTGTTGTAACGTTCGCCGTTTGTAATGGTGTTGTGTTCCCAATTTGAAAAAGGATGAGTTCCACCACCAGAAACACGAAGTCCCTGTTCATGAGCTGTGTTGATCAAATGTCTTCTAAGATTGGTGAGTTCAGCCTGAGCTTCCTGAATATTCTGGCAAATTCCGGTTTCCATTTCAATCATCGATTCGTGCATTTCGTGTTTTAAATTTTCGCTTAAAACAGCTTTTCCGCCTTCAATAATTTTTGAAACGTGAGAAATTAAATCACGGCTTTCAACATCTATAATCTGATATTCTTCTTCTATTCCTATTGTAAATTGATGCATTTTTTTTCAGTGTTTTTTTTAGGTTTTATTTTACAGAGTCTTTTACAAAAGTTCCCCACGAGATATTGGGTTTTCCGGGAACGTGTTCTTTAGCTTTTTCAATGGCTAATTTTGCAGAATGTTCTACAATCCACGCAAAATTTTCTTCTCCTACAGAGTTTTTGTCTGCATCCGGAGCAGGATTACAGAAATCAATGGCGTAAGGAATTCCATCTCTTACCGCAAATTCTACGGTGTTGAAATCGTATCCTAAAGCCTGATTCATTTTAATGGTATAATCATGAATTGTTTTCAATAATTTTTTTAAATCTTCACCTTCTGTTTGATGCGTGGTTTCATATCTCAAATGTGGTGCATTTCTTGGCTCATAAGGCATAATGTGAACGTATTTTTGCCCTAAACAATACACTCTGTAATAATCCTGAAAAACAATTTCTTCCTGCACCATCATTACTAATTGTTCTGTTTCGCTCAGTTTATCCCAAAGATCCTGCGGATTTTCTACTCTGTAAACACTTTTCCAGCCACCACCGTCGTGAGGTTTCATATAAGCAGGAAATCCTACGTAATCAAAAATATATTCCCAGTCGTGTGGAAACTTTAGGTTTCTGAATGAAGTTTCGGAAGTGTTTGTAGGTCTTTCGTGTGAAGGAAGCAAAACAGTTTTTGGTAAAGGAATTCCAAGTTTGGTCATTAAAGCATTGTTGAAGAATTTCTCATCTGCGCTCCACCAAAAAGGATTATTGATTACATAGGTTCCGTTTAAAGCTGCATTTTTCAGATAAGCTCTGTAGAAAGGCACATCCTGAGAAATTCGGTCTATAATCACGGCATACCCATAATCTGCGCCTTGCTCCAATTTATCTATATTCACAGCTTCAGCGATTACTTCTCCGCCTCCAAGTTCGTTTACTTTATCAATAAATGCCCACGGAAATGTATCTTCCATTCCGAATAAAATTCCTACTTTTTTTGCCATAATTTTTTTTCTTTTTTAAATGTTTACTATTAATATTTTGATTTTTTTTGAATTCTTAAAAAAATGCACCGATATATGTTGGGAATGTCATTCTCCAAAGCGGCCAGTCGTGATTGATCCATTTTTTTTCATCATACCAGAAATCAATACCTTTTGAAGCTAAAATTTCTGCCATTTCCACGTTTTTGTCTTTGCATATATCTTCATCAGAAGTGCTTAAAACAATGTGCATGTGTTTGTATTTCCAGGCTTCATCATTTTTTACAAATTCTCTCGGACAATTAAAATAAACGAGTTCACCATCATATCCATCCATGAAATTTCTAATGCTGAATGCTCCCGAAAGACAGAATAAATGCGAAATCACATCCGGAAATCTGAATGCGAAATTAGCTGCATGATAACCTCCGAAACTCGCTCCTGCAATCGCAACACGATGAACCTGATGAAGTTTTTGAATATAAGGAACGAATTCCTGAATCAGAAACTGTACATATTTTTCATAATTTCTGATTCTTTGTTGCGGTGAAATTTTTTCGTCATAAAAAGTCCACGCATCAATCGTTTGAACGTTATATAGTTTTACTTTTCCCTGCTCAATAAAATAATTGATGCTGCTGTTCAGGTGAAAATCATGATTTTGAGTATATAAACCCTGTGAAGTAGGGAACATAATAATGGGATAACCGTAATGTCCCGTAACTTCCACTTTAAGGCTTGTTCCTAAAATATTTGAGTAATAATCTGTATGTTCTATATGTGGCATATTTTTTATAATTGATAAGTAATGAGTAATGGATAGTAATTTTGCATCTAACATCTAACATCTAACATCTAACATTTAACATTTAACATTTAACATCTTAGCTTGATGGTTTATCTTTCGGGGGAAGTACATTGAGCATCTCCGCATGAATCTTTTCAGCTGCAGAATCGAGTCTGTCCTGAACAATTTCAGAATCTTTTGACTTATAAACTATTCCTACATGATAGTCGATTGGAAGAAATTTCACGACTTCTTCACATTCAAAATCTTTATAATTGGGAGCTAAATCTTTAATCAACGCTACGATCAACCCTGAATAATATCCAGTTGGTTTCGAAACTTCGTAATGATTTCCTCTTAACAATGCGTCTTCAATTTTTGCCCATTCACGCCAAATATTAATGTTGCTCGATGCTTCTACCAAATCAGGAATATGGGCGCCTCCAACTCTTGAGGATGTTTCCAGGAAATACCATTTTTTGTCTTCTTTACCACGAATAAATTCTGTGTGTGTAGCACCATTAAGCAAGCCAAAGTTGTTTAAAACTTTGGCATTGGCTTCTTCCAAAGCTTTAAATTCTTCAGAATATCTTCCAAGAGTTTTGGTTCTGAAAACTCCGCCTTCGTGAGAAACCTGCATTGGTGGAGCAAGATATTTTGACGCAGAGGTAAAAACAATCTCTTTATTGAATGTTAAACTGTCAACATGGTAAACATCGCCTGGTTTAAAACTTTCGAGAAGAAACAAATGTCTTTCTTCGCCCAGTTTTTCCAACGCATTCCAAAGTTCTTCCTGCGTTTTTAATTTTTTAATTCCTGATGCTGAAGCTTCAGAACGTGGTTTTAAAACCCAGGGTGGAGAAACTTTTTCAGTAAAATCTTTTACTTCCTGATCATTAAATACAGCAGTGAATTCAGGAACATTGATTCCTGTATCTTTTGCTTTTTGGCGCATTGCCAATTTATCTCTGAAATAACGGTGCGTTGTCTGTCCCATTCCGGGAATACGGAATGTCTCACGAATCAGCGCAGCTTTTTCAACATCATAATCATCCAAAGCGATTACAGCATCTACTTTTCGGGTTTTCATCAAGTGAGAAAATCCCTGAATAAGATGATCGAGATTCCAGACCGAAGGTTTTATTTCCGGCATATAGAAAACTTCATCGACAGCGTGCCATGGCCAGTTTTTTTCTTTTAAATTTTCCGATGTTACGAGGATGATTTTATTGCCGAGTTTTTTCATCTCGTCCATAAAATCGTAACCTTTAAAATAGCACGAAATACATACGATGGTTTTCTCCTTCATATAATGATTTTTAATTTTTATTAAATTATAAAAAATAAAAGCTTATGATTACTGATTATTTAATATTAAAAATTGATAATCGGTGTGCTTTTGAAAATTACTAATCAAGTATAAGAAGAAAAATTTTAAAAAACTAATTTTTAATGATAATTTTCGATTAAATCGGCCAGTAATTGCACTCCAAAGCCGGTTGCTGCTTTTTCTTTTGCATATCCTACGTTTCCAAATGCAACTCCTGCAATGTCGAGATGTGCCCAGTTTGGGTGGTTTCCGATGAATTGTTCCAGAAATTTTGCAGCAATAATACAATCTCCAAGAGGTTTCATTGAAATGTTTTTAAAATCGGCAACATCAGATTTGAAATCATCTAACCAAACATCCCATAAAGGCAGATTCCATAATCGCTGATTGGTTTTATCCCCTGTTTTAATTAAAAGATTTTTCAAGTTTTCATTGTTAGAAAACATCGCTCCGCAAGTGTCTCCAAACATTCTTACAGAGCTTCCTGTAAGGGTTGCAAGATCAATCAGAATATCGGTTTTATAATTTTTTGAAAGATAAGATAGGCCGTCTGCAAGAGTCATTCTGCCTTCTGCGTCGGTGTTTAAAACTTCAATTGTTTTTCCGTTGTAAGCAGTGATAACATCACTCGGTAAATAAGCGTTTTCAGAAATTGCATTGTCGGTAATCGGTAAAATCGCAGTAATGTTAACGGGAAGTTTCATTTGCGATGCGTAAATTAATGCTCCAATCACTGCAGTTGCGCCTCCCATATCAGATTTCATGTAATGCATATTGTCTGAAGTTTTCAGGGAAATTCCTCCTGTATCAAATAAAACGCATTTTCCTACAAGACCGAAAGTCTTTGCTTTTTTTTCAGTGGTTTTATATTCTAAAATTGTAAAAGCAGCATCATGCGCACTTCCCTGATTCACAGAAAGAAAGGCTCCAAGACCCAATTCTTCGCATTTTTTTCTATTAAAAACGGTGTATTTTAACTGATTTTTCTTGGCTAAATTTTTCAGATAAGTATTAAAGATTTCAGGCTTTTTTAAATTAGCAGGTTTATTAAGCCAATCCTGACAAGCGGTTTGACCTTCACAAATAGCATTGATCCGAGAAGAAATAACATCTAGTTTTTTCTGGCTTAAATTCCCAAAATGAAGTTCGAAAGATTTATTCCAAAAAGGATGGTTTTTATCAAAAGGGTAAGTGTAGGTTCCTAAAAGTAATCCTTTTGCGAATTCTTCAAATTGTTTTTCATTAATAAATTCAGAAACGAGTAAAGTTGCTACGGTTTGCAGGTTTTTTTTCTGAGTTTGAGAAAATTTTACTCCAATTTGCTGAAATTCAAAATTCTGTAAAGTCTCTTTTCCAAGACCTATATAATAAATGATGTTTTTTTCGTTAGCTTCTACGAAAACTTCATGTTTTTTTCCTGAGAAAAGCAAACCAATATTTTTATTGAATTTTTTAGAGTTTAAATTCCAGGATTCTTCTGTAAATAATTGAAAAATCTGTGCGTACTGTTTATTTTTTTTGTTGAGTAATTGCATTTTTTAAATCGTTTTATTTTTAATATTTTTCTTGTTGTGGTGTTACTTCAACAGGATTTTCTTTATTGTTATAGAACAGCCATTCAATTGCCCTTGGAAACTCCTGTGACCAATAAAATTCACTGTGTTCACCGTCGGGATTGATATTGGTTTTAAATTCAAAATCAAAAAGATTTTTCTTTTCCCACCGTTTTAAATAATTTTCAAAAACCTGAATTCTTTTGACCATTTTAGAGCCTTCCTTTTCGCCACCATAAAGATAAATTTTGGTTTTAAAAGGAACTCTGAAACTCATCATCGGAAAGTTATTGTTGGGTTCTATCCAAAGTGAGGGTGAAAAAATAAGCAGTTTAGAATACACTTCAGGATAAAGAAAACCACTGTACAAACTAATGAGTGCTCCTAAAGAACTTCCGCCAATTCCCGTGTTTTCACGGTCTTTTTTTGTGCGATAATGTTCATCAATAAAAGGTTTTAGAGTATCTGTGACAAATCTGATGTATTTTTTTCCTTCTGATCCGTTGGCAACGTTATCATTATCAAAAATATATTCTTTAATTCGGTCTTCACTACCATGTTCTATTGCGATTACAATAACATCTCCACGACCATATTCAGCAAGAATAGACAGTTTTTTGTCGATTTCCCAGTTTCCGTATGCGCTGCCTTCGTTGAATAAATTTTGAGCATCCTGAAGATAAAGCACAGGGTATTTCTTATTTGAAATATAATAATCGTAGGGGAGAAGCGCCCAAACTTTACGATAACGATCGAGCTGCGGAATATAAAATTCTTCGGAAATCACCTCAACAATAGGGAAAAACTCATCTTTAAATGGTCCCCAATTGAATCTCCATTTTTCTACAAAATCATTGGTTGTGGCAGATTTTTTCTTGACTTTTCTGTTGGGTGTAATGTTTCCGTATTGATCCAGTTCTACATTTTCCCAACCTCCTTTTGTGAATTTATATTCTATATCATCACCGAGCAATTGGTCTTCAATGTCAATGCTGTAGGTACTTTCATCCAAAATTTTAAGTTGAAAATCGTAATCTTTCGGGTTCCATTTATTAAAATTTCCGGTGATGAAAATAGGTCTGTTGTCTTCTTCTGCCGTATTGAGCGTAAATTTCATTATGTGTTTTTAACGGTTTAAAACTTTTAAATTTATAAAAAATATTTTTATGAATTCTTTTTAATATTGATTAAAAATAGCTTTTGCCAAGGGAAAATTTTATATATTTGGTAGTCATCGTAATTTTGTAAAAGATATATGTTTATGATGATGTAGACCAAAACCGATTATGATGAATTTTGTAAAAACCTACACTCTTTTTACGGATCATGATATTTATCTTTTTAAAGAAGGTAAACATTACAGACTCTACGAAAAGTTTGGTGCTCATTCTGTTGAGAAAGACGGAATAAAAGGGGTTTATTTTTCGGTTTGGGCTCCGAATGCCAAAAAAGTTTCCGTTATCGGGAATTTTAATAACTGGAATCACCGCGAACATATCCTTTTCCCAAGATGGGATCAATCGGGGATTTGGGAGGGTTTTATTCCTGCTCTTTCTTGGGGTACGCTTTATAAGTATGCAATAGAAACAGCTCAGGGAAAAATATTAGAAAAAAGTGATCCTTATGCGTTAAGTTGGGAGCAGAACCTTCAGGCTGCATCAATGGTTTCTACCAATTGGTATGAATGGAGCGATTACGAATGGATGGAAAATCGGTGGCAAAAAAATAGTTTAGATGCTCCTATTTCAGTTTACGAAATACATTTAGGCTCATGGCTGCGGAACGAAACCAATCCTGAAAAATTCCTGAATTACAGAGGTATTGCCTCAAAACTGGTTCCTTATATTAAGGATATGGGTTTTACTCATGTAGAGTTTATGCCCGTGATGGAATATCCTTATGATCCGAGTTGGGGCTATCAGATTACAGGTTTTTTTGCGGCAACTTCTCGTTTTGGTTCTCCGCAGGATTTAATGTTTTTAATCAATGAACTTCATAAAAATGATATTGGCGTTATTTTAGATTGGGTTCCATCGCATTTTCCGGGTGATGCCAATGGATTGCATCGTTTTGATGGTTCTTATTTATATGAACATGAAGATCCCAGAAAAGGCTTTCACCCCGATTGGAAATCTTATATTTTTAATTACGGACGAAATGAAGTGAAATCTTTCCTGATTTCAAATGCTGTCTTCTGGCTCGATCGTTATCATGCAGACGGACTTCGGGTTGATGCGGTAACTTCAATGCTTCATTTGGATTACTCAAGAAATGAAGGTGAATGGGAACCGAATATTTACGGAGAAAATGTAAATCTTGAAGCAAAAACTTTTCTTCAGGAATTTAATACAGCCGTTTATAAAGAATTTGGAGATAATATCATAACTATTGCCGAGGAGAGTTCAGATTTTCCAATGTTGACAAAACCGGTACATGAAGGTGGAGTAGGGTTTGGAATGAAATGGATGATGGGTTGGATGCATGATACTTTATTTTATTTTAAAGAAGATCCGATCAATAGAAAACATCACCATAACAAGCTGACTTTTTCTTCGATGTATATGTATAATGAAAATTATATGATTCCGCTTTCTCATGATGAAGTGGTACACGGAAAAGCCAGTCTGATCTATAAAATGAAAGGCGATGAATGGCAGAAATTTGCCAATCTCAGAGCTTTGTATATTTATATGTTTACGCATCCCGGAGCAAAATTGCTATTTATGGGCGACGAATTCGGGCAAACCAATGAATGGAATTTTAAGCAGAGTTTAGATTGGCATTTATTGCAATATCCGGTTCATAAAGGCTTGCAGACTTTAGTGAAGGATCTGAATCATCTTTATAAGAACGAAACGGCACTTTTTGAAAATCAATTCAATCAAAATGGTTTTGAATGGGTTGAAGCCAATGATCAAGAAAATTCTGTCTATATTTATTTAAGGAAAGGGAAAAGGCGGGATGATGTTTTTATGGTAATTTTAAATCTCACTCCAAATGTTTTAGATTATAAAGTTGGCGTAAATTTAGGTGCACACTGGGAGGTAGTTCTTAATTCGGATGATGAAAAATATTGTGGAAGCGGAGTTGAAGCGAATATTTTCAGAGAAGATCATGATGAATGGATGAACCGTCCAAGATCAATAAGCCTGAATCTTCCGCCACTTTCCGGAATTATTTTAAAACAGAGAAAAGATAAAAAGTATAAATTAAATAGGATTAAACAACACAAAAAATGACAATATTTCACCTCAGTACAGAATGTTATCCCGTAGCAAAAGTTGGCGGACTTGCAGATGTGGTCGGTGCTTTGCCAAAATATCAGAACAAAATAAAAGAGGTCAACGCAAAAGTCGTAATGCCCTGGTACAACAAACATTTTATGTACGACTATGATTTTGAAGTGGTTTTTGATGGCTTTATTCATCAAGGTTCCAATATGCTTCAGGTTCAGGTAATGAAAGAAACGACGGATGTTTTGGGATTTGAATTGTTCATGGTGAAAATTCCCGGTTTGCTCGATCGTGAAAATCCTTATGGCTATCAAGATGAAAGTTTTCAGTTTTTAGCTTTTCAGCACGGGGTTTTACATTGGTTGACTGCGATGAAAATTCGTCCCGATGTTTTGCATTGTCATGATTACCATACAGGTTTGGTTCCTTTTATGATAGAAAACTGTGATGAGTTTGAATTTCTGAAAGGGGTAAAAACCATAGGAACGATTCATAACGGAGAATATCAGGGAATGATGAGTTGGGATATGGTCAATTATATGCCTGCTTTTGATTATCACAAATGGGGACTTCTCGACTGGAATGGTTTTATCAATCCTTTGGCGAGTATGATTAAGTGTTGTAGCGCCTTTACAACGGTTTCGGAAGGCTATCTTGAAGAATTGTTTGTAAGCTTCAGAGGTCTCGAAAGCTTGGTAAGAGAAGAATTTTCCAAAGCTTATGGAATTATCAACGGGATTGATACCGATGTATGGAATCCAGAGACCGATCCGATGATTGATTTTAATTTTAATAGTAAAAATGCACTTAAAATAAAGAAGAAAAATAAGGCTAAGCTTTGTAAAGAATATGGTTTAAACCCTGAACTTCCTTTGTTTGCTTTTATCGGAAGATTTGCTACTGAAAAAGGCGCAGATCTGCTTCCGGATTTAATTTGGCGAAGCATTAAGCAGAGTTTTGGAGGTTTGAATATTATTGTTCTCGGCTCAGGAAATGCTTATATAGAACAGCAGTTGAAAGAATTGGACTCAGTTTATTCAAATTTTGCGACAGATATTGGATATAAAGAGCATCTTTCTCATAAAATTTACGCTTCGGCAGATTTTTTGTTGATGCCTTCAAGAGTTGAGCCTTGCGGTCTCAATCAGATGTATGCAATGCGTTATGGGACTGTTCCTGTCGTGAGTTATACAGGTGGATTGAGAGATACTGTAAAAGATATTACAACCGGAGGTTCCGGCTTAAATTTTACCTATCCCGGAGTTGACGATATTATTCACGCGATGAGTCGTGGTGTGAATATTTATAAAAACAAAGCGCAAATGGATGAATTGGTTCTGTCTAATATGAAATTTGACTTTGCCTGGGAAAAATCAGCTGAAAAATATTTAACATTATATAAAAATTAAAAAAAACGCAGATATTTATGAAACACAACGTTATTTCTATTGTGTTGGGAGGAGGTAGAGGAACAAGGCTTTTTCCATTAACCTATACAAGGTCTAAACCCGCTGTTCCGATTGCAGGAAAATACAGATTGGTAGATATTCCGATCTCGAATTGTCTTAACTCAGGATTGAATAAGATTTTGGTTTTGACTCAGTTTAATTCAGCTTCTCTTAACTCGCACATTAAAAATTCTTACCACTTTGATATTTTCAGTCAGGGTTTTGTAGATATTTTGGCGGCAGAGCAGAATGTTGACAGTGATAGCTGGTTTCAGGGAACTGCAGATGCGGTTCGCCAATCGATGAAACATCTTGAAAAGTATGATTATGAATATATTTTGATTCTTTCAGGGGATCAGCTGTATCAGATGGATTTTAATGAAATGCTCGATTTCCATATCGATAATGGAGGTGATGTAACCATTGCAACTATTCCTGTCAACGCAAAAGATGCAACAGGTTTCGGAATTTTAAAATCTGATGATGATGGAAATATCACTTCATTCGTTGAGAAACCCGGATTTGATGAGCTCGAAGGCTTACAGTCTGAAGTTTCAGACGAAAATAAAATGAAGGGAAAAGAGTTTTTAGCTTCAATGGGAATTTATATTTTCTCTAAAACTATTTTAAAGAAAATGTTTGATGAAGGAGCGGGAGACGATTTCGGAAAAGATATTATCCCCAATTCTATCGGAAAATACACAACATTGAGCTATCAATATGAAGGTTACTGGACGGACATTGGAACGATTGAGTCTTTCTACGAAGCCAACTTAGATCTTTGTCACGATTTCCCACAGTTCAATTTGTTTTCATCAGCGCCAATTTTTACGCGTGCAAGAATGCTTCCGCCATCAAAAGTGAACGGTTCTTATGTAAGCAAAGCTGTTTTTGGAGACGGATGCATCATTATGGCAGATAAAATTGAAAATTCTGTGATTGGAAACCGTACAAGAGTAGATAAAGGAAGCACGATTGTAAATTCCTACATTATGGGAGCCGATTTTTATCAAAATACCACAGAAATTGTGAATAACGACCGAAAAGGTTTACCCAACATGGGAATCGGGAAATACTGCTACATTGAGAAAGCAATTTTAGACAAAAACTGCTTCATTGGTGATAATGTAAGAATTATTGGAGGAAAACATCTTCAGGACGGTGATTACGGAACGCATTCAGTACAAGACGGAATTGTTGTCGTGAAAAAAGGTGCCGTTTTAAAACCAGGAACGCACATTGGATAAAGGGCTGGAAGTTTGACGCTGGAAGCTGGGTGTTTTGAGAGGTGATAATTTTGAAATTTATCAATTAATCAAAATCTAAGCAGTTGAATGTGACATCCATCATCCTTTCATCCAACACCCATCAAAAATAAAAAACAAGAGTGATCAAGATATTGGTCACTTTTTTTATTTGTATTACTTTTGTACGATGCGTTTTTTCAAAATCATAGCGGTTATTATAGTTTTGTTGGTGGGAGCTTATGCGGCTTCCATGTATTATTTTGTGGATGAAAGTAAAAAATTTACGATAGAAAAAGAGGTAGATTATCCTTTAGAAAAGGTTTTCAATCAGTTTAATAATTTGCAGAATTTTACCCGTTGGAATAATTTCTTTTCCAGCTCAAAAACCATTACGATTGATTATTACACACCTTATGAAGGAAAAGGAAGCTCAATAAGTTACGATGATCCTAAGAGTGATGATGGTGGCGAAATGTTTATCCGTTACGAAAATCCAAATAAAACGTTGAAGTATCAGCTTTTTGAAGATGAAGATGAAAATCCTACCTTAATTGATGTGAAATTTACCGCAGTTTCTGCTGAAAAAACAAAGATTACTTGGTATGTTCACACTCCGAAATTATCGGTTTTATCAAGAGCTCAGAATTTCTGGACGGAAGATAAATTTGCTGATAATATTGATAAAAGCATGCTTAATCTTAAAAATGTTTTAGGCAATAAAGTAGAAAAAGACAACCAGCTGGCTGCGATAAAATATGACAGTCTTATGGTGGAAAAAGAAGAAGAGAAAATGATTTTAGGAGTAAATGTAAGTACTTCCAATAAAAAAGATGCTTTGTACAGAAATATTGTCATGAATTATAACAAAATAAATAATTTTGTGACGATGGATTTAGGTAAAAAAAGTGATGAAGTGGGGTATCCCGTTCTGATTACCGACGCTGATAATTTTAAAGACAATGAGGTATCTTATTTTTTCGGAATTCCATTATCGAAAAAAATAGGAATTTCAGATAATAATTTCAGTTTCAGGTCTGTGAGCCCGACAGAAAATTATGTAATATATTTTAAAGGATCTTATCCGGCGAGAATAAAAGCAATTCAGCAGCTTATACAAAAAGCAAAGAAAGACGAAATGCGATATGGTGATGTTTATCAGACTTTTATAGAGCCACCTGTGGAAGGTCAGGATGTTAATATGAAACTTTCTCTCTCTGTTTACAGATGATTTTTTCCCAATTATCTTTTTTATATTTTTTTTAAGGTTTTGAGGCTATCCCAACTCGGTTTTTTTTATTAAATTTGAAGATTAATACGTTAAACAAAATTTAATAATAGATAAACTGTAATAATGGACAGATTTTCATTCCTAAACGCAGCTCATTCTCAGTTAATTGAGGATTTATACCAACAATACTTAAAATTTCCTGACTCTTTAGAACCATCATGGAAAGCCTTTTTTCAAGGCTTTGATTTTGCACTAGAAAACTGTTCTGATGAAGAAAGTGTTCAGTACGTGCAAAATTTGGGGAATTCTTCTCCGGCAGTGCAGCAGATTTCTCAGGCAACATCAAACGGTGAAGTTCCGGAGCATATCAAAAAGGAATTTAAGGTGGTAAACCTTATTGAGGCTTACAGAACGAGAGGTCACTTGTTTACAAAAACCAATCCTGTGCGTGAAAGAAGGCATTATATGCCAACTTTGGATATTGAAAATTTCGGTCTTAGCAGTGCCGATTTGAACACAAAATTCAATGGTGCGGTAGAAATTGGTTTCAAAGAGCCTGCAACTTTAGAGGATATTGTGAAGCGTTTAGAAGCTATCTATTGTGATTCTATTGGTGTTGAATACATGCATATCAACAACGTTGAAGAAAAAGATTTCATTAAAAGATGGCTTCAGGTAAATGAAAACCATCCTGTTCTTTCGGCTAACGAAAAAACTGAAATTTTATTGAAATTAAATCAGGCGGTTGCGTTTGAAAATTATCTTCATACAAAATTTGTTGGGCAAAAAAGATTCTCACTTGAAGGTGGTGAAACTTTAATTCCAGCTTTGGATCAATTAATCTCAAGATCTTCTCAGCTAGGAGTTGATGAGGTTGTTCTGGGTATGGCTCACAGAGGAAGATTAAATGTTTTAACCAATATTTTCGGGAAATCTTACAAACAGATTTTCTCAGAATTTGAAGGAAAAGAATTTGAAGAAGATGTATTCTCAGGTGACGTAAAATATCACTTAGGTTCATCTAAAAAAATAAAAACAGCTTCAGGAGAAGAAGTTGCAATTAATTTAACGCCAAACCCGTCTCACTTAGAGACTGTAGCAGCTTTAGTTGAAGGTATTTGTCGTGCAAAAGTAGACGATAAGTATAAAGATTATTCTAAAGTTTTACCAATCATTATCCACGGTGATGGTGCATTGGCAGGTCAGGGTATTGCTTACGAAGTTGCTCAGATGATGACTTTGGACGGTTACAAAACAGGTGGTACAGTTCATATCGTTGTAAATAACCAGGTTTCATTTACAACCAATTATATGGATGCAAGATCTTCTACCTATTGTACAGATGTTGCTAAAGTAACAGAATCTCCTGTAATGCACGTAAATGCAGATGATGCAGAAGCAGTTGTTCATGCAATCCATTTTGCTGCTGATTTCAGAGCTAAATTTGGTAAAGATGTTTATATTGATTTATTAGGATACAGAAAATATGGTCATAACGAAGGGGATGAACCAAGATTTACACAGCCTAATTTATATAAATCAATTTCTAAGCACCCGAATCCTAGAGAAATTTATAAAGATAAATTACTTAAAGATAACGTTACCTCAAATGATGTTATCGCAAAAATGGAAACAGAATTCAAAGCGCTTTTAGATAAAGACTTTGATGCTTCTAAGGAAATCGAAAAGAATGTGATGGATATTTTCATGGCAGATGACTGGACTAATTTCCCGATTGCAAAAAGAGGAGCTGTACAAGATGCTGTTGATACAAAATATGACTTAGCGAAGTTGAAAGAATTGGCAATTAAAATGTCAACACTTCCTGCTGATAAAAAATTCATCAATAAAATTACAAGACTTTTTGATAACAGGATCAAGGCTATTGATGCAAACTCTTTAGATTGGGCTCTTGGAGAATGGTTAGCTTATGCTACACTTCTTGTAGAAGGTCACAATGTAAGAATTTCTGGTGAAGATGTAGAAAGAGGTACTTTCTCTCACAGACACGCTGTTGTAAAAACTGAAGATACAGAAGAAGAATATGTTCCTTTAAAAGAAGTTTCGGAAAGCAGATTTGATGTTTTCAACTCTCACCTTTCAGAATACGGAGTTTTAGGATTCGATTATGGGTATGCAATGGCATCTCCGAATACTTTAACGATTTGGGAAGCTCAGTTCGGAGATTTCGTCAACGGAGCTCAGATCATTGTTGACCAGTATTTGGCTGCAGCAGAAGAAAAATGGAAGATTCAAGATGGTTTGGTAATGTTATTACCTCACGGTTCAGAAGGACAGGGTGCAGAACACTCTTCAGCAAGATTGGAGAGATTCCTTACGCTTTGTGCTAATGAAAATATGGTCGTGGCGAATATTACTTCTCCTGCCAACTATTTCCACTTATTGAGAAGACAGTTGAAATGGTCATTCAGAAAGCCATTGATCGTAATGAGTCCGAAATCTTTATTAAGACATCCAAAAGTGGTTTCTCCGCTTGAAGATTTCTCAAGCAAAGGATTCCAGCCAATTTTAGATGATCCTACGGCAGACCCAGCAAAAATTGAAAAATTAGTTCTTTGTTCAGGTAAATTATACTTCGAATTATTAGCTAAAAAAGAAGAATTGAATTGTGAAAATGTTGCATTGGTAAGATTCGAGCAGTTGTATCCGCTTCAAACGGATGCTATCGAAGCTATTTTTGCTAAATATGATAATAGAAAATCAATCATTTGGGCTCAGGAAGAACCAGAAAACATGGGAGCTTGGTCTTATATCTTAAGAAATTTCAGAGATACAGGAATTCAGGTAGTTTCTCCGGTACCAAGTGGTGCACCGGCTCCGGGAAGTCACAAAATGTTTGAAAAAAACCAAAATGCTGTGATTAATAGAGTATTCGACAGAGACGATGCTCCGGCTAAAAGACCAGTAACAGCTTAATAAAAAAATAGAAGTTAGAAATCAGAGGTTAGAAATTAGTCTTTCATCTTTTATCTATTTTCTCAAAGTCTTAATAAATATCAATTAAAAAAATAAAAAATACGATATGTCAATTTTAGAAATGAAAGTTCCTTCACCGGGAGAATCAATTACAGAAGTTGAAATTGCAACTTGGCTTGTAAAAGATGGTGATTATGTACAAAAAGATCAACCAATCGCTGAAGTAGATTCAGACAAGGCAACTTTAGAATTACCTGCAGAAGAAAGTGGTATTATCACTTTAAAAGCTGAAGAAGGTGATGTAGTACAAGTAGGTCAGGTTGTTTGTTTAATTGATATGGATGCAGCTAAACCGGAAGGTGCTGCTCCTGCTGCTGAAGCTCCAAAACAGGAAGAAGCTAAAGCTGCTGAATCTGCAAAAGTAGAAGCTCCAAAACCTGCTCCGGCTGCTCCTCAGTCTTATGCTACGGGAACTCCTTCTCCGGCTGCCAAGAAAATTCTTGACGAAAAAGGAATTGATGCTTCTCAGGTTTCAGGTTCTGGAAGAGACGGAAGAATCTCTAAATCTGATGCTGAATTAGCTGCTGTTCCTGCTTTGGGAGGAAGCTCTTTAACAGCTACAGGTGCAAGATCTACTACAACTACTAAACTTTCAGTTCTTAGAAGAAAAATCGCTCAGAGATTAGTTTCTGTAAAGAACGAAACTGCAATGTTGACAACTTTCAACGAAGTTGATATGTCTGAGATTTTCAGATTAAGAAAGCTATATAAAGAAGAATTTGCTCAAAAACACGGAGTAGGACTTGGTTTCATGTCTTTCTTTACAAAAGCGGTTACAAGAGCATTACAAATGTATCCTGACGTAAATGCATCTATCGACGGAGATTTCAAAGTAAATTATGATTTCTGCGATATTTCAATTGCAGTTTCAGGACCTAAAGGATTGATGGTTCCGGTATTGAGAAATGCTGAAAACATGTCTTTCGCAAACGTTGAAGGAAACATCAAAGATTTAGCGATTAAAGTAAGAGACGGTAAAATCACAGTTGACGAAATGACTGGTGGTACGTTCACTATTACAAATGGTGGTACTTTCGGATCTATGCTGTCTACTCCAATTATCAACCCACCTCAATCTGCTATCTTAGGAATGCACAACATTATCCAAAGACCTGTTGCGGTTGACGGACAGGTTGTAATCAGACCAATGATGTATGTTGCAATGTCTTACGATCACAGAATTATCGACGGTAAAGAGTCTGTAGGATTCCTTGTTGCGGTAAAAGAAGGTATCGATAATCCTGTAGAAATTCTATTGGGTGGAGACGAAAGAAAAGGCTTAGGATTATAATATTTTTTTGAATAGATATATATCTACAATCTCGCCTTGAAAAAGGCGAGATTTTTGTATTTAATGTTTTAAATTGAATGAAATGTTTTCTAAAATTACTTCTAATATCAAAGTTTCGGTAGACCCTGAATATGATAGTATGAACTCTTATCCTTCAGAAAACCGTTACGTTTTTAAGTATAATATCGTGATCGAAAACGATGGTGATTTCCCGATTAAAGTCCTTAAAAGAAAATGGCTTATTTTCGATGTAGGATTCGGGTTTACAGAAGTTGTAGGTGATGGTGTAATCGGGCTGACTCCGGATGTAGAAATCGGAGATAACTTTGCTTATTTTTCGAATGTGATGTTGCGTTCAGGCGTAGGAAATATGAGCGGAAAATATTTGGTTGAAAACTTATACACCAAAGAGCAGTTTGAAATAGATATTCCTAAATTTAATCTGGTGTCTGAGGTTTTAAGTAATTAAAATTGGTTGATAGTTTAATACTTTTTAGTCTAAATTTTCTTCATCTGTTTCCATCTCTGAAAATCTGTAGAAATTATAAAGCTTTAATTTTCTGCTTCATAAATTCTGAAACCTCATCATTGCTGGTAAGAAACAGTTTTTCAAAGGCTAAAAGCGAAATTCTTGCGCAAGCTTCTGCATCATCTCCGGCTCTGTGATGTTTAAACTGAATATCATGATATTCCGCAAGATGCTTTAAACCATATTTCGGAAGATAATTCCATGATTTTTTTGCCAACTGAATGCTGCAGAGATAATTCAATTTTGGGGTAAACATTCCGTAATAATCAAGACATCCCTTTAAAACTCCTGCATCAAAACTTGCATTGTGAGCAATCATTAAAGTTCCGTACATCATATCCTGTACTTCATACCAGATTTCATCAAATCTTGGCGCATCTTTTACATCACTTGGTAAAATGCCGTGTACATCAATGTTTCTCTGATGAAAATAAGGGTAACTTGGCGGTTTTATCAGCCATGTTTTGGTCTCCACGATTTTAGAATCCTGAACAATACAGATTCCCAATTCACAGGCAGAATGTCTCTCGTGAGTGGCGGTTTCAAAATCTAATGCGCAGAAGTCCATGTTGATGAGTTATTAATTATGAGTTATTAATTATGAATTATGAATTATGAATTATGAATTATGAATTATGAATTATGAATTATGAATTATGAATTTTATCTGTTTACCACACTTTTTTATCAAACTAATTTTCTAACTCTAATCACCGAATTTTATAACAGCAACTCGTAACTCGAATCTCGAAACCAAATTATTTCTTACTTCCTAAAAAGTGCTTAAAAATAAGCCATTTTGATTGATAAAATATGTTTTTCTGATGTTGCTGTCGACGTTTCCATGTTCCTGCAGCTTGAGCATAAAAACCGAAGTGAGCTCTTACAACTGCCCATAAATGCGGGAATCCTTGTTTTAAACCAAAATAAATTCCGGCAATTCCGTCTAAACATAATCTGAAAAAAATCAACCCAACCAATTTTAGAAAAGGCAGATTTTTAAGCATCATTGAAAGATTATTTCTGATGTTTAAATATGTTTTTTGTGCGCTTTGCTTATTTAAAGTTCCGCCACCAACATGATAAATTTTAGATTTTCCGGTATAAAATATTTTCTTTCCTGAATTGATTAATCTCCAGCAAAGATCGATCTCTTCCTGATGCGCAAAAAATCTTTCATCAAAGCCATTCTGCTCCCAAAAATCTTTTGATCTGATAAAAAAACAACATCCTGAAGCCCAGAAAATTTCAGCTTCGTCATTATATTGTCCTTTGTCTTCTTCCACATCGTCAAAAATTCTTCCTCTGCAATAAGGATACCCTAAATTATCGATCAAACCACCTGCAGCTCCGGCAAACTCAAAATAATTTTTATTATTAAAAGATAAAATTTTAGGCTGAATCGCAGAAATTGAAGGATTTTTTTCAAATAAATTTAAAACAGGTTTAATCCAGTTTTCTGTCACTTCTACATCAGAATTCAGAAGGCAGAAATATTCCGCATTTATTTTTTTTAAACCTTCATTATAACCGCCTGCAAAACCGTAATTTTTATCATTAATTACAATTTTTACGGTAGGAAAGTTTTGTTTTAAAAAATCAACAGAATCATCTGTCGAATGATTATCGATAACGTATATTTCAGCTTCTTCAGAAAAACGAATAACGCTCGGAAGAAATTTTTGTAACCAGTTTTTACCGTTCCAGTTTAAGATTGCTACGGCAATATTTTTAGAATTTTCTGTCATTTATTCGCCATCATAAGTTTTTATAGAATCCTGATATTTCCATTTTCTGTGTGACCAAAGATAGTTGTCCGGGTTTTTTCTGATGGTATTTTCAAGCAACTGATGAAATTTTCTTACCACTTCATTCTTTACAAACTTTTCTCCATCCGGATAAATTCTGTGATAATTAACCTGATAAAAACCTCTTTTTACCTTCTTCATTTCACAGTAAATAAAAATCAGATCCATTCTTGTTGCTAATTTATCATAACCGATAAAAGCAGGAGTTCGCTGATTTAAAAATTTTAAACCATAATTGACATGAGCAACATGCGGAGTTTGATCTGCCACAAACATATAAATAGATTCCCCGTCGTTTTGGTTCCTGAAAATATTTAAAATCACTTCATTGGCTTCCAGAGCTTCATTTCCGAATTTATTACGAACTTTCTTCATCTGATCTTCCCAAAAGCTGCTGTTTACTTTTCTGTAAACGGGATGCGAATTTTTTTGCGGAGTTAATGTTGCCAAAGCATTCATCCATTCCCAATTGAAAACATGCCCTGCCATCAGGATGATATTTTTACCTTCAGCTTTGGCCTCATGAAATAAATGCTGATTGATATGCTGCATTCTTACCCGAGATTCTGTTTCAGAAATACTGAAAGATTTTACAGTTTCTGCCAAATAATCTGAGAAATTTAAATAGAATTTCTTTCTGATTTCTTTTATTTCCTGATCTGTTTTTTCAGGAAAAGAATTTTTTAGATTTTGGGTAATAATTTTCTTTCTGTAGCCTACAAAATAGAAATTTAAAAAGAAGATAATATCCGAAAAAATATATAATATTTTTAGCGGCATTTTAGAGATCAGGAAAAGTATTTTTATCAGAAAATTCATAAAGTATGCAAATTTAGTGATAAAAAAAATATGGTTTCATTTTTGCTGTTAATAACTGTTATTTTTTTATTTTTATAGTATGAAAAAAATGTCGTTAATAGCTCTTTTGGCTTTAAGCACATTCGCTTGGGCTCAAAAGATTGATCAACCAACAAAAGTTAAAAATTCAAACGATAAAGCTTTGTTGGTAAAAAGTGATGCAGCAGAATTGGAAGCGAAGAAAAAAGCTGCGGCAGAAGAAAAAGCTAAACTGCCAAAACCTTATGATTCTAAAGCAGATGCACAGGCAGATATCAACAAGCTTATTGCTCAGGCTAAGAAAGAAGGAAAAAATATTATGATTCAGGCGGGAGGAAACTGGTGTATCTGGTGTTTGAGATTCAACCAGTATGTACAGACAACTCCGGAATTGAAGAAAATAGTAGATAAAAATTATCTTTATTATCATTTAAATTACTCTCCGGATAATAAAAATGAAAAAGTTTTTAGTCAGTATGGAAATCCGGGAGAGAAATTTGGTTATCCGGTTTTTATTGTTTTAGATAAAGATGGAAAGATGATTCATGTGCAACAAAGTGATGTTTTGGAAGAAGGAAAAGGCTATAGTTTAGAAAAAACAAAAGCATTTTTCAATCAGTGGGCTCCGAAATCATAAAAAAGTAAAACCGAGAAATTCTCTCGGTTTTTATTTACATCAATCTTTTGATCCAGCTTAGCTTTTTCTCAGAATAAGGCGGATATTTTATGTTGGGTTCGCCCCATGTTGCTCTTTCTAAAACGGCTTTTTGATGTGAAAAGGTTTCAAAGCCAAATTTTCCATGATAGTTTCCTATTCCGGAATTTCCAACACCACCAAACGGAAGGTTTTCATTTCCTAAATGCATAATCACATCATTGATACAACCTCCGCCAAAAGAAAGTTTATTCTTGAAATTTTCTTTTTCTTCAGAATTATCGGTGAATAAATATGCTGCTAAAGGTTTTTCAAGTTCTACAATTTCATTTAACATCAAATTAAAACTAGTAAAAGAAATTACAGGTAAAATAGGACCGAAAATTTCTTCCTGCATTA
This sequence comes from Chryseobacterium sp. YIM B08800, assembly GCF_026163565.1. Classification (GTDB taxonomy): domain Bacteria; phylum Bacteroidota; class Bacteroidia; order Flavobacteriales; family Weeksellaceae; genus Chryseobacterium. The sequence goes on from NZ_JAPDKN010000028.1 coordinate 83,553, forward strand.
CTTCATCTTTCCAATTAATGTTTGTTAAAATTGTAGGTTCTATATATCGTTTTTCTTTATCAGAATTTCCGCCAAAATAAATTTTATCGTGATCAATGAGCTTTATTAATCGCTGAAAATTCTTTTGATTAATGATTTTTGTATAATGTTCAGATTGAGGTTCATATTTAAATTGCTGAATGTTTTTTCTCAGCATTTCTAAAAACTGTTCCTGTATAGATTCTTCGACCAATAAATAATCCGGAGCGACACAGGTTTGTCCGGCATTTAAAAATTTTCCCCAAACAATTCTTTTGGCAGCGACTTCAAGATTGGCATCTTTTGTAATGATCGCAGGAGATTTTCCTCCCAATTCCAGAACAACGGGAGTTAAATTTTCTGCAGCAGCTTTGTAAACGATATTCCCGATTTTTGTACTTCCTGTGAAGAATATTTTATCGAATTTGAGCTTTAAAAGTTCTGTGGTTTCATCAACTCCGCCTTCGTAGACGTATAAATATTCCGGTGGAAAATTTTCATTGATAATTTTTACCATCACTTTCATTGTATTTTCGGCAATTTCACTGGGTTTTAAAATACAGCAGTTTCCGGCTGCTAAAGCTGCAACAATGGGTGATAATGAAAGCTGATAAGGATAATTCCAAGCTCCAATAACCAAAATATTTCCTAAAGGTTCGTTGTGAATTCTGCTTTTTCCAAATTGATTAGCAAGATTCGTTCTTACTTTTTTAGGTTTTGAAAGTGATTTTAAATTCTTCAGATAATATTTAATATCATTTAAAATAAAGGAAATTTCCGTGGTAAACGTATCAAATTTTGATTTTCCAAAATCTTTGTAAATCGCTTCATATAAAAGGTTTTCGTTTTCTAAAATCAAATCCCGAAGTTTTTCAAGATACATTTTTCTGAACCTTAAATTTTTCGTTTGCTGTGTTTTGAAAAACGCTTTCTGTTGTGATACAATTTCCTGAATTTTCATAAATCAAATTTCAGAAAACATATCAAATCTTTTGCCTAAATTTTACATAATATTTCTCACCACAATTTTTACAGGATGATACAGCAAAACGACAAATGCAGTAATTAACGCTAACCAAAATAATCCTGTGAAAATTTCCATATTTGAAAGCAAAATTGCCTGTGCATTAATTTTAGCTTTAAAAGCTCCGGCTGTCATGGATATCGACTCATTTACGGGAAGTCTTGCCATATTTGCTCCAAAAATCTGATTCCATTGTGAATAGAAAAGAGGATTGATATCTGTTAACTGAGAGCTTAAAGTATCCGAATGTTTTAACGTTAAAAATAACATCATATTTTGCATCAAAGCATATCCGATTGCTGTTGTCCAAAATCTTGTTGCAGTTCCGACCGCTGTTGCATTAGAAACGTATTTTTCAGACATTCCTGCAATTAAGAAAAAAACAAGTGGTGTAAAAAGCAATCCTTGTCCGACACCTTGTAAAAATAACGGCGGGCAAATCGTTTGAAGGGTAGTATCGGGATAAAAAGTATAAGTAAACCAAGCGCAATCAATTGCTAAAATTAAAAATCCGGCGAAGAAAACCAGTCGTGATGAAGCTCCTTTTGTAATGCAAAGTGCAGAGAGAAAAACTCCGAAAATACTTCCTGCAACATTCCAGTATTGAATTTCAACAATATAATCCCATGGCCATTTCCAGACTGTTGCCATCACAGTGTAAACGTTATTGATGGATGCTCTCAGAATGTAAAAAATAAAAAATAGAACAACTCCAACAATCACATTTTTAGAACTGAAAACCTCAAAATGAAAAAAAGGACGGGGCTGGCTTCTCTGTTTCAGCATAAATAATCCACCAAAGAGTAAGAAAATAAGAAAACAAAGAATGATGATATCAGATTCAAACCACATTAATCTTTTCCCATAAATCAGAGCGTAACCTCCTGCCTGAAGACATCCCCAAAGTAAAAACCAACTTGTAATATCAAGCTGATACAAAGGCTTTTTAGGAAAAAACCTATTTTTATTAAAAATCGCAAAGGCAATAATTAAAACAAAGACATGAAAATAAACCATCATTAAAATCATGTGTTTAAAATCATAATCTTCAATGCTCGATTTCATTAAAGAAGTCGTCAACGTTCCGCCCGTAAGAATAATGGTGTACATAAAAAGATAAGCAATTTCTTTGGCGTGTTTCGTTTTTAGCTCGGCAATAATTAACGGTAAAAAAATAGCTCCTTCCAAAACTCCAAAAATCCCCTCTAAAACTCGAATTACTAAAATTATATGATAATTATTCGTAACAGATAGTGCATAAAGAGTGAGAATTGAGATGGAAGACATCAGCAAAGTGTAATATTTAACACTGAAATACGCCATAAAACGCTGTATCACCAATAAGGTCACAACAAAAGTTCCGTACATTAAAATCATCAAATATTGAATGTCATCCGAATCTGCATCCATAAAGGAAGAGGTAAAGGCACTGTTAGAATGAAAAATAGACAACAACATCAAATGCGGAAACAACGCCAAAATAAGAAGCGGAAGCTTCAGCCATTGTGGTACCCATTTATGATAAACTGTATTGTGATGCATAGTATAATGAAGAATAATCTATTGATTAAGAAAATGCGAAAAGACAAAAAAGCAAGAGGAAAAGTAAAGATAAGAATGGCAAAATTGCGGTTCTGTCTTTTCGCTAAAATATTTTAATTTGAAAATTTGATGATGAGATAATTTGAAAATTTCGAGCAGAATATTTTCTTCTAAAACACTCAAACACTAATGTTTTAAAACATTCCCACCCTCAAACTCTACATCTTTTTCGCGCTCACCAGAACACTCATTCCGGAAAGTAGTTTTTCGTTATTCTGATTGTTCTCAAGAATAATTTTCACCGGAAATCTTTGTTCGATTTTTACGAAATTTCCTGTTGCATTATCGGGTTTTACCAAAGAAAATTGCGAACCTGAAGCTGGGGAAACAGAAACTATTTTTCCTTTAAATTCAGCATTCGGATAAGCATCTGCAGTGATGATAACTTCTTTATTCTGGTCGATTTCTCCTAACTGCGTTTCTTTGTAATTGGCAATGATCCATTTTTCTTTGCTTACGATTTGAACTAAAGCCTGACCTTCTTTAATCAATTGACCTTCCTGAATGGTTTTCTTACCGACCCAACCGTCGTAAGGCGCTGTAACCACCGTGTAAGAAAGGAAAAGTTTGGCATTATTAAGATTGGCAGAACTTTGCTGAATCTGGCTTTTTACCGGAGCAACTTTAGTTTCTTGTTCATTTACATTGGCTCTCACTGCATTTTTCTGCTGCTCTAAAGCTAAAAGATTGGCTTTTGCCTGCTCATAAGAAGCTTTAGCATTTTCAAATTGCTGTTCTGTGGCGGCATCTTCAGAAACCAAGTTTTTATATCTTTTAAAATCCTGTTCGGTTCTCCAGATGTCTATTTTGACGGAAGCTATTTTGGCATCAATGATTTTAGTGTCGCTGGCTTTTGTGTTTACTCCGCTTTCGATGGTGTTAATGTTCTCAGAGTTTGCATTAAGGTTGGCTTCAGCCATTTTTACCTGATTGACAAATTCGCGATTGTCGATAATAATTAAAGTATCTCCTTTGTGAACGAATTGATTTTCGTTAAACTTTATAGTTTGAATAAACCCCGAAACTTTGCTTGAAACTGGCGTTATATATTGTTCGATTTGCGCATCGTTGGTCGTCACGTTTTTTCTTGAAAAAAGATAGAAGCTTAACATTCCGGTAATTCCGGTGATGATGAGGATCCAGGCTAATAAAGTAATTGTTTTGTTGATCCTTTTTTCCTTTCGTGTTAATTGCTTTTGTGCCATAGTTTTTATAGGTTTCCAATAGTGTATTGGAGTTGGTAATATTTTAGTTGACGATTTATTTTTATTGAAATTAAATTAGATTGAGCTTCCAAATAAGCGTTGTCTGCATCGATTAATTCGGTGATAAGGCTTAATTTGTTGGTGTATTTCTTTCTTACAATTCTGTAGTTTTCCTTAGCCTGATCAATTGCTTCTTGTGCGATGCTCACTTTCTGATCGGTTTCTTCAAACTTTTTGTAAGCTTCATATACGTTATGTCTGATATTTTCTTCATTTTCTTCGATCTGCAATTTGGCAAGACTAATATTTTCCTTTGCTTCCTGCATTTTGTATTTATTTTTATACAGACTTTCGATAGGATAGGTAAGATTGACACCAATCATTCCTAAACGATAGGCATAAGGTTCGGGCGGAAAAAACATCATGTTCGGATATTTCATAAAATATTCTCCACCTGCTGTAATTTTCGGTAAATAATTAGCTTTTGTAATTTTTTTATCTAATTCCTTCAACGAAAGATTTTTGGTTGCCATTTCAACAGTTTCGTTTTTATGCAAAGCAGTTTCCGTTAATTCATCCACGTAAGGAATTTCTACATTTTCTGAAATCAAATCTTCCGTATCAACATGCATTTCCTGATTTTCGGGAAGAGATAGAATGGTTTTTAATTTATGTTCGGCAATTTGTACATTATTATCCAGTTCTGTCCAGCTCATTTTGTGATTGGAAAGCTGTAAAGAAGTTCTCAAGACCTCATTTACCGTTACAACACCGTTTGCTTTTAAAGCTTTTACCTGTTTGATATTGACAGAATCTTCTTTCATTTTATCATTAATTAAACCTTGCTGTTCTTTTAAATGATGGATTTGAAGGAAAGCGGTGATGATTTCCATCGTTAATTGTCTTTTGTCTAAATGCGTTTTTAATGAAGAAATTTCAGTGTCAATGGCTGCTTTTTTTTCAATATTTTTAATTTTTCCACCCATGTAAACCGGAATGGAAGCTGAAAGCGTAAAATCGTACATTCCATTAATGATGTCATACTTTGTCGCTTTTCCAAATACGCCATTTTCATGTTGAAAAAGATTTGAAACCTGATTATAACTTGTATGAAACTCAATGTCTGGCAGTTTTTCCATTTTGAGATCTTTCTCTTTGGTCTCGGACATTTCATTTTTTAAATGACTGATCTGAACCTTTTTATTGTTCTTTAATCCGATCTCAATTGCCTGCTGCAAGCTGAGATGTTGATAATCGATCATCTGTGAATGTAGAAAACTGCTCATTAATAATAAGCACAACGCTATACAGTGATATCTGTGTGCGCCAAATATCATTTTCATAATTTAAATAAAAGTTTTTTGCTGAATTGATTTTGATTCTGCAAATTTACGGGGTGAAGCTTGAGACATGATTTGTGAAAACAGAAAAATATTTGTCCATTTGCGCCAAATTGATTTTTTTATTACCTTTATTTAATGAACGACAGTCATTTTGGAGCCGTTGAAGAATTCGATGCCGAATTTTATATCTATCATGTTCTTGCAGATAATATAAAAACAGAAATTCATAATCACAGTTCTGCTCAATTAGTGTACGCAGAAGGCGGTATTGTACATATCTTTACCGATTTGAAACACTGGTATTTACCGGCAAGATGTTTTATGTGGATCCCGGCTGGAACTCCACATTATATTTTTTCTACAAGCCCGAAAGTTGATCTTTATAACTTTTATTTTAAAAAAGAAGAAAATGAAGATGGCTTTTTTGATGAAATTAATATTTATTCGGTCAGCCATTTACTTAGAGAGATGATTTTATATACAAAAGAATGGGATGGGAAAATCACAAAAAATGACGGTGCAAAATATTATTTTCTTAAAGCCTTAAAAGGGATTTTACCTGAAAAAAGAGATAAAAAATTAGCTTTTCCTGTTCAGCATCCTTTTCCTAATGATGAAACTTTATTAAAGGTTGCCCAATACATTCATGCTAATCTTGAAAAGCCTTTAACCATCGAATCTACCGCAAAAGAATTTGGAATGAGCACAAGAACGCTTTCAAGAAAGTTTAAAGAGATTTTAGGCATGAATTACGTCCGTTTTCTGCGTGCCTTGAGGATTACCCGCTCCCTGGAATTAATGATCGAAGAAAAATATAATATGTACGAGATCGCCATGATGGTGGGATACAACAGTCTTTCTTCTTTCAGCAATATTTTTAAAAAAGTAATCGGAATTCCACCGACGGAATATCAGCAAAAGCTGAGAGGGAATGATTAGGTGGGAGAGTTATGTGTTTGAGAGTTGGAGGGTTATAGAGTTAGAGAGTTTTTGCTGCGAAGTTTTTTGTGTCATTGCGAGAAATTATGTGATGAAGCAATCTTTTTAAAAGAGTTGTTAATAAAGATTTTCGCAAAGTTTGTCATCCTGAAAGGATTTAGGCAATAGTTTTTACAAATCAGTCTCTACAAAAAGAGTTTAGATTCCTAAGGAATGACAAAGTGGATGTAGATTTTAATTTTATATCGAGATTACTTTGTCGTAACGCTTCTTGCAATGCTAAAACCTGTAACGCACGAATTCCCCTCCTTTGGAGGGGTGGCGAAAATTCGAAAGAATTTTTGACGGGGTGGTTTATGAGGTTAAAGGTTACTTCGTCGCAACACTTCTCGTAATTACAAAAGTGGAATGAAAGACAAATTTCCTAGCCCCGATAAAAACGGTTACCCCGCAACAAGGAGTGGGGAAGTTTGAGGG